>NZ_JBIVPU010000006.1:0-478337 GCF_044754805.1 Kitasatospora sp. NPDC092948 | reverse complement strand
GTCGGGCGGGGGTGTCCTCGTTCGGGATCAGTGGCACCAATGCTCATGTGATTCTCGAACAGGCGCCGGAGGAACCGGAAGTGACGGCGAGCCGGTCGGCGGATGTGGTTCCGCTGCTGCTCTCCGCCAAGACTCCCACCGCACTGCGGGCGCAGGCCGATGCGTTGCTCACCCACCTCGACGACCACCCGGTCGAGCTCCTCGACCTCGGGTACACGCTGGCCCGCCGCGCCCGCTTCGACCAGCGGGCCGTGGCCCACGTGGCCGACCTGGCGCAGGCCCGCGAGGCCTTGACCGCTGTTCGGGACGCTGCTCGTCATCCTGCGGTGCGGGTCGGCCGGGCGCGGGGTGGGCAGGGGCTGGCCGTGCTCTTCTCCGGGCAGGGTAGTCAGCGCCTCGGCATGGGGGTCGAACTTCTGCGCGAGTCGGCCGAGTTCGCCCGCGCGTTCGACGAAGTGGCCGGCGTGCTCGACCCACTGATCGGAATCGGCCTGCGAGACTTGGTCGGGCGCGATGCGGCGGCACTGCGGGAGACTCGGTACGCCCAGCCGGCTCTGTTCGCCGTCGAGACCGCCCTCTACCGGCTGGCCGAGTTCCACGGAGTCCGTCCGGGCTTTCTGATAGGCCACTCGATCGGTGAGGTCGCCGCTGCGCACGTGGCCGGCGTCCTGGATCTGCCCGATGCCTGCGCCCTGGTGGCCGCGCGCGGCAGGTTGATGCAGTCCGCCCCCGCGGGCGGTGGCATGGCTGCCTTCGCGGCCGACGAGGCCGAGGGCGCCGGGCTGGTCGCCGCCGCGGACGGCGCCGTCGAGTTGGCCGCTGTCAATGGGCCCACGTCGATCGTGCTGGCCGGCGCGGCCGACGCACTCGACCGGTTGGTGGCGAACTGGAAAGCGCAGGGACGCAAGGCCACCCGGCTGCGAGTCAGCCACGCCTTCCACTCCACGCGAATGGAACCGGTGCTGGCCGACTTCCGTGAGGCCATTGCCGAACTCACTTTCGCCGAGCCCGTGGTGCCGGTGATCTCCTCGGTCACGGGTGCGATGGCAGAGCCCGGCGAGCTTGCCACCCCGGAGTACTGGGTGGAGCAGATCCGTCGACCCGTCCGCTTCCTGGACGCCCTGCGGGCGGCGAATCGCCTGGGGGTGACGAGGTTTGTCGAGGCCGGGCCGGACGGATCGCTCGCCGCGCTGGTCGACACCGATCCGTCGGAGGACACGGGGATCGCTGCGCCGGTCGCGGTCGCACTGCTTCGCCCCGGACGTCCGGAGGTCGAGACCGTTCGATCGGCGCTGGCCGAACTGCATGTTGCCGGGGTACCGGTGGACTTCGGGCAGGGCGTCGCCGACGGTCAGGCGGTGGACCTGCCGGTGTATCCCTTCGAGACCCGGCGTTACTGGCTGCAGGACGCACCGCAGCCGCCCCGGATCCACTCGGCGGCTGCCCTGGGGGTCGCAGAGTCCCCCCATCCGCTGCTACCGGCAGCGCTGGAACTGCCGGACGGCGTCCGGCTGTTCACCGGAACGCTGACAACGGAAGGGCAGCCCTGGTTGGCCGATCACCGGATCGACGGCCGGGTGCTGCTGCCCGCCGCCGTGCTGACCGAGCTGGCGTTGGCCGCCGGCGCTGCGGCAGGTCGGGCGCACGTGCGCGAGCTGCTGATCAGCGCGCCGCTGGAGATCCACGGGGGCACCGGGACGACCGTCCAGCTGCTGGTGACCGACGACGGCGGGCTGGTGGTCCGGGCCCGTACGGCCGCGGGAGACTGGCAGACCCATGCGACCGGGCAGCTCGAAGCCGCGTCCGGCGACGGAGACAGCGATACGCCGCTCACCGAACCGCAGCACTGGGAGGAGCTGTTCGACGGTGACGGGCCGGCGGGGGCGTATCGGCGGCTGGCTGCCGCCGGCTACGGCTACGGGTCGGCTTTCCAAGGCCTGCAAAGCGCCCGGCAGGCCGGCAGCGAGCTGGAGGCCGAGATCGAGGTGCCGATCGCAGGCGACGCGGACCGCTACGGTGTCCATCCGGCGCTGCTCGACGCCGCTCTGCATGCGATGGTGCTGCACGGTCTCCAGCGGGGCGGCCCCCGCCTGGTGCCGTACGCGCTGGAAGGGGTGCGGCTGCATCGGCCGCACGCCACTCGGCTGCGGGCCCGGCTGTACCAGGTGGGGGACCAGGCCTACCGGGTCGAGTTGAGCGATCCGGCCGGCCGCGCCGTCCTGACCGTGGAGCGGTTGCGGTTGCGGGCACTGCCGTCGGGGGCCGCGCTGCACCGGCTGGAGTGGCGGGCGGTTCCGACCCCTGAGGCGGACGGCACGGTGGCCGAGCAGGTGGAACTGCTCCGCGTCGGTACCACTGACCCGTACCACGCGGCCGAGCTGGCCCGCGCTGCGGTCCAGGCCAGGTTGGCGGCGTCCGATGCGGCGGGCCTGCTGGCCTTCGTGACCGATGCGGGTCGGACCGCCGACCCGCATGCCGAGCCCGCTTCCGCCGCCCTGTGGGGACTGGTGCGCGCCGCGCAGAAGGAGAATCCAGGACGGTTCGGCCTGGTCCATGCAGACCGTGCGATCGCGGACGAGCTGCTCGCAACGGTGGCACTGGCCCACCCCCAGGCGGTGCTGACCGGTGCCGAGCTTCGGGTGCCGCATGCGGTGCGACTGCCCGCGGATGTCCCGGGTGAGCCCGCGGAATCACGACCCGAAGGTGAGCCCGGCATCCGATGGCCTCGCAGTGCCGACGGCGGCACCGTGCTGATCACCGGTGGTACCGGAGCCCTCGGCAGGTTGACGGCCCGTCGGTTGGTGTCCCGTCATGGGGTGCGCAATATCGTGCTGGTGAGTCGGCGCGGGCCGCGGCACCCGGATGCGGCCGCGGCAGTGGCCGAACTGGCCGCGCTGGGCGCCCACGCCGAGGTGCGGGCCTGCGACCTCGCCGACCGGGCTGCCGTGGCGGCCCTGATCGCAGGGCTGACCGCCCCACTCTCCGCAGTGGTCCATGCCGCGGGGATCGCGCAGGACACCGTCGTCGAGCGCCTCACCGCCGATTCGCTGCGGCAGACCCTGGACGCCAAGACCCGGGCCGCCGTGCACCTGGACGAGCTGACTGCCGGGCTCGAGCTTGATGCCTTCGTGCTCTACGGCTCGGTGGCCGGTGTGTTCGGAACCGCCGGGCAGGCCGCCTACTGCGCCGCGAACGCCTCGCTCGAAGGGATCGCGCGGCGTCGCCGGACGATGGGGCGGCCGGCGCTCGTGCTGCACTGGGGACTGTGGGCCCTGCGTACCGGCCTGGCCGCCGCACTCGGCGAGCGTGATCTGGCCCGGCTCGACCGGGCCGGCATTCGGCCGATGGCCGAGGCCGACGGGCTGGCCCTGCTCGACCGGGCGCTCCGGCTGGACAGCGTGGCCCTGATTGCCGCCCACCTGGTCCACGTCGAGCCGGAGCACCGTGCCGCGGTCCACACCGCGCGAGAGGTTTCCGCTCGGCCGGTCCGGACGCCCCGGCCGGGCGCAGACCCGGTGCGGATCGTGCTGGAGGCCGTGGCCGAGGTGCTCGGCCACCCGGCCGGCACGGTACTCGACGCGGAACTGGCCTTCACCGATCTCGGCATCGATTCGCTCACCGCCGTCGAGCTGCGCAATCGGCTCAATTCCGCGCTCGGCCTGCGACTGCCGAGCGCGGTGGTCTTCGACCATCCCAACCCTGTCGCTCTCGCCGAATTCGTGGCCGCTCAACTGGAACTCCCGCCCGCGCAACTCGAACGACCCGAGCCCACATCGCCGTTCCGAGCAGCATTGGGGACTCGGGACAGGGACGTGGCCGACGACCCGATCGCCATCGTCGGCATGGCCTGTCGCTTCCCTGGCGGAGTCCGCACCCCCGACGAGTTCTGGCAGCTGCTCGCCGACGGCGTCGACGCGATCACCGAGTTCCCGACCGATCGAGGCTGGGATCCCGACCTGTTCCACCCCGACCCGACCCACCCCGGCACCTCTGCCACCCGGTTCGGCGGATTCCTGCACGATGCCGCCGAGTTCGACCCGGCCTTCTTCGGTATCAGTCCGCGCGAGGCGCTCGCCGTCGACCCGCAGCAGCGTCTGCTGCTGGAGACCGCCTGGGAGGCGGTCGAGAGTTCGGGCATCGACCCGACCACCCTCCGCGGCAGCGACGCGGGCGTCTTCGTCGGCGTGATGTACGCCGACTATGGCGCCAGGTTGCACCAGCACCCGGGCAGTGCACGGGAGTTGGAGGGATACCTGGTCAGCGGCAGTGCGGGAAGCGTCGCCTCCGGCCGGATCGCCTACACCCTCGGGCTACAGGGCCCGGCGGTAACGGTGGACACCGCGTGCTCCTCCTCGCTGGTCGCGCTGCACCAGGCGGCCCAGGCGCTTCGATCGGGCGAATGCTCGCTCGCCCTGGTCGGCGGGGCGACGGTAATGGCCAGCCCCGCCACCTTCGTGGAGTTCAGTCGGCAGCAGGGACTGGCGGCCGACGGCCGCTGCAAGCCCTTCGCCGATACGGCCGACGGCACCGCCTGGGGCGAGGGCGTGGGCCTGCTGCTGGTGGAGCGGCTCTCCGACGCCCGTCGCCGCGGGCACCAGGTGCTGGCGGTGGTCCGGGGCTCGGCCGTCAACCAGGACGGCGCGAGCAACGGGCTCACCGCGCCGAACGGCCCCGCTCAGCAGCGAGTGATCCAACGCGCCCTCGACAACGCCGAATTGACTGCCGCCCAGGTGGACGTGCTGCAGGCCCATGGAACCGGCACCCGACTCGGCGACCCGATCGAGGCGGGGGCGGTGCTGAGCGTCTACGGCGCTGCGCGCGGCGCGGACGATCCGCTGCTGATGGGTTCGGTGAAGTCCAACATCGGCCACACCCAGGCCGCCGCCGGAGTAGCCGGGATCATGGCGATGGTGCAGGCGATGCGGCACGGCGTGGTGCCCGGCACCCTGCACCTGGACCGGCCCTCGCAGCAGGTGGACTGGTCGGCCGGGACCGTGGCGGTGCCGACCGGCCCGACTCCGTGGCCCAGCCGTCCGGGACCGCGGCGGGCCGCCGTCTCCTCGTTCGGGATCAGCGGCACCAACGCCCACGTCATCCTGGAGGGCGTCACCGAGCCGGAAGTGCGGCCCGCGGCCGCCCCGGCCGGCCATCCCGTCCCCTGGCTGCTCAGCGCTCGTACACCCGAGGCGCTGCGTGAACAGGCTGCCAAGTTGCGCGAGTTCGTGAGCGGTCCCGGGGCCTCGGAGACCGATGTCGACCTGGCGTACTCGCTCGCCACGACCCGCACGGCGTTCGAGCACCGGGCGATGGTGGTCGGCCGCGACCGGGGCGAACTGCTGGCCGGGCTGCGCGTGCTGGCCGAGGGCGGCCGACCGGAGCCGGGTGGCTTCCCGATCGTGGTGACCGGGAGCGCGGTACGCGGCGAGACGGCAGTGCTGTTCACCGGGCAGGGCAGCCAGCGGATCGGTATGGGCAGCGCACTGCATGCGGCGTTCCCGGTGTACGCGAGGGCGTTCGACGAGATCGCGGAACTGTTCGCCGACCGGGAAGGATTGGACCTGCCCGCCCTGTTGCAGGGCACGGGCGGCGAACTCGACCGGACCAGGCATGCCCAGGCAGCGCTGTTCGCCGTGGAGGTGGCACTGTTCCGCCTGCTGGAGTCCTGGGGGCTGCCGGGAGGTCCGGTCGCCGGACACTCGATCGGGGAGTTGGCGGCGGCTCACCTGGCCCAAGCGCTGAGTCTGCCGGACGCGGTCGCACTGGTGGGCATCCGCGGTCGGCTGATGGGCCGGCTGCCGGACGGCGGCGCCATGGTGGCTGTCCAGGCCGACCCGGAAACGGTGGCATCGACCGCGACCCGCCTCGCTGTGACGGTGGACATCGCGGCCATCAACACCCCTGGTTCGGTCGTGGTCTCCGGTGCCGCCGAACCGGTTGCCGCACTGACGGCCGCCCTGACCGCCGATGGTCGGCGCACCCGGCCGCTCAAGGTCAGCCATGCCTTCCACTCTGCGCTGATGGAGCCGGTGCTGCCCGGATTTCGCAGTGAGGTCGACGAACTGAAGCTCGGTGAAGGATCGTTGACCAGGACCGTGGTGTCCACGCTGACCGGCCGGGAGGCCTCGGCAGCCGCGTTGAGCTCCGCCGACCACTGGAGCGGGCAACTTCGTGGGACGGTCCGCTTCTCGGATGCCGTCCAGCGGTTGCGCGAGCTGGGTGCGGCCCGGCTCCTGGAGATCGGTCCGGACGCGGCGCTCACCGCGCTGGTCGAGCAGAGCGAACTCGGCCCGCAGACCGTTGCCCTGGCGACACTGGACCGGCGCCGCGACGACATCGAGGCGCTCTGGCGGTTCTTCGCCCAGGCGCAGATCGCCGGAGTCGACTGGGACTGGCGGTCCGTGCTCGGCGACGACGCGCGTACCGTGCCGCTGCCGACGTACGCCTTCGTGCACGAGCGCCTCTGGCTGCTGCCACCGCTGCCGGAGCAGCAGACCTACGCCGACGGCCTCGGGGCCGAGGCGCCCGGTCATCCGCTGCTCGCCGCGGCGGTGGTCGACCCGGACGGCGTCCATGCCGGCTACACCGGCGTGCTGTCGCACCGGAGGCTGCCCTGGCTGGCGGACCATGCTCTGCACGGCACCCCCGTCCTGCCCGCCGCCGCGCTGGTGGACCTCCTGGGTTGGCTCGCGGATCGGCACGGTCGACCGGGAATCATCGAGATCTCCCTGCTCGCGCCAGTGGTGATCGCCGATCGCCAGGAACTGCGGCTACGGGTCACGGTGACCGGTTCGACCGTCCGGGTGCATGCCGCCCCGGCGGGGGAGCCGTGGGTCCTGCACGCCGAAGCCCAGCTGGCCGAGCCGGGAGCCCCGCTCCCGCAGGCCGAGTTGTCACCGGAGCGCCCGGCCGACGCCCTCCCGGTTCCCCTGGACGGCGTCTACCGGGCGCTGGCGGAACGCGGCTACGACTACGGACCGGCGTTCCGGGGGCTGCGGGCGCTCTGGCGTACCGGGACCGACACGCTGTATGCGGAAGTGGACACCGCGGACCGGCTCGCCGTCGGACTGCTGGACGCCGCCCTGCACGCCTGGCCCGCTGCCGCGCTAGGACGGCCGGAGGCGGAACGCGACGGGATCGAGGTACCGGCGAGCTGGCACGGCATCACCGTGCATCGGGCGCCGACCGGAGCGCTCCGGGTGCGGATGACGCGGACCGGCGAGGCGGTGTTCGCCCTGGCGGTCACCGATGTCACCGGTGCCGCGGTCCTCACCGTCGAGGAGGTTCGGCTGCGCCCGCTGGACCGGACGGGGCTGGACAGTGCCGGTTCAGGGAGGCTTTACACCGTGGCTTGGGAGGCGGTCCGGCCGGAGGAAGCGGCGGCCTGCGAGGGCGTCGCCGTGGTCGCCCTGGACCACGGCGACGTCCGGGCCGACCTGCGAGAGGCCCGCCGTCTGCTGTTGGCGGCGCCGGAGCAGGACCACCTGGTGCTGGTGACCACCGGCGCGGTGGCTGCCTGCCCCGCGGACGGGCTGCCCGGCGTCGACCAGGCGGCACTGTGGGGCCTGGTCCGCACCGCCCAGCAGGAGTTCCCGGGCCGGGTGAGCGTGATCGACACCGACGGCTCGGCCGAATCCGAGGCCCGACTCCGCGGCCTGGCCGGGACGCGGCCGGGACAGCTGGCCCTGCGCCAGGGCCAGGCCTACCGCCCGCGCCTCGC
Organism: Kitasatospora sp. NPDC092948; assembly: GCF_044754805.1. NCBI lineage: Bacteria > Bacillati > Actinomycetota > Actinomycetes > Kitasatosporales > Streptomycetaceae > Kitasatospora > Kitasatospora sp. NPDC092948. Next base: position 470,620 of record NZ_JBIVPU010000006.1, on the reverse strand, counting down.
GCCGGTCGCATCCGGTACGGCCGGCGTCGACCCCGGTCTGCGGGAGCGGCTGGCCGTCGGGACGGTACTGGTCACCGGTGCCGGCGGTGCGCTCGGCTCCGCCGTGGCACGGCACCTGGCCCATGAGTACCGGGTGCGGCGTTTGTTGCTGGTGAGTCGGCGCGGCGACGCGGATCCGGCGTTGCGGGCGCTCGCCGCGGAGCTGGCCGATCACACCGAGGTCCGGACCGCCGCCTGCGACCTGGCCGACGGCGCTGCCGTCCGGGATCTGATCGCGGCGGAGACCGTGACCGGGATTGCGCTCAGCGGTGTGGTCCACGCTGCCGGTGTGCTGGACGACGCCGTACTGGCGAACATGACGGATGATCAAGTCGATCGGGTGCTGAAGCCGAAGGTCGATGCGGCCCGCCACCTCCACGAGCTGCTCGGCGGTCAGGAGCTCGCGGTCTTCGTGCTCTTCTCGTCCATCGCCGGTGTCCTCGGCAACGCGGGACAGGGGGCGTACGCGGCCGCCAATGCCTACCTCGACGCGCTGGCAGCCCACCGCCGTGCCGCCGGGCTGCCGGGTACGTCGCTGGCCTGGGGGCTGTGGGAGTCCGCTGCCGAGGGAGTCGGGATGGGCGGTGGACTCGCAGGGTCGGCCGCGGCCAGGATCGAACGCCTCGGCATCCGACCGCTCACCGAGGCTGCCGGACTGGAGCTGTTCGACCAGGCGTTGTCACTCGGCCCGGACCACGCGCTGCTGGTGCCGGCCCGGCTGGACCGGTCGGCCCTGGCCCGACGCGACGGCGAACTGCCGCAGCTGCTCGCGGACTTGGTGCCGAATCGGCCGAGCGCTGCAGAGGCCGGGCCGATCCCGGCCGCGTCGACCACCCGGACGCTGGCCGAGCGCCTGGCCGGACTCGACCCGGTCGCCACCGAGGAGGCCGCAGCCGCGTTGGTTCGGGGGGCGGTGGCCGAGGTGCTGGGGCTGGCCCCCGGAAGCAGCCTGCCGGAGGACCGAGGGCTGTTCGACCTCGGATTGGATTCCCTGACCGCGATCGAGCTGCGCAACCGGCTCGGTGCCGAACTCGCCGAACGCCTCCCGACCACTGTGCTGTTCGACCGTCCCACGGTTCGGGCGCTCACCGGCCTGGTCATGGAGCGGCTGGCTGCCGCTCGGCCGGCCTTCGACCGGGCGGTGTTCGGCGGCTGGGTCGCGGCGGCGGCCGACTTGCCGGGCGACGACGGTCGGCGAGCCGAGATGCGCCGAGCGCTGGAGGCCGCCATCGCGCGCTTGTCGGACGGCAGGGACGAACCCGTCCCCGTCGTCGGCGATCCGGCCTTTGGAATGGATTCAGTCTCCGATGATGAGCTGTTCGGGTTGCTGGACCGGGAACTCGGCGATTGAGCCCCCCACCGCGGGACGGCGTCCACGGCGTCCCGCGGTGCCCCTGGCCCCTGGCCCCTGGCCCCTGGCCCTTGGCCCCGTCTCCTGACCATGCACTCCACTCGGCTAACGGAGAGTTGCCCACCAATGGCGAACGAGGACCGGCTCCGCGACTATCTGCGGAGGACCACCACCGACCTGTTGCGCACCCGCGCCGCCCTGGAGCAGGCCGAGCAGGCCGCCCGCGAACCCCTGGCAATCGTCAGCATGGCCTGCCGGTTCCCCGGCGGCGTCCGATCTCCGGAGGACCTGTGGCGATTGGTGTCGACCCGGACCGACGCGATCACCCCCTTCCCGACCGACCGGGGCTGGCCGCTGGACAGTCTCATCGATCCGGATCCCGACCGGGAGGGCACCAGCTACGCCGCCGCGGGCGGATTCCTGCACGACGCCGCCGATTTTGACGCGGAGCTGTTCGGTATCAGTCCGCGCGAGGCGTTGACCGTCGACCCGCAGCAGCGGCTGCTGCTCCAGACCACCTGGGAGCTGTTCGAGCGGGCCGGACTGGACCCGCACTCGCTCGCCGGGCAGTCGGTCGGCGTCTTCGCGGGCGTGATGTACGGCGATTACGGCTCGCGGCACTCCCGGGCACCCGAGGGCTTCGAGGGCTTCATCGGCACCGGTAGCGCGGGCAGCATAGCCTCCGGGCGGATCTCCTACACGTTCGGGCTGGAGGGCCCGGCGGTCACCATTGACACCGCCTGTTCCTCCTCGCTGGTCGCGCTGCACTACGCGGCCCAGGCTGTGCGCCGGGGCGATTGCCGGCTCGCAGTGGCCGGCGGGGCGACCGTGATGGCCACCCCCGCCACCTTCGTGGAGTTCAGCCGTCAACGCGGCCTGTCCCCGGACGGGCGCTGCAAGGCGTACGGGGCCGGGGCCGATGGCACCGGCTGGGCGGAGGGTGTCGGCCTGCTGCTGGTGGAGCGGCTCTCGGACGCGCTGCGAGAAGGCCACCCGGTGATCGCGGTGCTGCGTGGCAGCGCGGTCAACCAGGACGGCGCGAGCACCCAGCTCTCCGCGCCCAATGGCACTGCCCAACAGCGGGTCATCCGGGCCGCGTTGGCCGACGCCGGACTCGACCCGGCCGAGGTGGACGCGGTGGAGGGCCACGGCACCGGCACCCGGCTCGGCGACCCTGTGGAAGCCGGGGCGCTGATCGCCACCTACGGTGCGGCCCGGCCGAGCGGCGACCCGCTCTGGCTGGGCTCGCTGAAGTCCAACATCGGGCACACTCAGGCCGCAGCGGGAGCCGGCGGCGTGATCAAGATGGTGCTGGCGATGCGGCACGGGATCCTGCCCGCCACCCTGCACGCCGAGCAGCCGTCGGCGGACATCGACTGGTCGGGTGGTGTGCGGCTGCTGGCCGAGGAGCGGGCCTGGCCGGAACGGGACCGGCCGCGTCGGGCAGCGATCTCCTCGTTCGGAATCAGCGGCACCAACGCGCACGTCATCCTGGAAGCAGCCCCGCGGCAGGAATCGCAGCCGGGGCCGGCACCCGCGAACGCCGATGACCGGCCGACTGTCTGGGTGGTCTCCGGCCACACCGAGCAGGCCCTGTCCGCCCAGGCCGGCAGACTGCGCGAGCACCTGGCCACCCACCCGGAGTCGGCCCCGGCAGACATCGCCCGCACACTGCGCACCGGGCGGGCCCTGCTGCCCCACCGGGCGGTGCTGGTCGGACGGCAGCTGACCGACTTCCAACGGGGGCTGGTGGCTGTCGAAGAAGGGATGCCGTCCGCCGGCGCGGCCTCCGGCGAGGCCGATCCGGTCGGCCGCCCGGTCTTCGTCTTCCCCGGACAGGGGTCCCAGTGGGCCGGGATGGCCCGTGAACTGCACAGCAGCAGCGAGCCGTTCAGGCGAGAACTGGAGCGCTGCGCGGCGGCACTCGCACCGCATACCGACTGGGATCTGCTGCGCGTGGTCACCGGGCAGGACAGCGCGCTGCTGGACCGGGTGGACGTGGTGCAGCCCGCGCTCTTCGCGGTGATGGTCTCGTTGGCTGCCGCCTGGCGCTCGCTCGGCGTGGAGCCGGCGGCCGTGGTGGGCCACTCCCAGGGGGAGATCGCGGCCGCCGTCGTCGCCGGCGCACTGGATCTGGACCAAGGCGCTGAACTGGTTGCCGAGCGCAGCAAGGCCCTGGTGGGGATCGCCGGCCGGGGCGCGATGGCCTCGGTGGAGCTGCCGGCTGCCGAGGTGGTGGCCCGGCTCGACGCCGGGGTGACCGTGGCGGCTGTCAACGGGCCGCGTGCCACGGTGGTTTCCGGTACGGTCGAGGCGGTTCGTGCGCTCGTGGCCGACTGCGAGCGGGAGGGCGTCCGGACCAGGTTGATCCCGGTTGACTACGCATCGCACTCGGCGGCCGTCGAGCCGCTGCGTGCCGGACTGCTCGACCGGTTCGCCGGTCTCCGCGGGAAGCGGTCCGCGGTTCCGTTCCATTCTTCGGTCACCGCTGGTCAGCTGGACACCACTGGCCTGGACGCCGAGTACTGGTACCGCAATCTGCGCGAGCCGGTCCGACTGGCCGACACCGTGCGCGCGCTGGCCGAGGCAGGGCACCGGCGTTTCCTGGAGGTCAGTGCCCACCCGGTGCTCGTCGCCGCTCTGCGCGACACCCTGGAGAACGCCGACCTGCCGGGGACGGTCACCGCCACGCTCCGCCGCGACCACGGCGGGCTGGGCCAACTGCTGCTTTCCGCAGGTGAGCTGCACGTGACCGGGGCCGCGGTCGATTGGTCCGGGACGGCTCAGGGTCGGATCGTGGAGCTGCCCACTTATGCCTTCCAGGAGCGGCGGTTCTGGCTGGACACCAACCGGGCAGCCGACCCGGGAGCCTCGGACGACGCGGGGCATCCGCTGCTCGACACTGTTGTCGAGCGGGCTGACGGGCGCGGTGTGGTCTTCACCGGCACGCTGCCCGGCGGCACGGGCGGTTGGCTGCGCGAACACCGGCTCGGCGATCGGACAGTGCTGCCGAGCGGTGCCATCGCCGACCTGGTACTCTTCGTCGCCGCGCGTCTGGGCCTCGACGGCTTCGAGGAGCTGACCTTGTTGGCGCCCCTCGACCCGACTCCCTGGCGCATGTTGCAGGTGACGGTGGATCTGGAGCCGGAGGGCACGGTCCTGCGTCTGCACAGCCGGGCGGCGGCGGACCACCCCTGGCGGCCGCACGCCGCCGCGGCCCTGGGGAGCCGGAAGGGAGAGGCCTGGCAGCCTTCCCTGCCTGACGGCCTCGCGCCGATCGATGTCGGGGTCGGCTACGCCGCCCTGGCGGAGTTGGGCGTCCACTACGGACCCGGACTCCGGGCGGTGCGGGCGGCGGGCTCTCGACAAGGCTTGGTCGTCGCCGAGTTGGCGGACTTCGAGGCGACCGGGCAGGTGCTGGACGGCGTGGTGCAGGCCGCCCTCCTCGGCCGCTCGGACGACGGTGACGGGCAGCTGCTCGCCCCGTTCAGCTGGACGGGCGTGCGGCTCGGTACCGACACCGGGGCGCTCACCCGGGTGCTGGCCGAGTGGACCGGGCCCGAGACCGTGCGACTGTTGGGCACCGACGACGACGGGCGGCCCCTACTGAGCGTCAGCGAGCTGCGTCTGCGGCCTGTGGAGCCGGAGGCGGTCGACGCTCCGCGGGGAACCGTCGGGTCGCAGTCGGCCGACCCTCCGGCGGAGGCCGCCGCACTGTTCCTGAAGGGCGCGTCCCCGCAGCAGGGCTTTGATTCGAGCCCCGCCCGCCGCGAGGAGCGGATGCTCGACACCGTGTTGCGTGCGGTCGCCGGGGTCCTCGGCTATGACTCGCCCCGTGACGTCCGCCCGGACCGCCCACTGCGGGAGCTGGGCCTGGACTCGCTGACCGCTGTGCGGCTGCGCGATCACCTCGGTCGCGCAACCGGCCGCAAGCTCCCGTCGACGGTGGTGTTCGACCATCCGACCCCGCATGCCCTGGCCCGCCATCTCGCTGCGGATCCCTCCGACGGCGGGGGCACCGCTGCGGCCGCCCGCGGGCTCCCCGCCGAGCCGGCCCATGACCCAGTGGTGATCACAGCGATGGCCTGCCGCTACCCGGGAGGCGTCAGCACGCCTGAGGAGCTGTGGCAACTGCTGGAACGCGGCGGCGACGCCATCGGACCGTTCCCCACCGACCGCGGTTGGGACCTGGAACGGCTCTACCACAGCGACCCCGACCACCCTGGCACCGCTACCGTGCGAGAGGGTGGATTCCTCTACGACGCGGCCGAGTTCGACGCCGACTTCTTCGAACTCAATCCCCGCGAGGCGCGTGCCACCGACCCGCAGCAGCGGCTGCTCCTGGAGACTGCCTGGGAGGCGTTCCAGCGGGCCGGACTGGATCCGGCCGAACTCCGGGGCTCCCGTACCGGTGTCTACGTCGGCCTGATCTACACCGAGTACGGCGGCCGCGCCCACGGCGACCCACGCGAGCACGGCGGCTACCTGGGCACTGGTAGCGCGGGCAGCGTGGCTTCCGGGCGGATCTCCTACACCTTCGGACTGGAGGGCCCGGCGGTGACGGTGGACACCGCATGTTCCTCCTCCCTGGTCGCGCTGCACCTTGCGGCCCGGGCTCTGCGCGCGGGGGAGTGCGACCTCGCCCTGGTGGGTGGCGCGACCGTGATGGCCACCCCGGCCACGTTCGTGGAATTCAGCCGACAGCGGGGTCTCTCGCCGGACGGCCGCTGTCGGGCCTTCGCGGACAGTGCCGACGGCACCGGCTTCAGTGAGGGTGTCGGCATGCTGCTGGTCGAGCGGCTCTCCGATGCCCAGCGCCGCGGTCACCCGGTGCTGGCTGTGCTGCGCGGCTCGGCGGTCAACCAGGACGGTGCCAGCAACGGGCTCACCGCGCCCAGCGGAATCGCCCAGCAGCGGGTGATCCGAGCGGCCCTCGGTGACGCCGGACTGAGCCCCGACGATGTGGACGCGGTGGAGGCGCACGGCACCGGAACCACCCTGGGCGACCCGGTGGAGGCCCGCGCGCTGCTCGCCACCTACGGTGCCGACCGCCCGGCGGACCGGCCGCTGCTTGTCGGCTCGCTGAAATCGAACATCGGGCACACCCAGGCCGCCGCCGGAGTCGGCGGGATCATCAAGATGGTGCAGGCGCTGACGAACCGACGGCTGCCGCGCACCCTGTACGCGGACGTCCCGTCGCGCCACGTCGACTGGGAGCGAGGCGGCATGGCCCTGCTCACCGAGGCGCGGTCATGGGAGCCGGGGGAGCGGACCCGCCGGTTCGCGGTCTCGGCCTTCGGCATGAGCGGCACCAACGCCCATGTGGTGCTGGAGGAACCCGCTCCGACGGAGTCGGACGTGGTGCCGGGCACCGCGTCCACACCCGGGATCGAACAGCCCGTTGTGTTGATCCTGACGGCTCGTTCGGAACGGTCCCTGCGTGAGCGGGCCCGACGTCTGGCCGGCTACCTGGCCGACCACCCGGGCCTTGAACTGGCCGACGTTGCCGCGGAACTCGCTCGCACCGCCGGTGGGTTCGACTACCGTGCGGCGGTCGTCGCAGTCGACTCGGCGCAGGCAGAGGCAGGGCTGACCGCCGTCGCCGCCGATCTGCCGAGCCCAGGCGTGGTCACCGGGAGGACCACCGGCAGCACCGCGCCGGTCTTCCTCTACCCGGGCCAGGGCACTCAGTGGCTCGGCATGGCGCGCGACCTGATCGCGCAGTCCCCCGCCTTCGCGGCCAGGATCTCCGAGTGTGGTGCGGCACTGGATCCGGTGACCGGCTGGCCGCTGCTGGAGACGTTGCACGGACGCGGGGCCGATCTGAACCGGGTTGACGTGGTGCAGCCCGCGCTGTGGGCGGTGATGACCGCTCTGACCGCCGTGTGGGAGTCCCTCGGAGTGCGCCCGTCCGCTGTGATCGGCCACTCGCAGGGTGAGATCGCGGCAGCCCTGGCGGCCGGCGCGATCGGTCTGGCGGAGGCGGCAACCGTGGTCGCACTTCGCAGCAGGGCGCTGCGGGCCCTGGCCGGCACCGGCGCAATGCTCTCGGTGGCGCAGGACGAGGCAGCGCTGCGCCCGCTCCTGGCGACTGTTGGTGGTGCGGTCGGGGTAGCCGCTCTCAACGGTCCGACCGCCACCGTGCTGGCGGGTCCGCAGGAGGCGGTGCAGGAGCTGCGAACTCAGTTGCGAGAGGCTGGGGTCCGCTCCCGGCTGGTCGACGTCGACTACGCCTCGCACTCGGTGCAGGTGGAGCCGCTGGAGGCGGAACTGCTGCACATGCTGCCCGCTGTGGCACCCGCGCAGGTCTTCGCGGCCCGGATTTTCTCCACCGTCACCGGTGCCGAGGTCGAGCCCGGTGATCCGCACTATGCCCAGCCCGACTACTGGTACCGCAACCTGCGTGCCACCGTGCTGCTGCAGCACGCTGTCGCCACGGCCGCCGAAGCGGGGCACGAGGTGTTCATCGAGATCAGCCCGCATCCGGTGCTCACCACGGCGGTGCAGGAGACATTGGAGACCGATGGCCCGGCCGGTGACCGGCACGCAGTGCTGGGCACCCTTCGCCGCGACGAAGGCGGACTGGCCCGGCTGCTGACCTCGGCCGCCGAAGCCTGGGTCCGGGGTATCCCGGTCGACTGGTCCGCCGGATCCCCCGGTTCCGGGCCACGGCCCGCGCTGCCGCCACTGCCCGGTTACGTCTTCGACCGGCAGCGCCACTGGCTAAAAGCTGCGGCCGCGGTCGGTGCCGCACCCGGTGCCCGCGTCGGGCACCCGCTGCTCACCGATGTGGTCCGCATTGCGTCGCCCGACGGATTGGTGCTGCACGGGCGGCTCGCCGTGGCGGAACAGCCTTGGCTGGCCGACCACGCGGTGGACGGTACGGTCCTGGTGCCCGGTGCGGTACTCGCCGAACTGGCCGGGTTCGCCGGCGGCCTGGCTGGTGTCCCGACGCTGGCCGAACTCGTACTTGAACGCCCGCTGCTGCTCGCCGATGGAGCCGTCGAGCTCCAACTCATCGTCGGCCCGGCCGAGTCCGACGGACAGCGATCGGTCGGGGTGCACGCCCGAGCCGGACGGGCGCCCGCTGTCGGCGACCCGCTCGGCGCGCCCTGGACCACACACGCCGTCGGGCGTCTGGCCCCGGCCGGCATTGCCCCCGTCCCCGATGAAGAGACCAGTTGGCCCCCCGCCGGCGCCGAGCCGGTCGAGGTCGGCGCTCTGTACCGTGACCTGAATGCCCAGGGCTACCACTACGGCCCGGCCTTCCAAGGCCTACGCGCCGCCTGGCGCCTAGGTGCGGACAGCTACGCCGAGGTGCGGATCGAACCGTTGCCCGGCTTCCGTATCGCGCCGACCGTGCTGGATGCCGCACTGCATGCGGTGGGCGTTGCCGACCTGCTGCCCGTCACCGACGGGATCCGACTGCCGTTCAGCTGGCGCGGCTTCACCCGGTGGGCCGATGCGCCCGAGACCGTCCGGGTTCGGCTGCGCCGCATCGCCGAGGACACCGTCGAAGTGCGGCTGACGGCACCGGACGGGCGACTGGTGGCGGAAGTGGCGGCAGTCGCCTTTCGCAGTTCGGACGGCGGCCTCGGCGATGCCCTGCACGAGCTCCGCTGGGAACCGGCGTCCGCTGGGGACCCCCTGGGCAGCGAGCCGCGCTGGGAGCTCGGCAGTACCGAACTGCCGGACCTGGCAGCAGTGCTGGAGGCGCTGGACACGGACCAGCAGCCGCCCCGGCTGCTGGTGCTGCCGGTCCCGGGCACACCGGACACGGATTTCGGACCGGCCGCCTTGCGCAGCACCCTGGCCGCGCTGGCCGACCAGCTGCGCCGGCTGCTTGCCGAACCTCGGCTGCGTGACACCCTGTTGCTGGTGCGCACCGAGGGCGCGGTGGCGGCAGCGCCCGGGGAGCGCCCGGCTGCGCTGGACGCTGCGGCAGCTTGGGGCCTGGTACGCAGCATTCAGGCCGAGGAACCCGGACGCATCGTCCTGCATGATGGAACGTCGGATGAGTTGTCAGCCGAGTTGATCGCTGACGAGCCGCAACTCGCCCTCCGCGATGGTCAGCTGCTGGTGCCACGGCTGCGCCGTCGCCCGTCGGAGCCGGCCGCGTCCGACGGGAACTGGCGGTTGGCCACCGGTGGCAGCGGGACCGTGGACGACCTGATTCAACTTCCGGTGCCTGACCGGCTGCTGGAGCCCGGCGAGGTCCGCATCGCGGTCCGTGCCTGCGGCCTGAACTTCCGGGACGCCATGATCGCGCTCGGCATGTATCCGGGCACGGCCGAACTCGGAACGGAAGCCGCTGGTGTGGTGCTCGAGGTGGGTCCGGAGGCCGACGGACTGCGGGTGGGTGACCGGGTGCTGGGCATTGTCCCCGGTGGCATCGGACCGCGTGCTGTCACCGACCACCGGCTGCTCGCTCCGATCCCGCCAGGCCTCGGTTTCGCCGAGGCGGCCACCGTGCCGGCCGTCTTCCTGACCGCCTACTACGCTCTGCACGACCTCGCCGCCGCCCGGCCGGGTGACTGGCTTCTGGTGCACTCCGCCGCCGGTGGCGTGGGTGGCGCGGCGCTGCAACTCGCCCGGCACTGGGGGCTGGAGGTGTTCGGCACCGCGAGTCCCGGCAAGTGGCCCGCGCTACGGGCGGCCGGACTGGCGACCGGCCGGATCGGCAACTCCCGTGACCTGAGCTTCGCCGACGGCGTGCGCGCTGCCACCGGCGGGCGTGGCGTGGACATCGTGCTGAATGCGCTGGCCGGCGAGTTCACTGATGCCTCCCTCGAACTTATGGTGCCCGACGGCCGGTTCATCGAGATGGGCAAGACCGACCTGCGCGACCCCGAGGTGCTGGCCGCAGGACAACGGATCGACTATCGGCCCTTCGACCTGGCCCAGGTGCCACCGGAGCGGATTCAGGCGATCCTGGCCGAGTTGGCCAGGCTCTTCACCGACGGAGTGCTCACCCCGCTCCCGGTGACCGCGTGGGGTGTGGGTGAGGCTTCCCGGGCGCTGCGCCACCTCGGCCTGGCCCGGCATACCGGCAAGGTGGCGCTGCGACTGCCGCGCCCGCTCGATCCGGACGGCACGGTGCTGGTCACCGGAGCCGCAGGCGGGGTGGGTCGGCTGGTGTCCCGGCACCTGGTGGAGCGGCACGGTGTGCGGCACCTGCTGCTGACCGGCCGACGAGGGCTCGACACCCCGGAAGGAGAGCGACTGCGTGCCGAACTGGCCGAGCTGGGGGCGGACGTGATCGCGGTGGCGGCCGATATTGCCGAGCCCGAGCAGATTCGCCTACTGCTCGACCAGGTCCCGTCCGAGCATCCGCTCACCGCAGTCGTACACGCGGCCGGTGTACTGGACGACGCCACCCTGGCCGGCCTCGACACAGCCCGGTTGGATGCCGTCCTTCGCCCCAAGGCCGACGGCGCCTGGCACCTGCATCGACTCACCCGGGACGCCGACCTCGCCGCCTTCGTGCTCTTCTCCTCGGCGGCAGGCGTGGTCGGCAGTCCCGGCCAGGGTGCCTATGCGGCGGCCAACGCCTTCCTGGACGCCCTGGCCACTGCCCGCGCCGGTGCCGGTCTGCCGGCTACCTCGATCGCCTGGGGACTGTGGCAGGCGGACAGTGCGATGACCGGCGCACTCTCGGACACCGATCAGGTCAGGATGGCGCGTGCGGGCGTGTTGCCGCTCTCCGCGCGCCGCAGTCTGGACCTGCTCGACGAAGCGCTGCGGGGTTCGGACCCGGCTCCGGTGGCGGTTCACCTGGACTTCGCTCGACTTGCCGAACTCCCTGACCTGCCTGCGCCGTTGCGCTCATTGGTTCGCCGCCCGGAGGAGCCGTCGCAGGCCGGAACGGTCGATGGCCTTCTCGAACAGGTCGCCGCCGATCCGGAGCAGGCCCGGCAGCTGCTCGGCGTGCTCGTCCAGCAGCACGTGGCGACCGTCCTCGGCCGGGCGCCCGGGCAGCAGGAGTCGCTGGACGGGCGCAGCTTCAAGGAGCTCGGCTTCGACTCGCTGACCGCCGTCGAACTGCGCAATCGCCTCGGTCGGGCCACCGGCCTGCGGTTGCCCGCCACGTTGGTCTTCGACCACCCGACCCCGACCGCGCTGACCGACCACCTGGTGGACCGCCTGGCGCCCGAGTCCGTCCGGCCCTCCGCTGATGCCGCAGCCGGGGCTGTTCCGCAATCGGCCGAGGAGCTGTTCCGGTTCATCGACTCGGAACTCCGATCCTGAGAGGCGGCAAAGCCCGTGACCGACGAACAGAAGCTGGTCGAGTACCTCCGCTGGACGACCTCCGAACTGGCGAGAGTGAAGAAGGAATTGGACCGTGCCACGAGGGCCGATCCGATAGTGGTGGTCGGCATGGCCTGCCGGTATCCCGGCGGGGTGCGCTCACCGGAGGACCTGTGGCGAGTGGTGGCGGACGGCACCGATGCCATTGGCGAGCCGCCGCAGGACCGAGGCTGGTCCCAGCAAGCCCTGCGCCACGCGCAAGCCGGAGGCTTCCTGGCAGACGCCGGTGGGTTCGACGCCGGGTTCTTCGGCCTGGGAGCGGGCGAGGCCGGCGCGATGGACCCGCAGCAGCGCCAATTGCTGGAGGTCTGCTGGGAGGCGCTGGAACGTACCGGGATCGCGCCCGGGGATCTGAGGGGCAGCCGGACCGGAGTGTACGCCGGAGTGATCTACCAGGAGTACGCCCCGCCGCCGGGCGTCGCGCCCGCTGCGATGGAGGGCTACCTGATGACGGGAAACGCCTCCAGCATCGCCTCCGGTCGGCTCGCCTACACGCTCGGGCTCGAAGGGCCCGCCATCACGGTGGACACCGCCTGCTCCTCCTCGCTGGTCGCGATCCATCTGGCGACTCAGGCGCTGCGCGGCGGTGAGTGCGACCTGGCTGTGGCGGGCGGTGTCACCGTGATGGCGACGCCTCGGGTCTTCACCGACTTCGCCGCCCAGGGCGGGCTGGCCGCCGACGGACGCTGCAAGCCGTTCGCGAAGGGTGCCGACGGCACCGGCTTCGGTGAGGGCATCGGGCTGCTGGTGCTGGAGCGGCTGAGCGATGCTGAACGGCTCGGCCACCCGGTGCTCGCCCGGATCCGAGGGTCGGCGGTCAACTCGGACGGAGCCAGCAACGGTCTGACCGCCCCCAGCTCCCGGGCCCAGCGGCGGGTGATCGAGGCGGCCCTGAACGCCGCGAGGCTGACGGCCGACCAAGTGGACGCGGTGGAGGCGCACGGAACCGGAACGGTGCTCGGCGACCCCATCGAGGCCGCCGCACTGATCGAGACGTACGGCGGCGTGCCCCGGAAGACACCGCTGTACCTGGGGTCGGTCAAGTCCAACATCGGACACACCCAGGCAGCCGCAGGGGTGGCCGGAGTGATCAAGATGGTGCAGGCGATGCGGCACGGGCTGCTGCCGGCGAGCCTGCACGCCGAGCAGCCGTCGGAGTTCGTCGACTGGCCGGAGGGGCAGGTGGTGCTGCTGGATCGAGCACACCCGTGGCCCGAGCGCGGTCCTGAGCCGCGCCGGGCGGCAGTGTCGTCGTTCGGGATCAGCGGGACCAACGCGCACCTGGTGCTGGAGGCAGTCCCGACGGCGGCTTCGGACGGTGCGCAGGGGGCCGGGCACGACGCCGCCGACCGCGGTCGGGCCGTGCCATGGGTGTTCTCGGCGCGGAGCCCGCAGGCCCTGGCGGCCCAGGCGGCCCGGCTGGGTGCGTTGGCGACGGATCCGCAGGCGCCCGACCCTTCGGCTGTTGGCCGCGCCCTGCTGCGGCGTACCGAGTTTCGTCATCGTGCGGTTGCGGTCGGTGCGGACCTGGCCGAGCTCACGGCCGACTTGCACCGGATCGCCCGGGCGGGTGCCGGTGCAGGCGGTCCGGCGACCCCGTCGCGCCGGGTGGCCTTCGTCTTCAGTGGTCAGGGAACCCAGCGGCCGGGCATGGGATCCGGGCTGTACGAGGCGTTCCCGGTCTATGCGGCGGCTTTTGACGAAGCCTGTGCCGCGGTGGACCGGGCCCGTGCGGCCCTCGGTGCGGACAGCGGTCCCGGGCTGCGCGAGATCGTGCTGGGCTCCGTGGGCGGTGGCCGGCGGGCCGAGAACCGTCCCGCGGACCTGTTGGCGCGCACCGAGTACGCCCAACCAGGCCTGTTCGCCACCCAGGTCGCCCTGGCTCGGCTGGCCGTCTCGCTTGGCGCGCGACCGGTGGCGGTGTGCGGCCACTCGATCGGCGAGTTGGCTGCCGCCCACCTCGCGGGCGTGTTCGACCTGGACAACGGGGCCGCGCTGGTGGTCGCCCGTGCCCGGGCGATGCAGGCGGTGCCGGCCGGCGGTCGGATGGTCGCACTCCGCGAGGGGGAGGCGGAGGTGCGGGCCCGACTGGAACAGCTGCCCGAAGCGGACCGTCCGGCGGTCGCCGCGGTGAACGGCCGCCGCTCCACGGTCCTGGCCGGCGACGCGACCACCGTGCTCTCGCTGGCCGCCGAGTTCCGCGGCGTCGGCGTTCGGACCAAGGCCTTGCGGGTCGGCCACGCCTTCCACTCCCCGCACATGGACCCCGCGCTGCCCGTGATCGAGGCGACCGCGTCCCGGCTGGCCTTCGGCGAACCCGTCATCACTCTGGTCAGTGGTCGAACCGGCGCTGTGGCAGGCCGGGCCGAACTGGCCGCGTCCGGCTACTGGTCGCGGCAGGTGCGCGACACCGTGCGCTTTGCCGACTGCGTGCACACCATGCGCGAGGAGTTGCAGGTGGACGTCTTCGTGGAGATCGGACCGGACACGACAGCCAGCGGCCTGGTCGGCGACATCCTGGCGGACCGCCAGGAGGGCCTGCCCGCCGTCCCACTGCTGCGCGGTCCGGCGGCAGAGCCGCACAGCCTGCTCAACGCGCTGGGTCGACTCTACGCAGCCGGCGTACCGGTGGAGTGGCCGGAGCTGCTCGGAGACGGGCCGGTGGCGGACCCGACCGTTGTGCCGAACTACCCGTTCCAGCACCAGCACTACTGGTTGCCCCGGCCCGCCACCGCGGTGATCGAGGCGGCCCCCGCGATCGAGCCGGCTGCCGCCCTGGTGGACCCGCTCACCGGTGACCTGCCCCGGGAGACCTTGGTCGAATGGGTCCTGGCGGCAGTGGCCGACGCACTGGGACCGGGCGCGGAGGAGGTGACCGGCGGCGACGACTTGACCGCTGCCGGCATCACCTCCTTCGGCGCACTGGAGATCGCCACCCGGTTGTCGGAGCGGACCGGGATGGTGATCAGACCGGTCCTGGTGCTCGAACACCGCACCGCACACGAGCTCGCCCGCCACCTCCACGACGTCCTGGCCACCGAAGAATTGAAGGCCGTCCGATGATCGCAAACACCGATGCCGCCGCCGCGCTGGCCGAGCTGCGCGCCTTGCACCGCCACGGAACCCTGCCCCGCCACTTCGACCGGGTGGCCACTCTCCTCGGTGCCCTCGATGTCGACCAACGCGCGGGCGCTGCCCGTCTGCTGTCCCGGCTCGATCCGGGCGAGTTGCGCGCGTTGCACCCGCAGCTGCCTGTAGCCCGGATAGCGCTCACCGGATCCGGTCTGCTCACGGGTCTGCGCACCGCTCTGGTGGGAGAGTTGGCCCGACACGGGTATCTGCCGGAGGTGCGATCGGGGGACTTCGGTTCCTATGTCTTCGACCTGGGCGATCCGGACAGCGCCTTCGCCACCGAGCCGGCCGACCTCACGTTCTGTGTGCTGGACCACACAGCCGTGCTCGACCAGGTCCGGGCGCCGTTCACCGCCGAGGACATCGACGCCGCCCTGCGGCGGAGTGTGGCTGACTGGCGCGCCTTGGCAACCGGATTCACCGCTCGCACCGGAGCACCCATGGTGCTCAACACCGTGCCACTTCCCAAGAGTCTGTCCGATCAATTGATCGATCATGGGGCTCGTGCCGTGCTTGGCGCGGCGTGGCGCACGGCCAACGCGGAGTTGCTCGGCCTCGGTTCGACTGTCGAACTGCTCACGGTGCTCGATCTGGACGTGCTGCTCACCGAGCCGGTTCCGCTCACCGATCCGCGCTTCGACGTGTACGCCGGTGCGCACTTGAGCGACCCGCTGCTCGCCGTCTACGCGAGGGAGATGGCCCATCTCGTCCGGGCCCGGACCGGGCGCACGAAGAAGGTACTCGCGGTGGACCTGGATCAGACACTCTGGGGCGGGGTGCTGGGCGACGACGGCATCGAGGGCATCGAGGTGGCGCACGGCCGTCGAGGTGAGGCGTTCCACCGGTTCCAGCGTGTCCTCAAGCAACTCCAGTCGCAAGGAGTGCTGTTGGCGGCCATCAGTAAGAACGACCGGTCGGCTGTGCTGACGGCGCTGCGAGATCACCCCGAACTGCTCGTGAGGGAAGCCGACTTCGTCCGCGTCCTGGCCAACTGGTCACCGAAACCGGAGAATCTCCGCACACTGGTGAAGGAGCTCAATCTGGGCGCGGACAGCGTGGTCTTCGCCGACGACAGCCGTTACGAGTGCGCCACGGTGCGCGCCGAACTGCCGCAGACGACGGTTCTGGCGCTGGACGGGGACCCGGCGGAGCACGTCGGACGGCTGCTGGCCGACGCTTGGTTCGCCAGTGCCGAGGTGACAGCGGAGGACCGGGCCCGAACGCGGCTCTACCACGAGGAATCCGAGCGCGCGGACTTCCTGTCTGCGGCCGGTTCGGCGGAGCAGTTCCTGGCCGGTCTCGGGGTGCGGGTCACGCTGGCGCGCGCGGAGCCGGCCGAGTTCGCGCGGATCTCTCAGATCACCATGCGCACCAACCAGTTCAACCTCGCGACCGAGCGGCTCGGAGTGACCGAGGTGCGCGCCCTGGCCGAGCGGCCGGACGCCCGGGTGCTGGCGCTGTCGGCGGCCGACCGGTTCGGCAGCAACGGAATTGTCGGCGCGGTCCTGTTGCGGGGAGAGGAAACCGAGGACGGCCCTTGTCTGGTGATCGACAACCTGCTGCTCAGCTGCCGGGTGTTCGCCCGGGGCATCGAACAGGCCTGTCTGGCCGAGCTGTTGGAGCGCGCTCGGACGGCGGGATTCGTCACGGTGCGGGGCGACTACCGGCCAACGGCCAAGAACGCGAAGGTCGAGAACTTCTACTCGCACTACGGCTTCAGCGTTCTGGACCGATCGCCGGCCGGTGCCCGCTACATCCGGTCGCTCCGCACGGACGGGCCGCTGCTTCGGCTGCCCGAGCACCTCACGCTGTCGGCAGGTCAGGACCTGGTGCCGACGCCGGTTCAAGTGAAGTGACGGTGCGTCAGTGCCGCAGTTCCTTCCGCGATTTGGACATTGACAACCTGAGGCGGCCTCGACTTAACTGGCGAACACGCAGACGAATACTTGGAAGGAGAGCGTCTTGACCGAGGCGATCGCGATATCGGTGCATGACACGGCCCCGGTCTGGCGGGGTGACCAGCCTGGCGACGCGCTTCGCCGATCCGTCGAACTGGCCCAGGCCGTTGAGGCGTTCGGGTACGAGCGGTATTGGGTGGCCGAACACCACAGCACTCCCGCGCTGGCCACCTCCAGCCCCGCAGTGCTGGCCGGCCAGATCCTGGCGGCCACCGGCAGCATCCGGGTCGGCTCGGGGGCGGTGCTGCTGCCCAACCACTCCGCCTACGCGGTCGCCGAGCAGTTCGGGGTCCTCGCCAGCCTGCATCCCGGTCGGGTCGACCTGGGCCTGGGCCGGGCCGGCGGCGGCTCGCCGGCGGCCTCGGCCCGGCTCGGAGATCCGGTGGGGCGCGGATTCGACGAACAACTCGCCGATCTGCGCGGCTATTTCAGCGGGGGGCTCAACGGCGTCCGGGCGGTGCCCGAGCCCGCGGTGCCGCCCCGGTTCTGGCTGGTCGGCTCCAGCGTCGGAAGTGCCGTCTACGCGGCCCACCAGGGCCTCCCGTACGTCTATGCACACGCCATCGTCGGTGGTGGCGCCCCCGAGGCGCTGCTCGCCTACCGCGAGGCGTTCCGGCCGACGCCCTCCCAACCCGAACCGCATGCCGGACTGGCGGTCATCGCGGTCGTCGCCGACAGCGACAGCCGCGCCGAGAGTTTGGCCAGCGCCTTTGTGCTGGGCCAGATCATGATGCGCACCGCCGATCCGCACACAGTCCTGCCCACCGAGGCGGATGCCGCCGCCCACCGGTTCAGTCCGGCCGAGCAGGTCTTCCTGCGCCAGCGGATCGACCCGCAGTTCGTCGGGTCCGTGAAACGGATCGGCCCGCGGCTACGCGAGCTGGTCCGTCAAACCAGGGCCGACGAGCTGTTCGCGCTCACCCAGGTGCCCGACCACGAGGCGCGGATCCGCTCGTACGAATTGCTGGCCAAGCTGTTCTGACCGACCGTCCGGCACCTCGTCGGCCGGCCGCCGACCGCAGACACCGAAGGCTCGCCCCCACCCCCGGGGCGAGCCTTCGGGCCGTTTAGGTACCGCGTCCGAGGCGGGCGCCTGCGCGCCGGTTCAGGCCGGGTTTAGCGCGGTCGAGCATCGTGACTGCTCCGACACCCACCAGCGGCCACCGGCCGGTACGGGCCGGTGCGCAACGCGGGCGCCACGGCGCCGCCCGTGGTTCCACCGCAGAGCAGTGAGGACGACGATGGATTCTGGCACCTGGCTTCGCAGACGCCGCAATGCCGCCACTGCGGTCGCGGTCACCGCGATTGTCCTGGGTACCCTGTCCGGCTGCTCCGTGGGTGGCATCGGAATCGACGGAGCGGCCGCGGCGGGCCCACCCCGGGACGGCGGCATCCTGCGGCTGGCCGTCCCCACTCAACCGGACTGCCTGGACCCGCACCAGAGCCCCAGCCAGGCGGCCCGCCTGTTCGCCCGCCCGATCCTCGATTCGCTGGTCCACCAGGACTCGCAGGGCGCCATCCACCCGTGGCTGGCTACCTCCTGGCAGACCTCACAGGACGGCCTGACCTACACGTTCAAGCTGCGCGACGGTGTCGGCTTCACCGACGGCACCCCCTTCGACGCGGCCGCCGTGGTCGCCAACCTCGACCACGTGGTGCTTCCCACCACCAAGTCGATGCTTGCCGCGAGCCTGCTCGCCTCCTACGCCTCGTCCCGCGCGGTCGACCCGAGTTCGGTCGAGATCACCCTGAAGTCGCCCGATTCGGACCTCCTCGGCGCGCTGGCCACCGTCAGTCTGGGAATGGAGTCGCCCAGGACGCTGGCCGGCCCAGCCTCGGCACTCTGCACGAAGATCGTCGGCACCGGACCGTTCCGCAGCGACAGCGGTTTCGAATCGCAGAAGGGCATGGACTACACCCGCAACCCCGACTATGCCTGGCCCCCCGGGACGCCCTCCCCGGGCGGCCCGGCCCATCTGGCCGGAATCACCCTGACCGTGGTGCCCGACGACTCGGCCCGCTCCGGTGCGATCACCAGCGGCCAGATCGACGCAGCCACTGCGTTGTCACCGATCGGGCTGCGTATCGTCAAGGCCACACCCGGGCTGACGCTGCACCAGGAGGCCTACCCGGGCGCGAATTACAGCTACTGGCCCAACACCGCCGCAGGACCGTTCTCCGACCCTGCGGTCCGGCAGGCCTTCCGGGAGGGCATCGACTGGCCGACCGTTGTCAGCGGCCTCTACTTCGGCCTCTACCCGGTGGCCAAGGGGCCGCTCTCGACCACCACACCGGGATACGACAGCTCGGTCGCCGCGGCCTACGTGGTCAACATCGCCGACGCCAACAGACTGCTGGACCAAGCCGGGTGGACCGGCCGCGACGCCCAGGGGTATCGCACCAAGAACGGCAGCCGATTGCGCCTGCGCCACCTGTGGTCCAGCCCGAGCATCCAGGACCTGGCAGTGCAGATTCAGGCCCAGGCGAAGGCGCTGGGGGTAGACATCGTGGAGCAGAACATCGATTCCGGCAGCTACGTCAAGCAACTGCTGGCCGGCGACTACGACCTGATCGACACCAGCTTCGCGTCCCCCGACTCCTCGGTGCTGCGGGTACTGTTCAGCGCTGCCAACATTCCGACCCCCAGCCGGGGGATCAGCAACAACATGGCGCGTTACGACGCCCCGGCCGTCGAGCAGCTCTTCCGTACCGCGCTCAAGGCCGCCTCGGACGCCGACCGCATACAGGCCTACGACCAGGTGCAACAGCAGATCACCAAGGACGCTGCGGTCTTCCCCATCTACTCACCTCTCTCCTCGATCGCCACCCGCACCGCTGTACAGGGCGTCACCTTCGACCTGGACGGCACTCCTGATCTGTCCACGGCATGGCTGGCGTCCTGACGGCCCGGGCGCCCCGCCTCGTGCGGTCGCCCCTGCGTCGCATCCTGCTCCGACTGGTGTCCTCGCTCGCCGTGCTCTGGGGGGCGGTCACCGCCACCTTCGTGCTGCTGCACCTGATGCCCGGCGGCACCGCTGACGTGCTGGCGGCCGGTGCTCAGGTGAGCCCCGCCACCCGCGCCGCGATCACCGCCCAGTACCGACTGGGTGACCCGCTGCCGCAGCAGTACGCGGCCTACTTGGGGCGACTGCTGCACGGTGACTTCGGCGACTCCTACGTGCTTCGCGAGCCCGTTTGGCGGGCAATCGGGACCCAGCTGCCCGCCACCCTGCAACTACTGAGCAGCACCTTGCTGGTGACCGCCGTCGGCGCTGTGCTGCTGGCCCAGGCGACGGCGCGGGCCGGCCGACGCACTCGCGCCCTGGTTGCCTCGCTGGAGGCCTTGGTGGTCGCTCTGCCGCCCTACTGGGTCGGACTGCTGCTGCTCGCCCTCTTCTCCTTCCAACTGCGTTGGCTGCCGGCGATCGGCGCACCCGGCCTGCCCGGCCTGATCCTGCCCACTGCGGCACTGGCCGCCGCGCCCACTGCGGTGCTCTCCCAGGTGCTGCGCGAGGGCCTTCTCCGCGCAGTGGAGGAGCCGTTCGCCACGAGCGCCCGGGCCCGCGGCATCAGCGAACAGGCCGTCGTGCTGCGTCATGCCCTGCGCCACGCGTTGCTCCCCGCCACCGCACTGTTCGGCTGGCTGGCCGGCTCACTGATCGGCGGCGCCGTGGTGATCGAGATCGTCTTCTCCCGGCAGGGCATCGGGCGGCTGCTGCTCAGCGCGGTGCAGAACAAGGACATGCCGGTGGTGACAGCGCTGGTGCTCCTGGCCGCCATCGTCTTCGTCCTGGTCAACCTCATGGTCGACACCGTGCACGGGTTGATCGACCCGCGAGCCCGGCACCTTGGGAGGACGCTGTGACCGCCCGCCGCTACGGACTCTGGATCGGCCTCGCGATCCTGCTGGTGCTGGCCGTGATGGTGGTGACACCCGGCCTGTTCACCGGTGGCGACCCCAACGGCACCGACCTGCACGCCGTGCTCGTGCCGCCGAGCGGCAGCCATCTGCTCGGTACCGACCAGAACGGCCGGGACCTGTATGCCCGTCTGGTGTACGGAGCACGGCCCTCCTTGCTGATCGGTGTCGGCGCGGTGGCCATCGCCCTGGTCGGCGGCGCCCTGATCGGCCTGGCGGCGGCCCTCGGCGGGCGACTGGTCGACCAGCTGCTGAGCCGGTTGCTGGAGGTGCTGCTCTCGGTGCCTGGCCTGCTGCTGGTCTTCCTGCTGGTCGCGGTGCTCGGGCGCGGCACCGGGCCGGCCGTCCTCGGGCTGGCGGTGGTTGCGCTGCCGGGCTTCGCCCGAGTGGCCCGCGCAGAGGTCGTCGGAATGCGGCACCGCCCCTACATCGAGGCCGCCTACGGGTTCGGTCTTCGCCACGCCCAGGTGGTTGTGCGCCATGTGCTGCCCAATGCGCTCAGCCCGGTGCTTTCGCTCGGCGTGGTCTCGCTCGGCGCGACCATCGTGGCCAGTTCCAGCCTCAGCTTCGTCGGCCTCGGCCCGCAGCCGCCCACGGCCGAGTGGGGCGCGATGCTCGCGGGCAGCCGCGACCTGCTCGGCCTGGCCTGGTGGACCGCCGTCTTCCCCGGTGCCGCCGTCGCCGTCGCCGTGCTGGCCGTCTCGGTGGTCGGCCGCCATGTGCAGCAGATCCTGGACCGGAGGCAGCGATGAACCCGATCACCGATGACCTGGTCACCATCGAGCGATTGAGCGTCAGCTTCTCGGCGGCCGCAGGCCGGGTGGAGGCCGTCCGCGGCGTCTCCCTGACCGTCCGGCGCGGGCAGTTCGTGGCCCTGGTCGGCGAGTCCGGTTCCGGCAAGAGCGTCACCGCCCGCAGCCTGGTCGGTCTGGCCGGTCGCGGAGCCCGGCTGGAGGCCGCCGCACTGCGCTTCGACGGCACCGACCTCTCCACCCTGAACAGTCGTCAATGGCGCGCTTTGCGCGGCAGGCGGATCGGCTACGTGCTGCAGGACGCGCTGGGTTCGCTCGACCCGCTGCGCCGGATCGGCGCCGAGGTCACCGAAGCGGCCCGCGAGCATCGCACCAGCCCGCCGCACGACCTGGCGGACGAGGCGGTTCGCTTGCTCGACCAGGTGGGTGTGCCGCAACCGAGGCTGCGCTCCCGGCAGTTCCCGCACGAGCTGTCCGGTGGGTTGCGCCAGCGTGCGCTGATCGCCGCCGCGCTCTCGGCCCACCCGGACCTGCTGATCGCCGACGAGCCGACCACCGCGCTGGATGCGACCGTGCAGCGTCAGGTGCTCGGGCTGCTGCGGGAGCGCACCGCCGACGGCACCGCAGTGCTGTTGATCAGCCATGACCTCGCAGTGGTGGCCGAGTTCGCCGACTACGTGTACGTGATGCGGGAGGGGCAGTTCGTCGAGGCGGGCCCGCCCGCCCGGGTGCTGCGTGCACCCAACCACCCGTACACCCGGGCACTGGTCGCCGCGGTGCCGGACGGCAGCGTCCGGGCGGCCCCACCCGGGCGGCCCGGCCGCCTCGTGCTGCGGGCCGAGGGCCTGACCAAGTCGCACCGACTGCCGGACCGCAGCACGTTGCGTGCCGTCCGAGGGGTGTCGCTCGAGGTGCGAGCGGGGGAGACCCTCGGTGTCGTCGGCGAGTCAGGCTCGGGCAAGACCACGGTTGGGCGGATGCTCGCCGGCCTGCTCCGCCCTGATGCCGGCCGGATCGAACTCGACGGCCGGGAGTGGACCGGACTGCGGGGTGCCGAGCGCCGCCGGGCGCGGCTTCGGGTCCAGGTGGTTCACCAGGATCCGCTCTCCTCCTTCGACCCTCGCCACACCGTCCGCCGCTTGCTTGCCGAGCCACTGTGCGCCATGGGAGTGCGAGGGCGGCAGCAGCGGGAGCAGGCTGCCCTGCTGTTGGACCAGGTCGGCCTGCCCGTCCAGGCACTGGACCGGCTGGCGCGCGACCTGTCCGGCGGCCAGCGCCAACGGCTGGCGATCGCCCGAGCCGTCGCGACCCGGCCCGACGTGATGGTGTGCGACGAACCCGTGTCCGCCTTGGACGCCACTGTCCAAGCGCAGGTGCTCGACCTCTTCGAGCAGACCCAGAAACAGTTCGGCGTGGCTTATGTGTTCATCTCACACGATCTGGGCGTGGTGCGGAGGGTAAGTCACCGCGTGCTGGTGCTGAAGGACGGGCAGGTGGTCGAGGCCGGGCCCGCCGCGCAGGTCCTCGACGCGCCCCAGCACCCCTACACCCGTCAATTGCTGGACGCCGCTCCCCGGCCGATTCGGAACATCGGGCAGGCACCGTCCGGCGAACCGTCATATCCCTGAGCAGACACCACCGGAAGGAAGTCACAGATGTCGTCCCAGGCTCCGAACTATCCCCAGCCGCGTACCTGTCCGTACCAGCCACCCGCCGGCTACCAGGAGATCGCCGAGCAAGGCCCATTGCTCAAGGCGACCCTGTTCGATGGTCGTGAGGCGTGGTTGGTCACCGGATACCAGGAGTCCCGCGAGATCCTCACCCACCCCAACCTGTCCTCCAAACGTACTCATCCCCAGTTTCCCATCGTGGCGCCGAGGTTCCGCTCCCAGATCGCGCGCAGTCTGGCGATGATCGCGATGGACCCGCCCGAGCACGATCTCTACCGTCGCTACCTCAACCCGCACTTCAGCCTCAAGCAGGTCCGGCGGATGCAGCCGGAGATCGAGCGCCTCGTGAGCGGCTTCGTCGACCGGATCATCGACAACGGTCCGCCTGCCGACCTCATCCCGTTGCTCGCCGTGCCACTGCCCTCGCTGGTGATCTGCCGCCACCTAGGTGTGCCGTACGAGGATCACGAATTCTTCCAGGACGCCAGCGGCAAGGTGATGCTCGGCACCGAGGAGGAATCCGGCGGCGCGGCCAACGACCTGGTGGACTACATCGACCAGTTGGTCACCGCGCAGATCAAGCAGCCCACAGACGGCCTGCTCGGGCAGCTGGTCAGGGAGCGGGTGCTGACCGGTGACATCGGCCACGCCGAACTGGTTTCGATAGCGCTGGTGCTGCTGATCGCGGCCCATGAGACCACGTCCTCGTCGCTCGCCCTCGGTGTCATCACCCTGCTCGAACATCCTGATCAGCTGGCCCTGTTGCACGAGGACCCGACTCGTTTCGGCAGCGCTGTGGAGGAACTGCTGCGCTACATCGCCACCACCGATCTGGTCGCCACCCGGATTGCCAAGGGCGACATCGAACTGGCCGGCCGGACCATCCGGGAGGGCGAGGGCGTGCTGGTCTCCGGCACCCTGGCCAACCGGGACCCGCGCACCCATCGGCGGCCCGATGAGCTCGACCTGCTGCGCTCCGACAGCCACCACGTGACCTTCGGATTCGGCATCCACCAGTGCCTCGGCCAGAACCTCGCCCGGCTCGAACTGGAGGTCGCGTTCCGCGAGCTGTTCACCCGGCTCCCCGGCCTGCGACTGGCGGCCGAGGTCAGCGAGCTGCCGATTCTCGGGGCCGGTACGGTCCAGCGGGTGCTCTCCCTGCCGGTGACGTGGTGAGCGCCGCCCGGGTGGAGGCCGACCGCGGGCGCTGCATCAGTGGCGGGCGCTGCATGGCGAGTGCTGAGGAGGTATTCGACCAGGACGAGGACGGCATCGTTGTCGTCCGCATCCCTGAGCCCGGCCTTGAACTGCTGGAGGCGGTTCGCCGCGCCGAGTTCCTCTGCCCCGCCCAGGCGATCCGGCTCACCGAACCCGCAGAGACGGTCAGATGACCCGCCGTCCCATTCGGCCTGAGGAGCGATCGCCATGCCGGCGCCCGAACTGAAGAGCACTGCGAGAACCGGCTGCAGACCCACCCCGGGGCTGGATCGCCTGCCCTCGCTGACCGGCATGCGCTTTGGTGCGGCCTTCCTGGTGTTTCTCTGCCACTCCTTCGTGCTCGGCTACTTCGATGCCCGTACGCAAGCCCGGCTGGCGCCCACCGCCTTCGCGATCGGCTGGCTCGGCGTGGAGTTCTTCTTCATCCTCAGCGGCTTCGTGCTCACCTGGTCGATGTGCCGGGGACAGCCGGTGCGGCGGTTCTGGCGCCGGCGCCTGACCAAGATCTACCCGAACCACGTAGTCATGTGGGGCGCGGCCGTCCTGCTCGCGTTCTGGGCCGGCCGACCGGTCCACCTGGGTGACCTGCTGCCCGACCTGTTCCTGGTGCACACCTGGTTGCCGAAGGACCGGTTCATCCTCACCATCAACGTGGTCACCTGGTCGCTGTCCTGCGAGTTGCTCTTCTACCTGGCGTTCCCGCTGCTGTACGCAGTGGTCAGGCGGATCCCGGCGGCGCGGCTGTGGTGGGCCGTCGCCGCGGTGTCCGCGGTGATCCTGCTGCTGCCCGCCCTGGGCCGGGCCGCGTTGCCCGACACGCCCCGGCTGCCCGGGTTGCACATGTCACTCACCCAGAACTGGTTCCTGGTGTCCTTCCCGCCGATCCGGGCCTTGGACTTCACGCTCGGCATCCTGATGGCCCGGATCGTCCGGGAGGGCCGCTGGCCCCGGATAGGCCCGCTGCTGCCGGCCGGCCTGTTGGTTGTGGGGTTCGCCGCACAACTGGCCTCCTACCCCGGTGTGTACAGCTTGAGCGCACCGGTCGCGGTGCCGCTGGCGCTGCTGGTGCCGGCCGTTGCCGCGGTGGACCTGCGCGCCGGAGGCTCGGTCTTCCGCAGTCGGCTACTGGTCTGGCTGGGAACCGTCTCCTACGCCTTCTACCTGGCCCACTTCCTGGTGCTGGAGTTCGGGCATGACGCGCTCGGTGCCACTCGCAGCTGGAGCGCGCCGACCGCTGCCGCCCTGCTGGCAGGGGCGTTCGCGGTTGCCACCTTGGTGGCCTGGGCCCTGCACTCCTTGGTGGAGAGCCCCGCGATCCGGCTGCTGGCAGTACCGCGAGCAGCGCGTGCGCGCAAGCAGCCACCGCAGGCCGAGGCTCCTGCCGTGACGGCCGATGACCAGGGGCAGAGCCCCGGACAGAGCCGGCCCGATGCCCTTGTCACCCGTTGAAACCCGCCCGAGCGAGGACATGATGACTCCTTTCGCTTATCCGCAGGACCGTACCTGCCCGTACCAACCGTCACCGGGATACCAGGAGCTGGGACGCCGAGGAGCGATGCACCGCGTATCGCTGTGGAACGGCAGTAGCATCTGGATGGTGACGGGCCACGCCCAAGGCCGTGCCCTGCTGGCCGACTCGCGGCTCTCGGCCGACCGGTCGCGCAGCGACTTCCCGGTGGTGCTGCCCAGGTTCGAGGCACCGATCTTCAAGCCGATCGCGATCATCGGTTTCGACCCGCCCGTTCACGACATCCACCGACGGCTGCTGGCACCCGACTTCAGTCTCAAGCGGGTGCGCGAGATGCGTGGCCGTGTCGAGCAGTTGACGAACCGTCTGGTGGACCAGATGGCGGAGATCGGTCCGCCCGCCGACCTGTTGGCGGACTACGCGCTGCCGATTCCGTCCACTGTCACCTCGGAACTGCTCGGTGTTCCCTATGCGGACCACGAGTTCTTCGAGGCGAAGACGATTGGGCTGCTCCAGGCCAAGGACGCCGCGGATGCCGAGGCCGCAGGACAGGAACTCTGGGACTATCTGGATGAGTTGATCACTGCCAAGGAGCGCCGGCCAGGCGGTCCGGGGCTGTTGGACCGGCTGACCGGGGAGCTCCACAGTCCGGACCTCAGCCGTGAGGACCTCCTGCGGATCGCTCTCGCGCTGTTGATCGGAGGCCATGACACGACCTCGCAGATGATCGCGCTCGGCGTGGTCACCCTGCTGGAGCACCCCGACCAGTTGGCCGCCTTCATGGCCGATCCGGCCGGGCGCGGAGCAGCCGTCGACGAGCTACTGCGGATGGTGTCGGTGACAGATGTGTCCGGTGTCCGGGTGGCCACCGAGGACCTGGAGATCGACGGGCAGCTGATACGCGCCGGCGAGGGAGTGCTGGTCTCCTCCTCGATGGCCAACCGGGATCCGGCGGTCTACCCGGATCCGTACACCTTCGACGTGCGTCGCTCCGGCCCGGGCCGTCAGCACCTGGCCTTCGGGTTCGGCATCCACCAGTGCCTGGGCCAGAACCTGGCCAGGATGGAACTCGAGGTCGCCTTCGCCACGCTCTTCGAGCGGTTGCCCGGGTTGCGGCTCACCACCGCGGTGGATCAGCTGTCGGCCCGTCGCGGTGGCACCATGCAGGGCGTGCAGGAATTGCGGGTGGAATGGTGAGTGCGACCATGCCGAAGGTGACAGTGGACCGGAGCCGCTGCATGGCGGCGGGGCACTGCGTGGTCAGTGTGCCGGAGGTGTTCGACCAGGGTGACGACGGACTGGTGGTGTTGCTGGACGGTGCCCCGGTGGAGGAGCGGTGGCAGGCGGTGCGCCTGGCCGTCTCGCTCTGTCCCTCCCGAGCGCTGTCGTTGAACGAGTGATCGATGGTGGGGTGGGCCCGGAGGCCCACCCCACCATCAGCCGTTCAGGTAGGCGGTGCTC
This sequence comes from Kitasatospora sp. NPDC092948, assembly GCF_044754805.1. Lineage (NCBI taxonomy): Bacteria > Bacillati > Actinomycetota > Actinomycetes > Kitasatosporales > Streptomycetaceae > Kitasatospora > Kitasatospora sp. NPDC092948. The sequence continues at coordinate 443,344 of NZ_JBIVPU010000006.1, read as the reverse complement.
GCCGGATTCCACCGATCGCCGTGCACCTGGTCAGCGGGGACCGCGGCGGCGATCGCCTCGAGCTCGGCCGGCCCGAGCAGCAGCCGCGCGGCAACAGCGTTCTCGGTCAGGTGGCCGAGTCGGCCCGTGCCCGGGATCGGGATGACGTCCGGGCCCTGATGGTGCAGCCAGGCCAGCGACAACTGGGCGCTGGTGAAGCCGAGTCTGCGAGCCAGAACGATCAGGCGGTCGGCCAGCGGGAGGTTGCCGGCCAGGTTTTCCGGCTCGAACCTGGGCAGTCCGATCCGCCGGAAGTCCTCGGTGCCCAGCTGCTCGACGCTGCGCACCGTGCCGGTGAGGAAGCCACGGCCGAGCGGGGCGTACGCGATCACTGTTATCCCCAGCTCGCGGCAGACTGCCAGGGCCCCCCGCTCCACATCGCGCGACCAGAGGGACCATTCACTCTGCAGCGCGGCGACCGGTGCCACGGCGTGGGCCCGCCGCAGCGTTTCCGGGGACACCTCGCACAGCCCGTAGGCCCGGATCTTGCCGGCCTCGATCAAGTCGGCCAAGGCACCGGCGGTTTCCTCGATGGGTATGGTGCGGTCGGCGCGGGTGAGCTGGAAGAGGTCGATGTGGTCCACACCCAGCCGGCGCAGCGAGGCGTCGCAACTCTCCCGTACGTACGCGGGATCGGCCCGGATGCCGGTGCCGACGCCGGGACCCGGGCGGACCACGCCGAACTTGGTGGCGATCACCGCCCGGTCCCGGTATCCGGCGACTGCGCGCCCGACCAACCGCTCGTTGTCGCCGTGGCCGTACACGTCGGCAGTGTCGAGCAGAGTCACGCCGAGGTCGAGCGCCCGCCGGATCACGGTCACCGCGTCATGTTCGGTCACCGGCCCGTAGAACTCGGACAGGCCCAGACAACCGAGACCCTGGAGGCCGACCGTCAGCGGTCCGATCCTTCGCTCGGGAAGGCCGAGGTGATTGGCTGTCGTCATCTGATGAGCCGTCATTTCAGGAAGAGGACCAGGGCGGACTCGTACTCGCTGTGCGAGTCCTTGACCAGAGGCCGGAAGGTGCGGTACCCGATCGCGCCGCGCAGCGGTCCGGCCACCACGACGGCGGGGAAGCTCGCGAACTCGCCCGCAGTCAGCCTGGCGTCGTCCACCAGGCCGCCCGCGCGGATGACATGGCCGTCGTCAAGGGTGATTTGCTCACCGAAGTACGCGACGAAGTGTCCGTCCGTCGGGTCGCGGTAGAGCATCTGGCCGGCACCCTGAGTGTGGCCGATCTGCTTGCCGTCCGGCCCGAAGATTTCCAGGCGAACGGTGGCGAAGTCGTTCTCGGTGGGCGTGCGGCCCGTCGGATCGGAGTTGGTGGAGGAGTACGCCACGACTTTCTCGCGCAGGTCGCGCAGGATCAGTGAGCGGCCGGGTCGGGCAAGCCGGCCGACCGAATCGGAGATGGTCGGCGGTGGCGCGGCCAGCCGGGCACGCAGCCGGGACACGGCCTGGTCGAGTAGGAGGGGCAAGGGGCGGGAAGCCATCGGAGTCCTCCGCGAGAGGGGGTGCGCCAAGTCGCCCGAAGCTACTCGTGCCGACTGAATCCGCCCTTAACCGCCTGGGTCGCAGTCAGTGGGGGAGGACGACCCCGGTCAGGAAGTGGTCCAGCAACTGGGCGCTGCCATCCCGGTCGGCGGTGGCGTTCTCACGGACCCAGGCGACGGCGCTGAGCAGATCGAAGAGCTCGTCAGGCGTCAGCTCGGGGCGTACCAGGCCTGCTTCTTGGGCCCGGGCCAGCAACTGTGCGCCGCTGTCGTGCATGGCGGAGCAGGCGGCGTGCGACGGGGTGCCCTCGTCGTACATGCTCTGGGCAAGGATGCCGACCAGTCCGCGGAACGTGCTGAAGTGGCGCACCGCGCGGTGCATCCATTCGGTCAGTGCCCCCAGCGTGTCCGCCGAGGTGTCCGTCTGTTCGGCGTGCTCCACCAGTTCGGCCAAGCCGTCCCGGGTGGCGGCCTCGACCAGGGCGGCTCGGGTCGGGAAGTGGCGATAGAGCGTGCCGATGGCCACGCCGGCCTGGCTGGCGACATCCTCCAGGGCGGCTTCCGCTCCGTGGCTCTCGAAGGCCCGGCGGGCGGCGGCGAGGATCGCGTCGTAGTTCCGGGCGCCGTCGGCCCGCTTCGGGCGCTGCGCGATGTACGGCGCCGGGGCGGTGGGCTCGGCGCGGTCGGTACCGACCTGGTCGGAACGGCCGGTGACGGTCTTCGGGGTGGGCACGATGCTCCTTTGCTTGACTACCGGAGGGTCCCTCAGGTTAACTGCTCGGCATAACCTGAGGCTGTCTCAGTATGCCACTTGCCCATGTGACGCACCGTGGAGGAATCCTTGACCGCCGAAACCGTCTCCGATCAGGGCTCCGCGCCCACGGCCTCCAGGGAGCCATGGGCACTCGCGCTCGTGGCCATTGTGGGCGCCGAGTTCATGCTGCAGCTTGACGGAACCGTGGTGAACGTGGCACTGCCCACGCTCCAGCACGACCTCGGCATCTCGGTCAGCAGCGGCACCTGGGTGCCGAACGCCTTCTTCCTGGCGTTCGGCGGCTTACTGCTGCTTGCCGGACGGCTCGGCGACGTGCTCGGCCACCGCCGGGTGTTCGTCAGCGGCATCGCCTTGGTGGTGGCCGCCTCCCTGGTGGCCGGGCTGGCGCCCGACGTGCCGATGCTGCTGGTCGGTCGAGCACTCCAAGGTGCCGGCGCCGCCATTGCCGGACCCACCGGACTCGCCTTGCTGGCCATCGTCTTCGAAGGCGAGCGGCAGCAGCGCGCCTTCGGTCTCTACTCCACGGTCACCGGCCTCGGGGCCTCGGCCGGCATGCTGCTCGGCGGCCTGCTCACCTGGGCGGGGGACTGGCGTTGGAGCCTGCTGGTCAATGTGCCGGTCGGATTGGCGATCATCGCTGTGGCGTTGCGCGCGCTCGGCACCGAGCGGGGCACTACCCGGGCCCGCTCGCTGGCCCTGCCCAGTGCCATCCTGGTCACCCTCGCGGTGGGCGCCGCCGTCTACGGCGTCGTGCACGCCGCCGAGAAGGGCTGGGGTGCCACCGAGACCTGGCTGCCGCTGGTGGTTTCAGCCATTCTGTGGGTCGTGCTCGCCGGTGTGGACTCCCGTGCGGCCGACCCGCTGCTGCCCCGGCAGATCTTCGCCAGCCGGGAGCGGGCCGGCGCTTTCGTCAATCTGCTGCTGCTGGCGGCCGTACTCACCAGCTTCCTGATCTACCTGGTGCAGTACCTCCAGACCGTCCTCGGCTTCACCGCCCTGCAGGCCGGTCTGGCGATCCTGCCGTTCGGCGGTGCGCTGCTGGTCACCACTCAGCTGCTCACCAAGCACCTGTCCCGGTTCGGCCTGGTCACCCGGGCGGTGGCCGGACTGGTGCTGATCCTGGCCGCCGTGGCCTGGTTGAGTCGACTGGACGGCTCCAGTTCCTACGCGAGTGGTGTGCTGCCGCAGATCGTGCTGATCGGCGTCGGTGTCGGGGTGGCCATCATCCCGATCAATATGATCATCTTTACTACGGCGCCGCCGGAGTACGCGGGTGTCACCGCCGGTGTCCTGCAGACCGCTTTGACCGTCGGCGGCTCGTTCGGACTTGCCGTGCTGCTGATCCCGGCCACCTCGGGGCGCCGCGGCCTGGCGGCCAACGTTTCCGACGTCTTCGGCTGGGCGACTGCCATCACCGCGTTGGCGGTGCTCGTGTCGTTCGCCTTCTGGGTGCGGCCCAAGCGGACATCTGCCGCCGGTGGCGAGAGCCGCTGACGACGGGGCCGTCGGCGGCGTCGTTGGCCGAAGATAAACCTTCTGTTACAGGACAGGAGCTCGATGCGATCGGGCTCCTATCCTGTAGGGGCCGTCCGCATACGAGATGTTCTTTGGGGGAAGCGGTGCGGCTCATCCGGAGGGAGGCGTCGAAAGATGGTCGTCAGTGTCACCACGGCAGGGGCAGCCGTTGAGGTCCGCCAGAGCGAACTCGCTGCGCTGGCAAGGGCGATAACGGCAGCCCGCGAGGGGCGGTCCGCGACGGTCTGGCTCAGCGGAGAACCCGGTGCGGGCAAGACCAGGCTGCTCGGTCTGCTGGCCGGTCAGGCCCGACGGCACGGGGTGATCGTCGGGCGCGGCCTCGGAGTCGAACGCAAGCCGGCTCCTTACCATGCGTTCTGCCAAGCCCTTACCGCCGCGCACGAACTGCTGGCCGGGGCGACCGGAGGTGTCCTGCCCGACCTGCGTGCTGAACTGCAACGGCTGGGCAGTGAACCGGAGTTGATCAGCCCGGTGGCTGCCCGACGGTTGCTGGCCGGTTTTGCGAGCGCCGCCCCGGGCGGCCTGTTGCTGCTCCTCGACGACTTCCACGGCGCTGACCGGGCTTCGGTCGATCTGATGAACCTGATGGCGCATCAACCCGTGGTGGGCGGACTTGTCCTGGTGATCTCCTATCGTCCGCGGCAGGCCCGAGCAGCCCTGCGCGCCGCCGCGCGGCTCGGCCTCGAGCTCGGAACGGCCGATGAACTCCCGCTCGCCCCCATGACGCTGGAGCAGAGCTCTGCCCTGCTCGGTGAGTCGGCCACCGACTCCCGCGCCATCCGGCTCCATGAACTCGCCCATGGCAACCCGCTCTACCTCGCCGCACTGGCAAACAGGCCCGCCACCGATTCCTACGGCGCAGCGGCGCCCGCCCCGTACGAAGGTCTGCGGAACTGCGTGCTCGCCGAGATCGCGCCGCTGAGCCGGCAGGCACAGCGGGCCGCTTGGGCCGCCTCGGTGTTGGGCGAGGTCTTCGACGTCGACTCGGTGGCGGCTGTCGCCGAGCTGCCGCGGTCCGAGGCCTGCCGGGCGCTGGGCGAGTTACGCCGTTGTGACCTGGTCCGCCCCGCGGTACAAACCGGGCAGCTGGTCTTTCGGCATCCTCTACTGCGCGACTACCTCTATGTCGACGCCGACGGCTGCTCACGCACCGACGCGCACCGCCGGGCGCTGGTCCACCTCGGCGCGGTGGGTGCCGGCCCGATGGAGTTGGCCGCGCACGTCATGGGCTCCGGGCCGCTGATGACGCCTGCCGACCGGCCGGTCCTGGTGGCCGGGATCCGCGCTGCGCTCGCCGCCGGAAGGTCCGCACAAGCCGGTTGGTGGACCGTTGCCGCCCTCCGGCTGGGTCGGGCGGCGGCCGGCAGCGCGGACCACGAGCGCTGTGCCCTGTGGCAACCCGTGGTCCAGGCCCTGGCAGCGGACGGTCGGGTGGCCCAACTGACCGACATGACCGCTGAGATCCTGTCCGCGCTGGCGGCCGCCCCGGTCGCCGACCGGGTTTCCGCGACAGTCTGGTTGGCCACCGTGCAGGCAGCGCTCGGCCGGATCGAGGACGGCCGCGTCCTGCTCGCCGGAGCGCTGGCGGAGACAGCGGGCCATCCCGAGCTGCGTGCGTTGATCCAGGTTCAGATCCAGCTCTGCCGGGTGCTCGGCGGCCAGCTGCCGTCCAGCACCGAGGTTGAAGCGCTGGTCCGTGAGACAGCCGGAGCCGACCTGGTGACGGTCGGCGGCTGCCTCTGCCTGCGAGGGCTGTGTAGCGTGTTCGCAGGTGACCTGCAGGCGGCTGCTGAGGCCCTGGAAGCGGGCAGGCGGCTGCTCGACACGGCCGAGCCGCACGGGCTGACAGGGGTTGGCTACGCCTCTTTCCTCACCGTGCTGGCCAGCGCCGAGTCCGCACTCGGCCGGTACACCGCTGCTGCCGCTCACGCCGGCCGAGCGCTGGCCGAGGTCCAACTCCGCGGTGACCGACACCTGTTGCCGGTGCTGCTCAACGTGCAGGCCTACGTGGCATACCAGCAGGGCCGGATGGTCGAGGCACTGGCTGCGGCCAAGGCGGCCGGCGACGGCGCCGGGACAGTGGCCCGCACCGACCAGGTTCTGCTGGCCAATGCTTTGACCGCTGCCGCCTGGGGCTGGCTCAACACCTCGTCGGACACGATGGAATCCCAGCTGGCCGACGAGGCCTTGGCCTATCGATCGGACGTCGCGACGCCGCGTGCCACCGTGGCGGCCATGCTCTTCGCCGAGGCCGCGCTGGCCGCGGGCGATGGAGCCACGGCCCTCACCCTGCTGCTGCCCACCCCCGGGCGGCGGGTGCAGAAACCCAATGCCGTGCTTGCCGCGCGGGTCTACGAACTGCTCACGTCCGCCGCACTGGCGGTGGGGGAACCGGCCGAGGGATGGGTGCGGCGCGCCGAGGCGGCTGCAGAAGTGGTAGGCCTGGCCGAGCAGACCGGCTACGCCTTACTGGCCCGCGGCCATCTCCAGGCTGCCCGCGGCCGGTCGGACGACGCCGCCCGCAGCTACGGCGAGGCGCAGCGCCTGCTCGGTGGCAGCGCCGCCGGAGTCCGTGCCGAGGAACTGGCACTCGCTGCCGACGGCGCCGGTCGGTACGGGCAGCCCGCCGAGCTGCGCAGCCTGACCTGCCGAGAACGAGAGGTCGCCGAACTGGCCGGAGAGGGCCTGAGGACCCGTGACATCGCCCACATGCTTGATCTCAGTCCACGCACCGTCGACGTGCACCTCGCTCGGATCTACCGCAAGATCGGCGTCAGCTCCAGGGCCGGACTGGTCCGGCTGATGGCAGTGCTACGAGCCGTCAGCTAGCCAACGGGTGCAGATCGAGTATTCCGTCTGCGCGGAGGATCGCCTGGTGCAGTTGCCGCAGCGAGCGGTGCGGCTCCAAGCCCAACTCCGCCCGAAGCACCCGCCGTGCCGAGCGGTAGACCTCCAGGGCCTCGGCCCGCCGCTCGGCGCGGTAGAGCACCAGCATCAGCTGGCGGTAGAACGCCTCACGCAACGGGTACTCCGCGGACAGGCCGTTCAGCAGCCCGATGACCTCGCGGTGCTGCCCCAACACGGTGCGCGCCTCGATGGCCAGCTCCAGGCAGGTGAGGCGCTCCTCCTCGACCCAGCTGCTGAACGCGGAGACCACCGGGCCGTCACCATGGCCGTCCAGCACTGGGCCGCGCACCAGCGTCAGCGCCGTTTCCAGCGCCTCCAACGCCGCCTCCGGGCGCCCGGCCGCCAGCCTGGCACGGCCGACTCTCGCCGCAGCCGTGAACTCCTCGGCGTCGTAGCCGGCCGACCGGCGCTGGAACCGGTAGCCGGAGGCGGCCGTGATGATGGCCTTGCCGTCCGATTCGCCGGCCCGGGCCAGGAACTTGCGCAACTGAGATATGTAGACGTGGATCGCGGCCGGGGAGCTACGGGGTGGATGATCGCCCCACAACTCAGTGGTGAGCTGCTCCTTGGTCACCACACGCCCCTCGGAGAGCATCAGTAGCGCCAGGGTGGCCTCGGCTTTCGGGGCTGACAGCGTGAACGCCTCACCGTTCGGCGCGCAGACGCGAAGGGGGCCCAGCAGTTCGTAGCGCATTTGCACCTCTGACTTGAGGAGTTGCGGGAACATGTGCCTGACAGGTCCCAATCCTTGGCCCATTGGGGCAGCGCGCACATCGTGGAAAGTACGTACGTAGCGTTAGATTGGCTGAAAACTATCTCCTTCCTCGGTGGCTGTCCGGCCGCTTCGGGCCCGTCGGCTCCGACAGCCGCAACCGCGGTTCCCTGCACGCCGACATCTGGAGCGGCACCGTCGTCGCCGAGCTTGCCGACTGCGGAGCCTTGGCGGCCTACCCGGCCGGGGGCTGGTGGAGATTCCAGGCAGGTCCGACCGCGTTGGCCGGCCGGTCGCCTACGCTCTGCTCGGGTCCCTCACGACACCCGAGGTCGAGACCGACCTCTACACGCCCACCGCGGTACGGCTTGGTGTACTTATCTCCGCCAGTCTTGTCGCGCAAGTCGAGACGACCTCCGGAATCCCTGTGCAGTTGCCCCTGACGCGGTGGATCGCGGGTAGGAGTCCGGGGCTTCGGGAGGGCGGCCAACCATGCAGCCTGAACGTTGCCTACTCAGGCCAGCCGGGTCAGGTGCAACTTTGCCCGGGCGGGCGAGGGGCTTCGGGCCCGAGTACTTCTCGTCGCAGAAGACGAGGTCGGAGGGCCCCACCGGGCGACCTCCAGCAGCCCGGTGGGGTCCTCCAGCCACTCGGGGCGGTGCGGGGATGGTTCCGACCCGCACAGGGACGGTGACGCCGTCGCGCTCTGCGCGGGAATGGTCCCACGCTGGTGGAGGCCAGATTCGGGCTGACGAATTGCTCCCTGCGCCCGCAGGTTCGCAATGTCGTCGCACCTGACCCGATCTGTGTCAAGTGCCTGGTCATCATAAGCCCCGGGGCTCGCAATTGATCGGGGGCCGCATTGGGAGCCTCGTTCGCCGACGTCTACTTCACCGACAGCCTTCTCGACCCTGCCCGCGCCACCGCCCTCGCGTGGCCGTGGAATCGCGCGGCCGGCCGCGAACGGGCCGCGACGCCGTCGGTCGGTAAGGCGGGCGACGGGTGTGCGGCGTTCGTCGCCCACACCGGACTCGCCAGCCCCTGCCGGAGCGTCATGGGCTCCGCAGGGGGAGCGCCCCGGGGCTCCCGCCGAGGCCTTTCCGCCGTTGCGCGGAGGGCGTTTCCCGGGGCGGAGGGTTCCTTCGCGGGTGAGCCGGCGGTGGTGGTCGCGGTGAGCATCGGGGCGTTGACCGCAGGGGTTTCGGCCGGCGGGCAATGGAAGCCGCGGACGGTGCAGCCGTGTTCGCGGGGCGTCGACGGCGAGGCCGAGGCAGGCCGGGGCCGGCTGTGAGCCGGTCCCGGGTGGCGGTCAGTGTTCGCTGTCGAGGTGGGTCATCTGGGCGGCGGCGTAGCGGGTGCCGGCGGCGGAGTCGGCGGGGACGGCCCGTTCGATGGCGGCGAGGTCGGCGGGAGAGAGGGCGAGGGTCTCGGCGGCGAGGGCCTCGGTGAGGCGGTCGCGGCGGCGGGCGCCGACGAGGGGGACGATGTCCTTTCCCTGGGCGGCGACCCAGGCGATGGCGACCTGGGCGACGGTGGCGCCCCTGGCGTCGGCGACGGTGCGCAGGGCGTCGACGAGGGCCAGGTTGTGGTCGAGGTTCTCGCCCTGGAAGCGGGGGCTGTGGCGGCGGAAGTCCCGGCCGCCGAGCTCCCGTTCGCGGCTCCAGTGGCCGGAGAGCAGGCCGCGGGAGAGCACGCCGTAGGCGGTGATGCCGATGCCCAACTCGCGGGCGGTGGGCAGGATTTCGGCTTCGAGGCTGCGGGAGAGCAGGGAGTACTCGATCTGCAGGTCGACGATCGGGTGGACGGCGTGGGCGCGGCGCAGCGTCTGCGCGCCGACCTCGGACAGGCCGATGCGGCGGACCAGGCCGGCCTGCACCATCTCGGCGATCGCGCCGACGGTCTCCTCGATCGGGACGGCCGGGTCGAGGCGGGCCGGCCGGTAGATGTCGATGTGGTCGGTGCCGAGGCGGCGCAGCGAGTAGGCGAGCGAGGTCTTGACGGCGGAGGGGCGGGCGTCGACGCCGAGCATGGCGCCGAAGGCGTCGCGCTGGGCGCCGAACTTGACGCTGATCACGGCCTTGTCGCGGTCGCGGCCGCGCAGGGCGTCGCGCAGCAGCATCTCGTTGTGGCCCATGCCGTAGAAGTCGCCGGTGTCCAGCAGGGTGATGCCAGCGTCGAGTGCGGCGTGCACGGTGGCGATCGATTCGGTGTCGTCGGCCGTGCCGTACGCGTCCGACATGCCCATCAGGCCGAGGCCGAGGGCGGAGACGGCAGGTCCGTCGGTGCCGAGGATGCGGGTGTCCATCAGGGTGCCCCGTTCGCTGTTAGCGGCGTTATTGGTGAAACCGTAGCACCGATAATCCACTGCTAGCAAGGATCCGGTAACGTTGCTCCGCATGAATGCAGACGCCGTCTCCGACGCCCGCGAGCGCATCCTCGCCGCCGCCGCCGAACTCCTCGCCCAGGGCGGCAGCGAGGCCATGTCGACCCGCGCCGTCGGAGCCGCCGCCGGCGTCCAGGCCCCCACCCTCTACCGGCTGTTCGGCGACAAGCAGGGCCTGATCGACGCCGTGGTCGACTACGGCTACCGGCGCTACCTCGCCGAGAAGACCTCCCGCGCGCCCGGCCCGGATCCGGTCGACGACCTGCGCCGCGGCTGGGACCTGCACGTCGAGTTCGGCCTGACCCACCCTTCCTTCTACACGTTGATGTACAGCGCCGCCCGCCCCGGCGAGGCGGTCGAGGCCGCCGAGCAGGCCGGCCGGATACTCACCGCGATGCTGGAGCGCACCGCCCGGGAGGGCCGACTGCGCCTGCCGGTGGCGCTGGCCGCGCAGATGATCCGCGCCGCCGCCCTCGGCGTCACCCTGACCCTGATCGCCGAACCGCCCGCGACCCGCGACCTCACCCTGTCCGGCTGCCTCCGCGAGACCGTCCTCGCCGCGATCACCGGCACCGCCCCCGCCCCCGAGGCCCTCACTCCGGCCGCCCTCGCCATCTCCCTGGACGCCGCCCTGCCCGAGCGGCCGGACGGCTTCACCGCCGCCGAGACGGCGCTGCTGCGGGAGTGGCTGAACCGGTTGGCGGGCTAGCCGGGCGGGGCGGGGCTGAGGGCGAGCATGATCAGGGCGGTGAGTTCCTGGCGGCGGCTGACGCCCGTCTTGGTGAAGACGGACTTGAGGTGGTCCTGGACGGTGTAGGGGGTGAGGGCCAGCCGCTGGGCGACCTCGCGGGTGTCGGCGCCGCGGATCAGCAGCAGGGCGACCTCCTGTTCGCGGGCGGTGAGGCCGTACGCGGCCAGGTGCAGGGGGATGACGTGCGCGGGGGAGGCGGGGGTGGCGACCACGGTGACCTCGTCGGCGGCCGGGTCGGCGGGGAGGGTGTCGCGCAGCGTCGCCGCGTGCAGCAGGTACCAGTGGCCGTCGTGGGTGCGGATCCGGACCGGTACGTGCGGGGTGGGCAGTCCGTGGGCGGCGCGGCGGGCGTGTTCGGCGGCCATCGCGATCGCGGTCGGGACGCCCAGCGAGGTCGGTGACGGGTCGGCGAGCCGGGAGAGCAACTCCTCGGCCGGGCCGGACAGCGCCCGCGGCCGGTTGTGCCGGTCGAGCAGGACGACCGCCGGGGTGGGGTCGGGCGCGGTCGACGCGGTCGGCGGAATGTGGCTGGCGCGCAGCGCCTGGCCGAGCAACCGGGCTGCGGTGTCCGCGAGTTCACGCTGCTGCGCCGGAAAGGGCCCCCGGTCGGTGGCCCGCATGAACGCCGCGCAGCCCCACATGCCGCCGGCCGCGTCGAACACCGCGCGCAGCTCGTCGCCGAACCCGTACCGGGAGATCTGCTCGCGGAACCGGATGCTGGTGTGCGGCGCGCCCCGGCTGGCCCGGCTGAGGGTCTCCGCCTGCACCCCGCTGTGCCGGATCTTCGGGAAGGTCGCGAGGTCGTCCGCCCACACCTCCAGGTGCACCGCGTCCTGGAACTGGCCGAGGTTGAGGTCGTCGCTCTGCACCGAGTTGACCAGCCCGGTGGCCGGGTCGCTGGTGTGCCAGCAGACCGCGTCGAACTCCAGCGCGGGGCGCAGGAGTTCGTCGGCGTGGCGGAAGATCTGACTACTCGTCAGTCGGCGGGTGGAGAGCTCCCGCAGGCCGTCGATCGCTGCCCGTGCGGCGGTGCGCTGCGGTCCGCGTAGTCCCATGGGGGGACGCTAGCACCTGTGTTCGGGATGTGGCGACGGTGCGTGCACGGGTGATCACTGGGCGCCGACGGCGGCCGGTTCGGCGGGGCCGGCGTCCGGCTCGGGGCGGAACGGCGCGTCGCGGATCGCGCGCAGGGCGAGCGGCGCGGTCAGCAGGACGGCAAGCACGTCGGCCGCGGACAGGGTCCAGATGGCGGGGCGGATGCCGAGCAGGTCACCGAGCAGGCCGCCGGCGAGCGCGCCGAGCAGGCCGAGTCCGCCGGAGTACACGTGCAGGGTCGCGCTGACCCGGCCGAGGGCCTCCTCGCTGGTCTCGGCGACCAGGACCGGGCTGAGCGCGATGTTGGCGACGGCGCCGAACAGCGACGGGATGCCCATGCCCAGGCCGGCCACCACCATGGCGAGCGGGAGCGGGCCGCCGGCGGCGGGGTACAGCAGCGCGAAGCACGAAGTCGCCACGTAGCACAGGACGATGATGCGCCGGGCGTCGCGGTGCGGGGCGAGGATCCGGCCGGCCAGCGTCGAGCCGAGCAGGCCGAGCAGTCCGGTCGCCATGCCGACCAGGCCGTACACGCCGGTCGGGACGTGCAGGGTGTGCAGCAGGTAGATGCCGCCGAGCGCGCCGGTGCCCGCGCCGGCGACGACCGGGACGGCCAGCAGGATCAGCAGGGCGCGGTAGAAGCGGTTGTCGAAGAGGATCCGGCCGCCGGCCAGCGCGTCCCGCAGGAAGCTCGACGGCCCGCCCGCCGGGGTGCGGTCCAGCGGCGGGACGGGCCGCATGGCGAGCAGCGCGGCGGCGCTGAGCAGGTAGCTGACGGCGTCGATCGCCAGCGCGGTCGCGGTGCCGAAGGCGACGATCGCGGGGCCGGCCACCAGCCGGCCGACCAGGCCCGCGCCGAGCTGACCGCTCTGCAACCGGGCCCGGGCCCTGGTGAGTTCGCCGCTCTCCACGACCTGGTTGAGGTGCAGGAAGTACACCACCTCGGTGACCACCGACACCGAGCCGGACACCAGGGCGAGGGCGATCAGCCAGGGGATCGACACCAGGCCGGCCGCCACCCCGGCGGCCACCACGGCGATCGCCAGCGCGGAGAGGGCGTCGAGCAGGACCAGGGCGCGGCGGGGCCGGGCGATCCGGTCGGCCAGCACGCCGGCGGGCAGCCCGAACAGCAGGGCCGGCAGCGTGGACGCCGCGCTGATCAGCGAGATCTGGCCGGGGGAGGCGTCGAGGTGGACGACGGCGACCACGGGCAGCGCGATGGCGGTGAACAGGGAGCCGACGGTGGAGGCGGTCTGCCCCCACCAGTACAGCCGCAGATCGCGGGCCATGGGCTCACTCCGCCGGTGCGTCGAGCGTGAACAGCAGGTCGGCGCGGGGCGCGAGGACCTGGTCGAGCGCGAGCAGGACGCCGGCCGAGCCGCTCCACAGCTCGGTGCTGAACCGCATCAGGCCGGCGCCGAGGAAACGCACCGTGTCGCCGTTCGGCACCGCGTGCTTGTACAGCGCGCGGGCGGCCCGGACGGCGGCCGTGCGCGAGGCCTCGTCCCCGGCGAGGAGGCCGTGCTCGGCGAGCGCGAACGCGTACCCGGCGGTGCCGGCGAACAGCGAGGGCATCGCCGTGAACGTGCCGTGCAGCGGCGCCAGCAGCCGCGGCATCGCCTCGCTCAGCCGCTCGTCGTCGACGGTGCGCAGGTAGCGGGCGGCGACGTGGACCAGGCCCGCCGAACCGCAGAACAGGTAGGGCATGGCGCGCCGGTCCTTGGTGGAGACCGGGAACAGCAGGCCGGCGGCGTCGGGGTCGGTGGCCCGGTCGAGTTCGGCGTGCAGCAGCCGCACGCCCCGGGCGAGCAGCGAGGTGTCGCCGGTGGCCAGCGCGAACTGCTGCTGGGCGAGGGCCAGTCCGGCGCGCCCGCGCAGCAGGCCGGTGGCGTCGTCGCTGCCGAGGCGGGGCACCAGGTCGTCGCCGTGGGGCTGGGCGGTCAGCAGCGCGTGGGCGCGTTCGGCGTGGTGCGCGTCGCCGGTGCGGCGGTGCAGCGCGAGGTGGCCCATGGCGAGGCCGGCGGCGCCGCCCTGCAGGGTGGCGCTCTGTTCGACCAGCGGGTGCCGGTCGGCGGCGTCCAGCAGGGTGCGGGCCTCCTCCGTCAGGCCGTGGTCGGCCAGCACCCAGGCGATCCCGGCCAGGCCGACGTGCAGGCCCGGGGCGAGCGTTCCGGCGGACGCGGCGGCGAGGGCGTCCCGGCGCAGCCGCTCCAGCGCGCCCTCCGGCGCGGGGACGCCGCAGCGGTTCAGCACGTGCAGCACGCCGGCCGCGCCGAAGGCCACGCACAGCGTGTTGGTGGCGTGTCCCTCCGGGACGGTCGGGAAGGTCCGCAGCGGGTTCTCGGGGTCGGCCGCGGCCAGGATCCCGGCGGCGACGGCCTCCCGCAGGTCGGCGAGGTGCCGCAGCGGGTCGGCGGCGACCTCCTCGGGCGAGGGCAGGACCGGGCTGTCGCTCGGCGGGTGGTACCGGGTGCCGCGCTTCCACAGGGCGTCGGGGACGGGAGCCAGCTCGGTCAGGTCGTGGCGGAAGTGGGTGAGCGCGTCGGCGGTGTGGCCGACGGTGTGGACGACGGAGCCCAGCAGGCTCTGGACCAGCGCGCTGAGGGCGTAGTCGTCGTACGCCGCCGCGCCGTCCCGCTCCACGATCTCCGGCGGCGGGAAGTAGCCCGGCGTGCCCATCAGGACCGGGTCCTCGTCCGGGCCGGAGGCGGTCTCGAAGTCGATCAGCCGGATGCCGTCGCCGGGCGTGATGATCACGTTCGCCGGGCTGACGTCCATGAACGTCCAGCCGAGCGCGTGCAGGCGGTCCAGGGCTTCCTCGACGGCGGCGACCACGCGCTCGCAGCGGGCGTAGTACGCCGCGTACTGCTCCGGGCCGCTGCCCGCCAGCAGCACGGGGTGGCTGGTCGGGGCGAGCCGGCTCAGCGCCTCGCCCTCGATGAACTCGGTCACCATGAACTCGTGTCCGCCCGCGCGGAACCGGGCGATCGGCTCCGGGGCCAGCCCCGGGTCGAGCTCGTGGAGGGTGGTGAGCGTCTTCCACTCGGTGTTCAGGCGGTCGACCGCATCCGTGTCGCGGCTGCCCAGCCCGTGGTGCGGGCGGGCCTCCTTGATGAAGACGCGGCGCCCCGTGGCGGTCTCCAGCGCCTGGTAGGTGCCGCCGCCGCTGGAGTGGACGATGGCCGTCTCGATGGCGAAGCCGTGCAGGACGACCGGGCCCGCGGGGGCCCCGGCGGGGGCGACGGGCCGGGGCGCCGCCTCGACGAACGGGTCGGTGATGCCCTCCGGGAGCCGGAAGGACACGCCCCGCCGGTCGGGGGCCGGCGCACCGTTGCCGTCCCGGGTCAGCATCGTGTACGTGCCTTCGGCCTCCACCCGGTCGAGACCGTGGTACGCCCCGTACCGGTAGTGGACGGTCTCGCTGTCCCGGTACCGGCGGTCGGAGAGGATCAGCGGGCCCTGCTCGCCGTCGAGCGCCTCCCGGAGCGCCTCCATCAGCCGGCGCGCGGCCTCGACGTCGGTCGGGTACGCGGCGATGAACTTGCCGCTCTGCGGCCGGGAGGCGTGCTTGCGGTGCAGCGACCAGTACAGCTGGTCGGTGGCGGTGTGCTTGAACGCCACGTCCTGGGCGAAGCAGATGTCCGCGACGGTGTCGAGCACCGCGCCGAGGCGGGGCAGGCGTGCCGAGACGTGCACCTTCCACCCGTCGTCGGGAAGGGCCGGCATGCCCTCCCGGCGCCACATGGTCCAGATCCCGCCGGCGGTTCCCCGCCAGCCGTCGGCGGGACGACTCGGAGCGAGCACGGCACCGTCCCTGGCCGCGCTCTCCAGCGGGGCGTAGTAGTCCGGGTCCGCGGCGGTGAAATTCGCCAGCACGTCGGCCATGAACATCTCCTGTCGGGTGGAGGCGGCACGGCGCCCCGATGGTGGAGTGCCCGCACCGCGGAGCGGTGCGGGCACACGCGGTGCGGTACCCGGAGCGGCCCGGGCCCGGGCCGCTCGGGCAGCGGCCGGTCGGGCCCGCACAGGGATCGGCGGGCCCGACCGGCCGTGGGTCAGGCCGCCTGGGTCTTGGTGGGGGTGACGGTCTTGTTGGTGCAGTTGGCGATGCTCAGGGTGCTGATGGCAGCCATCGTGTCGTCCGGGCCATCGGCGGTGGGCACCTCCTGGAGGGAGAGCACGGCCTCGAACTCGGTGATCTCAAGGGAGTTGATACGCACGACGATCTCCTGTCTGTTGATTTCCGCGGCCTCGACTGCCGCTGAGAAAAAGCTAGTTGGCGACGCTTCAGGAGCGGTATGAAGCCGGTTCAGCGCCGGTACAGAGCCGCGCCGGCCCTCACCGGTCGCCGCCCAGGTGGACGTTCCCGGCGGACAGGTACAGGGCGTGCTTCAGCTGGAACGGCGTCAGCCGCGGCCGCTCCGACAGGATCCGCGCGCACAGGCCGGTGACGAACGGCGTCGCGAAGCTGTTGCCGCTGTTGCGCCGGGTGGCGCCGTCGAGCCAGGCCATCTCGACGTCGACGCCCGGGCCGAAGAACTCCACCGGCGGCTCCGGGTTGTACAGGTGCAGATCGGGGTCGGCCACCGGGTGGCTGCCCACCGAGACCACCGAGGAGAACCGCCACGGGAAGCTCTCCACCTGGGCGTTGTGCGCGGACGCGACGATCGTGCTGCGCCCGAAGTACGCCTCGTCGACCAGTTCGTGCAGGTCGTCGAGGTACCGGGCGCGGGTGGTGGACAGACTGAGGTTGATCACCTCGAAGCCCTGCCGGACCGCCCACCGCAGCCCGGCCAGCAGCACGTCGCCGCGGCCGGTGAACCGTTCGCCGAGCACCCGGACGCTGTGGATCTCGCAGTCCGGCGCGACCCGGCGGACGATGCTCGCGCAGGCCGTGCCGTGGCCCGACAGGTCGCCCGGGTCGTCGTCGTCCAGCTCCTCGATCCGGATCGTCCCGTTCTCGCCCCGGCGCGCCACCCGCGCGCTCACCACCCCGCCCACCAGCGGATGCGTCGCCTCCACCCCGGAATCGACCAGACAGACCCGGATCCCCCGCCCGGAGCCCCCGACGAGCGTGCCCGGCGCGGGCCGCTCCGGCAGCGCGTCCGCCTCCGTCCAGACGTCCTCGGGGGTCCTGTCGATCAGGCGCCAGGTCAGGCCGCGCCGGGGCGTGGCGTCGGGCACGGTCGTCATCGGGAGATCGCCTCTCTACGGGGACGGTGGCCGGCCAGGGACTCGGCGAGCCGCACGCCCGGACCGTGTCCCTTGGCCGTGAAACGGACGCCGGCCGCGGCGGCCGCCAGGGAGCGCTCCCGGTCCAGGCCGAGCAGCGCGGCGGTGCGGGCCAGGTCGGCGGCGGCCAGGCCCTGAAGGACCGGGGAGTCCGTCCGTCCGGCCGCCGCGACCGCGCCGCGGGCCAGCGCCAGCGCGGCCTCCCGGCCCCGACCCCGGCCACCGGCCGCCAGCCGGGCCAGCAGGCTGTCGCGTTCCACCAGCGCCGCGAGCGACAGCCGGCCGCCGGCCCGGGTCCGCTCCGCCTCCAGCGCGGCCAGCGCGGACCGGGCCGCGGCCCGCTCGCCCAGGTCCAGGCGCAGCCGCGCACTGTCGAGCAGCGCCGCGCCCAGCACGGTGCGGTCGCCCGACTCCCGCGCCGCGAGGCCGGCCCGGGCCAGCAGCCGGAGCGCGTCCCGGGGGCGGCCGTCGAGCGCCGCCACCGTCGCCCCGAACAGCGGCAGGAGCGCCGCCGCCTCCGCCCGGCCCGGCCGCTCGGCCCGGTGTCCCGCCTCGTCCAGGCAGGCCGCCGCCCCGGCGTGGTCGTCGCCGAGCGCCAGCAGCACCGCCAGCGGACCGTTCAACGCCGCCCGGGCGGCCGGACGACCGCGGCCGTGCGCGGCCAGCAGCTCCCGGCAGCGCTCCACCGCGGTCGCCGCCGGAACCGGTCCGCGCCACAGCGACACGCCGAGCGCGCCCAGCGTCGCCACCCGCTCCGGCTCGCCCTTGGAGCGCGCGGCGTGCCGCAGCGCCCGGGCCAGCAGCCGGGCGGCCGCGGCGTGCCGCCCGTCGGCCTGCTCCTGCCGGGCGAGGTACAGGCAGGCCCGGGCCTGGCCCAGCTGGTCGCCCGCCCGCTGGAACACCGGCAGGGTCTCGCGGGCCACCGGCGCGGGCGCCTGCTGCCGGCCGGCGCCCGCCAGGCCGAGCCGGGCGTGCGCCGCCTCCACCGGGTCGTCGGCGCTCGCCCCGACCTCGGCGAGCAGCTCCCGGCCGGGCCCGGTCCGGCCCAGCGCCAGCAGCGCCTCGCCGAGCCGCCGGGCCGCCGGAAGCCGGCCGTCCTCGCCCGGGCGCAGCAGACCGGTGGCCCGGGTCAGCAGGTCGACCGCCCAGCCGGCGTCGGCCCGGGCCGCCGCCCGGGCGCCCGCCTCGGCCAGCGCCGCGGCGGCGGCCAGTCGCAACTCGTCGGCGGGCAGGCCCAGTTCGGACCGGCAGCGGTGGGCGCGCTCCAGGTGGCCGCCGATCGCGGCCGGGCCGGCGGCGCGCACCGAGCGCAGCGCCGCGGCCCGCTCGTGCCGCTCGGCCCGGCCCTGCGGGGACAGCCGCTCGTACGCCACCTCCTGCACCAGGCCGTCGGCGAACCGGAACCCGGTGTCGTCCGGCACCACCAGCCGCCGCCGGACGAGGCGCCGCAGCGCCGCCGACAGGTCCGGCCCGGCGCCGTCCAGCGCGGACAGCTCCTCGGCGGCGAACTCCCGGCCCAGCACGCACGCCAGGTCGACGGCCCGCCGCTCGGCCGGGTCCAGGGTGTCCAGCCGGGCCCCGACCAGCGCCCGCAGGGTCGGCGGCACCCCGTCGCCGGGCGCGCCGGCGAGCAGCTGCGCCAGGTGCAGCGGGTTGCCGCCGGCGCGTTCCAGCAGGCGGGCGGGCGGCGCGTCGGACAGCGACCGGGCCAGGCGCAGCGCCTGCGCGTCGGTCAGCCCGCCGAGGGTCAGGACGCGGTGCGCGCCGGCCGGGCGGGCGTTCAGCAGCTCGGGGCGGCCCAGCACGGCGACCAGCACGGGCGCGTCGACGAGGGCGGCGGTCACCCGGTCCAGCAGGTCGAGCAGCACCGGGGCCGCCCAGTGCGCGTCGTCGACCACCAGCACCACCGGCGACCCGTCGGCCTGCGCGCCCAGCACCTCGGCCAGGGCCGCGCCGGTGTCCTGCAACGACGGCGCGGGCGTGCCGTCGGCCAGCAGGCCCTGCGCCAGCACCTCCAGGCCGGGCGGGTGCGGACGGTCGGGCGGGTGCGGACGGTCGGGCGGCCCGGCGAGCAGCGCGGCGACGGCGTCGGCCAGCGGCTGAAGCCCGGCCTGCTCGCCGGGCGGGCGGCAGCGGCCCGCGCCGAACCGCTTCGCACCGGAGCGCCCCAGCCAGTGCCGCAGCAGCCGGCTCTTGCCCTGCCCCGGCTCGCCCCCCAGCACCAGCAGCCGGGCCGAGCGGCGCTCCCTGACCTTCGCGAACTCCCGTTCCAGCACGGCGAGTTCGGCCTCCCGCCCGACGAACGGCAGGTCGTGGCGGCCGTCCTCGCCGGTGCCGCGGGCCGGGCCGGGCAACCCGGGCGCGGCGGCGGCCTGCGCCCTGCCCCTGCGGCGCGGCGGACCGGCCTCGCCGGCCCGTGCGCGCGGGCCGGCGGTCGCGCCCGGGCCGAACGCGTCAGAGGAGCGCACCGCCCGCCACCTCCGCATGCCCCCGGACCTCGGTGGGACCGCCCGGGCCGGACCCGGCGGCGGCCGGGGCCTCCGGGGCGGGGTGGGCATCGGGGCCGGTCATCGCTGTCCTCCGGAGTCCGCGGCGAGCTGATGGAAGAGCCGGGCGAGGATGCCCGCGGTGTGCAGGGCGCTGTCGGCGACCTCGGCCTGCTGGGCCGCCGTCAACGACAGCCGGTCGAGCTGCCGTTCGACCTCGGCCAGGTGCTCGGCGTCCAGATCCGCGTGCTCGCGCACGGTCCGGAACGCGGCCGTCGGCAGCCCCGTCCGCGCGGCCAGCGCCCCCGCCAGCACGGGCGACGGCGCCTGGCCCTCCAGCACGGCCAGATACCCCAGCAGCGCGGCCGGATGGCGGTGCTCGATCCGGTAGTACTGCGCCCCCGCCAGCTCCACCACCAACGGCGGCGGCAACGGCCGCCCGGCCGGCTCCCCGGCGGTTGCCAGATCCTCCAACAGTCTTGCGTCGTGGCCCCGTTCCTCCGCCGCGTGCCCCGCGAAGTACGCGGCCAGCGCCGGCGCCCAGTCGTCGTCCAGCCGGGCGCACGCCGCCGCGGCCCGCTCCAGCAGCGGAACGGACGCGGTGGTCAGCGCGTGCATCGCCCGCAGATACCGCCGGTAGCGCCCCGCCAGATCACCGTCCGGCCGCCACAGCCGGGCACTCGCCCGGTGCAGGGCGGGGGCGGCCGGAGCGAGGCTGGCGTTCAACGCCCGGGAGAACGGGATGCTCACGGCGCGCTCCCGGGGCGGGTCAGGGGCGGGGCGGGCGGGTGCGGGGCGTGTTCGGGCCGGGCGCCGGGCCGGGCGCGCAGCTGAATCGGGCGCACGTTCGGGGCGCGGCCGTGGCGGCGCGGCGGGGCGGCCGGGCGCCCGACGTCCGGGCGGTCGGCGGAGTCCGTCGGCGAGTCCAGCGGCGAGTCCGTCGGGCCGTGCGCGCACGCGGGCGGCCGCCGCCGGGGCGACGCCACCGACGGCCCCCCGGCCGGTCGGGGCCACGGGCCGAGGATCTGCGACAGTTCCACGTCCGTCCCTCCCGTCCGCGCGGCTGCCGTCAGCACTGTGGGGGGCGGTGGTTGCGGGCCGGTACAGGGGCGCATAAGGGATGCATAAGGGGCGGTACAACGGGCGGTACAACGGGCGACGGGGGCCCGGTCGGGCGTTCGCGGCGCCCGGGCGGGTCGGCCGACGGCCAGGATCAGGACTGCGCGCATCAAGGGGTCGTCCTCGGCGTCGAAACGGGTGTGCAGGGCGGACCGCGATCCGGCTGCGGGCGCGGGCCGCCCCGGTGGTGCGGCGCGGCGGCGGGGTCGAGCATCCCCGGGCGGGCGCGCTGTTGCTCCTGACTCCGTGGCCGCCCGGCCGGTGCCGGCGCCGCGTCGTCAGGCGGGTTGTTGGAGGCGGGCGTGGAGGTGGGTGAGGCGCGGGAGGGCGTAGTGCGCGGCGTGGGCGGAGACCTCCTCGGTGGGGCAGAGGAGGACGCCGGCCAGGATGAGGCGTTCGAGGGCGGCGAGGGCGGGCGCGGGGTCGAGGTCGAGGGCCCGGCCGGCGTGGGTGAGGTCGAAGGCGGGGGTCCAGGGCAGGCGGGCGAGGTGGGTGAGGGTGGCGCGCTGGTCGGGGGCGAGGGTGTGCCACTGGGTGTCGAGGTGGTCGCGGAGGCGGGTCTCGCCGACGGCGAGTTCGTCCAGGGCGCGGTGCGGGTCGGCGAGGCGGTCGGCGAACTCGTCGAGGGGCAGGTGGCGCAGGGCGGCCAGTTTGCCGCCGGCCAGGCGGACCGCGGAGGGCAGCAGGCCGCAGTCGGTGACGATGCGTTCGGCGGCGGCGGGGGCGGCGTCGACCCGGTGGGCGCCGATCAGCAGCGACAGCAGGGCGAGCGCCTCGGGGACGGTGAACGGGGCGAGGTCGAGGCGGTGGGCGGCGCCGAGGCCGACGAGCGGGGTGCGGCCGGTGACCAGGACGGTCGCGGGGCCGTCGGGCGGGAGCAGGGCGTGCGCGGTGCGTTCGTCGGCGACGCCGTCCAGGACCACCAGCGCCCGGTGTTCGGCCAGCCACTCGCGCCAGCGGGCCGCCAGCTGGGTCGGATCGGCGGTGTCGACGGCCAGCAGGCGGGCCAGGTCGGCGGCGACGGCCTGCCGGCCGCGCGGGCGGCCGGCCGCGTCGCCGAGGCGGATCAGCAGTCGGCCGTCGGGGAAGGCGTCGCGCAGCGTGTGGGCGGCGCGGACCGCCAGTGCGGTCTTTCCGACGCCGACCGGTCCGATCAACGCGACCGGCCGTTCGGCGTGCCGCAGGGCGTGGACCAGTTCGGCGGTCTCCGCCTCCCGGCCGGTGAACGCGGTGGTGTCCGGGGGCAGTTCGGTGCGCGCGGGGCGGCGGGCGGCTCGCGGCGTCGGGCGGTCGGCGAGCAACTCCCGGTGACAGGCCTCCAGTTCGGGGCCGGGCGGCAGGCCCAGCTCCCGGGAGAGCTGCTGGCGCAGCTGGGCGAACGCGGCCAGCGCCTCGGCGCGCCGCCCGGCCCGGTGCAGGGCCAGCAGGTGGACGGCCTGGAGGCGTTCGCGCAGCGGGTGGCGGTCCGCCAGGTCGGCGAGGGCGCCCGCGACCCGGCCGGCGTGGCCGAGCCGCAGCTCCACCTCCCCCCAGTCCTCGACCGCGCCGAGGTAGCGGCCCGTCAGCCGCTCGGCGACCGCCCGCAGCGGGGACGAGTGGCGCAGTTCGGGCAGCGGCGGGCCGTCCCACAGCCGCAGGGCCTCGCCGAGCAGCAGGGCGGCCCGGCCGTCGTCCTGCCGGGTCGCGGCGTCCCGGCCGGCCCGCACCAGGGCGTCGAACCGGAGGGTGTCCAACTCCTGTTCGGTGACGTGCAGTTCGTAGCCGCCGGGCCGGTGCACCAGGCGGGCCGCGCCGATCGCCGCGCGCAGGCCGGAGACGTACACCTGGAGGTTCTTGTGGGCGGAGCGCGGCGGTTCGTCCTCCCAGACCGCCTCGGTCAGCAGATCGGTGGAGAGCAGGGTGTTGGGGTGGCCGAGCAGCGCGGCCAGGACGGCGCGCTGTTTGACCGAGCCGAGGTTGAGCGGGCCGTGGTCGGTTTCGGCGGAGAGCTGCCCGAGGAGTCTGAGCCGCAGCCCGGGACGGGTGCCGTCCGCGGGGGTGGGGACAGTGACGGAGCGGCCGTTCAGCCCGGCGACCACGAAGCCTCCTGATACGCACGGCGCACCGATTCAGCGTGCGCGTCCATGACAGATCACCCTGTCAGAGGCGTCGGGGCCCGGGGTATCCCAGGTTTCTGGGATGCGCGGGGTCGGCCGGTGCGGGCGGCCAGGCCAGGGCGAGCAGGGCGGCGTCGTCGTCGGCGGCGCCGGTTGCGAAGGCCCGGGAGTCGCGGTGCAGCCAGTCCAGCAGCGGGGCGGGTTCGGACCAGCCGGGGTGCGACTTCAGGCGGGCGGTCAGGCGGGGGAGCAGCGGGTAGAAGGAGCCGTCGGCGGCGCGGGCCTCGGTGAGGCCGTCGGTGTACAGCAGCAGGGTGTCCCCGGGGCGCAGCCGGACGCGCGGCGCGGGCTCGTCGGCGGGCGGGTCGGGGGCCAGGCCGTTCAGCCCGAGCGGCGGCCGCGGCGAGACCGGGAGTTCGGTGGCGCCGGTGCCGCGCAGGAGCAGCGGCGGCGGGTGCCCGCAGGACAGGCCGTGGGCCGTCCCGTCGGCGGAGATCTCGACCAGGAAGGCGGTGCCGAACGCCTCGGCGTCGTTCAGGTGGCGGCGCAGGCTGATGTCCATCCGGTCCGCGAGGTCGTCGAGGCGGGCGTGGTCCTGCGCGGCCTCGTGGAACGAGCCGAGGATCACCGCGGCCGTGGCGACGGCGTCCAGGCCCTTGCCGCGGACGTCGCCGATCAGGGCGCGGACGCCGAACGCGGTGTCGGCCACCGCGTACAGGTCTCCGCCGACGCGGGCGTACTGGGCGGCGGCGCGGTAGGCCGCGGCGGTGCGGAACGGTCCGACGACGGGCGGGGGCGGCCGCAGGATCGCGCGCTGGGCGGCCTCGGCGACCGTGCTGATCTCCACCAGGTGCGCGGCGGCCTGCTCGCGGCGGTGCACCAGGTAGACGCCGAGTGCGGCGATGACGGCGATCACCGCGGTGGTGCCGATCGCGGCGCCGATCCGCCCGGGCTCGTCCGGCACGAACGCCCAGCGGGTGCCGATCGCGAGCACCGCCGACGCCACGATCAGCGGCGCCCGGAACGCCATCGAGATCAGGGCCGGCACCGCGACCACCACCGACGGGGTCTGCCAGCCGTCCGGCGCGAACTGCAGCCCCACCATGACGCCGTACATCAGGGCGGCGGTCCCCAGCGACACCAGCCGCCCCGCCCGGCCGACGCCGTACCCCGCGCCGTCCGCACCGCGGTCGCTCCGCACCCCGCACTCCTCCCGCCCCGCCCGCGCACCGCTGCGCGCGGCCGGCCAATCCTCCCGCGCCGGGGGCCCGGTGGGGTGCGCGCCACACCGCTGCGCGGCCCGCGGCCTCGCCGGCCCGGCCCGCACTCGCGGACCGCCCTCGCCGGCCCGGCCCGGCCCGGGCGCGGGGCGCCGCGCCGTCAGCCGGGGTGCGGGGCCGGGAAGCGCAGGCGGAGCAGGGAACCGCCGTGCGGGGCCGGGGAGATGGTGAGGTCGCCGGCGTGGGCGTCGAGGACGGCGCGGACGATGGCCAGGCCGAGACCGGTGCCGGACAGGCCGGTGGCGGGGGAGTGGGCGAAGCCGACGCCGGTGTCCTCGACGTCGAGTTCGGCGCCGTGGCGGCCGGTGCGGCAGCGCAGCGTGATGGCGTCGCCGGGGGAGGTGTACTTGACGGCGTTCTCCACCAGCGCGTCCAGGGCGGCCTCCAGCCGGGACTCGTCGCCCTCGATGCGGACGGCGGGCGCGTCCAGGTGCCAGCGGCGGTCGGTGGCGGGCCGCCAGCGCTGGACGGTGCGGTGCATCAGCGCGTCGAGGTCGACCGGGCCGAGTTCGGGCGCGGCGGGGTGGTAGGCGTCGGCCAGCACCAGCAGCCGGCCGGACAGGCGGGCGAGCCGGTCGAGTTCGTCGAGGACCACGTCGAGGTCCTCCCGCCCGGCGCCGGCCGGCAGGTCGCCCCGGACCAGCTCCGCGTAGCAGCGGGCGACGGTGATCGGGGTGCGCATCTCGTGGGAGCAGGTGCGGACGAACAGCTCCTTGTCCTGCTGGGCGCGGCGCTCCCGCTCGGCGGCGGCCCGGACCTCGGCGAGGGCGGCGGCCCGGCGGCGCACGTGCCAGGCCATGGCGAGGAACACCAGGGCCATCAGCGGCACTTCGGCGAGCTCGTCCCAGCCGAGGCGGCCGCGCGCGGCGTACGCGGCCATGGTGCCGCCGGTGACGAGGGTGACGGCGGTGAGCACCACGGCCGTCCGGCGGGTGGACCAGGCGTCGAAGCCGTAGGCGATGGACATGCTGATCCACACCAGGTGGAACGCCACCGTCTCCAGCGCGGGCGCGACGAACCGCACCAGCTGGGTGCAGGCGACGAACAGCACCCAGCCCGCGAACAGGGCGCGCTCGGGTGCGGAGCGGTCAGCGGGCACTGAAGGCGTACCCGACGTTGCGGACCGTCTCGATGATCGGCCGCGGGGCCTTGCCGCGGATCCGACGGACCGTCACGTCGACCACGTTGCTGGCCAGGTCGTCGCTGTAGCCCCAGACGCCGGCCAGCAGTTCGTGCCGGCTGCACACCTGCCCGGCCTGTCGCATCAGGTGGCCGAGCAGCATGAACTCCCGGTGGGAGAGCGGGATCTGCTGTCCGTCCATGCCGAGCGACTGCCGTTCGAGGTCGAGCGCGACGTCCCCGACGCGCAGCCACCGCTGCGGCGCGCCGACGGGGGCGGTGCGCAGCCGGGAGCGGACGCGTTCGACCAGTTCGGCGGTGGCGAACGGCTTGCCGAGGAAGTCGACGGCGCCGGTCCGCAGACAGCGCACCCGGGTGGCGACGTCCACCACGGCGGACAGCACCAGGACCCGCTGTTCGGGGCGGAGTTCGAAGGCCTGGCGCATCACCTCGAAGCCGTCGAAGCCGGGCAGCATCAGGTCGAGCACGACCAGGTCGTACGGGTCTTCGCGCAGGCGCTGGACGGCCTCGGGGCCGGTGCCGGCGCCCTGGACGAGGTGGCCGTCCGCGCCCAGGGTGCGGACCAGGTAGGCCCGCAGGCGTGCCTCGTCCTCGACGACCAGCAGTCGCGCCATGCTCGGTGCTGCCTCCCCGCGCCCCGGAGGTGCCGGCGGGGCCATCGCCTCAACGTGCGGATGATTATCGCACTTTGTGTGCGCCCTGCGGAGCTGATGTGCCGTCATGACGGCCTCATGACAAGACTGTCATCTTTCCCTGCCCGCCGCCCCGCCGTCCGCACACTGGGGCCGCATCCGCCGCAGCTCGTCACCGGTCGACGGCACGGCCCCGCCCACCCTGTTGCGGGGCGTACCCGCAGCGCCGGAAGGGACGGACCCGCGCGACGGCGGCCGGGTGCCGACAGGGAGGAGGGACGGCGTGTTCACGCGCCACACCACGAGCAGGCGACGGCCCCTCGTCGCCATGGCCGGCGTCTGGGCGGTGGTGGCGGCGGCCCTGCTCGGGCTGCCGCCGACGCAGCCCCAGCAGGCGGCCGCCGCCGCACCGGCCGGGCCGACCGACCAGAGCAAGGTCCCGCACTACTTCGGCCCCTGGCCGAACTGGGCGAACAGCCCGCTGACGGTCTCCCGGGCCAAGGTGTCGATCAGCAGCAGCGCCACCACCGTCCAGGTCGGCAACCCGCTGACCGGCCGGGCCTTCGCCACCGACTACGCCACCCCGAAGGGGCAACTCGGGCCGGTGTTCGTCATTCTGACGAGCACTCCGCTGCCCGCCGGCACCCTCAAGGGCTTCCGCACCTGGAACCAGACCACCCCCGGCGGCAGCCCCAGCACCTCCGAGGGCGGCCGGTTCCACGGCTACGTGCTGCGCCCGACCGGCGCCCCCGACCAGTACACGGTCGTCGCCGACAGCGGACTGCGCACCGTGCCCGCCCCGGGCGCCGCCGGCGGCGAAGTCACCGCCTACGACATGCCGGACACGCCCGTCCGGGCCGGCGACCTGCTCGCCTTCTACGGCCAGGGCGTCCCCGTCGACACCGGCGTGGTCCACCCGACCGACACCCTGGTCCATCCGGCCGGGGCGGACGACAGCACCAGTCCGCCCACCGGGGTCGCGCCCGCCGAGGACGCCACCGTCACCGTCGGCGCCCCCGGCTGGGAGCGGTTCGCCACCCAGGACCGGACGTACTCCTTCGCCGCCCAGGTCGCCCTGGCCGGCGGCGGCAGCGGCGCGGAGGCCACCGCCACCGTCGACCCGCGCACCGGCGGCATCGCGAGCATCGAGGTGACCACGCCCGGCCACGGCTACGCCGAGGGCGCGACCACCGTCACCGTCGACGGCGGCACCACGGCGGCCACCGCCACCGCCGCCGTCCAGCAGACCCGCAGCGTGGTCGACTACCGGATCGGCGCGGGCGGCAGCGGCTACGGCGGCTTCGCGGTCGCCGTCACCGGCGGCGGCGGGAGCGGCGCCACGGCCACCGCCTCCGGCGGGGTGGCGGCCGTGCACCTCACCGACCCCGGCGCGGGCTACACCATGCCGACCGTCGACTTCGACCTGCCCGCGCAGCCGGACGGCACGGTCGCCAAGGGCCACGTCGAGCCGGCCGACCTCACTCCGGGCGGCGGCATCGCCAAGGTGACGGTCGACGACCCCGGCAGCGGGTACACCGCCGCGCCCGGCGTCACCGTCCGCAACGGCACGCTCGCCGACCCGATCCCCGGCGCCACCCCGGCCGCCGCCGCCAGCGGCCTGAAGCTCCTGGCGCTCACCGTCGACACGCCCGGCTCCGGCTACGCCTCGACACCCGACGTCACCGTCACCGACCCCACCGGCAACGGCGGTTCGGGCGCCGAGGCGAGCGCCGTGACCAACCTCGGCGCGATCAGCTCGATCACCGTCACCAGCCCCGGCGCCGGCTACCTGACGCCCGGCCTCAAGAAGTTCCAGGACAACCTGCCGACCACCTGCAACCCCGGCGCGAACGGCGCCGGCTGCCCGGACGTCCGGCAGCTCGCCGACCCGACCACCGACCCGGCGGCGAAGTTCGTCCCCGAGGCCGTGCCGGAGACCGTCACCACCGGCGGCACGCAGGCCGACCAGTACGTCATCGGCCTGGTGCAGTACCGCACCCGGTTCTCCTCCGACCTGCCGCCCACCCTGGTGCGCGGCTACGTCCAGCTCTCCACCGACGCGGTGCCCGGCCGCAGAGTCCCGCTGTACAACGAGCTGATGGACGGCACCCGGCAGCAACTGCCGTACACCGGCGTGGCCGCACCGCAGTGGATGGGCCCGCTGATCGCCGCCACCAAGGACCGGCCGGTGCGGATCGTGTTCCGCAACCTGCTGCCGACCGGCGCCGCCGGAGACCTGTTCCTGCCGGTGGACTCCACCGGCATGGGCGCCGGCATGGGGCCGATGACGATGCCCGCGCCCGGCAACAGCTCCAGCGTCACCGACGAGGTCCGCAACCCGGCCTGCACCAACGCCAAGTCCGGCTGCTACAAGGACAATCGGGCCACCCTGCACCTGCACGGCGGCATCACCCCGTGGATCAGCGACGGCACCCCGCACCAGTGGATCACCCCCGCGGGCGAGCAGACCGACTGGCCGCAGGGCGTCGGCGTGCAGAACGTGCCCGACATGGTGGACCCCGACGGCGCGACCCTGTGCGCCGCTGCCGACGACGGCTGCTCGACGTTCTACTACACGAACCAGCAGAGCGCGCGGCTGATGTTCTACCACGACCACTCCTACGGCATCACCCGGCTGAACGTGTACGCGGGCGAGGCCGCCGGCTACACCATCACCGACGACACCGAGAAGGCGCTGATCAACAGCGGCACCATCCCCGACGCCGCCTCGACCCTGCCCCTGCTGGTCCAGGACCGCACCTTCGTGCCCGACGACGCCCAGCTCAAGGACCAGATCGACGCGGGCGGCGACCGGGTGTCCTACGGCCAGGACCCGACCTGGGACGCCCGACGCTGGGGCGGAAAGGGCAGCTTCTGGTACCACCACGTCTACATGCCCGCACAGAACCCCGGCGACCCGAGCGGCATGAGCTCCTACGGCCGCTGGATGTACGGGCCGTGGTTCTGGCCGCCGGCCGGCGACACCACCTACGGGCCGATCCCCAACCCCTACCACGACCCGCACTGCAAGCTCGACGACCCGACCACCTGGCAGTACCGGGCCGCGCCCTACTGCGAGCCCGAGCAGATCCCCGGCACGCCCAACATCTCCATGGGCATGGAGCAGTTCAACGACACGCCGATCGTCAACGGCGTCGCCTACCCGAGGACCACCGTCCAGCCGAAGACCTACCGGCTGCGGCTGCTCAACGGCGCCAACGACCGGTTCTTCAACTTCCAGTGGTACACCGCCGACCCGAAGCAGGGCGACGGCACCACCGAAGTCGCCCTGAAACCGGACGAGTTGAAGGCCGCACAGACCGACCCCAACGTGTCGCCCACCCCCGTGGACGCCAACAACCCAGCCGCCGGGCCCAGTTGGATCCAGATCGCCAACGAGGGCGGCTTCCTGCCCGCCCCCGCCGTCATCGACGGACAGCAGCCCACCACCTGGATCACCGACCCGACCCGCTTCGACGTCGGCAACGTGGACAAGCACTCGCTGACCCTCGCCCCCGCCGAACGCGCCGATGTGCTGGTCGACTTCTCCAAGTTCGCCGGCAGGACACTGATCCTCTACAACGACGCGCCCGCCGCCTTCCCCGCCCGGATCGCCTCCTACGACTACTACACCGGCGCCCCCGACCTGGCCCCCGCCGGCGCACCCGGAATCATGCCCGGCTACGGCCCCAACACCCGCACCGTCATGCAGGTCACCGTCGCCGACACCGCCCCGGCCCCCGCGTTCAACCTGGCGAAACTCCAGGCCGCGTTCCGCCACCACGCGGACGGCTCCGGCGTCTTCGAATCCGGCCAGAACCCGGTGATCGTCGGGCAGGCCGCCTACAACTCGGCCTACGGCACCGGCTTCGCGAACGGCAGCAACTGCAACACCCCGGGTTCCACCGTCACCACCTGCGACGGACTGGTCCGGGTCAACGACACCACTGCGTTCAACTTCAACACCCTCAAGTCCCCGACCACCAGGAGCACCCTGACCCTGCAACCCAAGGCCATCCACGACGAGATGAACGCCACCAGCTTCGACGCCTACGGCCGGATGCAGGCCAACCTCGGCGTCGAAGCCCAACCACCCACCCCCGGAGCCCAGAACGTCACCCTCTACCCGTACATCAACCCGCAGACCGAACTGATCGACGGCACCGCACTGCCGAGAGCGGACACCAGAGTCACCCCGATCGGCTCCACCGCCGACGGCACCCAGATCTGGCGGTTCACCCACAACGGCGTGGACACCCACCCGATGCACTTCCACCTCTACGACGTCCAAGTGCTCAACCGGGTCACCTGGGACAACATCGTCCTGCGACCGGACGCCAACGAACTGGGCTGGAAGGACACCGTACGGATGAGCCCACTGGAGGACACCATCGTTGCGCTGCGCCCGGTGGTGCCCACCACGCCTTTCGAAGTGCCCAACTCGGTGCGGCTGTTGGACCCGACGATGCCGGCCGGCGACACCTCGATGTTCCACAACGTCGACCCGCAGGGAAACGGGACGGCGCCGATCACCAACCAACTGGTCAACTTCGGCTGGGAGTACGTCATCCACTGCCACATCCTCAGCCACGAGGAGATGGACATGATGCGGCCCGAATCGCTCGCCCTGCCCCCGGCGAAGGCCGACGGGCTGAGCGCCTCCGTGGTCGGCCAGGGCGCCAACGCCCGGGTGCAACTCCGGTGGCACGACAACTCGATCAACGAGACCGGCTTCACCGTCCAACGCTCCACGGACGGCGCGACCTGGACCGACGTCGGAACGATCGCCTCGCCGCTGGACCAGCCCAACGTCCACCAGGACCGCACCTTCGTCGACATGACCTCCTCGCCGGCGACCGCGTACGCCTACCGGGTGGTCGCGCTCAACACCGTCGGCTACGGCGGGCAGTTCCCGAGCACGACCGCGAAATCCGTCTCCGACCCACTACAGGTTCCGGCGACGGGCGGCGCGCTCCGGCGGACCGCCGGCTGACCGACCTCGCCTGCGCGAAACCAGGGGCGCGGAGAACTGCGCGAAGGGGCACGGGACTTCGGCGAGATCCGGAGTCTCGCGGGACGCGAATCCTGGTCCCGGCCCACCCGGAAGGGCACACGCCCCGGGTGGGCCGCCCACGCGCAACCGGCGGTCGGAGGACGGATCTCGCGGACGCGTTCGTTCCCCTTCGCGCCACCCCGCGCCCCTGGTTGTGCACTGCTCGGAAGAAGACGGAGTCGGCCCGCGAGGTGTTCGACGCGCCGGCGGTGCCGGACGACGACACCTGGGAGCCCGCCGCGGACCGGATCCGCCGTACGCCGGCCCGCGCCGCGGCCGTCCCGCCCACCGGGCCGAAGGGCCTGCGCGGCCGGCCCTGCACGCCGACCGGCCACGCCGCCGGAATGACCGGCCGCTGGGCGTACCTGGGCGACACGTACTCCCAGCGGCCGGTACGGCCTGGAGCCGGACGGACGCGCCGCCGCCCGCCGGGCGGGGGGCTCGGCGGGCGGCGGTGACGGTGACGGTGGGTGGTGACGGCCGTGCGGGCGCCGTCATCTGCTGGGGTGGGACTTGCTCCATGCGGGGGAGACGAAGGCGATCAGGACGATCGCGAAGCCGAGCTGGAGCAGGTGGCGGATCCAGTCGATGCCGGAGGTGTGGCGGACGCCGATCCAGCCGGACACCGCGTTGCCCAGCCAGGCGCCGGCCGCGCCGAGCAGCATGGTCAGCCACCACGGGATGGCCTGCGGTCCGCGCAGGATCAGCTTGGCCAGCACACCCAGCACGAAGCCGATCAGCAGAATCCAGAGGAGTTGGAACATCGAATCCCAGCCTTTCCGGTAGGGCGCCGGCCGATCGGCAGCGAGTCCCGGCAGTGCGTTCGGAGGCGGGCCGCCGGCGGGCGGTCCACGGCTGCCATCGTCGCGCGCCGGGCGCGCTCCGGCATCTCGGCGAACACCTGGGCCGGGCAGTTTGCGGGCGCCGCCGTGCGGGTAGCCGCGCCCTCGGCGGGGGCCGGTGATTGCCGCAGGACGCTCTGTGGTGGGATAAACGACTGAACGGGCGTCAGGTTCTACGGGGGAGCAGACACGACATGGCAGGTTTCGGCGTCACGCTGAGCGAACTCGCGAAGATCCAGCGGGACTTCCAGACGATCCAGCAGCGAATGAACCAAATGACCCAGCAGACCGGCCGGATCAAGAGTGAGATCACCAAGGCGGCGGCCACCGACCTGGCCGCCGGCGCGCTCGGCAACGTCATCGGATTCGGCGCGGTGGTGGCGCAGGTCCGCCAGCAGGTGACCGCGATCAAGGAGCAGGTCGCGGCGCTGGAGGCGACCAAGGAGAAGCTCACCAAGGAGCTCGCCCAGGACGCCCAGAAGCTCGGCACCGTGATCAAGCAGTACCAGGAGGCCGAGAAGCACGCCCACGACATCGTCACCAAGCCCGCTCCGACCAAGCCGCTGCCGAAGAGCCCGGGGCAGGGCGGCGGCGAGCACACGCCGACCGACAAGCCCGCCCCGAAGAAGCCCTCCGCGCCGATGCCGAAGAGCCCGAAGAAGAGCAGCGGCGGCGGCGACCACGGTGGCGGCGACCACAGCGGCGGCGGCGGCCACAGCGGCGGCAACGACCCGACGCCGGTGATCTCGCACGCCGGAGCGATCAAGACCGGCGACGTCACCTACGGCGGCAAGGGCCAGTACAAGAGCGGCGAGGCCGCCTGCCGCGAGTACATCGCGCAGGCGCTGGACGCGATGGGCATCACCGACCCGGCGGCCCGCGAGGCGTGGACCAAGGGCATGCTGACCATCGCCAACCGCGAGTCCTCGTACAACGCGGCCGGCTCGCAGGTGAACCTGTGGGACTCCAACGCGCACGGCGCGAAGCAGGCCGACGGCGCGCCGCTGAACAGCTCGCGCGGCGGCTGGCAGACCATTCCGTCCACCTTCGCGGCGTACCACGTGAAGGGCACCTCCACCGACATCTACGACCCGGTGGCGAACGTGGCGGCGTCGATGAACTACATCCAGGAGCGGTACCACGTCTCGGCGGACGGCCACGACCTGGCGTCCAAGGTGCAGCAGGCGGACCCGCACCGTCCGGCCCGCGGCTACTGATCCCGCGTCAACCCGCCCGCCGCCGCCGCACGTTCGCCGGGCGGCGGCCGGCGGGACCGGCCGACCTCATCGTCCACCGACCTTCTCGAATCCGGGGATCCACGTGCGTTCGCTCCGCTCCGTCGCCGCCACCGCGGCCTGCCTGACCGCCATCGCCGTCCTGACCGCCTGCGACCCCTCCGGGACGGACGGCGGCGACACCGCCCGGACCACCGCCGCGGCGCCCGCCGCCGGCACGACGCAGCCGTCCGGCAGCGCCGAGTCCGGCACCGAGTCCGGCGCCCCGACGGCCGCCCCGAGCACCGGCGCGCCGGCCGGCGGCGGGAAGGCCTCGACGGTGCCGTCGGCGGCCTGGATCAACCCCCAGCAGGTGCCGCTGAACACGGCGCTGCACTGGACCGCCCCGGCCCAGGGGGCGAAGAGCCTGGGCGCCAAGGGCCAGTTCAAGATCGAGCAGCTCTGCCACGGCAAGCGCTCCGACGACTGGGCGGACGTCGTGACCGACCTCGACACCGCCTCGCTGGGCGGGGCCGCGGGCGACTGGCAGGCCGACCAGAGCATCGTCGACCTCGGCGACGCGGCGAAGAGCAGCGCCGTCGCGCAGACCGCGTTCGGCGTGCTCGGCGCGGTCAAGGACGAGGTGAAGGGCTGCGCCGCCACCGCCCCCGGGGCCAAGGTCGAGATCGTCGGGGACGACAGCGAGTACCTGGTGGCGACCGTGACCGTGCCGCAGTCCGACGGCGGCGCCGTGCAGGTGCACGAGTACCTGACCACCTCCGGCGGCGCGCTGGTCGAACTCACCCTGCACGCGCAGGTCGCCAAGGGCGGACACCCGAAGACCGCCTGGTCCGCGCCCGCCGACAGCGCCGTGCTGAGCGCGCTCGCCAAGCCGGTCTGCACGGCCTTCAAGGACTGCTGACCGGCGCCGCAGCCCGCGTCGAGGGCCGGTCGCCGTCGGGCGACCGGCCCTTGGCCTGTTCGCGACCAGGTCTTTGCCCGCCGCCGCCTCCCGATAGCTCTTATTCAGAGCTAACCTCGAAAGTGTGAACGACACCGAGGAGTTCTCCGCACTCCTGGTCGGCATCCAGCGGCTGATCCGCCGCCGCCTGCGCTCCGGCCTGGACGGCCCGCCGCTGCGCGGCGCCCAGGTCGAACTGCTGCGGCTGGTCCACGACAGCCCGGGCCTGCGGGTCTCGGACGCCGCCGAGGAACTGTTCCTGGCCGGAAACTCGGTCTCCACCCTGGTCAACCAATTGGTCGGCCAGGGAATGCTGCGCCGGGAGACCGACCCGGCCGACCGCCGCGCCGCGCTGCTGTACGCCACCGACGAGGCCGCCCGCAGGCTGGCCGACTGGCGGGCCCGGCGCACCGCCCTGGTCGGCGAGGTGCTGGCCGAGCTGCCCGCCGACCAGCGGGCCGCGCTGACCCAGGCGATGCCCGCGCTGCGCACGATCGCCGCCGGCCTCCGAAGGAGTGCGCCATGAACGAGCAAGTGGCCGTCGAATGCCGCGAGTTGACGTACACCTTCGAGCGCGGCCGGAAGAAGAAGAGCGGCACCAGGGCGGTGGACGCCGTCGACCTGACGGTGCAGGCCGGCGAGGTGTTCGGGCTGCTCGGGCCGAACGGCGCGGGCAAGACCACCACCATCCGGTCCATCACCACCCTGCTGCCCACCGAGCGCGGCATGGTCGCCGTGTTCGGCCACGACTGCGCCACCGACCCCATCGCGGTGCGCCGCCTGCTCGGCTACGTGCCCCAGCAGCTGTCCGCCGACGCCGGCCTGACCGGCCGGGAGAACGTCGCACTGTTCGCCCGGGTCTTCGACGTCTCCCGCGCCGAACGGGCCGAACGGGTCGCCCAGGCGCTGGCCGCCGTCGACCTGACCGACGCCGCCGACCGGATGGTCTCCACCTACTCCGGCGGCATGGTGCGCCGCCTCGAACTCGCCCAGGCGCTGGTCAGCGCCCCCCGGCTGCTGGTATTGGACGAGCCGACCATCGGCCTCGACCCGATCGCCCGGGCGGGCGTCTGGGACCGGGTGGACGCGGTGCGCCGCGCCACCGGCATGACGGTCCTCGTCACCACCCACTACATGGACGAGGCGGACCGGCACTGCGACCGGGTCGCCCTGATGGACCGCGGCCGGATTCGCGCCCTCGGCACCCCCGACGAGCTGAAGGCCCGGGTCCGCACCGAGGACCCGGCGCAGACCGAACCCACCCTGGACGACGTGTTCCGACACTTCTCGGGCCGCACGCTGACCGACGCCAAGGAAGGAGACTTCGGAGATGTCCGCCGTACCCGCCGTACCGCAAGCCGCGTCGGCTGAACCGCCGGCCGGACCGTCGACCGAATCCTCGGCCGCACCGGACTTCGGGCTGCTGCTGGTGCCCCCGCGGGCCCGCTCCGGCTGGCGGGTGGTGCCCGCCCGGGTGCTCGCGATGTGCACCGTCGAGCTCCAGAAGCTCCGGCACGACCAGACGGAGCTGTACACCCGGGCCGTCCAGCCGGCGCTCTGGCTGCTGATCTTCGGCGAGACCTTCACCCGGCTGAAGGCCATCCCGACCGGCGGCATCCCGTACCTGGACTACCTGGCGCCCGGGATCATCGCCCAGTCCGCGATGTTCATCGCGATCTTCTACGGCATCATGATCATCTGGGAGCGGGACTCCGGGGTGCTCACCAAACTGCTGGTCACCCCCACCCCGCGGGCCGCACTGGTCACCGGGAAGGCGTTCGCCGCCGGGGTCAAGGCGGTCATCCAGGCCGCCGTGGTGGTGGTGCTGGCCGCCGTGCTCGGCGTCGGCATGACCGCGAATCCGCTGCGGCTGCTGGGCGTCGTCGTGGTGGTGATCCTCGGCTCGGCGTTCTTCTCCTGCCTGTCGATGACCATCGCCGGGATCGTGCTCACCCGGGACCGGCTGATGGGCATCGGCCAGGCCATCACCATGCCGCTGTTCTTCGGCTCCAACGCGCTCTACCCCGTCGACCTGATGCCGGGCTGGCTGCAGGCCGTCAGCAAGGCCAACCCGCTGAGCTACCAGGTCGACGCGCTGCGCGGCCTGCTCATCGGCACCCCGTCCCACCTGCCGCTGGACTTCGGCGTCCTGGCGCTGGCCACCGTCGCCGGCATCGCCGCCGCGTCCGGCCTGCTCGGCCGACTGGCCCGCTGACGCCCGTCGGAACCCGTCGGCACCCGCCGCTGCGCATGCGCGGCGGGCCGGAGCGGGCGGAACGGGCCGGGGCGTCAGCCGATGGTGAACTGGCTGGCGTTGCCGAACACCTCGGTCCGGTCCTGGTTGCAGCCGGAGCCGACCGGGTCGAACAGGGTGCTGCGGGTGACGGCCTTGCCGACGCCGCTGCCGGCCGTGACCTTGCCCGTGCTGTCGGTCCGGAACCGGATCACGTTGCCGCCGGCGTCCTTGCTCGTCCTCACCTTGTCGAACACGACGGTGGTGGTGTCGCCGGAGTCCCAGACGTAGGTGATGGTCTCGGTGGTCGACGTCGGGAACGGGTCCGTGCAACTCGCCGTCCACTGGACGGGCGTGTTCTGGTTCACGGTGCTGTGCGCGCTGCCGGCGCAACCGCGGTAGCTGGTCCGGTGGGTGGCCGTGACGGTTCGGCCCGCCGTGGAGGGTGCGGGGACGAACACCCAGCTCTCGGCCTGCTGGATACCGGCCGTGGTGGTGAAGCACCGGACGGTGAAGTCCGGGTTCGGCGCGGCGGCGGGCTGCGCCGCCGGACGTCCGGAAGTCGTGGTGGCGGCGGTCGTGGTGGCGGCGGTCGCGGCCGCCGGGAGGAGGGCGGCCGCGGTGGCGGCGAGGGCGGTGACGGCGATGCCGATCCGACGTTCCATCAGGTGGCTCCGTTCGTGACGAGGTTCGGGATCACGGGTTGGCTCCCCGGACCCAGGTCTGGCTGGTGCTGCCGTTGCAGGACTGCTGGACGAGCAGGCTGCCGCTGCCGGTCGATTTGTCGGCGACGTCGATGCACAGGCCCGACGTCGTGCTGCGGATGCTGCCGTCGGACTGGAGCAGCCACTGCTGGTTGGCGTTGTCGGAGGCGCAGTCCCAGACGATCACCTTGCCGCCCGGGTCGGTCTGGGAGTTGTCGTCCAGGCACAGGTGGTTGCCGGAGCTGTCCGTCAGCCCCGACTGAAGGAAGCCCCGGATCACGTTCTCGGGGCTGAGCGGGGTGGTCGGCACCGGGGGGCCGGCGACAGTCGGCGAGTCCGGCTGGAACGTCCAGGTCTGCTTGGCCGAGCCGTCACAGGCCGCGATGTCCAGCTGCGTGCCCTGGCCGTTGCCGGGGGCGTCCAGGCAGAGACCGGAGGCTGCGCCCTTGAAAGGGCTGGTGGTGGTGAAGCCGCGAACGATGTGCTGGCCCGAACCCATGGGCGCACTGGCGTAGTTGGAATGTCCCTCGCAGACGCCGTACTCGTGGACATTCTTGACGATGCCGGACAGACCGCCCGCGTCCGTGCTGCTGGGGCCGCCGAAGTAGACGTCGGAGACCGTGTTCTGTGTGCAGGGCGCGCTCTGGTCGGCTCGGAAGTACTCGACGAACCCGCCCTGCGAGGGGTTGAGCAGGCCGCTCGGCAGCGTCCATCTGCCGATGTGGGCCAGGACGTGCTGGGTGTCGGCGGAGTCGTAGAGGTCGCCGGACCAGGTGTCCTTGTCGGAGGTGCTCTGGGTCCGCTTCACCGTGAGGTTGTAGGTGTGTCCGTACTTGGCGTCGAAGAAGACGGCGCAGGACTGCCCGGCACCGGCGTCGGCGCCCGGCTTGCAGTTGGGGTCGTCGCTGGACGTGGGCCCCGGGGTACCCCCCTTGCCGGGGGCGAACACGGAGAAGAGGGCCCGGAACGGCTGCCGGTCTCCTTCGGTCGGCTGGGGCTGCAGGCCCGTGTAGCCGCCCAGCTTGTTGGCGAAGTCGAACTGCTGGGCGAAGTAGAGCCCGACCTGCTCGCTCGCCGGATTGACGGCCATCGGGAAGGTGACGTTGGTCAGCCCGCCGGAGGGAGCGTTCGGGAGCGACCAGTCGAGGCCCACGTTCCCGCCGGGGCCGAAGGCGACAGCCGATGCCGGCGTCGGGGTGAGCAGCAGCAGCGCCGAAGCCGCCACGGCAGCGCCGCAGCGCCGCGCCGTCGATGAGAGAGACACTCGAAGTTCCTTTCTGTAGCTGTGATGTGAGGGGTCGTCGGCGAGCCGAGTGGGGAGGGTGGTGGGAACCGGCCGGAGGGGTGCGGGCCCGGGCATCGGGCCGGGCGCGCGAATTCCATGCCGCGCCCGATCCGCCCAGTGACATGACGTGACGTCAACTTCCGTGCGGGGAGCGGGCGCAAGGATCAGGCCGCCGACCCCGATGGACAGGGTCGGCGGCCTGGTTCACCGCGCGGTGCTTACGACAGGTCGTAGGCGCCGCCGCGCCACGCGTCGCCGACCGGGCAGGTCAGGCGTACGCGGAACAGGCCGGAGAAGTCGACCGTGGACACGTAGCGGTTGCCGTCGGTGCAGTCGACGAAGGGCCGCCAGAGCGGGCCGTTACAGGTTTCGGTGAAGCTCGGCCCGTTGAACGAGAAGTTCCCGCACACCAGGTCGAGCGGTGCGATGCCCTGGGCCGTCCCGTCCGAGTGCACGGACGGGAGGTTGGTCGGCTGCGCCATCGCCAGTGCCGGGGTCTGGACCTCGTTGGCGGCCGCCGGGTTCTCCGCCGCGGAGACCACCGGGGTGGTCGTGGTCGCGGGGGCGGCCTGGTTCGCCGGCTGGGCAGCCGGCTGGGCGGCGGTCTGGGCCGCGGGCTTGGCCGCCGTGTCCGCCGCGAACGCGGTGGAACCGACCGAACCGAAGGCGGTGACGGCGAGGGCCGAGGCGACACCGATGGCGCTGAGCATCTTTCCGAATGCCATGTCTATCCACTTTCACTGAATGTGACTGAGAGTGATTGGCTGACAGGGGGCGCCCACCTGCAGAAACCCCGTCCGACCGGGGCGAGACCCACGCTAGGTCAGCTGTCCAGGAGCCGCGCGGCGAGAGCGGAGGCAGAAATACGTGTACGTCTGATTGGCTCTGGCAGGGGCGTGCGACGGGGCCGCCGCGCCCCGACCGGGTGACCCTCGGACGGCGGCGGGTACCGTGGTGTTCATGCGTGCGACACGGCAGTTGACGGACGACGAGGGGTTCCCGGTGCGGCTCGGGGAGGTTCGCCGAGTGGTCTCGCTGGTCCCCTCGCTCACCGAAGCGGTGGCTGCCTCCGCACCCGGCCTGCTGGTCGGCGCCACCGACTGGTGCACCCACCCCGCCGACCTGGACGCACCCCGGATCGGCGGCACCAAGAACCCGGACGTGGAACGGATTGTCACGCTCCGTCCCGACCTGGTGATCGTCAACGAGGAGGAGAACCGTGCCCCCGACCTCGACGCCCTGCGAGCGGCCGGTGCGGCGGTGTGGACGACCCGGATCCGGAACCTCGACCAGGCGCTCGACTCGCTGCGCCGGCTGCTGGTCGACGCGTGCCAACTGACGGAGCCCGATTGGCTGTTGTCGGCGCGAGCGGCATGGGGGAGGGTGCCGGCCCCGGCGGCGCAGGTGCGGGCGGTGGCGCCGATCTGGCGGCGGCCGTGGATGGTGCTCGGCGCGGACACCTTCGCCGCCGACCTGCTGCGGCGGCTCGGCGTCACCGTCGTCACGGCCGGTCACCCGGGCCGGTACCCCCGTGTCCCGCTCCCCGAACT
The DNA here is from genome assembly GCF_044754805.1 of Kitasatospora sp. NPDC092948. NCBI lineage: Bacteria > Bacillati > Actinomycetota > Actinomycetes > Kitasatosporales > Streptomycetaceae > Kitasatospora > Kitasatospora sp. NPDC092948. Next base: position 403,827 of record NZ_JBIVPU010000006.1, on the reverse strand, counting down.
GCTGGCCGCGGACGCCGAGTTGCTGGCACTCCCCGACGAGCCGTACCGCTTCACCGCCGCCGACGGCCCGGAGGCGTTCCCCGGCCTCCCGTACGCCCTGCTCAGCGGCCGCCACCTCACCTGGTACGGGCCCTCGCTGGCCGAGGCGCCCGCCGTCCTCGCCGGACAGCTCGGCGAGCGGAGGAGCGGCGGGCCGGTGATGTAGAGATCCGGCCGGCTGTGCCGACTGTCGGACGAACGGTGCCGATGAGCACCGCAGCCGAGCGCCGAGCGGATCGGCACGCTCGTCGCGGAGGCAGCTGCGGGCCGTGCCCCTCGGCCCGAGGCCGGCCGCGGCCATGCGCGGGTGGGTTGGTGAGGGATCGGGGCCGGCGGTGGTTCGGGTGGGTTGGTGAGGGATCGGGGCCGGCGGTGATTCGGGCGGCTGGCGGTCCCGGTGAGCAGGCCGGTTCCGAGCGCCCCGTCGGTGGGCCGAACTCGGCTCGCTGCCCCCGACGTTCCTGGTCGGTGGCGGGGCTTCGGTGGCGGGGTTTCGGTGGCGGGGCTTCGGTGGCGGGGTTTCGGGGGCGGGGTGGCTGCGTGCTCGCCGCGTAAGTCGCCCGATGGGGTGTCGAACCCGGCTCGCTGCCCCCCGATGCTCCTGGTCAGTGGCGGGGCTTCGGCGGCCGGGTGAACACGCAGTCGCCGCACAGGCCGCCCGAGGGGGTGCGGTAGTAGAGGCAGCAGGAGGTGCGGCGGAAGGCGAGGGGGTGGCCCGGAGGGGTGGGGGTGCCGGTGGGGGCCAGGTCGGGGAAGGCGAGGAGGGCGCGGGCCAGGGTGGCGGCGGGCGTGCGCAGTGGGGGGACGGCGGCGAGCTGGCGGGCGGCGCCGATCAGCGCGGATGCGGCGTTGCCCGCCAACAGGCCGGTGGCGAGGGGGGTGAGGGCGCGGACGGCGTCGCCCAGGGGGTGCAGGTGGCGGTCCATCACGAGCGTGTGCAGTGCGGCCGGTGACGCCTCCGGGCCGGGGGCCTCGGTGGGCAGCCACAGGTCGAACGGGCCCTGCGGCGGGAGGGCGAACCGGGCGCCGTCCAGGTCGGGCAGCCGGCCGGTGGTGACGGCCGTGCCGAGGGCCACCGACCAGAGGCGTGCGGCCAGGCCCAGGTGGGCGGTGGAGGCGGCGACCCGGGCCTCGTCCGTGCCCAGCACCCGTGCCACCTCGGCGATCCGGCCTGCCAACGGGCCGTCCGGGGCGGACAGTTCGCGCAGCGGCCGGAACCCGGCGGGCGGGTCGCCGGCAAGGGTCGCGAAGTACGGGCCCAGGGCGGACAGCGGAGGAAGGACGGTCATGGCGCGGAGTGTAGCCGCGACCCCCGGGCTATCGGATTTCGCTGGCTTCCGGCGGCCCGGCCGCCTATCGTCGCCAGCTGACGGATCACCGGCACTGCGAGGAGGAACGGCGAATGCGGAACCGGCAGTTGGGGCGCAGCGGGGTCGAGGTGTCGGAGGTCGGCTTCGGGGCGTGGGGGATCGGTGCGTCGGGCTGGATCGGGGCGCAGGAGGACGAGTCGCTGGCGGCGCTGCACCGGGCGATCGACCTGGGAGTGAACTTCATCGACACCGCCCGCGGGTACGGCGAGAGCGAGCGGCTGGTGGGTCGGGTGGTGCGGGAGCGCGCCGCGGCCGGCCAGCAGGTGCGGGTGGCCACCAAGGTGCCGCCGTTGAACCGGCAGTGGCCGGCCCGTCCGGGGGTGGACCCGGCCGAGACGTTTCCGGGCGCGCACATCCGGGAGAGCGTGCAGACCTCGCTGCGGGCGAGCGGGCTGGAGCGGTTCGACCTGGTGCAGTTCCACGTCTGGCACGACGAGTGGCTGGGTCGCGGCGACTGGCTGGAGACCGTCACCGAGCTGAAGGAGGAGGGCCTGATCGGCCTGTTCGGCGTCTCGATCAACGACCACGAACCGCACAGTGCCGTCGAGTTGGTGCGCAGCGGCGCGGTGGATGCGGTGCAGGTGATCTTCAACGTCTTCGACCAGTCGCCGCTGGACGAGCTGTTCCCGGCCTGCCGGGAGCACGGCGTCGGGGTGATCGTCCGGGTCGCCCTGGACGAGGGCGGACTGACCGGCCGGCTGACCGCCGACACGGTGTTCCCGGACGGCGACTTCCGGCAGCGCTACTTCCGCGGTGACCGGCTGGCCGAGGTGGAGCGCCGGGCCGCGGCGATCACCGCCGACCTGGGCATCGAGGCGGACGGGCTGGCTGAGGCGGCGCTGCGGTTCGTGCTGAGCGAGCCCGCCGTGTCCACCGTGATCCCCGGCATGCGCTCGGTGCGCAACGTCGAGCGCAACGCCGCCGTCGGTGACGGAGTGCCGCTCGGCGAGCGCGAGTTGAAGGTGCTGGCCGGACACCGCTGGGACCGGAACTTCTACTCCTGAGGCTCCCGGGCCCTGCGTCGGTGCGTGCGGTTGTCGGGGTTCGGTGGCAGGGTGGGGCGCATGTGCGGTCGCTTCGTCTCCACCACCGAGCCCGGTGACCTGGTCGCCCTGCTCGACGTCGCGCGCTGGAACCCCACCGAGGCGCTCGCGCCCAGCTGGAACGTCGCGCCGACCGACCCGATCCACGCAGTCTTGGAACGGGTCGACCACGACACCGGCGAGGTGGTCCGCCAACTGCGCACCCTGCGCTGGGGCCTGGTGCCGTCCTGGGCGAAGGACCGGTCCGGCGCGGCCCGGCTGATCAACGCCCGCTCGGAGACCGTCGACCAGAAGCCGTCCTTCCGCAAGGCGTTCGCCGCCCGGCGCTGCGTGATCCCCGCCGACGGCTACTACGAGTGGCGGCCCGTCCCGGCCGGCGACGGCCGCAAGGCGTACAAGCAGCCGTACTTCCTGAGCACCGGCGAACTGATGCTGATGGCCGGGCTGTACGAGTTCTGGCGGGACGCGAGCCTGCCCGAGGACGATCCGGCGGCGTGGCTGGCGACGGCGACCATCCTGACCACCGACGCCACCGACAGCGCGGGGCGGGTGCACGACCGGATGCCGCTCACCATCCCCCGCCAGGACCTGGACAGTTGGCTCGATCCGGCGCACAGCGACCGGGCCGACCTGCACCACCTGCTGCACCGCCCCGCGGACGGCGACATCCTGGTCCGCGCGGTGCCGACCGCCGTCAACCGGGTCGCCGAGAACGGCCCCCGGCTGCTCGCCGACGCCCCCGATCCGCTGGGCATCGCCGACCGGTGACGCGTCAGTCGCCGCCCGTGTCGCCCGAGCCGGTGAGGCGACGTTCCTGGATCCGGCGACGGCGCGCGGCCCGCCGAACCGCCCCGCCGAGGCCGACCGTCGCCCGCGCCACCACCCGGGCCCAGCCCGGCCCGCCGCGCTCCGACCACACCACGCAGCCGCAGCCGCCGACCGTGAGCAGCAGCAGGACCACCAGCACCGCGCCGATCATGGGCTCCACCTTCCCCGAACACGCCTGAACGGCCCGATCATCGCAGGCGGGGGGCAGCGGCGGGCGATGCGGGGGCAGTTTGCGGTGGCAGGGCGGGATTTCAGCCGATGAGGAGGCTCACGCACGCCCCAGGCCGAGTCGGACGGCGCGCTCCACCGGCGAGTACGCCCCGTCGGCGCGCTCCAGCACCAGATCGCCGGTCGGCAGCAGCGGCGGCTGGGCGAGGAAGCGCGGCACGGTGCCGTGGTGCGGCTGGGCGGAGTGGATCAGGAACGGGTGGCACAGGTACACGTCGCCCGCCCGGCCGGTGGCCAGTGCGGTCTCCCGCTCGGGGCGGTCCAGCAGCCCGGCCCGGTCGAGCTCGGCGCAGAACGAGAAGAACTCCGCGCCCGGCTCGCCGGACGGCTCCAACTGCCGTGGCACGTCCAGGTGCGAGCCGACCTTGATCCGGGTCGGCGCGTTCGCCTCGTCCACGTCGGAGAACAGGAACAGCATCAGCAGCGCCCGCCCGCGCGAGGCCAGGTTGAGCCACAGACCCTGCTCGCCCTCCTGGGTGAAGCTCGCGTCCAGGTGCCAGCCGACGTCACCCGGGTCGTCCGGATGCGGGAAGCGGATCGCGAAACTGGACAGCCACGGCTGCGGCCGCCAGCGGCCCTCGCCGACCAACTGGTCGAACGCCCCGTGCAGCCGCCCGGAGGTCGCGGCCCGCCGGAACGGCTCCTGCCCGTACCCGCCCAGCCGCACCACCGGCCGCGTCCAGCCCGCCGGGTCGTCCGGGTCGAGCCCCATCTCCTTCCAGAGGAACTCCCGGCACTCGGCCGCCAGTTCGGGCGAGAACGCGCCCTCCACCCGGACGAAGCCGTCCGTGACAAAACCCTCGACCTGCTGCGGGGACAGAACAGTACTCATGGGGACGGATTCTTGGCGCAGCTCCGCGACACCGGCAAGCGAATTTCCGTCCACCGGAGGGGACTTGACGGCCCGAGACCGGCTCGAAGGAGTCGCCAGAAGGCCGCCCGGCCGGGGGTGGGGTGGGTTCGCTGGCTTGCCCTGCGGGCTTGCCTCGGCGGAGAGGGGTCAGTGGGTTGCCCTGCGGGCTTGCTGGGGCGGCGCGGGCTCAGTGGATTGCCCTGCCGCCCGGCCGGAGTGTGGTGGGCCGACGGATCGGTCTGCTGATCGGTCGGGGTGGGGTGGGTTCGGTGGATTGCCCTGCGGGCTTGCCTCGGCGGGGAGGGGTCAGTGGGTTGCCCTGCGGGCTTGCTGGGGCGGCGCGGGCTCAGTGGATTGCCCTGCCGCCCGGCCGGAGTGTCGTGGGCCGACGGATCGGTTGCTGACCGGCCGGGCCGGGCCGGCGCGGGGCTCAGTGGATTGCCCTGCGGGCTTGCCTGGGTGGCGCGGGCTCAGCGGATCGCTCTGCCGACCGGCCGGAGTGTCGTGGGCCTGACGGATTAGTCTGCCGACCGGCCGGGCCGGCGCGGGTTCGGCGGATCGCTCTGCGGGCTTGCCTGGGCGGCGCGGGGCCAGTGGATTGCCCTGCGGGCTTGCTGGAGTGGCGCGGGGTCAGCGGATTGCCTTGCGGGCTTGCCGGGACCGGCGTGGGGTGGGTTCGGCGGATCGTGGCCTGCGGGCTTGACGGAGTTGCAGGCCGCGCGCTTCGGTGGGGCCCATATGACCACGCCCACCACGCCCGCTCCGCCTGCTCTGCACTCAGGAGCCGCGTTCGATGCCCTTCAGGGTCTGTCCGTCGGTGACGCCCTCGGTGCTCAGTTCTTCGTCCCTGCCACCGCCCGCGCCCACCTCGGCGCCGGCACCGTCCCGCCCGGCCCCTGGGCGTGGACCGACGACACCGAGATGGCCTGCTCGGTGTACGCCGCACAGACCGAACGCGGTGCCATCGACAGCTACGACCTCACCCACGCCTTCGCGTACCGCCACGACTTCGACCGGGGCTACGGGCCCGCCGCGAATCGCCTGCTGCGGCTGATCCGGGAGGGTGGCGACGCCCGCCGGCTGGCCGCCGAACTCTTCGACGGCCAGGGCTCGTTCGGCAATGGCGCGGCCATGCGGGTGGCCCCGCTTGGTGCCGCGTACGCCGACGACCCGGCCGCCGTGGTCCGTCCGGCCGCCGACACCGCCGTGATCACCCACACGCACCCGTACGCGGTGGACGGCGCGATCGCGGTGGCCGTCGCCGCTGCCCTGGCGGCGCGTTGCCGTACCGAGCCGCGTACGCCGCACCGCTTCCTCGCCGACGTCGCCGATCTCACCCCGTTCGGCCGGGTCCGCGAAGCCCTGCACCGGGCCCGGCAGCTGCTCGACCGCTCCGACGCCCGCGAGGCCGCGGCGGTGCTCGGCAACGGCAGTCGCACCAGCGCCGTCGACACCGTCCCGTTCGCGCTCTGGTGCGCCGCCCGTTGGCTCGACGACTACCCGACGGCCGTCCGGGCGGCGATCGGCGCCGGTGGTGACATGGACACCGTCGCCGCGATCACCGGTGGCGTGGTGGCCGCCCGCACCGGCACCGTGGGCATCCCCGCAGCCTGGCTGGACGCCCGTGAACCGCTGCCCGCCTGGGCGTTCCCCGTCCCCGGCAGTGTCCCCGCGCTGCTGCCGCACCTCAACCGGATGCGACTGCCCCGGCCCTTCGGCGTCCCGCAGGGCCTGCACTTCACCGAGGAGCAGTGGAACCGCTACCGGGCCGGCCACCGGGCCGCACGCTGGGGCGCCCGCGCCGAGGAGGGCGTTCTGCACCTGTACCGGGCCGTCTCCGGGGAGGAGGTCGCCGCCATCGGCGTCGTCCCGGCCGGCAGCGGCCAACGGGCCGTCACCGTCGAGGTCGAGACGCACCCGGCCCACTGGAACGGCGCGGGCTGGTCCGCCGCCCTGCTCGGCATCGTCATGGAGTTGGAAGGCCGCCCCGGGGGCTGACAGCAGAGCCCTGGTGACGGTCCGTCGTCGCGCCGGATAGGGTGACGGTGCAGGCAGAACGGCTGAGGAGGGGCGGATGCGCATCGAGGTGGTGCTGTTCGACCTCGACGGAACCCTGCTGGACCACGACGGGGCCGCCGAGGCCGCCGTGCTGGCCGGCGCGGCGGCCGAACTCCCCGGACGGTCGCTGGACCGCGACGGGCTGCTGCACTTCTGGCGGGACTTGGAGCGCCGCGAGTACGACCGCTACCTGGCCGGCGAGCTGACGGTGCAGCAGCAGCGCCGGGCCCGCGCGCTCGGCCTGGCCCGGCACCTCGGGCTGGGGGAGTGGTCCGACGAACGGGCCGACGCGTGGTTCGCCGGCTACCTGCGCAGGTACCGGCGCTCCTGGCGGGCGTTCCCCGAAGTGCCGCGCGCCATCCGCGAGTTGGGGGCCGGGTGGCAGCTGGGCGTGATCACCAACGGCGAGGGCGACATACAGCGCGACAAGCTGCGCACCGTCGGCCTCGGCGAGTTGGCCGCGCACACCACCGCCTCCGGCGAGGCGGGCTGCGCCAAGCCCGACCCGGCGATCTTCCACCTGGCCTGCCGCACCCTCGGCGTCGCCCCCGGACGTGCCGCGTACGTCGGCGACCGGTTGGACGTGGACGCGCAGGCCGCCACCGAGGCCGGACTGCTCGGCATCTGGCTGGAGCGCGAGCCCACCGACGTCGCCGCCGAGGTGCCCCGGGTGCGCACGCTCGCCGAGGTCGCCCCGCTCCTCGGCTGAACCCTCCTCGGCTGAACCCTGCGCGGCTGAACCGTGCGCGGCTGAACGCCGCGCGGCTGAACCCTCCTCGGCTGAACCCTGCGCGGCGTGCCTCCGGGCCGCCCGGGCCCCCCTCCGCGTACCGTCGGGCCGGAGGGCTGACGGTTCGTCAGCGAAGGGACCCAGGAAGGCCGGTATGGACGCGCGACAACGAGTGGCGGTGCTGGTGGCGGACGCGGGAACCACCTACGCCGAACAGGCCGGCATCGACATTGCCGACCGCCCCGCCGAACTGTGGCAACTGCTGATGCTCAGCAATCTGGTCTCGGCCCGCATCCAGGCCGAGATCGCCGTCACCGGTACGGCCTCCCTGGTCGCCGCCGGTGCCGGCACCCCCGCAGGCACCCTCGAACTCGACTGGCAGCAGCGCAAGGACGCGCTGATCGCCGGCCGCTACCAGCACTTCGCCGACGGCACCGCCACCAGGCTCGGCGAATGCGCCCGGCTCGCCCAGGGCGAATACGGCGGCGACCTGCGCAGACTCGCCGCCGCATCCCAGGGCCGTCCCGAACGCACCCGCGCCCTGCTGCAACGCTTCCCCGGCATCGGCCCGGCCGGCGCCGCCGCGTTCTGCCGCGAGGCCCAGGCGGTCTGGCCCCACCTGCGTCCCGCCCTCGACCCCCGCGCCACCGTCGGCGCCGAACGCCTCGGCCTCCCCACCGATCCCACCGAACTCGCCGGCCTGATCGCCCCGGCCGACCTCCACCGGCTCGCCGACGCCCTGGTCCGCGTCGCCCTCGACCCCGCCATGGCCGACCGCGTCCTGGCCGCCACCCCCGGCAGTACGGAGGCCGCGCCCGTGTAGGCCCTCCGCTGCGGATCTCGCCGGACGCGACCCGGCGGGAGCCGCAGCCGGGGCGCCGAGCCGGTCCATGGCCTCCAGGTGGGCCTCGCACTCCTCGTCGCGGCCGACGGCCGCTCACCGCCGGCCGTGACCCGGCCCGGGGCCGCCGGCCGTTCGTCCGGGGCGGGCAGTGGCATGACGGTCCGTCAACAGGAGTCGCGGGCACTCTCCGGGGGCGCCACAGCACCGACCTCGGTCGAACTCCGGGCTCTGCCGTCCCAGTTGGGAGTGGCCCGCCGGTCGTCAGGCCGGCCCGTACGCCCGCTCGGCCATCGTGGCGACCGTCAGCGGGAAGTCGTGCGCCGGTACGGCGGGCGCGGCGGGGTTCCAACGGGGCGCGGCCGTGGCGGTCTCGGTCACCGGCGGCGGGGGCGGCGGGGCCACCTCGAGCGCGGGTGGATCACCCTCGTACGCCTGGCGCGCTCGGAGAGTGCTGCCTGTCTCCCCGCACTGCGGACACTTCTCGGACCCGGCCGTTCGTTCCTCTCCGACGGTCCACCCCGGCCGGCCACGACGTCCCCCTCGTCGCGCCTGCGCACACGTAGCAGCGGACTCTGGCCAACCGCTGGGGCGCCGGTGGGAACTAGGGTGGCGGGTCGTCGTCGACCCGGTGGTCCTCTCGGAGGCTGCGGGCAGCGCCGGGGTGAGACCGGCGAGCCCGACGCGGGTTCGGAGAAACGCCTAGCGCCCCCGCCCTGACGGTGGGCGGGGGCGCGGTCCGGCCGGCTCAGTGGCCGGGGATGCGGCTCAGCGGCCGAAGATGCGGCTGAGCCAGGAGCCGGAGGCGGCCTTGTCGGCGGCGGTGCAGGAGCAGCGCTGGGACTTGGGGATTCCGGCGAGGACCTGCTCGACGTGCATGCCGCAGCCGGCGTAGGAGGGCTTGTTGCAGGTCTTGCAGGTGGTGCGACGGCACATGGGGGTGGGTCCTTTCGGGGGAGGGGGTGTCAGGAGTGGGAGAAGGGGATGTTCGGGAGGACGCGGTCGAGCCAGCGGGGGGTGTGCCAGGCGGCGCGGCCGGTCAGGCGGAGCAGGACGGGGAGCAGCACCAGGCGGACCAGCGCGGCGTCCAGCAGGACGGCGACGCCGAGGACGATGCCCATCTCCTTGGGCGGCAGCGGGCCGGAGATGGCGAAGGTGAAGAACACCGCGACCATCACGGCGGCGGCCGCGAAGATCACCCGGCCGGAGTGGGCGAGGGCGCCGACCATCGCCTTGCGGGGGTCGCCGGTGCGCTCGTACTGCTCCTTCGCGGAGGCCAGCAGGAAGACGGTGTAGTCCATCGCGATCGCGAAGATCATCGCGAAGAAGAACACCGGCGCCCAGCCGTCCAGGAAGCCCTGCGGGGTGAAGCCGAGGAGCCCGGAGCCGTGGCCGTCCTGGAAGACCAGTCGGGCGACGCCGAACGCCGCGCCGGTGGACAGCAGGCTGGCCGCGGTGCCGAGCGCCGCGATCAGCGGGGCGCGCAGCGCGAACAGCAGCAGGACGAAGCCGAGTGCCATGACGACGCCGATCACCAGCGGGGTCTTCTCGGTCAGCAGGTGCTGGAGGTCGAGGTTCTCCACCGACGCGCCGCCGACCAGGGTGTGGTCGGGCAGTTCGGCGCGCAGCGTGTTCACGGTGTGGCCGAGCTGCGGGTCGGACGGGTCGACGGACGGGACGGCCTGGATCATCGACCAGTTCGCGCCGTCGGCGGCGGGCATCGCGGGCATCACGCCGGCGATCCCGGGGGCGGCGGCGACGGTCTGCGCGGTGGCCGCGGCCTGGTCGGTGGGGGTGAGGATCTGCAGGGTGCCGGGGGCGCCGTCGCCGAACGCCTGCTGGACGGCGGTGTAGCCGGCCCGGGCGCTGGCGTCGTCGGGCAGCACGTTGATGGACGGCATCGCGGTGCGCAGGCCGATCACCGGCGCGGCCAGCGCCAGCAGCGCGACCAGGGCGAGCGCGCCCCAGCGCAGCGGCTGCTTCCACAGGCGCTCGCCCCAGGCCTGGAACCGCGGCGAGGTCTGCGCCTCGCGCTTGGCCCAGGGCAGCGACACGGAGTCGATGCGGTGGCCGAGCCTGCCGAGGACGGCGGGCAGCAGGGTCAGGGTGGCGCCCAGCACGAACAGCACGGCCAGCATGATGCCGCCGGCCATCGAGCGGAACGCGGGGGACGGGACCAGCATCACGGCGGACAGGCTGACCAGCACGGTGGCGCCGGAGAGCAGCACGGCCTTGCCGGCGGTGTCCATGGTCTCGGCGACCGCCCGTGAACTGTCGCCGGGCTGCTTGGCCGCGGCGCGGGCGGCGCGGAACCGGACGACCAGGAACAGCGCGTAGTCGATGCCGAGGGCGAGGGCGAACATCATGGCGAAGTTCATCGCCCAGATGGAGACCGGGAACAGGTGGCTGATCAGCACCAGCGAGCCGGCCGAGGCGGCGAGGCCCGCCATGGTGAGCAGCAGCGGCAGCCCGGCGGCGACCAGCGAGCCGAACGCCAGCACCAGGATGGCCAGGGTGACCGGCCAGGACATGATCTCGGACTTCATCATCGCGTCGTGGTTGGCGGTGTTGAAGTCGCTCCACAGCACGGACGCGCCGGTCGCGGTGACGTCGACGCCGTCGCCGGAGAGCTCGCGCAGCGGCTCCTTCAGGTCGTCGGCGGCGCGCACCATGTCGTCGGGGGAGGCGTTGGCGCCGGCCAGCAGCACGGCGGTGCGGCCGTCGGGGCTGACGGTCGCGCCGGGCTGCGGCGGGACGACGGTGGAGATCCGGGAGTCGGCGGCGGCCAGTGCGGTGGCGCGGTCGACCACCTGCTGCACGCCGGGGTCGGTGACCGGGCGGTCGGCGTGCACCACGATCTGGATGGCGGAGGAGGCGTTGCCCGCGAAGTGCTCCTCGGCGAGGGTGCGGACCTTCACCGAGTCCGAGCCGTTGGCCTGCCAGCCCGCGCCGGAGAGCGCGGAGGTGACCTGCGGGGCGAAGGCGCCGAGGCCGATCACCACGACCAGCCAGCCGAGCAGGACGGTCTTGAAGTGGGCGACGGACCAGACGCCGAGGCGGCCGAGCAGCCCGTCCCGGGGCGGGGCGACGGCCGGGGGCGCGGAGGCGGCCGGCGCGGGGGCGGAGCGGTTCACAGGTTCTCTCTCCAAGCGGGCGGGGGTCCGCCGACCCAAGGGTAATACCTAGGGGGGTATATGCGGAGGCAGGCGGGGGCCAGGGTGCGAATGCGAGGGAGGCAGGGGGCGTGGGGGTGCCCCCTGCCGCGAGGCGAAGGTCAGGCCTTCAGCGCGGCCAGTGCGGCGCGCAGTCGGGCGGCGGCGTCGTCGGCCGCCCCGCCGAGCTCGGGACGGCCGGTGACCTGCACCATCAGCTGCGGGTCCATGGCCTCGACCAGGATGCCGCCGTCCACCGCGCGCAGCACCACGTTGCACGGCAGCAGCAGGCCGACCCGGCGGTCCACCTCCAGCGCGCGGTACGCGATCGGCGGGTTGCAGGCGCCGAGGACCAGGTAGTCCTCCACCTCGACGCCGAGCTTGGCGCGCAGGGTGGCCGCCATGTCGATCTCGGTGAGGATGCCGAAGCCCTGCTCGGCGAGGGCGGCGCGGACCCGGCCGGCCGCGTCCGCGAACGGGATGCCGGTCAGGGTGGCGGTGTAGTCGTCGGTCATGTCGCCGAGCCTCTCTGGTCGATGCCGCGGTTTGTCCGTGTTGTGGCGCTTCGATACCCCCATGGGTATTTCAGCGTACGTCGGATGCAACCTGGCCGGTGGGAGGCGCATTCCCGGGCGCGCCGGGTGACGTGCGTCTCAGCGGCCTCGCGGCCGTCGTCGTACCGGCACGCCGGGCGCCTCCGCCTCCGGTCCGACGCCGTGACCGCCGCCGGACCCTTCACCCGCGCGCCGCCGGCCCCGCACCGTCGCCGGCGTCCCGCTCAGCCGCCGTAGCGGTGGCGCAGGTTGGGGTCGTCCAGCCACCACGGCCGGTCGCCCGCAGGGTCCTCGTCGGGGTCCGCGTCCGCGGTCCGGGTCGCCGCCCGGGCCTCCACCCGGGCCTGCTCGGCGGCGTCGAGGGCGGCGTCCACGGCGGCGGTCTCGGCCCGGCCGGTGACGATCAGGCGGCGGATCAGGGCGACCAGGAACGGCAGGCCGACCACGTCGCCGAGGATCCAGATCGCGTTGCCGCCGATGAACTGGTCCCGGGCGAGCGACGGGCCCCAGTCGCGGGCCAGCGAGGCGTAGTACGGCTCGGCGATCACGTGGCCGCCGTACAGCAGGACGAGCGCCAGCGCCGCGTCGAACACCACCTCGACGAAGCTGATCACCACGCCGATCATCAGCGGGTACTCGTGCGCCACCGGGTCCAGCTGCAGGCGCGGCCAGAAGTACAGCAGGCCGAGCAGCACCAGCACCAGGTGGAAGCCGATGTTCCCGGCGGTGCCGGTCAGCGTCGCGGTGTACCAGGGCGTGAAGTACAGCAGCCACGGCGGGACGACCAGCAGCACGGTCGACACCAGCGGGAACATCAGCACCCGGGAGACCCGGCCGGAGAGCGCCGCGTTCAGCCGCGCCCGGCCGGCCTGCGGCAGGGTCTCGGCCAGCAGCGAGACCGGCGCGCCGAGCGCCAGCAGCAGCGGGACCAGCATCAGCAGCAGCACCAGCTGCACGGCCCGGTCGGCGAACAGCACCCGCTCGTACACGCCGAGGCCGGAGCAGGTGGTCCACACCCACACCGCCAGCCCGCCGAGGAACGCCGCCGTGCGGTACCAGGGCCAGCCGCTTCTGCGGCGGACGCCGACCAGATAGCCTCCCGCCAGCAGGACGGTGAGGGCGGCGACCGCCGGTTCCAGGGTCCAGGTGTCGGCCAGCGCCGACCAGTGCCAGGGCGCGACGGCCGCGGGGTGGGACATGGCGACGGCTCTCCTTCTCTCGCTTTCCGGCCGCGCCGCCCAGCGGGTGGAACCGGAACGGGATGCCCGGCGTCGTCGCAGCGCCGGATCCGTGCAAGGATCCGGCATTGAAGTTCTACACGCCTGTAGAAAACAACTGAGAGGGGGGCCCGGGTGGGACGCGCGAATCGCAGCGTCGGCAGTCGACGCGCCGCACGCCGCCGGAACATCGAACTCGGCATGCTGGCAGTCGCCGTGACGGTGTGTCTGACCGGCTGGTGCACCGCGAATCTGGCCCTCCGCGGCACCCTCCCGCCCGGCCTGCTGCCCTACGGCGTCGGGTTGACCGCCCTCGCCGCCGTCCTGCACCTCGTGGTGCGGCGCTTCGCCCCCTACGCGGACCCGCTGATCCTGGCGCTGGCGGTCCTGCTCACCGGCTTCGGCCTGGTGCTGCTCGACCGCCTCGACTTCTCGTACGCCATCTGGCACGCGGCCAAGGGCGACTGGCAGAAGATCCCCGCGGCGCCCAGCCAGGTGCAGTGGACGGTGATCGCCATGGTGGCGGCCGGCGTGCTGCTGGCCGTGGTCAAGCACCACCGGCTGTTCCAGAAGTACGTCTACGTGATCATGGCGGGGGCGCTGGTCCTGCTGGCCGCGCCCGCGTTCTTCCCGGGCGACAGCTTCGGCGCCAAGCGCTGGATCCGGCTCGGCGGCCTCTCCTTCGAACCCGACGAGTTCGTCAAGGTCGCCATCGCGGTGTTCTTCGCCGGCTACCTGACCGCCAACCGGGACGCCCTCGCACTGACCGGCCGCAAGGTGTGGGGCGTGAGCCTGCCGCGCGGTCGCAACCTCGGGCCGGTGCTGGCGATCTGGGTGGTCAGCCTGCTGGTGCTGATCTTCGAGCGCGACCTCGGCACCTCGCTGATCTTCTTCGGGGTGTTCGTGGTGATGCTCTACACCGCGACCGAGCGCACCGGGTGGGTGCTGATCGGCCTGCTGATGGCCGCCGGCGGCGCGTCCGTGGTCGGCGACCTGGAACCGCACGTGCACGGCCGGGTCGAGGCCTGGCTGCACCCGCTCGACTACTACAAGGAGCACCACGACCCCGCCCTGATCTCCGACCAGCCCGCGCAGGCGATGTTCAGCCTCGGCAGCGGCCACGTGCTCGGCGCCGGACTCGGCCAGGGCAAGCCGTTCCTGATCGGCTTCGCCGGGCGCAGCGACTTCATCTTCACCACCATCGGCGAGGAACTCGGCCTGGCCGGCGGCATGGCCGTCCTGCTGCTCTACGGCCTGTTCGTGCAGCGCGCCCTGCGCACCGCCGTCGCCGTCACCGACCCGTTCGGGAAGCTCCTCGCCACCGGCCTGGCCGCCGCCGTGGCGCTCCAGGTGTTCGTGGTGGTCGGCGGCGTCACCGGGTTGATACCGCTCACCGGCAAGGCCCTGCCGTTCCTCGCCGCGGGCGGCTCCTCGCTGACCGCGAACTGGCTGCTCACCGCCGTGTTGATCAAACTCTCCGATGCGGCGGGCCGGGCCGAACTGGAACCTGCCCCGGAGCCGCTCGAAGCGGATCCGGGGCAGGCGGTGGCGGCGGCGGCCTGACGGCTCGTCAGCTCCGTCGGCGGCGGGCGGCGGCGAACAGGGAGCCGCCGGCGGCCAGCAGGACGGCGGCCGAGACCGAGAACAGCAGCGGCAGCGGCGAGGAACCGGTGTCGGGGAGCGCGTGGTGCTCCCGGCGCCCCTCCCGTGCCTCCTGCTCCTCGCCGGACTCCGGGCCGCCCTCGGCGGCCGGCGGCGGGCCGCCCGCGGCGCCGGTGGACGGCGGCGGGGTGACGGGCGGGGTGGCCGGCGGGGTCGGGCCGGACGGCCGGCGGGTCAGGTGGTTGGTCGCGGTGACCACCGAGGAGTGCTCGGCGGGGACGGTGAACACCTGGCCCAGGGTGATCGGCTCGGAGCTGCCGTCGTCGCCGGTGAGCACCGCCTCGGTGGTCACCAGCACGTCGTCCGCGGCGCCGGTGGCGGGCTCGGTGAGGGTGCAGGTGACCGGGGCGTCGAAGCTCCGCTCGGCGAAGGCGCCGCGCTCCTCGCCCGGCGCGACGTCCAGGCCGACCGGCGAGGGGTCGCCGGTGCAGTCCAGGTCGAGGTGGGCGGCGCCCGGGCGCAGTCCGGTGTCGTCGCTGGTCAGCTTGACCACGTCCAGCACCGTGAAGTGGTGGAACCGGTTGGTGAACCGGCAGGTCGGCGTCGGGTCGTCGGCGGTCAGGTTCACCGCGATCACGGCCTTCGGCAGATCCGCGGCGCCCAGGGCGGCCCCGCAGTCCGCCGACTCCAGCGTCCACCAGCCGTCGGCGCTCGGCGCGGGCAGCAACTCCTGTACGGAGTACCGCAGTTGCGGGCCGACGGGGAGGAGGTTCGCGGCCGGGCCGGCGGAGCCGTCGGCGGGGTGCGCGGTGGTCGGGGTGTCCTCGGCGGTGGTGGTGACGACCGCCGACTGCGGGGTCGGGACGGGCTCGTCGGCGGCGGCGCGCGGCGCGGGCAGGGCGCTGATCAGGTAGCGGAACGTGCCGGTGCCGCCCTCGGTGACCTTCTCGATGTCGATCTGCCCGCCGGGCACGAATCGGTTGGTGATCAGGCACTTCGCCTCGACGTCGGGAACCAGGTCGTACCCGGCCTGCCAGGTGCCGTTTGGCGCGGAGGGCGTCGCCGGTCCGACCGTGACGGGCAGCTCCGTGCCGTTGCAGAACGCCGTCGGCGTCGCCCAGTGGCCGGTGCCGTCGGACGCCGGGATCGCCTCGCTCATCTGGTAGTGGCCGGGCACCGGGTGGGCGGCGTACGCGACCGTGACGGGCACGCCGGGCTGCGCGGTGGTGACGTTGTTCTCGACGGTGAGGTCCGCCTCCGGCGGCGCGGCGACGGTGATGTCGAAGCTGCCCGTCCCGCCGAGCGTCTCCTTCTCCAGCAGCGCCGGGCCGGCCGCGCGTTCGTTGCTGTACACGCAGGTGACGTGGTCGCCGGCGGCCAGCGTCACCGCGGACCGGCCGCTGTGGTCGGTGGCCGAGGTGCTGGTGCCGGGCCCGCCGGACTCGTTCACCGCGGTGCACACCGGCGCCCCGGCCGGCACCCAGCCGGTGGCCGGGTCGATGTACTCCGTGAAGGTCCACGGATCGTCGCCCGGCCGGGTCTCGCCGCGGACGAAGTCCATCGACGCGGACTTGGTCGAACTCGCCGTCAGGACGAAGTCGTTGATGCCGTCGCCGTTGGTGTCCGCGTACGACAGGTTGCCGTCGTAGCGGAACGAGCCGACGCCGTTGGAGCCGTCCACGATCTGCTTGACCACCGTGATGGTGCCCGCGCCGGGCGGCGGGGTGACGGCGTAGTAGTAGCAGAACACGTGGGTGGTCCCGGACGGGAAGTTCACGTACTCGGCGTTGTCGCCGTTCTGGTTGTCCTGCGAGCAGCGCAGCGCGGCGAAGCCGTAGGTGTCCTGCAACCCGTTCAGCGGGGCGGACTTGGAGCCGCCCTGGGCGATCAGCGAGGACTTGCGGGCAGCCGCGAGCTCATCGGCGGTCAGTTGCACCGTGACCGCGCCGTCCAGCGTCCGGCCGGTCGGGTTGCCCTGCGCGTCCAGCTCCGGGGTGCTGTCCTGGGTGGTGATGCCCGTCCGCAACTGCGAAGTCACGGTGGTCAGTTGGAGCGTCGCCGCGGACTTGGCGGTGAACCCCGTCCCGGTGCTGAAGGTCCATCCGGGCAGCGGGCGGCACGGCGGGACGGGCGTGCCCTCCGCCTCGTTGGTCGGATTGACCGCGACCCCCGGGGCGTAGTTGGAGTTCGGGCCGAGATCGCGCAACGACTCCTGGAGGTTGTTGCGGGCCTTGTTGGCCATCACCTCGTCGTACCGGTCGCACACCCGCGCGACATAGGTGACCAGCAAGGTGTCGGAAACCTCGGGCGCGGCGGCGGCCGCACCGGGGAGCGCCGCGAGGAGGGCGACGAGGAGCAGGAGCCGCAGAATGCGCATGACGGTCCGTAGGGTCGGCGACAGGGCACGCCGAGCTGATCATGCGATCGCGAATTGTAGGTGCGACTTCCGGTTCTGACACACCGTCGGTCGCCCGAACGGGCGCGAGGCCCTGCGGGGCGAAACGGCGTAGACCGCATCCGCAAGGTCGCCATCACGTGCAGGTCGTTGTCCTGCGTCGCGATCCTGCCGTGGGGTGTCTTCCGCTTCGCGCGGTTCCCCGCACCCCTGGATTCGCGCCCGCTCGCTCGCGCGCGTCTCCCCGGGCCCGTGGTGGTGCTACCGCTGGGCGTGCAGTGCATTGAGGGCGGCGACCGCCATCGCGGTGGTGCGGTCGGTGGTGGTGTCGTACGGGGCGCCGGACTCGAGTGCGGTGACTGCGGCGTTCACCAGGCCCTGGAGCAGTTGGGCGGTGAACTCCGGTTCGTGGTCGCCGAGTTCGGCGAGCGCGGCGGTCAGCGGGGTGAGCAGCTCGCGGTGCGCGTGGCCGGCGGCCTCGCGCAGGGCGGCGGCGTCCCGGTCGCCGGCCAGGGCGCGGGCGATCCGGTGCTCGCCGTCGCGCACCAGCTCGCACTGGGCGCGGACGTATGCGGCGACCCGTTGCTCGGGAGTCTCGGCGGCGGCCATCGCGGCGGTGATCCGCTCCGTCCAGCGGGGCGCGGACTCCCGCACCACGGCGGCCAGCAGTTCGGCGCGGTCGGCGAAGTACTTGTAGACGCTGTTGCGGGCCAGCCCGGTGCTGCGGGCGACCGCGGCGAAGGTCACCGCGGCGGCGTCCCCCTCGGACTCCAGCAGTGCGCGGGCAGCGTCGACCAGCGCCCGGCGCTGCTGGGCGCGGTGGTCGGCGACCGTGGCGGCGCTGATCTTCGGCACCCCGACAGTCTAGGAGCCCGCACCCCCCGTGTTGGGGACGCCGTGTCGCCATGTTCTATCTTGGGGACGCACTGTCCCCATCTCGGAAGGAGCACGGTGTACCTCGCCCTGCTCGAACTCAAGGCCGCCCGCGGCCGCTTCCTGCTCATGGGCTGCGTCGTCCTGCTGGTCGCCGCCCTGGTCGGGATCGTCTCCGGGTTCACCACCGGACTCGGCGACGACACCGTCTCCGCCCTGCGCCGCCTGCCCGCCACCCACCTGGCGTTCTCCCCGGACGCCAGGACCGACCAGTTCGCCCGCAGCCTCGTCCCCGCCGAGACCCTGGCCGGCTGGCAGCAGCGCCCCGGCGTCCAGGCCACCCCGCTCGGCGTCACCATCACCCGCGGCACCACCGACCGGCACGCCGAGGTCGACCTCGCCGCGTTCGGCGTCGAACCCGGCTCGTTCCTCGACCCCGGCGCGGAGGACGGCCAACGCCTCGGCGGCGACGGCCAGTTGGTGATCTCCCGGAAGCTCGCCGAGGAAGGCGTCGCGATCGGCGACACCCTCACCGTCGACCGGCTCGGCATCGCCCTCAAGGTCACCGGCATCACCGGCCGCGCCTCCTACGGACACGTCCCGGCCGGCTACGTCACCACCGCCACCTGGCAGGCGATCCGCTTCACCACCCCCGGCGCGAGCGGGCCCGCCGCCGGGCTCCCGACCCAGTACAGCGCGATAGCCCTGCGGGCGGCGCCGTCCGCACTGGCCGGCGCGGACGACCAACTCGGGACCCGGACCGTCCCGGTGGCCGACGCGTACGCCGCCGCGCCCGGCTACACCGGCGAACGCGTCACCATGACGTCCATCCAGTTCTTCCTGTACCTGATCGCCCCGCTGGTGGTCGGCGCGTTCTTCGGCGTCTGGACCGTCCAGCGGCAACCCGAACTCGCCCTGCTGCGCGCGATGGGCGCCTCCCGGCGCCGACTCCTCGGACACACCCTCGTCCAGGCCGCGACCGTCGTCCTCGGCGGCACCCTGGCCGGCGCGGCGCTCGCCTCCGCCGTCGGACTCCTGGTCGGCACCGAAGTCCCGTTCAGCCTCCCCGGGCTGGCGCTCACCGCCACCATGGCCACGGTCGCCCTCGCCGCCCTCGCCGGCGCCGCCCTCACCCTCCGCCGGGTCGCCACCGCCGACCCGATGACCATGCTGGGAGCCGGACGATGACGACTCTGACCCTGCGCGACATCACCGTCTCCCTCGGCCACGGCGACGCCCGCACCCCCGTCCTGCGCGGCCTCTCCGCGAGCTGCCGCCCCGGGATGCTGACCGCGCTGGTCGGCCCGTCGGGCTCCGGGAAGTCGACCCTGCTCGCCGTGGCCGGGGCGCTGCTGCGGCCCGACGGCGGTCAAGTCCTGCTCGGAGACACCGACTTGGCGCTGCTCGGGGACGGCGAACGGGCGAAGGTCCGGCGCGAACGGATCGGCTACATGTTCCAGAGCGGCAACCTGCTGGGCGGCCTCACCGCCGTCGAACAGCTGCTGGCCGCGGCCTCCGTCGCGGGTCGCCCCGCCAGGCGGCAGCGCGCCGCGGCGGAAACGGCCCTCGCCGAGGTCGGCCTCGGACACCGCCTGAAGCACCGCGCGGACCAGCTCTCCGGCGGCGAGAGGCAGCGCGTCGCGCTGGCCCGCGCCCTCTTCCTCGAACCCGACCTCCTGCTCATCGACGAACCCACCGCCGCCGTCGACCGCGAACAGGCCGGAGCCCTCACGGAGTTGATCGCCCGCAGGGCAGCCGAACGCGGCTGCGTGGCACTGGTGGCCACGCACGATCCGGTGGTCGTCGACGCGGCGGCGGAGGTGATGGAGATGTAGGGAGGGTGCGAAGCCAGGGAGCGCACAACCAGGGGCGCGGGGAACTGCGCGACAAGCGCACATCACATCCGCAAGGTTGCGATCACGTCCAGGTCATTGTCCTGCGTCGCGATCTTGCGGATGTGGTGCGTTCCCCCTCGCGAAGTTCCCCGCGCCCCGGTCGGTGCGCTCCTTTATTCCGGCTTGCGGTCCGCAACCCTGTCGCTGCGCGAGGCGTCGAGCATCGCCACCCGGTCCACGACCTTCACCCGTTCGCGGCCCTGCGCTTCGCCGAGGGCCTTCTCGTGGGCGTCGAGCTGGTGCCACCCCTCCCAGGTGGTGAAGTCGACGCCGCGGGAGCGCAGGAAGTCGATCACCGACTCCTCGGCGGGCTCGGCGGCGGGCCGCAGGCGGCCCGCGGTGTGGTCGGCGACCAGGCAGGCGACGGTCTCGTTGGCGTCGCCCTTGGTGTGGCCGATCAGGCCGACGGGGCCGCGCTTGACCCAGCCGGTGACGTAGACGGACGGGAGGTGGGCGCCGTTCTCGTGGACCCGGCCCGCCTCGTGCGGAACCGTCGCGGAGAGGGCGTCGAACGGGAGCTTGGCCAGCTCGTCGGAGCGGTAGCCGACCGCGCGGTAGACCGCCTGGACGGGCCATTCGCGGAAGGCGCCGGTGCCGACGGTGTTGCCGGTGCCGTCGAGCTCGGTGCGCTCGGTGCGCAGGGCGACGACCCGGCCGTCCTCGCCGAGGACCTCGACCGGGTTCTCGAAGAAGTGCAGGTGGATGCGGTGCGGGCGGTCGCCGATGTCGCGGATCGCCCAGTTCTCCAGCGTCGAGGCGACCATGTCGGCCTGCTTGTTGGCGCGCCGGGTGGCGATCGAGGCATCGTCGTAGTCGATGTCCTCGGGGTCGACGATCACCTCGATGGTGGGGGAGTGGTCGAGCTCGCGGAGCTCCATCGGCGAGAACTTCGCCTGCGCGGGGCCGCGGCGGCCGAACACGTGGACCTCGACGGCGCGGTTGGCGGCGAGGCCGTCGTACACGTTCGGCGGGATCTCGGTGGGGAGCAGTTCGTCCGCGGTCTTGGCGAGCACCCGGGCGACGTCCAGGGCGACGTTGCCGACGCCGAGGACGGCGACCTGCTCGGCCTCCAGCGGCCACTCGCGCGGGACCTCGGGGTGGCCGTCGTACCAGGAGACGAAGTCGGCGGCGCCGTACGAGCCGTCGAGGTCGATGCCGGGTATCGACAGGTCGCGGTCGGCCTCGGCGCCGGTGGCGAAGACCAGGGCGTCGTAGAAGCGGTGGAGCTCGTCCAGGGAGAGGTCGCCGGGGTAGTCGACGTTGCCGAGCAGGCGGACCTGCGGCTTGTCGAGGACCTGGTGCAGGGCGGTGACGATGCCCTTGATCCGCGGGTGGTCGGGGGCTACGCCGTAGCGGATCAGGCCGAAGGGGGCGGGCAGCCGCTCGATCAGGTCGATGGAGACACCGGGGGCGGTGGCCAGCTCGGACTTCAGCAGTGCGTCGGCGGCGTAGATCCCGGCGGGGCCGGCACCGACGATGGCCACCCGGACGGGGCGGGACATGGGCAGGTACTCCTGTTCGGCTCTGGGCGCGTGCCGCCAGCCTTCCGGCGGGCGGGCGTGCCCGGTACGGTGCTTCGACTTATGGCTCCATAAGTCGAAGCTATGGCCCCCCAAAGTTCCACCTATGCGGCGTCCCTGTGCCCTCCAGCATGCACGAGTCGCCGCCCTCCTCCGGCCCCCGCTCCGGACGCCCCGGCGGTCACTCGTAGCGCAGGCGCAGCGACTCCTCCTCGGCGGCCAGGACGTGATCCAGCGTCAGTGCCGGATCGCCCAGGTGGGACAGCGTGATCTCGGCGGAGCTGGGCGCCGCGTCGGCGGGCAGCCACTGCTCGGGCTGCCAGGCGGCGCTGCGCAGGAGCGCCTTCGGGCAGTGCCCGTAGACCTCGTCCGCCGACACCACGATCGCGGTGCGCGGCGGCTTGCCGACCGCGGTGAGCTGCTCCAGCAGCCGCGGGTCCGCGCTGACGCAGGCCCGGCCGTTGACCCGCAGGGTGGCCGCCCGGCCGGGGACGACGAAGATCAGCCCGGCCTTTCCGGTGGCGGCGATGTTGTGCAGGCTGTCGAGCCGGCGGTTGCCGGTGGCATCCGGGATGGCGAGGGTGCGTTCGTCCAGCACCGAGACGAACCCGGGCGGGCCGCCGCGCGGAGTGGCGTCGCAGTTGCCGTCCGCGTCGGCGGTCGCGACGAACACCAGCGAGGAGCAGCCGATGAGCCGCCGCGCCGCGTCGTGCAGGTGGTCGACCTGCTTGCGCTGCACCATCGCGCTCGGCTGCTCGTACAACTCCCGCAGCCGGGCCGGGTCGTGGATCGCCTCAGCGGCGAGGGCGTCGAAGATCACGCCGTCCGACATTACATCCGCCCCTCGCGGCGGCCGGACCAGGGCCCCGGATGCAACACGCGCCACCCCGCAGGTTGTTCCGCGCTACCTCGCGCCCGGGGCGTGAACCAGGCCACAGGGCACGTTCCTTGCCTTCGGTGTGCATGCGCGTGCAAGAATGCTGAAGAAGTAGCAGTGACGTTCAGCGCACTCCGGGGTCGGTGAAATTCCGAGCCGGCGGTTAAAGTCCGCGACCCGTCCGCAGCCAGCGGGCGGTTGACCAGGTGAAACTCCTGGACCGACGGTTAAAGTCCGGATGGGAGGCGTGCGCGGCGGACAGGTGTGTCCGCAACCCGGTCCCCTTCGGGGGCGGGGTGCGGAAGCACGGCGTTTTCGGCAGCGGACCCGTGCCACGACCAGCCGGTCGGGGCCTCGCGGGGCCGTCCCGGCGCGTCACGTCCGCAGTCAACTCCCGATCGCCGCCCCGGAGTCCGCGCCCCAAGCGCGAGGAGAACCCGGGTGTTCACCGGCATCATCGAAGAGCTCGGCGAGGTCGTCTCCATCGAGGAGATCGGCGAATCCTCGCGAATCCGCCTGCGCGGCCCGCTGGTCACCGCGGACGCCCGCCACGGCGACTCCATCGCGGTCAACGGCGTGTGTCTCACCGTCGTCGACGACAGTGAACAACTGGCGGAGCACAACGGCGAGTTCAGCGCCGACGTGATGCGCGAGACGCTCCGCCGCTCCAGCCTCGGCGCGCTGCGCCCCGGCTCCCGGGTCAACCTGGAGCGGGCGATGGCACTCGGCGCCCGGCTCGGCGGCCACCTGGTGCAGGGCCACGTCGACGGCACCGGCACGGTGCTCTCCCGCGAGCCCGGCGACCTGGACGCGGACGGGAATCCCCGCTGGGAGGTGCTGCGTTTCTCCCTGCCACAGCCGATCTCGCGCTACCTGGTGGAGAAGGGGTCGATCACCGTGGACGGAGTGAGCCTCACCGTCGTCGAGGCGGCCCTGGACAGCTTCACCGTCTCGCTGATCCCCGCCACGCTCGCCCTGACCACGCTCGGGGTGAAGGCGGTGGGCGACCCCGTCAACCTGGAGGTGGACGTGCTCGCCAAGTACGTGGAACGACTGCTCGACACCCGTGCACTGCCCGAAAACCTGGGGGAAACCAAGTGAGCGCGATCGCAGACCTGTCCTTCACCGCCTTCGGCCAGCAGGTGAAGGTCGCCGACATGGTCGGCAACCTGATAGGCCTCGCCGGCCTGGCCTACGGCTGGCGCCGCTCGGTGCTCACCTGGCCCGCCCAGCTGCTGGCCGGCGCGGTGCTGATCGGCGCGTTCCTGGGGGCGCAGATGCCGGGGCTGATCGGCAAGCAGGTGATCGTCATCGTCACCGCCGTCTGGGGCTGGACCCAGTGGAACCGCGGCCGCCGCGACACCGGCGAGATCGAGGTCCGGTTCGCCGGCTGGAAGCAGCGCGCGGTGCTGATCCTGGCCACCGCGGTCGGCACCGCCGCCGTCGCCGCGCTGTTCAACGCCTTCCCGCAGCTGTCCTGGAACCCGCTGCTGGACGCGTACATCTTCGTCGGCACGCTGGCCGCGATGTACGCCCAGGCCCGTGGCTGGGTGGAGTTCTGGTTCGCCTGGATCGCCGTCGACGTGATCAGCGTCCCGTACAGCTACGCGCACGGCTACGTGTTCTCCGCGCTCACCTACACCATCTACTTCGTCCTGGTGCTGGCCGGTCTGACCAGCTGGTGGACGAAGGCCCGCACCGTCCGAACCACCCTTCCCGCCGAGGGAGTTGCCGCATGAGCGCCGACCTGCCCGAAGAACCGTCCGACCCCGACCCGGCCGGCCTCGAACCGCTCGCCCTCGACCCGGTGGAGCGCGCCGTCTCCGACATCGCGCTCGGCCGCATGGTGATCGTGGTCGACGACGAGAACCGCGAGAACGAGGGCGACCTGGTGTTCGCCGCGTCCGCCGCCACCCCCGAGCTGATGGCCTTCACCATCCGCTACAGCTCCGGCGTGATCTGCGTCCCGATGACCGGCGCCGAGCTCGACCGGCTCAGGCTGCCTCCGATGACCCCGATCAACGAGGACCGCAAGGGCACCGCCTACACCGTCTCGGTGGACGCCCGCGAAGGCGTCGACACCGGCATCTCCGCCGCCGACCGGGCCCGCACCGTCCGCCTGCTGGCCTCGCCCGGCACCGAGCCCGGCGACCTCAGCCGGCCCGGCCACGTCTTCCCGCTGCGCGCCGTGGACGGCGGCGTGCTGGCCCGCCCCGGGCACACCGAGGCCGCCGTCGACCTGGCCCGGCTGGCCGGCCTCGCCCCCGCCGGGGCGATCGCCGAAGTGGTCAACGACGACGGCACCATGGCCCGGCTGCCCGAACTGCACGCCTTCGCCCGCCAGCACGGCCTGGCGATCATCTCCATCGCGGACCTGATCGCCTACCGCCGCCGCACCGAACTGCACGTCGACCGCGCCGCCGTCACCGGGCTGCCCACCGACCACGGCGACTTCACCGCCGTCGGCTACCGCGGCACCATCGACGGCGTCGAGCACCTGGCCCTGGTGGCCGGCGGCCTGGACGCCGACGGGAAGCTCCCCGACGGCGAGGACGTGCTGGTGCGGGTGCACTCCGAATGCCTGACCGGCGACGTGTTCAGCTCGCTGCGCTGCGACTGCGGCCCGCAGCTGCACGCCTCGCTGCGCGCCGTCGCCGAGGCCGGCCGCGGCGTGGTGCTGTACCTGCGCGGGCACGAGGGCCGCGGCATCGGCCTGACCCACAAGCTGCGCGCCTACCAGCTCCAGGAGCAGGGCCGGGACACCGTGGACGCCAACCTCGACCAGGGGCTGCCCGTCGACGCCCGCGACTACTCGATCGGCGCACAGATGCTCGCCGATCTCGGCGTGCGCTCGCTCACCCTGCTGACCAACAATCCTGCCAAGCAGACCGCGCTCACCGAGCACGGCCTGAAGGTCGCCGCCCGCCGGTCGCTGCCCACCGCCGCGGGCGCGCACAACCTGCGCTATCTGCGCACCAAGCGGGACCGGATGGGCCACGACCTCCCGTGGCTCGAGGACGACAACAAGTAGCCGTCGAAGTACGCGTTCTGACGCACTGTCGAAAGAGGAACCGAAATGGCCGGACACGGAGCCCCCGTGCTGTCCCCGCAGAACTGCGCCGACCTGCGGATCGCGATCGTCGCGGCGCAGTGGCACGACCAGGTGATGAACGGGCTGGTGGAGGGCGCGCAGCGCGCGCTGAAGGAGTTCGGGATCGAGGAGCCGACGCTGGTCCGCGTCCCCGGCGCCTTCGAGCTGCCGGTCGCGGCCAAGCAGATGGCCGTGCGCGGCTACGACGCGGTGGTGGCGCTGGGCGTGGTGCTGCGCGGCGGCACCCCGCACTTCGACTACGTCTGTCAGGGGGCCACGCAGGGTCTGACCCAGGTTGCGGTGGAGACCGGCGTCCCGGTCGGCTTCGGCGTGCTGACCTGCGACACCGAGCAGCAGGCACTGGACCGGGCCGGGCTGCCGGACTCGGTCGAGGACAAGGGCCACGAGGCGGCCACCGCCGCCGTCGCCACCGCGGCCGTGCTGCGCGAGGTGGTCGAGCCCTGGCGTTGATCGGGTGATCGCACCGGGGACGGTCCGTCTCGATGTCCAGCGGACTGTCCACGGTGCGGAACCGTTTACCGCCCGTCAGCCCGCACCCCGTAAGGTGAGGTCATCATGGCTTCCAAGACATTCGAGGAGCTCTTCGCCGAGCTCCAGCAGAAGGCCGCCACCGGCGACCCCGCGACCTCCCGCACGGCCCAGCTCGTACAGCAGGGCGTCCATGCGATCGGCAAGAAGGTCGTCGAGGAGGCCGCCGAAGTCTGGATGGCCGCCGAGTACCAGTCGCCCGAGGAGACGGCGGAGGAGATGTCCCAGCTCCTCTACCACGTCCAGGTGATGATGATCGCCCGCGGGCTGACGCTCGAAGACGTCTACAAGTACCTGTAAATCCCCACCGCACCGCACGCAGTCGACGAAGGGTTCGCCTCTCATGCTCCGCATCGCCGTCCCCAACAAGGGTTCGCTCTCGGGTCCCGCGGCGGAGATGCTCCATGAGGCCGGCTACCGGCAGCGCAAGGACCCCAAGGAACTCGTCCTGGTCGACCCGGACAACCAGGTCGAGTTCTTCTTCCTGCGCCCGCGCGACATCGCCGTCTACGTCGGCTCCGGCCGGCTCGACATCGGCATCACCGGCCGCGACCTGCTGCTGGACTCCGCCTCGGACGCCGAGGAGGTGCTCGCGCTCGGCTTCGCCGCCTCGACCTTCCGGTTCGCCAAGCCGGTAGGCGCCGAGATCGCCACCGTGCAGGACCTGGACGGGCTGCGGATCGCCACCTCCTACACCGGGCTGGTCGAGCAGCACCTCGCCGAGCACGGCGTGAAGGCCACCGTCACCAAGCTGGACGGCGCCGTGGAGACCGCCGTGCACCTGGGCGTCGCCGAGGTGATCGCGGACGTGGTGGAGACCGGCACCAGCCTGCGCAACGCCGGCCTGGAGGTCTTCGGCGACCCGATCCTGGTGTCCGACGCGGTGGTGATCCGGCCCAAGGGCGCCGGCGAGGACCCCGGCGTCGACCAGTTCCTGCGCCGCCTGCAGGGCGTGCTGGTGGCCCGCCGCTACGTGCTGATGGACTACGACATCCGGGCCGAGAACGTCAGCGCGGCCGTCGCGCTCACCCCCGGCCTGGAGTCGCCGACCGTTTCGCCGCTGCACACCGCCGGCTGGGTCGCGGTCCGCTCCATGGTGCTCCGCAAGGAGGCCCAGCGGATCATGGACGACCTGTGGGCGATCGGCGCCCGCGCCATCCTGGTCACCAACATCCACGCCTGCCGCATCTGATCCGTCACCGGAACGGGGGTCGCCCGCCCGGCGGCCCCCGCTTCTCCTTGGAGCCACCCGTGTCGACCCCTGTCGCCCTGCCCCTGACGTGGGCCCCCCGCCGCAACCGCGCCGTGCTGCTCACGCTGTGCGCCGTGATGGTGGTGCTGTTCACCGTGCTGGCCTTCGCGCTTCCGGAGAACTGGCAGCTCCGGGACCGGGTGATGATGGTGGTCAGCGGCCTGCTGTTCGCCGCGGTCGGCCTGATGCTGGCCCGGCCCAAGGTGGTCGCCGACGCCGACGGGCTGACCGTGGTCAACTTCGTCCGCAGCCGCCGGCTGTCCTGGACCGAGGTGGTCCGGGTCAACCTCAAGCATGGCGACCCGTGGGTGATGCTCGACCTCGCCGACGGCACCGCGCTGGCCGCGGTCGGCATCCAGCCCGCCGGCGGCCGCGAGCAGGCCGTCACGGCCGCCCGCACCCTGCGCGACCTGGTCGAGGAGCGCGCCGCCGCCCGGCGCTGAAGCGCGGGACCGGCAGGCCCCGAGAACCGTTCGGGTATCGTCTACGCTGGTAAAAACGCGGCAAAGCCCACCAGTGTCGGGCTTTCCGCCCAGACCCGCGACCTGAGGAGTGACACCTCCCCTCGATGGACGATCCGTCCGGTTATACCCGCGCCGCCATGCACCTTCCGAGCCAGGGAAAGCGGGCGGCCCGATGACCACCGCCTGGCTCATGCTGCTCGGGGCCTTCCTGCTCATCCTCGCCAACGGCCTGTTCGTGGCCGCCGAGTTCGCGTTCGTGACCGCCGACCGCGGCACCGTGGAACGCGCCGCGGCCACCGGTGACGGTCGGGCGAAGAACCTGGCCAAGGCTCTGCACCAGCTGTCCTTCCAGCTCTCCGGCGCCCAGCTCGGCATCACCATCACCTCGCTGGTGGTCGGCATGCTCGCCGAGCCCGCGCTGTCCACCCTGCTCTCCCCGGTGTTCACCGGCATCGGCCTGCCCGATGCGGCGGCCCGCGGCACCGCGCTGATCGTCGGCCTGGTGCTGGCCACCGTGCTGCAGATGGTGATCGGCGAGCTCGTCCCGAAGAACTGGGCGATCTCCCACCCGATACAGGTCGCCTACGCCGTGGTCGGCCCGCAGCGGGTGTTCTCCGCCGCGTGCCGCCCGCTGATCGCGTTCCTGAACGGCTCCGCCGACCGGATCGTCCGGGCTTTCGGCGTCGAGCCGCAGGAGGAACTCGGCCACGCCCGAACCGCCGACGAACTCGTCGCGCTCGCCCGGCACTCGTACCAGGCCGGCGCGATGGACGAGGAGTCGGCGACGCTGTTCGTGCGCACCCTGGGCCTGCGCGAGCTGACCGCCGAATCCGTGATGACGCCCCGGATCGACGTCGCCGCGCTCCAGCAGGACGCCACCGCCGTCGACGTGCTCAACCTCACCCGGGCCACCGGGCTGAGCCGCTTCCCGGTGTACAGCGACAGCCTGGACAACGTCACCGGCACCGTCACCCTCAAGGACGCCCTCGCCGTCCCCGCCGAGCGCCGCGACCACACCAAGGTCCGGCACCTGGCGTCCCCGCCGCTGCTGGTCCCCGAGACGCTGCCCGTCGAACGGCTGCTCGACCTGCTGCGCGGACGCGAACCGATGGCCGTGGTGGTCGACGAGTACGGCGGCACCGCCGGCGTCGCCACCATCGAGGACATCGTCGAAGAGGTGGTCGGCGAGGTCCAGGACGAGCACGACCCCGCCGACACCCCCGACCTGCGCCCGCTCCCCGCGAGTGACGGACTGCCGGTCTGGGACGCCGACGGCCGGGCCCGGCTCGACCAGCTCGCCGCCATCGGCCTGCACGCCCCCGACGGCCCCTACGAGACCCTCGGCGGACTGCTCGCCGACCTGCTCGGCAAGCTGCCCGCCGTCGGCGAGAGCGCCGAACTGCCCGGGTGGGAGCTGACCGTGACCGCCGTCGACCGGCACCGCACCAGCCGGGTCGAGGTGCGCCGCACCCGCCCCGAGGACGACCACGAGGACCAGGACAGTCACCGATGAGCGCCCTGCAACTCGCCTTCTCACTGCTCCTGCTGCTCGGCAACGCGTTCTTCGTCGGCGCCGAGTTCGCCGTCATCTCGGTGCGCCGCAGCCAGATCGAACCGCTCGCCGAGGCCGGCGACAGGCGCGCCCGCACCGTGCTGCACGCGCTGTCCAACGTCTCCGCGATGCTGGCCGCCGCCCAACTCGGCATCACCGTCTGCTCGCTGCTGCTCGGCGCGCTCGCCGAGCCGACCATCGCGCACCTGCTGGAGCCGGCCTTCCACGCGCTCGGCGTGCCCGCCTCGGCGATGCACCTGCTCAGCTACGCCATCGCGCTCAGCCTGGTGGTGTTCCTGCACATGGTGATCGGCGAGATGGTGCCGAAGAACCTGGCGCTGGCCGGACCGGAGAAGGCCGCGCTCTGGCTCGGCCCGCCGCTGGACCGCCTCGCCCGCTGGCTGGCCCCGGTGATCACCTTCCTGAACGCCTTCGCCAACGGCGTGCTGCGGCTGTTCCGGGTCGAACCCAAGGACGAGGTCAACTCGGTGTTCACCAGCGAGCAGCTGCTGCACCTGCTGGCCGACTCCGGCGAGGCCGGCCTGCTGGACGACACCCGCCGCGAACGCCTGGAGGACGCCCTGGAGATGGGCAGCCGCCCGGTCACCGAGATACTGCTGCCCGCCGACCAGCTGGTCACCGTCGGCCGCGGCGTCACCGGCGAACAGGTCCAGCAGCTCGCGGTGCGCACCGGCTTCTCGCGCTTCCCGGTCACCGACGAGCAGGGCACCGTGCTCGGCTACCTGCACGTCAAGGACACGCTGGAGGTCGACGACCTGGCCGCGCCCGTCCCGGACCGGCTGTGGCGGCCGATCACCGTGGTCCGCGCCACCCTCCGGCTGGACGACGCGCTCGCCGCGATGCGCCGCGCCGCCGCCCACCTGGCGGCTGTGGTGGACGCGGACGGCCGCCAGCTCGGCCTGGTCGCCCTGGAGGACGTCCTGGAGGAGCTGGTCGGCGAGGTCCACGACCCGGATCACCGCCACTGACCTGCTGTTCTCCGGCCCCGTCGCACTCGCTGCGGCGGGGCCGGCTCCGTTACGGCAGCTCCACCGGGTACGGCTCGGCGAAGTCGGCGGAGCGGCTGACCTGCTCCCAGGCGGTGGCCTCGGCGAGCTGGCGGCGGGAGTAGTCGAGCGCCATCGTCACGGCGTTCACGCCGAGCAGCAGGTGGCTGGGGAGCTCGCCGCCGCGGACCGTGCGGACGATGATCTCGGCGGCGCGCCGCGGGTCGCCGGCGGCGCCGGCCTCGCCCTGGCGCATCCGGCGGTTCATCGCGCCGACCGTCCGGTCGTAGGCCTCCGGGACGGGGTGGGCGGTCATCGAGGCGCCCGCCCAGTCGGTGGCGAAGCCGCTCGGCTCGACCACCAGGTAGCGGATGCCGAACGGCGCCGTCTCGGTGGCGAGCGTGCGGGTGAAGCCGTCGACGGCGAACTTGGCGGCCTGGTAGGAGGCGATGCCGGGGGAGCCGCCGACCCGCCCGCCGATCGAGGAGAACTGCACGACGGTGCCCGACTGCTGGCGCCGCAGGGTGGGCAGCGCGGCCTTGGTGACGTGGTAGACGCCCCAGAAGTTGGTCTCGAACTGGGTGCGGAAGTCGGCGTCGTCCGAGGTCTCGACGGGGGAGACGTTGGCGTAGCCGGCGTTGTTCACCAGCACGTCGATCCGGCCGAAGCGGGCGACCGCGGCGTCGATCGCCGCCTCTGCCGCGGCGGGGTCGGTGACGTCCAGCGGAACGGTGAGGACGCGGTCGCCGTACGCGGCGAGCTCCTCGGCGAGGGGCTCGGGGCGGCGGGCGGTGGCGACGACCAGGTCGCCCGCCGCCAGGACGGCGTCGACCAGGGCGCGGCCGAAGCCGCGGGACGAGCCGGTGATGAACCAGACCTGCTGCTGGGTGGTGCGCGCTTCTTCGCTCATGGCGTTCATGGGTTTAGTACAACACCGTTCTCTTATTAGCGCAACACCGTTGCGTTAGCTGCTCCTAGAATGGTCCCATGACTCAGCCGGCATTCCGACGGGCCCGCAGCGCCGAGGCCAAGCAGGCGCGCGAAGGGGCGATCCTGGACGCGGCCCGGACGCTCGGCGAGCAGGGCGGCATCCGGGA
Source organism: Kitasatospora sp. NPDC092948 (assembly GCF_044754805.1). Taxonomy (NCBI): domain Bacteria; kingdom Bacillati; phylum Actinomycetota; class Actinomycetes; order Kitasatosporales; family Streptomycetaceae; genus Kitasatospora; species Kitasatospora sp. NPDC092948. The sequence goes on along the minus strand of NZ_JBIVPU010000006.1, from coordinate 372,740 downwards.
CGTCACGCTCACCGACATCGCGGCCGAGGTGGGCATGCACAAGTCGGCGCTGCTGCGGTACTTCGAGACCAGGGAGCAGATCTTCCTCGAACTCACCGCCCAGGGCTGGCGCGAGTGGTCCGCCGCCCTGCGCGCCGACCTCGCCGCCCGCGAACAGGCCGGCCCCGCCGAGGTCGCCGGGGCGCTCGCCGCCACCCTCGCGGCCCGCCCGATGTTCTGCGACCTGCTCGCCCAGGCCCCGCTCAACCTCGAACGCAACGTCTCACTGGAGGCGGTGCGCGCCTTCAAGCTCGTCACGCTGGAAGAAGTCGCGCTGATAGGCGCGGAGTTGAACCGCCTGCTCGGCCTGACGGAACAGCAGATGCTCGACCTCGCCGCCACCGCCACCGGCATGGCCGGCGCCCTGTGGCAGATGGCCACCCCCGGCCCCCGGCTGAAGGCCCTCTACGCCTCCGACCCCCGCCTCGGCCACGCGATCGTCGAGGTCGAACCGCGGCTGCGACGCATCCTCACCGCCTTCCTGACCGGAACGGACGCGCAGGTGACGGGGCCTGACGGCGGCTAGAGTGGGCGGCGATTCGTACACCGCTGCGGGAGGGCCGGCAACCATGGCACTGATCGACTCGCCTCCGATACCCCTCGTGCTGTGCCTGCTGGTGGCCGGATACCTGCTGAACACGGCGGCGGTGCTGTATGTCTACGCCGAGCCGAAGAACCGGCGGAAGGCCTTTCTCGGCCTCGCGACGGCAATCCCGGCGGCGTTGGTGCTCGGCGGCGCGCGGGGCAACAGCGTGCCGACGGCGCTGCTGCTGGCGGCCGACGTGCTGCTCGTCCTTCCGGTGCTGTTCCTGATGCTCCGGAAGGGCATCGCGCGGTTCGAGCAGGCCGGGAGCCCGTACGTCGCGCCGCGCGACCGGAGCCCCGAAGAGCGGCGTCAGGGAGCGTGGGCCGCGGCGGCCGTGACCGGCGTCGGTGCGGTCCTGCTGCTGCTGGAGTCCCTGCCGATCTGGCCCTTCTGACCGTCACGGCCTGCCGTCGATCAGCTCCCCGTACGCCTGGAGCAGATCCGGCAGCCGCAGCGTGGCGAGGTCCTCGCGGGACGGCACGCCGCGCAGCGCGGAGAGGCGCAAGTCCCGGTAGGCGCAGGACTTCTCGTACAGGGTGCGGACGAAGCGGCCGTTGCCGAGCTGGTCGATCCAGCCCTCGGCGACCACGTGCGCGCAGATCGAGGTGAGCTCGTCGGCCGCGTCCACGTCCCACTCGTCGCCGTCGACCCGGGCCAACTGGGCGCCGATCTCGGCGAGTTCGACCGGGCGGTAGGACGGGAAGTCGACCCGGGTGGTGAACCGCGAGTTCAGGCCCGGGTTGGTCGCCAGCAGGCGGTTCATGCCCTCGGGGTAGCCGGCCAGGATCACCACCAGCCGGTCCCGGTTGTCCTCGGCCCGCTTCAGCAGCACCTGCAACGCCTCGTCGCCGAACGCGTCGCCCTTGCTGTAGCCGGAGTTGGCCAGCGAGTACGCCTCGTCGATGAACAGCACGCCGTCCAGCGCCGAGTCGATCAGCTCGTTCGCCTTCACCGCCGTCTGCCCGAGGAACTCGCCCACCAGGTCCGCCCGCTGGGCCTCCACCAGGTGGTCCCCGGAGAGCAGCCCGAGGGCGTGGAAGACCCGGCCGAGGATCCGCGCCACCGTGGTCTTGCCGGTGCCCGACGGGCCGGAGAACACGAAGTGCCGCTTCGGCGGCTGCACCGGCAGCCCCCGGTCCGCGCGCAGCCGCGCCATCCGCAACTGCGCCGACAGCGCCCGCACCTGACGCTTCACCGGATCCAGGCCGACCATCGCCTCCAGCTCCGCGAGCGCCTGGTCCAGCTCCAGCCGGGCCGCCGGGCCCGGGTTCGGGCCGGCCGGCGGAATCGCCGCCGCCGCCGGCCAGTTGCCCAGCCGCAGGGGTAACGGCGAAGCGCCGGACGCCCGTTCGGTCAGCTGCCCGCCGCGCGGCTCGCCGGCCGGCGGCTGCGCCCGCTCCGGCTCGACGTCCTCCAGCACGTCGACCGCGGCCTCCACCGCCGCGCCCCGGTACTCGCCGTACTCGCCGGCCGCGGCGCCGTCCAGCAGCCCGTCCTCGGCGGCGATCGCCGCGAGCCGCTGCTCGGTGTCCATGAACGCCGGATCGGCCCGGTGCACCGCCCGGTACAGCGGCAGCGCCGCCGCACTGCGCCCCGCGCCCTCGTACGCCCGGCCCAGCCAGTAGCGCAACTCCTTGCGCTGCGGCTGCTCGGAGCGGCACCGGGCCAGCGAGGCCGCCAGCGGGCGCTGCGCCTGCGCGCACATGTCGAGCCGGACCCGGGCCATGCCGGCGAACAGGCCGGCCTCGATGCCCAGCACCGGATCGTCGAGCAGCCGGTCGGTGTCCCGGATCAGCTGCTCCCAGTCCTTCAACAGGTAGGAGCGGCAGGCGTGCAGGAACCGGACCGCCGGCTCCTGCTCCGGCTCCGGGCAGGCCGCCAACGCCTGGTCCAGCTCGGTGAGATGACGCCCGTCCAGCCAGTGCGAGGCGTGCGCCAGCGCGAGGTCCTGGGCGCTCTCCAGCACCGGCTGCACCCACCAGCCCAGCCAGTACCAGGAACTGAGCGGACGGCGGTGCCGCTCGCGCTGCTCGCCGAACCTGTCCCGGTGCCGCTGCATCGCCAGCAGCGCACCCGCGGTGTCGCTGCGCAGCGCGTGCAGGCCCAACCAGGCGTCCGCCATGCCCGGGTCGACGCGCACCGCGGCCCGGAACTCCTCCTCGGCCCGGGCGTACGAACCGGCCGTATAGGCATCCATGGCACGCGACCAGGAGCGGTCGGCCTCCGGATCAGGCCCCGCCGCGGCGGGCCCTTTGCCGCCGGAACTCTCCACCGTCACTGACGCCCCCCGCCAGACCTCGGGCCGCTACTTACGCGCCTGCGTGGGCATGGTACCGGCGCGGAGCTGATCCGTAAGGGTGCCGCGCGGGTCAATTGGCGCGAGACGATCGGGTGTTGGGGCGCGAAGCGCTGCCCCGGCGCAAAGGGAACGGCGTCTCCGGCTCACGGGGGAACAAGTCGGAGACGCCGTGTCTGTGGTTGCGGATTCAACTGATTTCCGCGACAAGCAGAACTTAAATCCTGGCGATGCCGCAGGTCAAGAGAGGTTCAATCGGTTCACTCAGGGTGTCCCCGACGATCCGCCCGGTGATCCCGTCGACCCGCAGCGAAGCGAACGGACGGCTCGGGTCCGCGGCGAAGTGCGCCCGCTCCGCGACCGCCCAACCCGCCCAGAACTCGGCCAGTTCCGGCCCGTCCCGCAGCTCCCCGCGGGCGCGCGCCGCCACCGCGTCCAGCTCCATCCACAGCAGCGCCGCCAGCGCCGGGCGCACCGCCCGCCGGCCCGCGCCCACCCCCTCCAGCAGCACCACGGGGGCCGGCGGCACCGTCACGACGCTGTTGAACTCCCGCGCCGTCCAGTCGTACACGCCGTGCCGGGCGGGCCTGCCGTGCCCCAGCGGCTCCAGCACCTGGGCGCGCAGCCGCGCCACCCAGTCGAACGGCTCCCGGTGCGTCGCCAGATCGTCCAGGTGCACCACGGGCGCACCGCCGAGTGCCGCGGCCAGCCGGCCCGCGAAGGTGGTCTTTCCCGAACCGGCGTGCCCGTCCACCGCGACCAGCCGCACCGGGCCCAGTGACGGGGGCAGCGCGAGCAGGCCCGCGGCCAGCGCGGACAGGTCGGGGGAGGCATCGGTCATCCGGCCAGCCTACGTGGCCGGGCAGGGTGTTCCCGGAGGGCACCGGGCGGCGGCGCCCCCGGCGGGAACGGGCGGTCAGGCCGCCCGGCGGTCGCGCTGCGCGGGCACCAGGGCCCGGACGGCACGGTGGCTGCCCGCGTGCGAGAACGGCTGGGTGCGCCAGTCCAGCTTCGTCGGCAGCGCCACCAGGTTCTCGACGCCGTCCTGCTCGGGCTGGTCGACGCTCTCCGGCAGGTCGGCCGTCGGCGTGCCGGTGCCCCGGCAGATCGCCGACTGGAAGGGGTTCCACGCGGAGGGCAGCACCGCGTGCTGCGGCAGGCTCTCCTCGTCCCCGATCAGCGCGATCGGGCGGTCGCAGGCCGGGCAGTCCACCCGGACGACGTCCCAGTTGTCGGCCGCGCCCGGGTCCGCCCCGAAGGACGGCGCGGACGCGCCGGGTTCGTTCTCGACGTCGGGACGCTGGTCGGTGGAAGGCATCTGATCCCCCTCGGATCGGGCCGGAGTCTCTCGTTGTCCGGGCCACCAGCAGCACTTCCCGCTGACAGGGCGTCATAACCCTGCGCTCCGGCGCACGGTGATGCACCATATGTGTTCCTCGCCACATTCCGTTGGCATGTGCCCCCCGAATGCGCCCCCGGTGAGCTGTCTGCACAGCCCCGCCGTCATCGAGTAGGTTGACGCCTTGTGGAGGAACTCGACCAGCGCATCGTCCATCTGCTGCTCCAGGACGGACGGATGAGCTACACCGACCTGGGCAAGGCCACCGGCCTGTCCACCTCGGCCGTGCACCAGCGGGTGCGCCGCCTCGAACAGCGCGGCGTCATCCGCGGCTACACCGCGATCGTCGACCCCGAGGCGGTGAACCTGGCGCTCACCGCGTTCATCTCCGTCAAGCCGTTCGACCCCAGCGCCCCCGACGACACCCCCGACCGCCTGATCGGCCTCCCCGAGATCGAGGCCTGCCACAGCGTCGCCGGCGACGAGAACTACATCCTCAAGGTCCGCGTCCCCGGCCCCGGCGACCTGGAGGACCTGCTCGCCCGGATCCGCTCCGCCGCCGGCGTCTCCACCCGCACCACCGTCGTGCTCTCCACGCCGTACGAGGCCCGCCCGCCGAAGCTGTAGCCCCGCGACCCGGAAAATGTCCAAGGTGCGAGACTGGTCGCCATGACCGAACGCACCGACCGGACCGTCCTGCTGCGCGGCGGCAACGTCTACAGCCCCGCCGACCCCTTCGCCACCGCCATGCTGGTCGAGGGCGAACACATCGCCTGGGTCGGCAGTGACGGAGCCGCCGAGGCGTACGCCGACGTCGCCGACGAGATCGTCGACCTGAACGGCGCCCTGGTCACCCCCGCGTTCGTCGACGCCCACGTGCACGCCACCTCCACCGGCCTCGCCCTCACCGGCCTCGACCTCACCGACTGCGCCTCGCTCGCCGACGCGCTCGCCGCGACCACCGCCTTCACCACCGGCTTCGACGACGGCATCCTGCTCGGCCACGGCTGGGACGAGACCCGCTGGCCCGAGCACCGCGCCCCCGCGCTCGCCGAACTCGACGCCGCCGCGGGCGGAGCCGCGCTCTACCTCTCCCGCACCGACGTCCACTCCGGCCTCGCCACCAGCGCCCTGCGCGCCCTCGTCCCCGACCTGGCCGCCCGCGCCGGGTACTCCGCCGACGGCCCGCTCACCCAGGACGCCCACCACGCCGTCCGCCGCGCCGCGCTCGCCCACCTCACCCCCGCCCAGCGCCGCGCCGCCCAACTCGCCACGCTGCGCCGCGCCGCCGAACTCGGCATCGGCGCGCTGCACGAGTGCGCCGGCCCCGACATCTCCTCCGCCGAGGACCTCGCCGCGCTGCTCGCCCTCGCCGCCGAGACCGACGGCCCCGAGGTGTTCGGCTACTGGGGCGAACTCGGCGCCGAGGGCGTCGAGACCGCCCTGCGGCTCGGCGCGGTCGGCGCCGGCGGCGACCTGTTCGTCGACGGCGCACTCGGCTCGCACACCGCCTGCCTGCACGACGCCTACGCCGACACCGACCACACCGGCGTCGCCTACCTGACCGCCGAGCAGATCGCCGAGCACGTCGTCGCCTGCACCGAGGCCGGCCTCCAGGCCGGGTTCCACGCCATCGGCGATGCCGCGATCACCGCCGTCGTCGACGGCGTCCGCGCCGCCGCCGACAAGCTCGGCGCCGAACGCGTCAAGGCGGTGCGGCACCGGGTCGAACACGCCGAGGCGCTCACCCCCGAGACCCTCGCCGCGTTCGCCGACCTCGGCCTCACCGCCTCCGTCCAGCCCGCCTTCGACGCCACCTGGGGCGGCCCCGACGGCATGTACGTCGAACGCCTCGGCGCCGAACGCGCCGCGCAGCTCAACCCGTTCGCCGCGATGCTGCGCTCCGGCGTCCCGCTGGCCTTCGGCTCCGACGCGCCCGTCACCCCGCTCGACCCGTGGGGCACCGTCCGCGCCGCCGCGTTCCACCGCACCCCCGAGCACCGGATCTCGGTGCGCGCCGCGTTCACCGCCCACACCCGCGGCGGCCACCGCGCCCTCGGCCACGACGCCGACGGCGTCCTGGTGCCCGGCGCAATCGCCTCCTACGCGATCTGGGCCACCACCGACCTGGTCGTCCAGGCCCCCGACAACCGCATCGCCGGCTGGTCCACCGACCCCCGCTCCGGCACCCCCGGCCTCCCCGACCTCACCCCCGGCGAGCCCCTCCCCACCTGCCTGCGCACCGTCGTCCGCGGCCGGACCGTCCACACCCGCCAGGGCTGAGCCGTTCGGGGAGTGCTGTACCTTTCGGGGGACGTCGTACGAGGTAGAGAGAGTGGTGCGCAGGTGGCACTGCCCATTTCGCAGGAGCGCCCGGTGGCCGAGGGGAAGACGGACGCGGTGCCGCAGCGCCGCGGCCGCGGGGGATGGTGGGCCCGGACGGGGCTGGCCGCGGTGTGCGGGACGGCGATGGCGTTCGCGTTCCCGCCGTACGACGTGTGGCCGCTGTCGATCCTCGGGGTGGCGGCGCTGACGCTGCTCACCCGGGGCCGGCGGGCCCGGCACGGGGCCTGGCTGGGCTTCGTGTTCGGGCTGCCGTTCTTCGTGGTGCTGCTGTCCTGGCTGCGGGTGGTGGGCTGGGACGGCGTGGTCGGCCTGTCCGCGATCGAGGCGCTGTTCCTCGCCCTGATGGGCGCGGGCCTGGCGCTCACCTCGAAGCTGCGCGGCTGGCCGCTGTGGGCCGCGATGCTCTGGGTCACCCAGGAGTGGGCCCGCGACCGGCTGCCGTTCGGCGGCTTCCCGTGGGGCCGCCTCGCGTTCGCCAACACCGCCAGCCCGTTCACGCCGCTCGCCGCGCTCGGCGGCGCCCCGCTGGTGACCTTCGCCGTGGCGTCCTGCGGCGCCCTGCTGGCCTGGGCGGCGCTGAGCGTGCTGCGGGCCCGCCGGTCCGGCGCCGCCGTGCTGCCGTGGCGCACCGTCGCGGGCGGCCTGGCCGCCGTCGCGCTGGTGCTGGTCGGCTACGCGGTGCCGGTGCCGACCGCGGCCGCCGAAACCGTGAAGGTGGCGATCGTCCAGGGCAACGTGGACCGTCCCGGCATGGACTTCCTGGGCCGGCCGATGCTGGTCCTCAACAACCACGCGAAGACCACCGAGCAGCTCGCCGAGGACGTCGCGGCCGGCCGGGTGCCCAAGCCCGACGTGGTGATCTGGCCGGAGAACGCCTCCGACCTCGACCCGTTCAGCGACCCCGCCGCGTACGCCCGGATCGACCAGGCCGTGAAGACCATCGGCGTGCCCACCCTGGTGGGCGCGCTGGTCGACGGCCCGGACGAGCAGCACGTGCGCAACGAGGGCATCGTGTGGGACCCGCAGGCCGGCCCGGGGGAGTCGTACACCAAGCAGCACCCGGTGCCGTTCGGCGAGTACGTGCCGTTCCGCGCCGAACTCTCCAAGGTGATCACCCGCCTCCAGCGGGTCGCCCGCGACTTCTACCCCGGCACCGGCAGCGGCGTCATGCACCTCGGCCCGGCCCGGATCGGCGACGTGATCTGCTTCGAGGTGGCGTACGACGAGATCGTCCGCGACACCGTCAACCAGGGCGGCCGGGTGCTGGTCGTGCAGACCAACAACGCCACCTACAACCGCACCGGGCAGACCGAGCAGCAGCTGGCGATGTCCCGCCTGCGCGCCGTCGAGCACGGCCGCGCCGTCCTGATCGCCGCCACCAGCGGCGTCAGCGCGGTGATCACCCCGGACGGCGAGGTCCAGCAGCGCACCAAGGAGCTCGACCAGGAGGTGCTCAGCGCCGTGGTGCCGCTCCGCGACGGCCAGACGGTCGCCGACAAGGTCGGCGCCGGCCCGGAGTGGGTGCTCGCCCTCGGCGGCCTCCTCGCCTGCGGCTACGCGGCCGTCGCCGGGTGGCAGCGGCGGCGGGCGGCCAAGCAGGCCTGAGCGGGGCCGCAGGCAGGGTTTTCGGCCGGTCGGGGCCCGGGTGGCGGAACACCCGGGCCCGCCGGGCCGTTGTCCAGGGTGGTGCCGCTGAACGCGGCCGGAGTCGCCGGCTGCCGCTGAGAGCACCGCGATGGAGTGGATCCGTACCGTGTCCCAGCAAGCGACTCCCACCCGCCCGACCCGGCGCGGGCGTCTGAGGTTCGTCCCGCTGCTGATCGCCGCCTGGCTGGTGCTGGAGATCTGGCTGGTCACGGTGGTGGCCGGCTGGGTGGGCTGGTTCCTGACGTTGATGCTGCTGCTGGCCGGGGTGTTCCTGGGCGCCACGGTGATCAAGCGGGCCGGGGTACGGGCGTTCCGCGCCGCCGTCGAGCTGTCCAAGGACCCGCAGTCCGCGCAGCCGCAGACCGGCACCTCGATGACGGTGCTGGCCGGTGTGCTGCTGATCCTGCCGGGCTTCCTCTCCGACCTGCTGGCCGTCACCCTGCTGCTGCCGCCGACCCGCCTGCTGTGGCGCGTCGTCGCCCGCCGGCTGACCGGCAGCGTGCTGCGCTCCACCGCGCCCGTCGGCGCGGACCGGTTCGCCGACGCCATGCGCCTCCAGGAGCAGCTGCGCATCCACCGCCCCGACGGCAAGGTCGTCCAGGGCGAGGTCGTCGACCCGCCGACCGGCCCGAAGGGCCCGTCCGGCCCGTCCGGCCCGGACACCGAGTACCGGCCGCCGATCGCCCCCTGAGCGGCCGTCCACGGGGCGTCTGCCGCTGTTGAAGCTCCCCCGTTCCACGGAGCGGGGGAGCTTTCCCGTCCGCTCTGCCGCGTCCGCTCCGCCCCGAGCGGCTTCGGTGCGGGCAAGCGGGGCGGCTGCGCGGCTGTGCGCGGGCAACGCTGTGCGGGCAACGCCGAAGGGCCCCGGAACTTCCGGGGCCCTTCGGCAGTGGTACGGGGATTCGGTCCGTCAGGCGGACTTGCGGGAATCCCGCGGGTGGACCGCCAGGTTCATTCCGCCGGAGCGGAGCACGGCCAGGCGCTCGGCCAGGACCTCCTCCAGTTCCTCGCGGGTCCGGCGCTCCATCAGCATGTCCCAGTGGGTGCGGGTGGGCTTGGTCTTCTTCTCCTCGGGCTCCTCGCCGTCGAGGAGTGCGGCCTCCTGGCCACAGAAGCGGCATTCCCACACCACGGGAATCTCCGCCTCGACCGAGAACGGCACCTCGAAGCGGTGTCCGTTCTGACATGCGTACTCGACGGTCTGGCGCGGTGCCAGGTCAATGCCGCGGTCGGTCTCGTAGCTGGTCGCCCCGAGTCGCGTGCCGCGGAGAGCTCGCTCGCTCATGAATCGTGCCTCCCGGGCTTCTTGCCCACAGGACTAGTGGTCGCTGTTCTTCGTCGATGGGTCCAACGCCCGACCTCCGACGAAGATTCCCGTCCGGGGACATGCGTCGCCTGTCGTGCCGCCCCTGTTTGTACCCATGGTCGCCCGATTTGTCACATCTGAGCGGTGATATCACCCGGCGTGTCACATTTTGTGCACTTCTGGTCGGCGGCAGCGGGGGCCCGGAGTGGCGTCCGTCACCACACCGGTCACCGGGCCGGACGCGGCTCGGCCGGCGCGGCGTCCTTGGTGAGTTTCACCTCGGCCCGCTCCCCGGCCTCCGCGCCGGTGTCACGGTGCGGGAGCAGGGCGATCACCGCCTCGCGCAGCGCCTGCGGGGCCTCGTCGTCGAGCGGGTCCACCGTCACCGGCACCTGCACCCGGACCGGGGCGGCGGTGCCGATCCGGGCGTAGCCGCGGCCGGGCGGGGTGTGCGCGGCGGGGGCGATGTCCAGCGGGACGCCGAGTCCGGCCGAGCCGGACTCGGAGGTGATCGGGCCGAGCACCACCCGGGCCCGGGTGCAGGTGTGCACGGTGGCGGCGATCCGGTGGCGGGCCTCCAGGTCGTCCACGAACACCACCGTGACGCGCGCCGCCCGGCCGTGCCGCAGCGGCATCTCCAGCAGCTCCTGCGGGTCGGTGCGGCCCTCGGCGTGGGCGAGCTCGGACAGCTCGGTGAGGTGGTCGAGCAGGATCCACAGCGGCCGGGTGACGTCCGCCGGCGCGGCCACCCCGTGGTGGCGGGCCGCGTTCAGCGCGATCAGCCGCCGCTCGGTCTCCTTCGCCACCCACTCCAGCGCGGCCAGTGCGCCGTGCAGGCTGGTCTCCACGGTGTGCACGCCCGGGCGGTTCACCAGACAGGCGTGCTCGCCGCTGCCGGCCCCGTCCACCACCACCAGGTCGCCGTACGGCAGCGCCTGGAGCGCGATCGAGCGCAGCAGCGTCGAGGTGCCGTACCCGGCGGTGCCCAGCGCCAGCAGGTGCGGCTCGGCCGAGCGCGGGCCGACCCGCCAGACCACCGGCGGCTGCTGCTCGGTCGCCCCGCCCTGCTCGACCGGGATGGTGCGGTGGCTGCCCGCGCCGTCGGTGAAGCCGAGCACGATCTCGCCCGGCGCGGTGACGAACCGCTGCGCCACGATGTCGGCCGGCAGCGGGGCGAGCGCGTGCACCCGCAGCCGGTTGATCTCCTCGTCCCAGTCGAACCGGTACTCCCGGGAGCGGCCGGCCTTGCCCTGCACCACCTGCTCGATCCGGGCCCGGGCGGCGGGCTCGGTGTCGGTGAAGTACGCCGGGTAGGAGATCTCCAGCGCGGAGAGCCGCCCGTCCGGGTCGAACTCCCAGCCGGAGAACGCCGCCCGCCACTCGCCGTCCAGCCGGTACAGCGCGAACGGCTCGTCGATCCCGCCGAGGTACGGGGTGAGGGCGGCGTACAGCGCGGTCAGCTTGGTCTCGGCGAGGTCCGGCTCCGGCTCGGGCGCGGACTTGGGGCGGCGGCCCACCCAGGCGGCCGAGGCGACCAGGGCGACGAGCGCCGTCAGCGGGCCGTGCGGCAGCAGGAAGACGCCGAGCGTGGCGGCCGCGCCGACCAGCAGCGTCGGGCCGCGGCGCTCCTTCGGGGTGGCCGCCCAGCGGGCCTTGGCCCAGTCGGCGTGGCGGCGCAGGCCGCGGCCGATCAGCGTCAGCGGCGCGAACACGTCGGCGGCGTGGTCGCCGGCCGTGCGGGCGAGGTCGCGGCCCCGGTGGAAGTGGCGGGTGAAGGACATGCGGGCTCCGGTGGCGGGGTGGGGTGGTGACGGTGGGTCGGGCTGCGGACTCGACGAAAGGCCCGGGGCGGTGGGACCTCCGCGCCCGGGCCGCTGGGGGCGGGGACCGTTCAGAACTCGAGGCCGCTCAGAACTTGAGGCCGCCGATCAGGCTGGCCAGGCTCGCACCGCCCGCCTGGATGCTCGGGGCGATCGAGGAGCCCGCAACGTAGAAGCCGAACAGCGCGCACACCAGGGCGTGCGAGATCTTCAGCCCGTCCCGGCGGAAGAACAGGAAGGCGATGACGCCGAACAGCACGATGCCGGAGATGGAGAGAATCACGGGTCGCTCCTCACAAGGGCGGGGACAGTGTGACAGAAAGTGCCTTTATGGTGACAAAAAGTAATAGATGATGGTGTGCGGCAAACGGGTGGATCTCACCGGGCCGCCGGGCCCGGCCGAGAACAGCAAGCTCGGAGATCGCCCGAACGGCCGTTTGCCGCCGCGCCCCGGGTGGCGTCGGCTACGGTTCGCGCATGACCGAACACACCGCGCCCGACGCCGACGTCATCGCCCTCGCCGGCCGCCTGTTCGAGGCCGCCCGCACCGGCGACACCGCCCAGCTGGCCGCCCACCTCGACGCCGGCGTCCCCGTCGACCTCACCAACGACCGCGGCGACACCCTGCTGATGCTCGCCGCCTACCACGCCCACGCCGACACCGTCACCGCACTGCTGGAACGCGGCGCCGAACCCGATCGGGCCAACGACCGCGCCCAGACCCCGCTGGCCGGCGCCGTCTTCAAGGGCGCCGTCGACGTCATCGACGCCCTGCTCGCCCACGGCGCCGACCCGACCGCCGGAGCGCCCTCCGCGCTGGAGGCCGCGCAGATCTTCGGAAAGCACGAGCTGGTCGCCCGCCTCACCGCCCCCCGCTAGCGGCCCGTACCCTTGACCGACATGGAGATCCGCACCACCGGCTTCGGGCACCCCGACGCCCAGAAGCTCGCCGCCGAAGTCCAGCAGGAGTACGTCCAGCGCTACGGCGACGGCGACCTGACCGTCATGCACGCCGACCACTTCGACCCGCCCGCCGGGCTGTTCGTGATCGGCTACCAGGACGGCCTGCCGGTGGCCTGCGGCGGATGGCGGGCCAAGGAGCAGGACGCCGACGGCCTGCGCGACGGGGACGCCGAACTCAAGCGGATGTACGTCGTCCCCGCCGCCCGCGGCAAGGGCCACGCCCGCACCCTGCTGCGCCACCTCGAAGCCACCGCGATCGCCGCCGGCCGCACCCGGCTGGTGCTGGAGACCGGCACGCTGCAGCCCGAGGCGGTCGGCCTGTACACCTCCGAGGGCTACGCGGACATCCGCAAGTTCGGCTACTACAAGGACCACGAGCTCAGCATCTGCATGGGCAAGGAACTCACCGCGCTGTAACTTTCGCACCCGCCGGGCGAGTCGGAGCGGCCGTCGACCCGTGATCAGCGGGCGGCGGCCGCTCCGCCGTTCCCCCGACCCGCCGCAGGTCGGGGCACCGGCAGGCCCGCGCACCGCCGAACACCCTTGAGAGCAGAGCCCGTTGACGCCACCGTCCGCCGCCGCGGCGGTCCGTTGCCCGGGGAGCGCACCCGACCGTACGGTCCGTGCACCCACCCACCCCCGGAAGGACGAACCATGGCTGCACAGTTGCGCGCAGCACGCCGCGGGCGCGCCCTCGCGGCGCTCGCCGTCGCCGCCGCCGGCGGACTGCTGGCCGCCGCCACCCTCGGCAGCGGGCCCGCCGGAGCCGCCGGCGGCACCCTGCACGACCTCGCCGAGGCCAAGGGCCGCTACTTCGGCACCGCCCTCACCCAGTCCAACCTGAACAACTCCACGCTCACCGCCGTCGCCGGCGCCCAGTTCGACATGGTCACCCCCGGCAACGAGATGAAGTGGGACACCACCCAGCCCTCCGCCACCACCTTCAACTTCGGCCCCGGCGACCAGATCGTCTCCTTCGCCAAGGCCCACAGCATGCGGGTGCGCGGCCACACCCTGGTCTGGCACAGCCAACTGCCGTCCTGGGTCGGCAGCCTGCCCACCGCGCAGGTACAGGCCGCGATGGAGAACCACGTCACCACCGAGGCCACCCACTACAAGGGCCAGGTCTACTCCTGGGACGTCGTCAACGAGCCGTTCAACGAGGACGGTTCGCTGCGCACCAGCGTCTTCTACAACGCCATGGGCAGCGGCTACATCGCGGACGCGCTGCGCACCGCCCGCGCCGCCGACCCGAACGCCAAGCTGTACCTGAACGACTACAACATCGAAGGCGTCAACGCGAAGAGCGACGCCATGTACCAACTGGTCTCCCAGCTCAAGTCGCAGGGCGTGCCGATCGACGGCGTCGGCCTGGAGAGCCACTTCATCGTCGGCCAGGTCCCCAGCACCATGAAGGCCAACATCCAGCGCTTCGCCGCGCTCGGCCTGGACGTCGCCGTCACCGAACTCGACGACCGGATGCAGGTGCCCGCCAGCGCCGCCAACCTGTCCCAGCAGGCTGCCGACTACTCCACCGTGATCGCCAACTGCCTGGCCGTCAGCGGCTGCGTGGGCATCTCCCAGTGGGGCGTCGGCGACGCCGACTCGTGGATTCCCGGCGCGTTCAGCGGCTACGGCGCGGCCACCATGTACGACAACAACTACCAGCCGAAGGCCTCCTTCAACGCGGCCGTCACCGCGCTCGGCGGCACCGCGGGCTCGCCGTCGCCGTCCTCCTCGCCCTCCTCGTCGCCGTCGCCCTCGTCCTCGCCGTCCGCGCCGCCGACCGGGGCGGGGTGCAAGGTCAGCACCCAGATCAACGCCTGGAACACCGGCCTGACCGAGAACGTCACCGTCACCAACACCGGTGGCAGCGCCGTCAACGGGTGGGCCGTCAAGTTCACGCTGCCCGGCGGGCAGACCGTCACCAGCGCCTGGAACGCCGCCATCAGCCCCGCGAGCGGGCAGGTCACCGCCACCGACCTGTCCTACAACGCGGCCGTCCCGGCCGGCGGCTCCACCAGCTTCGGGTTCAACGCCGATCACACCGGCAACACGGCCGCCGCGACCGGGTTCTCCCTCAACGGGGTGGCCTGCACCGCCGGTTGACCGATCCGTCGGCCGCCGGTCGGCCGGCCGCACCGCGCCCGTCCGGGCGAAACCGCCTCGCGCAGGCGGGCGCGGTGCGGCATCCTGACGGACGATGAAAGAGCACAGTGGAGACAGCGAGTTGACCGAGGCCGAGCTCGGGCGGATCGCCGCGCGGCTGGCCGGGATCGGCGGCATCGTCGGCGTCTGCCTCGGGGGCAGCCGGGCGCGTGGGGCACACGTCGACGGATCCGACTACGACCTCGGCCTGTACTACCGGGCCGGCGAACTGGACACCGCCGCGCTGCGCGCCCTGGCCGCCGAACTCTGCGGCCACCCCGTCGAGGTGACCGAGCCCGGCGGCTGGGGCCCCTGGGTGGACGGCGGCGCCTGGCTGGACGTCGGCGGCGCCCGGGTCGACTGGATCTACCGGGACGTCGACCGGGTCCGCCAGTACGCCGGCGAGGCCCGGGCCGGCCGCTACCTGTCCGGCCAGCAGGCCGGGCACCCGTACGGTGTGCCGTCCTACGCCTACGTCGGCGAGCTGGCGCTGGGGCCGGTGCTCGCCGACCGGGACGGCACACTGACCCGCCTCCAGGCCGAAGTCCGGCCGTTCCCGGCCGAGTTGGCGCAGCGCCTGGAGGCGGACGCCCGTTGGGAGGCGCCGTTCACGCTCACCGTCGCCCGCAAGGGCGCGCGGCGCGGCGACGCCGGGCATGTGCAGGGCTGCCTGTTCCGGGCGGTCGGCCTGCTGGTGCACGCCCTGCATGCGCGGGCCGGGCAGTGGCTGGTCAACGAGAAGGGCGCGATCGCCTCGGCCGGCCGACTCGCCTGTGCGCCACCCGACTTCGAACGCCGGGCCCAGGCCCTGTTCGCGCCCGCCGGGACCGACCCGGCCGCGCTCGGCGCGGTGCTGGACGCCGCGGAGGAACTGGCGGCCGAGGTGCTCGCCGGGGCGGCGGTCCGGCATGGCTGAGTTCGTCGAACTGACCACCCCCCGCCTGCTGTTGCGCCAGTGGCAGGACGGCGACCTGGACCGCTGGGCGGAACTGAACGCCGACCCCGAGGTGCGCCGCCACTTCGGCAGCCTGATGACCCGTGCCGACTCGGCCGCCTCCCTGGACGCCTTCCGGACGGAGCTCGCCGAACGCGGCTGGGGCTGGTGGGCCGTCCAACTCCGCGACGGGGGGCGGTTCCTGGGCTTCGCCGGGCTCGACCCCGTGGACCAGGAGGCACCTCTGGAGGGCGTCGAGGCCGGCTGGCGCCTGCACCGCGACGCGTGGGGCCACGGCTACGCGACCGAGGCGGCGCGGGCCGTACTCCGCTTCGGCTTCGAGGAGTTGGCGCTGCCGGAGATCCTCGCCCTGATCGCGGAGGCCAACGCGCCGTCGCGGGCGGTGGCGGAACGCCTCGGCATGACGTACGACCCGTCCGCGGACTTCGACGACCCGACCCTCCCGCCGGGCCCGCAGCGGCGAACGGTGGTGTACCGGCTCCGGGCGCACCGCAGCCGGTAGCACGGCGACGGCGCCGGTCGTGACGGGGCTGCGGGGAGCCGAAGCCGCGTCACGACAGGCGCCGTCACCCTGCCGGCCAGGGGCGGGCCGGGTCAGAGGCGGGGGTCCACCAGAATCTTGACGGCCGTCTCGTTGTGGTGGATCAGGGTCTCGAAGCCCTCGCTGACGAGGCCGTCCAGCCCGATGGTCCTGGTGATGAACGGCGCCAGGTCGACGCGCCCCTCCTGCACGAGCTTGATGGTCTGCGGGTGGGAGTTGACGTAGGCGATGGTGCCGCGCAGGTCGACCTCCTTGAGGACGAGCTTCTGCATGTCGATCGACGCGGGCTTGCCCCAGATCGAGATGACGGTGATGACCCCGCCCGGCTTGACGGCGTCGAACAGCGTGTCGAGGACGGCGTTGACGGACGTGGCCTCGAACGCGACGTCCGCGCCCTTGCCGTCGGTGAGGCGGCGGACCTCCTCGGCGACATCGGTGACGGCGGGGTCGATGACGTGGTCGGCGACCTTGGTGTCCAGCGCCTTCTGCCGTCGCAGCGAGCTGAGTTCGCTGACCGCGACCTCGACGCCCATCGCCTTGAGCACCGCGCAGGTGAGCAGCCCGATGGGGCCGGCGCCGCCGACGACGGCGAAGTCGCCCGCCTTCGCGCCCGAGCGCTGGAACGCGTGGTACCCGACCGACAGCGGCTCGATCAGGGCCGCCTGGTCCAGCGGGACGTCCCCGACCGGGTGGACCCACCGGCGCCCGACGACGACCTTCTCCGCGAGCCCGCCGCCGCAGCCGCCCAGCCCGATGAAGTTCATGTCGGGCGAGAGGTGGTAGACCGGGTTGTTCTCACTGGTGTCGACGTCGGGGCGCAGGATGTACGGCTCGACCACGACGCGGTCGCCCGGCTTCAGGTCCTCGACGCCGTCGCCCACCGCGTACACGACGCCGGACATCTCGTGGCCGAGCGTCACGGGAGCGGACTCGCCGGAGATCGGGTGCGGGTGGCCGGCCGGCGGGACGAAGATCGGCCCGTCGAGGTACTCGTGCAGGTCGGTGCCGCAGATGCCGCAGTACGCGATGTCGATGCCCACCGTGCCCGGTCGGACCGTGGGCTCCGGGATGTCCTCGATCCGGATGTCGCCGCGGTCGTAGTAGCGTGCAGCCTTCATTCCGAGCTGCCCCCTTCGCCTGTTCTCTGCTCACAGCCTGTGCCGAGCCGTACCGTGCGGGGTACGCCTCGGGCCTTGACGTTGACGATTTAACGAGATGCCCGGGCGCTCGCACCGAATTCCTGGACCACGGGCGTGTCGGCCGGCGTCGTGCGGCAGGCGCGGGTTTGCGGGCAGACCCTAGAGGACGGCCTGCCAGAAGGACGCCTCGTACGCCTGCATCAGCTCCGCGGCGTGCCGGGCGTCCTCGGGGGACTCGCCGTTGTCGAGGGCGCGCTGGAGGAGGGCGAGGGCGGTCGGCTCGAAGTCCGGCGGCAGGGTGGCGAAGTAGCGGAAGAAGGCGGTCGCCTCGGCAGAGAGCCCGTAGTGGCGGGGGAGGGCGGCGGCGAGTCGGCCGCAGTAGCCGCCCCAGAAGCCGAAGTTGGCGAGCAGGGCGAGGACGGTCTGGCTGATCGCGCCGAACTGGGCCAGCCAGGCGAGGTGGTGCGGGTAGGTCTGGGCGGCCGGGCGGGTGCGATAGGCGGCCAGCTCGGCGGGGGAGAGGCCGACGGCGGCGGCGAACGGCGGCAGCAGGTCGAGCGCCTGGCCCTCGCCCTCGGAGAGCCCGAGGAAGAACGCGGCCGCGGTCGGGCCGGACTCCGCGAAGCGGGCGGCGAGCAGGGCGAACGAGCGCCGGTCGCTGCGGATGATCCGGTCCTCCTCGCCGGCGATCCGCTGCAACGCCTCGACCGGCGCGGTGCCCGCCTCCACCAGTTCGACCAGGCGGTTGTGGGCGGCGGCCGGGGCCAGCTCGGCGACGGTGCGCTCGTACAACTCCCGTGCGCTGGTCAAGGGGCACCTCCGGCGGCGCGAACGGCACGGCCGTTGCGGGACCGGCCGTTGCGGGACGGCCGCGGACACCGCCATGCTACGGGCGGTGTCCGCGGCCGCCGGAGCGCCACACCGGCGCCGCCAGACGGTGCGTCAGGCGGGCAGCCGGAAGGTGCCGACGATGCTGGTGGCCCCGACGACGTACGGCTCGATGGCGGCGGTGACCTGCTCGTACGTCAGGCCCGCGGTCGGGAGGGTGGGCGTGGAGAGCGCGTACAGCGTGAACACGTAGTGGTGGGGCTGGCCGGTGGCGGGCGGGCACGGGCCGCCCCAGCCGGACACGGGCCTGCCGTAGATCTCGTAGCTGTTGGTGCCCGGGGTGAACTGGCGGACGCCGTGGCCGTCGATGCGGTGCGTCGCGCCCGGGATGTCGTACAGCACCCAGTGGTGCCAGCCGCCGGCCATCGGTGCGTCGACGTCGTTCACCAGCAGCGCGTAACCCGCCGTGCCGGCCGGGGAGTTGCGCCAGTCCAACCGGGGCGCGAGGTTCTTGCCCTGGCAGGACGAGCCCTCGGAACCCGGCCCGCCGAACTCCGTCCAGGCCGGCAGTTGGCCGCCGTCGCGGAAGTCCGGGCTGGTCAGGGTGAACGGCGTGAGGCGGTCCTTCGCGGAGGCGTCCGCGGTGGTCGCCGGGGCGGCGGCGGTGAGTGTGCAGCTGACGGCCAGCGCGGCGGCGGCGACGGCCGCCGCACGGAATGCGGGCAGGCGGAAATTGATCAACTTGACCCCCGTGTCGTTGATGTGACGCCCAGTCAGTGGCACGGGCGACGGCCGCCAGCTAAGCCGCCATCCGGCGGAGGGTCAAGAGTTTGCACACCGAACAGGCCGCCGGGCGACCGTCAGCCGCGGGCGGCCTGCGTCGACTCGACGGCGGTGCGGAGCCGTCCGAGGGTGGCGCGCATGCCGGCCCGGTTGACGCCCGCCCGGTCGGCGGGGCGGGTGCCGCTGAAGACCCGGCCGAGCAGGTCGGTCAGGCGGGAGCCGCGGCCGGTGCGCAGGTCCTCCCAGTACTCGGTGACGCGGACGGCGTCCGGCCCGTCCGGTTCGATCAGGTAGCCCCAACTGGCCACCGGGAGGCCGAAGGCGCCGACGTGGAAGGCGAATTCCTGCGACGCCCGGGCGACGGTGACCCGGCAGTCGGTGAACCAGACGAACGGGCCCTTGCGGTTGAAGCCCAGGAAGCGGGCGCCCTCGGCGACCGGCCCGCCGCCGAGCCGCCGGATCCCGATGCACTCCGGGCTCCAGCGGGCCATGTTCCGCAGATCCGTGACCGCGGCGTACACCGCCTCGGCCGACGCGTGCACCGTCACGCTCTCCCGGAGGGTCCACAGGCGGGTCACGGATGCCTCCACAGCTGGAAGTGACTGGCGAGTAGGGTCTGGCGTCCCGGACTGTAATCGGTGCGCGGAGAGCGTCGCAAGAGCCCGAAATCGCTTGTCGGAACGGCACTTGACGGGCCGCGAACGCGCTCACTAGCGTGGAACGGGACGACTCGTTCCGACCTCCTGCGGCTCCTGAGCTCGGGCGGCGACGGAAGCGGGGAATCGTGCAAGCGCAGAAGCGGGGAGCGGGGAGCGGATGGAACCGGAGAACGTGCGGATCCCGGTGCCGGGCGCCGAGGCGCTGGCCGCGACGGTGACGGTGCCGGACGGCCCGCCGTCGGCGGTGCTGGTGCTGTGGCCCGCGCTCGGGGTGCCGGCCGGCTACTACACGCCGTTCTGCGCCGAGTTGGCCGCGCGCGGCGTGGCCGTGCTCGCGGTGGACCTGCGCGGGCAGGGGCAGAGCGGGCCGCCCGCCGGCCGCCGGTCGACGCACGGCTACCACGCGCTGGCGGCCCGGGACTTCCCGGCGGCGACCGCGGCGGCCCGCGACCGGTTCGGGCGGGACGTGCCGCTGTACCTGCTCGGCCACAGCATCGGCGGCCAGGCCGCGGTGCTGGCCGCCGCACGCGAACCCGAGGCGGCGGACGGCCTGGTGCTGGTCGCCTCCGGCACGGTGGACCACCGCGGATTCACCGGAGCCGCCCGGTGGCGGGTGCTGGCCAACACCCAACTCGTCGCGCTGATCGCCACGTTGTGGGGCTACTGGCCCGGCCACCGGCTGGGCTTCGGCGGCCGGCAGCCCGCCCGCCTGATGCGTGACTGGGCCCGCCTCGGCCGCACCGGCCGCTTCGCGCCCACCGGCGCCGACCTGGACTACGAGCAGGCCCTCGCCGCGCTCGCCCTGCCCGTCCTCGCGGTCTCCCTCCCCGGCGACCACCTCGCCCCCGCCAGTGCGGTCGACCGCCTGGTCGCCAAGCTCCCCGCCTCCGACGTGCAGCGGCGCCACCACACCCCCGCGTCCGGCGAAGCCGCCGACCACATCCGCTGGGCCCGCTCCGGCGGCAGTGTCGCGGAGCTGATCACCGGCTGGCTGCCGGCCGGGGGCTGAGCCGTGGGGGAGAAGCGGAACCTGCACCCGCTGTTCGACGAACAGGGCGCGCCCGTACGGGACTTGGCGGCCCGGGAGCGAATCCTCACGACCACGCTGCGGGTGCTGGAACGGGTCGGCTACCCGAAGGCGACGGTCGGCGGCATCGCGCAGGAGGCCGGCGTCGGCAAGGCCACCGTCTACCGTTCCTGGCCGCACAAGGCCGCCCTGACCCTGGACGCCGTCCGCACCCGGCTGCCGGACGTCCCGGTGGACGACCTCGGCGACAGCCCGCGCGAAATCCTCGCCGTGGCCCGCGCCCTGGCCGGCCTCTACGGCGCCCCGCAGATCCGGGCGGTCCTGCCCGCCCTGATCGCCGACGCCGCCACCGACCCCGAACTCGCGCACCGCCTGCGCACCGAACTCGTCGAACCCCGCCGCGAACGCTCCGCCACCGTCCTGCGCCGCGCCGTCGCCCGCGGCGTCCTCCCCGCCGACACCGACGTCCTCACCCTGCTCGACATGTGGGCCGGCCTGATGCTCTTCCGCGGCGTCGTGCTGTCCGGCGACGTCGACGACCGCGCCGTCCACGCCCTGGTGGCCGCCGCGCTGGCCTCCCCGCCGAGAATGCCCTGACACCCCTGATACCCGTGACGTCCCTGATGCCCCTGACGTCCCTGGTGTCCCTGATACCCCTGGTGTCCGTGCTGCCCGGAGATGCCGAAAGGGCCGACTCCGAGGGGACGGAGTCGGCCCTGACGACCGGTCAGATCAGCGTCGACCAGTAGTACCAGAAGCGGGTCAGGATCAGCAGGGCGACCACCAGGAAACCGGCGACCGGGCCCAGCCACTGGTGGCGGAGGGCGGCGAAGCGGCGCAGGGCGGCCGGGGCGGGGAGGGCTCCGGTGCGCAGGTTGTGGATGGTGGTGGACCAGAAGAGGGTGATGACCACGGCCCAGACCACCATGCAGTACGGGCACAGGGCGCCGATCTCGTACAGCGCCTCGTGGATCAGCCAGGCGACGAATCCGAGGCCGGCGAGGGCGCCGCCCTGGAGGGCGAGCCAGAACCAGCGCCGGTACGAGGCCCCCGCTATCAGGCCCGCGCCTATCGCGGCGAGGGCTCCGAAGGCGGCCAGACCGATGATCGGGTTGGGGAACCCGAAGACCTCGGCCTGCTCGGTGCGCATGACCGATCCGCAACTGATGATCGGGTTGATGTTGCAGTTCGGCTGGAAGGCCGGGTTCTCGATCAGCCGGATCTTGTCCAGGGTGAGCTGGGCGGACGCGGCCAGGCCGATCAGCCCGCTCAGCAGGATCAGCCAGGAGAAGCGGCGACTCGCCCCGACCGGGGCGTCATGGGCCGTGGTCATCGCGTCACCCGCCGATGTTCTGCTTGATCAACGCGCTGAACTGGTCGCCGGTGAGCGCCTTGCCGTCCTTGCCGATCACGTCCAGGGTCTTGCCGTCGAGCTTGACGGTCGGGGTGCCGGAGACGCCGCTCTTGTTGAACGCGCTCGCGACCTTGGAGGCCCAGCCCTTGTAGGTGCCGTCGGTGACGGCCTTGGTGAACGCCTCGGTCTTCAGGCCGGGGACCTGGTCGGCGAGGGCCAGGATGTGGTTGACGTCGCCGAAGCCGTCCTCGCTCTCGGCGGGCTGGTTGGCGTACAGCACGTCGTGGAAGGCCTTGAACTTGTCGACGCCCTCGTTCAGCGCGGCGCCGGCCGCGGCCAGCGCGGTCTTCGAGCCCTTGCCGCCGAGGTTGTTGTCGAGGAACGCGGCCAGGTGGAACTCGATCTTGTACTGGCCCTCGTCGGCGAGCTGCTGAACGGTCTTGCCGGCCGAGGTCTCGAACGCCTCGCAGACCGGGCAACGGAAGTCCTCGTACACCGAGAGGGTGTGCGGGGCGTCCGCCTTGCCGTAGACGATCACCGTGTTGTCCGGGCCCGAGGTGTTGGCGGGGACGGCGGCCGTGCTGCTGCCGGAGTCGGAGTTCTTGCCGGCCTTCACGGCGAGGGCGGTGCCGCCCGCGATCACGGCGACGGCCGCGACCACCGAGACACCGATGGTGACGGCGCGGCGGCGCTTGGCGCGCAGCGCCTCCGCCTGCTGGGCCTGCTTCAGGCGCTCGCGGGCGGTGACGGTCTTGGCGGACTTGTGGGTGCTGGGCATGGTGATCCGTCTCCTCTGCGCCCCGGGGCGCGCGACCAGGCCCGGCTCCGGCAGGCGGTGTCACCTCGGTAGGTGTCTCACCTGGGACGGGAGCAGGGGCGGGCGGCCCGGCGGGGTGCGGGTCGAAAAAGAAAGGGGCAGTGCGCAGTGCCCGGAGACGGCCGCGGTACGCGACGTGCGAGGTGGCGGGCCGTCAGCAGGCGAAGGCCGGCCGAGGGGGTCCGCGACGCGGGGCGGGGGAGTGGGCGGCGTCCTGCGGACGGCGCGGGGCGGGCTCGACGCCGGCCCGGGGCAGCAGCGCGGCCGGGCAGGCCGGGCAGGCCGACAGCAGCAGCGAACCCCAGCGGTGCGGCAGCATCCGGGCCACCGTGCGCACCGCCTCGCCGACCCCTTCCAGGGCGGCGTCGGCCAGCCGCAGCCAGGCCGCGGCGGCCAGTGCGACCGCCAGGTGCACGCCCAGGACCAGCAGGCGCAGCTGGTCCGCAGAGTTGTGCGTCCACTGCGCGAAGAGTTCGGAGCCGCTGACCCGGTCGCCGCCGCAGACCAGCAGGTCCACGCCGTGGACGGACCGCGAACAGGCGTCCTGACCGAGGTTGAAGGCGGTGTTCAGCAGCAGTTCCACCGGCACCAGCACCGCGGACAGCAGCAGGAAGCGGCGACGCGCGCCGTCCAGCAGGACCGCGAGCAGGAAGACCGCGACGCACGCCGCCGCGACCAGAGTGAGCGGCAGGGCACGGCCGGTGATCACCACCTGGCCGAACGCGGCCAGCGGCACGGCGAGCGCGGTGAACACCGCGCCCCGCAGGGCCCTGGTCGCGTGAATGCCGGTCATGGCTCCGGAGTATGCCACGCCGAAGGCCCCCCGCACGAGGGGCCGTTCGGCCCTCCTACCTGCGGATAAGCGCCGAATAAAGGGGACTTAGACGGTCGATGGGGCGGATGCCGGGACGATCGGCACCCGCCCCGGCCGCAGTGTGACGTGGGACTTGTCACGTCCCGGCGGTGGCCCGTGCTGTTCCGGCGGGTGTTGCCGCGAGGTGGGTTGTGGCGCGTGCCGGCAGGGGCCTGTGCTGCCCTGGCGGGCGTTGCCGCGAGGTGGGTTTGGCTCGTTCTGGTCGTGGCCCGCGATGCCCTGGCGGGTGTTGGCGTGAGGTGGGTTGTGGCACGTCCCGGCAGTGGCCCGCGCTGCCCCGGTCGGCGTCACCAGAGCTCGACGGAGTGTGCCCGGACCTGCTTTCCGATCCGTGCGAGCACCTCCCCGGCGGGCTGTGGGTCGAGTCGGCGGCCGTCGCGCAGCCGTACGGCGAGGGTGTCGTCGGCGATCTCGCGTGGCCCGAGCACCAGCTGGTAGGGGACGAGCCGGGCGTCCCGGATCCGTGCGCCCAGGGAGCCGCGGTCCGCCGCCAGTACCTCGGCCCGCAGGTCCAGCTCCAGGCAGCGGGCGGCCAGCTCGTGCGCCGCGCCGTCCTGGTCCGACCCGAGCGGGAGCAGTGCCAGCTGGACCGGCGCCAGCCAGGCCGGGAACGCCCCGCCGTGCTGCTCGATCAGTTGGGCCACCGCCCGTTCCACGCTGCCGATGATCGCCCGGTGCACCATCACCGGCCGGTGCCGCGCCCCGTCCGGGCCGATGTAGTGCAGGTCGAACTGCTCGGGCTGGTGGAAGTCGACCTGCACGGTGGACAGGGTCGACTCGCGGCCCGCGGCGTCCACCACCTGTACGTCGATCTTCGGCCCGTAGAACGCCGCCTCGCCGACCCCCTCCTCGTACGGCACGCCGAGCTCCTCCAGCACCTGTTCCAGCAGCGCGGTCGCCCGCTCCCACAGCTCCGGCCGGGCCACGTACTTGCCGCCCGGGCCGGGCAGCGAGAGCCGGTAGCGGGACGGGACGAGGCCCATCGCCCGGTACGCCACCGCGATCAGCTCCAGTGCGCCGCGCGCCTCCTCGGCGACCTGGTCGAGGGTGCAGAAGATGTGCGCGTCGTTCAGCTGAATCGCCCGTACCCTGCTGAGCCCGCCCAGCACGCCCGACCGCTCGGATCGGTACATGCCGCCCAACTCGGCCATCCGGAGTGGAAGTTCACGGTAGCTGTGCGGGCGGGAACGGAACATCACCGCATGGTGCGGACAGAGGCTCGGGCGCAGCACCAACTGGTCGTCCTCGCCCATCGACAGCGGCGGGAACATGTCGTCCCGGTAGTGCGCCCAGTGCCCGGAGAGCTCGTACAGCTCGCGTTTGCCCAGCACCGGCGAGTACACGTGCCGGTAGCCCGCACGCCGCTCCAGGGTGCGGACGAAATCCTCCAGGCTCTGGCGCACCACGGCGCCGTCCGGCAGCCAGAACGGCAGGCCCGCGCCGATCAGCGGGTCGGTGTCGAACAGGTCCAGCTCGCGGCCCAGCCTGCGATGGTCGAACACGGCGGTCTCCTCACCGGAAAGGGGGACGAGCCGCCACGGCCGCACATGCGAAAGCCCCGGGCGCTCGGCCCCGGGGCTTGATCAGAACAGCAGTCAGCGCGCCGGGACACTCTCCGGCGTCGTCGTCAGCATCGCAGCACGCTTCATACCACCCACGGTAACAGGCCGGGCCCGCGCAGCGGCGGATTTGTTGCGTCAACCGGCCTGCCAGGATGGGCCGGTGATCGCATCCGAGCCCGTCCTGCGCGGCATCGCCGCCAACCCCGGCGCACCGCTGGCCGTCCTGCTGCGCCTGCTCGCCCCCGAGGCGGCGGCCGCCTGGCCGGTCTTCGTCCGGCGCCGGTTTCCGGACGAATTCGTCGAGGCGGTGCTGGGCAGCCCCGGGGCGGGCGTGCGGAAGGCGATCGCCGGCAACCCCTGGCTCGGCGACGACCACTGTCTGCGCCTGGCCGGCGACCGCAACGAGCTGGTGGCGCTGAGGCTGGCCTCCGGCAGGTACGCCGAGCGGCGGCCCCGGCCGCTGTCGGACGCGGTGCTCGAACTGATCCACCTCGGGCCCGCAGGGGGGACCGAGGGGTACCTCACCCGCAGCGAGATCGCCGGCGAGCTGTACTCCAGGGGCGCTCTCACCGGCTCGTTCCGCCGCCGCATGGCCACCCACCCGTCGTTCGAACTGCGCCGCCAGGCCTGCTACTTCATCGACGAGCTCGGCGAGGCGCAGCGCTCGGCACTGCTCGACGACCCCGACCCGGAGGTCCGCGCCACCGCCCGGCGGAACCACCTCCCCGAGGTGCCGACCGCCGAGGAACTCGCCGGTGCCCAGGCCGACCGCGAACGCGTCTACTGGTACTCCGGCCGCCCCGTCCCGCCCGAACTGTTCGAAGCCGCCGTCGCGGACGGCCACGCCGACAGCCTCTCCCGGAACCGGCACCTCGCCCCCGACCAGGTCCGCCGCCTGGCCGCCCACCCCGACCCGCAGGTGCGCCGCAGCGTCGCCGGGCGCAGCGACCTCACCGCCGAGTCGGCCGCGCTGCTCGCCGCCGACCCCGACCCGGACGTGCGCCTGCGCGCGGAGGTCGAACCCGTCCCGCGCCGCCGCGCCCAGACCCTGGTCCTGAACCGGGTCGACGGCTTCGCCGTCCCGATCGACCACCCCTGGATGTTCGTCCGCCCCGTCGACCCTCCCGCGCTCGACTGGTACCTCGCCTGCGCCCGCTCCCCGTACCCGCTGCTGCGCCGTGCCGCCGCCACCTGCCCGGACCTCGACGCCGAGACGGTCCGCCTGCTCGCGGCGGACGAGGACCGCGAGGTGCGCCTGCTGCTGGCCCTGTACCACCCCGACGCACCGCCCGGGCTGCTGCTGGAGGCGTACCTCGCCCTCCCGGAGCACCGGCTGCGGCTGCGCCTGCGGCCGGCCTTCCCGAGCCGCCGACTGCCGGCCGAACTGGTCCGGCACGACGACCCCGAGGTGCGTGAACTCGCCGCCGCCGACCCGGAGTTCGACGGCGACCCGGCCGCCCTGCTGGCCGACCCCGCTGCGGACGTCCGCCGCGCCGCTGCCGCGAACCCCCGCACCCCGGCCGCCACCGTCGAAGCCCTGCTCGCCGACCCGGACACCGCGCCCGAACTGCTCGAAGGCGCGGCGGCCGGCCCGCATCTGACGGAGCGTCGACTTCATGAGCTGCTGGACCGGGCGGGCGTCCCGCGCTGAGGACGGCCCCGACCGACTCCGCCGCCCGAGCGGCGACGCCGAGGAGGAGGGCCGCGACCCCGTGGACGGGGAACGGCTGTTGAACGCCCGTCGGTCGCGGACCGGCGTGGCGTGCCCACGCTCCGTTAAGGTGGGCAGCGTCCGGACGGGCCAGTAGGGGAGAGACGTGATGGTGACGGCAGCGGACAGCATCCTTCCGGAACTCGACGCCGAGGAGGTGGTCCGCTGGCGGGCGGACGGCGGGCGGCTGGTCGATCTGCTGACGGCCGCTCAGCGGCTCGGCCCGGTCGCCGGGTTCCGGATCGGCGAGCGGCAGGTGGTGCTGGTCACCGGGCCCGAGGAGGTCCAGCAGGTGCTGGCCCGCGAGCCCGACACCTACGTCAAGCACGGGCACCGGGCCAAGGTGCTGCTCGGCGACGGCATGCTGTGCGCCGCCGGCGAACCCTGGCGGCGTCAACGCAAGCTGCTGCAACCGCAGTTCACCGTGCGCGGGATCCGCGCCTACGAGCCGCAGCTGCGCGCCGCGGTGGCGGCCGTCGCCGACCGCTGGCGGGCCGCGGCGGAGACCGGCGAACTGCGCGAACTCGACGCCGACCTGCGGTACTTCTCGCTGGACGTGATCTGGCGCTCGCTCACCGCCCAGGCGCTGGACGAGCCCACCTACCGGCAGCTGGTCGCCGCCGGGGACAGCCTCGCCGCCATCCCCGCGTTCGCCCCCGCCACCGGCGAAACGAGCGCCGACTTCAGCCGGGCCGTCGCCGACGCGGACCTCGCCGCCGAGCACGCCATCGGGCTGGCCCGGCAGGCCGAGGAACCCACGCTGATCGGAGTGCTGCTCCAGGCCGTCCGCGAACTGCCCGGGTACGACGAGAAGTTGGTCCGTGACGAACTGCTCACCCTGATGGTGGCCGGCTACGAGACCACCGCCACCACCCTCGGCTGGCTGTTCCTGCTGCTCGACGCCCACCCCGAGGAGCGCGATCGGGCCCTGTCCGCCGGTCCGGCCGGCTCCGCCGGGCGGGCGGCCGCGATCCGCGCGCTGATCGACGAGACGCTGCGGCTGTACCCCGTCGCCTGGCTGATGCCCCGGCACGCCGCCGAGACCGGCAGCGTCGGCGGCGTGCCCGTCCCCGCCGGGGCGACCGTGCTGCTCTGTCCGTACCTGACGCACCGTGACCCCGAGCTGTGGCCCGACCCGGAGACCTTCCGCCCGCAGCGCTTCCTGGCCGCCGAGCGCCGCTCCGCGCCCGGCACGTACTTCCCGTTCGGCCTCGGCCCGCGCGCCTGCATCGGCGCACAGTTCGCGCTGCGGGAGATGACCCTGCTGCTGGAGGAAGTGCTCCCCGCGTTCCGGCCGGAGATCCGCGAACGGCCCGACGAGGTCGGCTACCGGCTGACCGTCCACCCCGACGGGCCGGTGCGGGCCGTGCTGCACCCGGAGCCGATCCGTTGAAGGCCTCCACGCCCGGCGCCGCCCGCCCCGTCGCGCTGGTGACGGGAGTCGGCCGGACGGTCGGCATCGGCGCCGCCGTAGCCGAGCAACTCGCCGCCTCCGGCTGGGACATCGCGCACACCCACTGGACGCCGTACGACACCCGGATGCCCTGGGGCGTGGAGCGGGACGCCGTCGAGACCGTCGGCGCGGCGATCCGCGCGCACGGCGCCCGGCAGCTCGCGGTGCCCGCCGACCTCGCCGACCCCGGAACGCCCGCCCGGCTGTTCGACCGGGTGGCCGCCGAACTCGGCCCCGTCACCGCGCTGGTGCTGAGCCACGCCGAATCCGTCGACTCCGGGCTGCTCGACACCACCCTGGACAGCTTCGACCGGCACTTCGCCGTCAACACCCGCGCCTCCTGGCTGCTGATCCGCGAGTTCGGCCTGCGCTTCGCCGGCCCGTTCGGCACCGGCCGGATCGTCGCCCTCACCAGCGGCCACACCGTCGGCAACCTGCCCTACGGCGCCAGCAAGGGCGCCCTCGACCGGATCACCCTCGCCGCCGCCCGCGAACTCGCCCACCTCGGCATCACCGCCAACGCGGTCGACCCCGGCCCCACCGACACCGGTTGGATGGACGACACCGTCCGCGCCGACGTCCTCGCCCACACCCCCCTCGCCCGGCTCGGCACCCCGCAGGACGCGGCCCGCCTGATCGACTTCCTCTGCTCCCCGGCCGGCCAGTGGATCAACGGCCAACTCCTGCACAGCAGCGGCGGCTTCCAGTGACAGACGAGGCCGCGGCCCCCGTCGGCCCTCCGGCCGCCGGTGCAGCGCGCTCCGGCTGCCTCTTCTGTCGGTGCTGCCGGGGTGTTCAGGCCTTGTGTTCGGCGCGCTCGCGCAACTCGCGGGTGCGGTCGGCGAGTTCGTCCAGGGTGAGGTCGGCGGTGGTGTCCGTCAGGCTGCCCAGGGTGGTGCCGTCGGCCCAGGCGCAGACCGGGATGTCGCGGTCGGTGGCGTCGAGCAGCGCGCAGGCGATCGCGCCGCCGAGCGGGCCGGGCTCGAAGGTGCGCAGGCCCGCGACCTTCGTGCCGTCGCGGAGGGTGGTGGCGCCGCTGGGGGAGTAGCCGCCCAGCATCCAGGTGGCCGCCTGCGCGGCGTCCGGCACCGAGCCGCTCATCGCCACCACCAGCAGCTCCGCCTCCGCGAGGCCGGTCGCGCCCGCCTGCCCGTACGCCACCACCTCCAGGCTCCGGGGGATGTACCGCTTGGCGTTCTCCCCCTCGTACGCGGCCCGCACGCCGGCCAGCTCCTGATCCTCCGTCACCCGGGACAGCCCCGCGAACTCGGCCGGCAGGGCGACCCTGCGCTGTTCCACCTCGGAGTCGATCGCGTCGACGGCCAGCACGGCGACCGTGAGCGCGGCCACCGTGCCGACGGCCAGCCCGACCTGCTTGCCCGTCAGCCGCCGGTACCACGGCACCGGCGGCTGCTCCGGGCCGGCCGCCCAGATCGCCCGCAGGCTGTCGATCCCCGGCTGCGGCTGTTCGTCCTCGGTTTCGGGCACGGCTCCCCCTGGCTGAAGTGGAATCAGATCATCCGATCGGACGACGGCCAGCACTCTACAAGCACCCTGACCAGGGACGACGCGCAGCCCGGGGATCAGGCGACCGAGCGGGCCGGACGCCGTTCGCGCAGGGTCGGGCCGAGCAGCAGGGCCGTCGCGGTGAGAGCGGCGGCGGCGAGCAGCGGGCCGGTCGGGGAGGGGAGGGTGACGGCGGGGCCGCGCGCTGCCGGGACCGGGCGGATCTCAGGGCTCAAGTGAGGTCGAGTTCGCCGACTCGCTGATCGCCGCTCGTCTCCCCGGTCGGCCGGAACCCGAGCCCCAGGTAGAAGGCTTCTGGGCCGTCTCCACCCGGGTGCCAGGTGGTGGTCAGGCGGGTGCCGCCGCGGCGCCGGATCTCGACGGCTACGGATTGCACCGCGAAGCGGCCGTATCCACGTCCTTGTTCCCCGGCGGCGATGTTGAGGCGCCAGAGGCCGGAGCGAAGGTCGGCGCCCCGACCGTCACCCGCGAAGTCGATGTCGAAGAACGCCATGAGGAAACCAACGGGCCGGTCGCCGTCAAGGATGAGCCGGGGCCAAGCCGAGTCGGGGTGCACATACGCTTCTGCAAGCGACTTCACGACCGGAGCGACCAGGTGCTCCTGGTCCGGACGCACCTTCAGGCCGATCGCGGCGTCGAAGTTGTCGGGGGTGATGGGCTCCAAGCGGGGCACGGCTTTCATACGGGAACCATAAGCCGGTGGATCAAGCGGGTTTCGGCGTCCCGGAAGTCGCCTGCACCGTCCGGTCGGCTCCGGGCGCGGCTCGATGTCGGGCGGGGCTCAACTCCGGGTGCGGTGCCACTCGGCGACGGCGGCCTCGATGTCGACCGGCGCGACACCGAGCGGTGGTCCTTCGATCGGGCGGCGCAGGGCCGCGTCGATCCGGGAGTTGACCTCGGCGAGCCGGGTGCGCAGCAGTGCCTCGGTGGGGGCGAGGCGGGCGGCGTCGAGTGCCTCGTGCAGTTCGTTGCGCAGGACCAGGGAGGGCGGCAGGGAGCTCAGTCCCTCGCGTTCGAGCTTCTCCCGGAGCCACCACATCTCGTGGTACGGCCGGTTCTCGTGCGCCAGCGGCTTGCCCGCGCCCGGCAGGTCGTCGAACTCGCCGCGCTCGGTGGCCTCCCGGATCTGCCGGTCGACCCAGCTCTCGAACGTGACGCCCGGGGGTTTGCGGTCGGTCATGGCGTGCTCCTCCCGTCCTGGTGGCGCCCGGACGGGCTCCACCGACCAGCTTACGTCGGCGCCCAACTCGTCCCTCGGCGGCGGGAGATGCCGCACCCGGTCTCTTGCGGCAACTGGTTTGCTGTGCAAACCTGACGGCATGACAGACGCATCGGTGCCCGCGAACGGCACCCCGCACGAAGTCCTCGCCCAACTCGGCGAGTTGACCCGCAAGGTGCGCGCCGCGCAGCGCGGCACCTGGTTCCCGCTGCTGCTGCTCGGCGGGCTCACCCTGGGCGGAGTCCTGGTCGGCCGGCTCACCCACCAGGTGCTGGCCGTGCCCTGCCCCGACCCGGCGGCGGGCACCGGCTGCACCCTGGTCAAGCAGGGCTCGGCGCTCTACTGGCCGATCGGACTGGCCCTCGCCTACCTCGCCACCGCCGTCTTCTACCTCCGCCGGGCCCGCAGCCGGGGCGTCGGCACGGCGGTCCGGCCCTACGTCCTCACCGGCGTCGCCTTGCTCGCCGTGGTCACCGCCACCTCGCTGTGGGTCGGCCGGAACGGGATGCCGCAGCCCGGCGCGTCGTTCGACTTCTGGGGCCTGCACCTCGACCCCGCCTCCCCGGCGACCCGCTTCCTCGAACGGCTGATGGGCGGCGCGCTGGCCGTCGGACTGCCGCTGCTGGTGCTGGCGTGGGTGGAACGCAGCCGCGTCCTGCTGCTGCTCGCCGTGGTATATCTGGCCATCGAGCTGATCCCGCTCACCACCGGCTGGTCGGGCATCCCGATCACCTCGCCGTGGTCCGCCCTGCCGCGGTACGCCGTCCCCGGCGCACTCCTGCTGCTCGGCGCCCTCGGCTTCGCCCTCGCCGAACGACCCCGGGAACGCACCGCGCCATGACCGAACAGCACCCTGCCGTCGGCCTGGACGACGTCGTCCACCAGCGCGTCCGCCTCGGCATCCTCACCGTCGCCCACCAGGCCCGCCGGGTCGAGTTCGGCTTCCTGCGCACCGCGCTCGGCCTCACCGCCGGCAACCTCAGCCAGCACCTGACCGTCCTCGAAAAGGCCGGCCTGATCGCCGTCGAGAAGGGCTACGAGGGCCGCCGCGCCCGCACCTGGCTGACGCTCACGCCCGCCGGGACCCAGGCCCTCCAGGACGAGGTCGCCCAGCTCAAACGCCTCATCCAGCAGATCGAGAACGGGCCTTCGGACACCGACTCCTGACGGCCGGAGAGTGCGGAGTCGACGCTCCGTCGGAAGCCCGCAGCCGCACACCGGCTGCGGGCCCTCCACCGTAGGCTGCCCGTCTGCCCGTCTGCCCGTCTGCCCGTCTGCCCGTCTGCCCCACCGCCCCACTCGCCCGCGACGAGGACGCCGCCCATGCCCAGCAGCACCCGCATCCGCCTGATAGAGCCCGCCGACGCGGCCCCGATCGCCGCCCACCGCGCCCGGGACGTCGACGCCTTCCGGCGCTGGGAACCGGCCCAGCCCCCCGAGTTCTTCACCCCGGAGGGCCAGGCGGCCCGGATCGACCGCATGCTGGCCGGCCACCGGAGCGGAACGCTCTGGCCCGGCGTCGTCCTCGCCGACGACCAGGTGGTCGGACAGGTCACCATCAGCGGCATCCTGCCCCAACCGCACCTGCGCCGCGCCTCGCTCGGCTACTGGATCGCCACCACCGCCCAGAACCGGGGACACGCCGGTCGCGCCGTCGGACTCGCCCTGGAACTGATGGCCGACGACCTGGGCCTGCACCGCGTCGAGGCGTTCACCAACCTGGAGAACCTGCCGTCCCAACGCGTGCTGCGCCGCAACGGATTCACCGCGTCCGGCGTCGCGCACTCCGCGATCCTGCTCGACGGCCGCTGGCACGACTCGCTGCTGTGGGAACGAATCCTCGACGAGCAGTAGCCGCCGCGCAGTTGGCCGGGCGAAGTCCGCCGGCTGTGCGGGAGATCACGCCCGCGCGCGACCCCGAAGCCGTGGCGTCGGCGGCCCGGACGGGTCGACCATGGAGCCATGACCTCCTCGCCCCGCCCGCCGCACGTCGACGGCCCACCGGACCCGACCGACCGCGCCACCGCGCCCGCCGGAGAAGCCGCCCGCGGCTACCTGCTGGACAACGCGCGCGCCGAGGCGGGCGAGCGATTCGTCCGGCTCGCCGAGCTGTTCGACGGCGTGACCCGCGGGCACTTCGACCGACTGGGCGTCGGGGCCGGCTCGCGCTGCTGGGAAGTGGGGGCCGGCGGCGCCAGCATCCCGGAGGCGCTCGCGGCGGCCGTCGGCCCGACCGGGTACGTACTGGCCACGGACATCAACCCGTCGTGGCTGAAGGAAGCCGACGGCTACGAGGTGCGCCGGCACGACGTCGCCGCCGACCCGCCGCCGGAGCCGGGGACGTTCGACCTGGTGCACGCCCGGCTGGTGCTGGTCCATGTCCCCGACCGGGCCCGCGCGTTGGCCACCATGGTGGCGGCGCTGCGCCCCGGCGGATGGCTGCTGATCGAGGACGCCGACACCGCACTGCAGCCGCTGGCCTGCCTGGACGACAGCGGCCCCGCCCAGCGGCGCGCCAACCGGCTGCGCGACGCCGTCCGGGAACTGCTGGCCCGCCGCGGCGCGGACCTCCGCTACGGCCGGACCCTCCCGCGCGTCCTGCGCGAAGCCGGCCTGGTGGACGTCGCCGCCGCAGGGGCCTTCCCGATCGGCGGCCCGGCCTGCAACCACCTGGAGGCGGCGACCGTCCGGCACGTCCGGGACGAACTGCTCGCCGCCGGCCTGACCGACGCCGCCGAGATCGACGCCCACCTCGCCGCGATCGACGCGGGCGAACTCGACCTGACCCTCGCCCCGCTGATCTCGGCCTGGGGCCGCCGCCCGGAGTAGCACCCTCCGCCTCGGCGGCGCGGCGGCTCGGCCGTACGGAGGGCGGATCGGTCGGGTTCCCGCGGAAGGCGATCGGCGGGGCGTACGGTCGTGGGCATGCGCATTGTCATCGCAGGTGGTCATGGTCAGATCGCGCTTCGGCTCGAACGGCTGCTCGGCGCAAGGGGGGACGAGGTCGTAGGGATCATCCGCAGGCCGGAGCAGGCGGGTGAGCTGCTGGCGGCCGGGGCCGAGCCGGTCGTGTGCGACCTGGAGTCGGCGTCGGTCGCCGACGTCGCCAAGCACCTGGAGGGCGCCGACGCCGCAGTGTTCGCGGCCGGGGCCGGGCCGGGCAGCGGGGCGGCACGCAAGGACACGGTCGATCGCGGGGCATGCGTGCTGTTCGCGGACGCGGCGGAGGCCGCCGGCGTGCGGCGGTTCGTCGTGGTGTCCAGCATGGGGGCGGACCGGGAGCCGCCGGAGGGAACCGACCCGGTGTTCGCCACTTATCTGCGTGCCAAGGCCGCGGCGGACGCCGACGTGCGATCCCGCCCCGGACTCGACTGGACGATCCTGCGCCCGGGCCGCCTGACCGACAAGCCGGGCACCGGCACCGTGACACTGGCTCCGTCGACGGGACGCGGTGAGGTCTCGCGCGACGACGTGGCGGCGGTGCTGGCCGCGCTGCTCGACCAACCCCGGGCGGCTGGGCTCACGTTGGAGCTGGTCGGTGGCAAGTCGCCTGTGGGTGAGGCGGTTTCGGTGGTCGCCGGTTCCTGACGGGCGTGGTGGGCGTGAGCCTTGCGCGGTTGTGTCAGGGTGCGGCTTGGTTGCCGTCCGGCAGGGCGCGGGGGTTCCAGGGCTGCGGCGCGGATGAGGTCGGCTGGGCTCATGGTGGAGCTGATCGGTGGCAAGTCGCCTGTGGGTGAGGCGGTTTCGGCGGTCGCCGGTTCCTGACGGCCGGTGGTGGGCGTGAGCCTTGCGCGGTTGTGTCAGGGTGCGGCTTGGTTGCCGTCCGGCAGGGCGCGGGGGTGCCAGGGCTGCGGCGCGGATGGGGTCGGCGGGGCTCATGTTGGAGCTGGTCGGTGGTAAGTCGCCTGTGGGTGAGGCGGCTTCGGTGCTCGCCGGTTCCTGACGGGCCGGTGGCGGGCGTGATTCTTGCGCGGCTGTGTCAGCGTGCGGTTCGGTTGCCGTCCGGCAGGGCGCGGCGGGCGAGGGCTGCGGCGCCGATGAGGCCGGCGGCGGTGCCGAGGCGGGCGGGGGTGACGACGAGCCGGCGGGTGAAGGGGAGGGCCGCGTAGCGGGTGAGGTGGTGGGCGAGGGGGGTGAAGAGGACGTCGCCCGCGCCCGCGACGCCGCCGCCGATCACGGCGACGTCGAGTTCGACCAGGGTGGCGGTGGCCGCGATGCCGGCCGCCAGGGCCTGCGCGGCGCGGTCGAAGGCGGCCAGGGCGAGTGGGTCGCCGGACGCCGCGGCGCGGGCGACGCCCGTCGCGGTGGTGTCGCCGTCGGGGCCGGGGCGCCAGCCGCTCTCGGCGGCGGTGCGGGCGATGGCCGTGCCGGAGGCGAGTCCTTCGAGGCAGCCGCGGGAGCCGCACGGGCAGGGCCGGCCCTCGAAGTCGACGCTGATGTGGCCGAGATGGCCGGCGTTGCCGGTGGTGCCGGTGTGCAGCCGGCCGTTCAGGACGAGCCCGGCGCCGACGCCGGTGGAGACCACCAGGCAGAGTGCGTTGCGGTAGGGGCGCGCCGCGCCGCGCCAGTGTTCGGCGGCGGTCATGGCGACCGCGTCCCCGCCGAGGACCACCGGCAGGTCGCCGACGGCGGGGTGCCGGGCGGCCTCGTCGCGCAGCGGGAACCCGCGCCAGCCGGGCAGGTTGACGGGGCTGACGGCGCCCGCGGCGATGTCGACCGGGCCGGCGCTGCCGATGCCCAGCGCCCGCACCCGGGTCCACCCGGGCTGCCGGGCCAGCTCGTTCAGTACGTCGGTCACGGCCGCCATCAAGCGGTGCCGGTCGCCGGTCGCGGGGGTGGGCACCTGGAGCCGGTGCAGCAGGGCGCCCTCGGTGTCCACCAGGCCGCCGGCGATCTTCGTACCGCCGATGTCGAGCGCTGCGAGAAGCGGTTCGTCGCTGCCTGCCCGGTGCTGGTTCATGCTGGCGTCTCCGCAGGTGGGAGGGGAGCGCCGTGGTGCGTGGCAGGGCGCCGTCTGATCGGTCCTGTGATTCTGACCCGCTTTGACAACGTTGTCCAGCAGACACTGCCGGGGTCGAGAAGGGTCGAGAAGCCCACTCGGGGGCCGAACCAGGGGGTACCCGCACTATTCTCCGTGCCATGACGAGCAGCCTCCGGGCCGGTGCCCGACCCCGCACCGGCGTCCGACCGACCATGAAGGACGTCGCCGCGACGGCCGGGGTCGGACTGAAGACCGTCTCCAGGGTCGTCAACGGCGAGTCCGGGGTGACGGCCGGGACGGCGGAGCGGGTGCGGGCGGCGATCGAGGCGCTCGGGTTCCGGCGCAACGACAGCGCGCGGCTGCTGCGGACCGGGCGCACCGCGAGCGTGGCGCTGGTGCTGGAGGACATCGCCGACCCGTTCTCCTCCGCGCTGTCCCGGGCCGTCGAGCAGGTCGCGGCGGCCGAGGGCTGCCTGCTCTTCGCCGGGTCCAGCGGTGAACGGGCGGAGCGGGAGCGGGAGTTGGCGCTGGCGTTCTGCGCCCGCCGGGTGGACGGGCTGATCGTGGTGCCGGCCGGGGACGACCACCGGTACCTGCTGCCGGAGATCGCGTCCGGCACGCCGGTGGTGTTCCTGGACCGGCCCGCCGGCGGCATCGACGCGGACGCGGTGCTCAGCGACAACGCGGGCGGCGCCCGGCGGGGCACCGCGCACCTGATCGCCCACGGCCACCGCCGGATCGGGTTCATCGGCGACCTGAGGGCCATTCACACCGCCGCCGAACGCGAACGCGGCTACCGTGCGGCGATGGCCGAGGCCGAACTGCCGGTCGACGAGCGGTGGGTGGACTGCGGACCCACCGACCGGGCCCGGGTCGGCGAGGCGGTGCGCCGCCTCACCACCGGACCGGACGCCGTCACCGCGCTGTTCACCGCCAACAACCGCGTCACCCTCGCCGCGCTGCACTGCCTCCCTGCCGACCGCCGCCCGGCCGTGGTCGGCTTCGACGACCTGGAGCTCGCCGACCTGCTCACGCCCGGCCTCACCGTGGTCGCCCAGGACCCGGCCGCGCTCGGCACCCTCGCCGCCCGCCGCCTGTTCGACCGGCTCGCGGGCGATGTCGGCGCCCCGGCCCGGCTGGAGGTCCCCACCGTGCTGATCCCCCGGGGCTCCGGCGAGATCCAGCCTTGATGGAGAACATCAACTGTCGGCAGTCGCCGGAAGGTTGATCAGTTCCAGCCAGTAGCGGCGGTCCGGGCCGATTCGGCCGGGCGGGAGGGCGAGCAGCCACTTCGTCAGTTCGGCGCCGACCTGGAGCTCCTGGTAGAAGCCGAACGTCAGCCCGGGCAGCTCGCCCCAGCGCAGCCAGCCCTCCACCGTGTCGGCCAGGTGCCGGTCGGCCGTCCGGGTGGGGGTGTTCGCCCAGGTGTGCAGCCACGGGGCGAGGGTGCCGGTCGCCGTCGCCACCGTCTCCAGGACCTCCGGGACGTCCGGTGTCGGCGCGGGCCGGTCGAGGGCGGCGGACCACCAGGCGTCGAGGACATCGGCGACCTGGCCGGCGTGGGGCCACTCCCGCCAGTCGGCGGCGAGCAGTCGGGAGGCGATCAGGGGGCCGTCGACGGCGAGTCGACCGGTCGTCAACTGTCGCAGGATGCGCGGCGCGAGGCGGCGGTACAGGGTGGGGAAGTCGTCCCAGGAGGCCGGGGTCTTCGCCGCGGCCGAGTGCAGCAGGCCGTTCGGCAGCAGGGTCGCGGGGCCGGCCAGCAGGGCGAAGTCCCGGTCGCTCCAGCAGTGTTCGCAGGCGTGCACCGGTGGGCCGGGCTGCGAGCTGCGGCCGGCGGTGTCGAGGGCGTCCAGGGCGTGGTGCAGGCGCTGCTGAGCAGTCGTCATGGTTCCTGCCAGAGGGACTCCGCCGGTGCGGACGGCGAAGAGCGTGACGCTACCAGAGGCGGCGCGGGTGCGCTTCGATCGGCGGCGTGGTGATGATCACACCGGTTGGGCCGAGACGTGAGAGCCGTTCGAAACGTCCAGAGTCTGCGGGAGAGATTTGCCAGTCGAGCAGATCGGGGAACGCATGGTGTCCGGCGAGCCGAGGGACGCGGTCGGGGCAGAGGGATCGGACGGGGGGACGGAACGCGCGAGGCGGTGGCCCGCCCGGAGATCGGGTCCGCGTCCGGAGGCGGAGCCGAGACCGGGTCGGACCTGGCGGCGCCGGATGTCCGGGCTGCGGCCGGACTATCCGCGCACCGGCCGCCGGGGCTTACGCCGCTGGATCCCGTCGTGGCGTCAACTGCTGTTACTGGGAACAGGATTCGCCGGCGCACTGGGCATCACGGCCGTCGTGATGTACGCGCTGACGGACATCCCCAAGGACCTCAACGCGTTCGCCACCCAGCAGAACAACGTCTTCTACTGGTCGGACGGCACCGAGATGGCCCGCACCGGCCTGGTCAACCGGCAGGACGTCCCGCTGGAGCAGGTGCCGCAGCACGTGCAGTGGGCGGTGCTCGCGGCGGAGAACGAGAACTTCTACTCGGACCCCGGGATCTCGGTCAAAGGGATCGCCCGGGCGTTCTACCGGATGGGGTCGGGCGGCGACACGCAGGGCGGCTCGACCATCACCCAGCAGTACGTGAAGAACGCCTACCTGAACCAGCATCAGGACTTCTCCCGCAAGCTCGACGAGATGTTCATCGCCGTCAAACTGGACCGCCAGGTCGAGAAGAAGGACATCCTCAGCGGCTACCTGAACATCAGCTGGTTCGGCCGCGGCAGCTACGGCATCGAGCGGGCCGCGCAGGCCTACTACGGCAAGGACGTGTCCCAACTCGACCCGAGCGAGGGCGCGTTCCTGGCCGCCGTGCTGAAGGGCGCCTCGCTGTACGACCCGGCGCTCGGCGGGGACAACCGGGAACGCGCGGTCGAGCGGTGGGCGTGGATCCTGGACCGGATGGTCAAGATCGGGAAGCTGTCCGCCGAGGAACGGGCCCGGTACACCGTCTTCCCGGAGCCGCAGGCCCCGCCGCAGCAGGCCGGCCTGAGCGGACAGACCGGCTACCTGGTGGACCTGGCGAAGACCTACCTGCAGAGCCACGCGGACGTCCCCCCGGCCCAGTTCGACCTGGGCGGGTACCAGATCTACACCACCTTCGAGAAGCCCCGGCAGACCGCGCTCACCCAGGCCGTCCAGGACGCCGCCAAGAACCTCGACCCCGAGCAGCGCCCCGCCGATCAGAACGTCCACCTGGGCGCGGCCTCGGTCGCCGCGGACGGGCGGGTCCTGGCCGTCTACGGCGGACCGGACTACCTGAAGCAGGGCTTCAACAACGCCAACACCGTGAACGTGCCCGCCGGTTCGGCCTTCGCCCCGCTGGTGTACGCCGCCGGGCTCGACCAGGGCGTCCAGCGCGAACGGCAGGGAGCCAGAAAGCCGGTGCTCCCCAGCACCAGCTACAACGGCAACAACGGCGTCGACCTGCAGACCCCCGAAGGGCCGTACTGGGGGCGGGACGGGAAGAAGGCCAAGGCGGCCAACGACGGCGACCGCGACTGGGGCCAGATCAGCCTGCGCACCGCCGTCGAACAGTCCGTCAACGGGGCGATGGCCCAGCTCGGCATGGACGTCGGCCTCGACAACGTCCGCAAGGCCGCGCTCGGCTTCGGGCTGCTCCCCGACAGCATGGGCGACCTGGTCCCCGGCTTCGCGCTGGGCAACTCCACCCCCAGCGCGATCCGGCTGGCCGACGCCTACACCGCGTTCGCCGGACAGGGTATGCGCACCGACCCGTACTCCGTCGACCGGGTCAGCCGCAACGGCGCCGAAGTCGCCGTCCAACGGCCGTCCGCCGTCCGGGCCGCCCCCGCGGGCGTGGCCCGCGAGGTCGACACCGCGCTGCGCGGGGCGGTCAAGGACGGCACCGGCAAGGCGGTCGGGCAGGCCGTCCCCGACGCCGCGGGCAAGACCGGCGGCAACCAGGCGCGCACCGCAGGCTGGTTCGTCGGCTACCGGGGCGCGGTCACCACCGCGGTGTCACTGTTCCGGATGGACCCGAAGACGCTGGAACTGCTCCCGCTGACCGGGGTGGCCGGCGCCGATCCGGCCACCCCCGACTACTCCACCCCGGCCGGGATCTGGGCCGCCTACACCAAGGCAGTGGGGTGAAATCGCTTACCGTTCAAGCTACTTGAGGTAGCTCGGCCAGTCCGGCGCCTGGGCCGGGTCGAGCCGGCGGAGCTGGTCCAGGACCTTCGGGTCCTGGGCGTCCAGCCAGTCGGCGAGCTCCTTGAAGGACACGCAGCGCACGTCCTCCTTGGTGCAGACGCTCTTCATCACGTCCTCGACGGCCTGCATGTAGATGCCGCCGTTCCAGGTCTCGAAGTGGTTCCCGATGAACAGCGGCGCCCGGCTGCCGTTGTAGACCCGCGAGAAGCCGTCCAGGTACCCCTCGCGGGTCTGCTTCTCCCAGGCCTTGTACTTCTTCGGATCGCCCTGGGTGCTCTCGCCGGACTGGTTGGCCAGGAAGTTGAAGTCCATCGACAGCACCTGGGTGTTGCCGAACGGCAGCAGCTGGAGCGGGAAGTTCCACACCCCGCCGACCTTCGACGGCCAGACCTGGA
Source organism: Kitasatospora sp. NPDC092948 (assembly GCF_044754805.1). Taxonomy (NCBI): domain Bacteria; kingdom Bacillati; phylum Actinomycetota; class Actinomycetes; order Kitasatosporales; family Streptomycetaceae; genus Kitasatospora; species Kitasatospora sp. NPDC092948. The sequence continues at coordinate 332,204 of NZ_JBIVPU010000006.1, read as the reverse complement.
ACTCCCCGGGCGAACTCGCGTCGTAGCGCCAGCCGAGGGCTTTCGCGGCCGGGAGCAGGTTCTTCTGCCCCTCCAGACACGGGGCGCGGCCGCCCGCCAACTCCTTCCGATAGTCGAACGGCAGCGGGGCCTCGTCGGTGAACCCGGTGTTGGTCCTCCAGTTGGCGACGAACGCGTACGCCTGGTCGATCTCGCTGCGCCACTCGTCGGTGCTCCAGTCGCCGCCGCCCTTCGCGTCGCAGAAGTGCCCGTTGAAGTGGGTGCCGATCTCGTCGCCGTCCCGCCACGCCTCGCGCAGCTGCTCCAGCGTCTCCTTCACGTGCTTGTCGGTGGGGAACGAGATCGCCGCGCTGCCCGGGTCGTGCTGCGGCGGCCGGTAGAGGCCGTGCTTCTCCTCCGGGAGCAGGTAGATCCCGGTCAGGAAGAACGTCATGGTGGCGTCGTTCTCCTTCGCCACCTTCCGGAAGCGGGAGAACAGATGGTCGTCGTTCTCCAACGCGCCGTCCCAGGAGAACACCACGAACTGCGGTGGCTTCTCCCCGGGTTTCAGCTTCTCGATCTTCAACTGGTTCGGCTGCGGCCCGGTGTCGGACATCGACCCGTCCCCGAGCACCTTCACCTGGCCGTCCCAGGGCGGGGACGCGGAGGGGGACGGAGATGGGCTCGAACTTGCGCTGGGTGGTGGCGAGTTGGTTTCCGATGCCGCCGAGAGCGACTGCTGTGCCGGGGCCGAACTGCCGCCGGTGGTCAGATTCACCGCGAGCGCGGTGACCGCGCCGACGGCGACCACACCCGCTGCGACCTGGGCGGATCTCGCCCGCCCCCGGCCGGTGCCGCGCTTGTCCTCGCTCATCGCTCGCCGTCCTCTCGGTGATACGGCTGCCCGGCTGGCAGGCCGCCCGAGTGGTATGACGATTGGGATGATCGGAATAGTTACCGGCCGGGGCGGGTGATCACCAGGTGGGACGAAGCTGATTTGACGTCATAAATGCCGTCGGTCAGCCGAGTTGTGCTTGCGTCGGGTGGAGAGTGAGGTCAATTGGTGTCGGCGGCGCGCGGCCAGGCGCGGCGTTCGGCCAGGTGGAGGACGAGGGCCGCGATGTTCCAGGCGTCGTCCTCGCCGCGGTGGTGGCGGCCTTCGAGGGGGAGACCGGCGATCTCCAGGGCCTGGGCCATGCCCGGGCGTTTGCGCAGGCCGTGGGCGTCGGTGAAGACGGCCTTGGCGTTGGTGTGGTGGCGGCCGAACGGGTAGCGCGTCCGGGCGGACCGGCACTGCCGGGTGAACTGGTGGCGGTCGTAGTCGCCCCAGCTGATCCACGGGCGGGTGCCCGCGTGGTGCTCGGCCGCCAGCAGTCGGCAGGCCTCCGCGAAGCCCAGGCCCCGGGCGACCTCCGGCTGGGTGAGGCCGGTCAGTTCGGTGCAGAACGCGCTGACGGTGGACCGGGCGGGCCGGACCAGGATCCGGTGCCGGGCGCGCCGCTCACCGGCGGCCAGGTCGACGACGGTCAGCCCGATCTCGATGATCTCGCTCACCGCACCGGGCGGCGGCGAGCCGTCCCAGCAGGTCGCTTCGACGTCCACGACGTTGACGAGGTGCTCGGTCCGGGTGCTGTTCACGACGGGACAGCGTAGAGCGGAGCGGCGGCCCGGGGCACCTGGTTAACGGTGAGTGAGCGAGTCGGTGGGACTGTCATACCCGGGTAGCCCCGGGCGAGTTGGCTCCGCAGTATGACGGCTTCGCACCCGCACCACCCGTACCTTCTCTCCCGTGCCGAACGGCGCACAGGGGACGAGACCAAGGGGACGGGCGATGGGCAAGCGGGGACGGGCGATGGCGGCGGCGGTGCTGGCGGCGACGGTGGCGCTGGGGGTGGCCGCGGCGCCCGGTGCGACGGCGGTGGGGAAGGCGGCTCCGGCCGGGCAGTTGGCGACGGCGGCGCTGCCGGCGCCCAGCGGGCCGTACGCGGTCGGCACCACCAGCGTGCACCTGGTCGACCGGAACCGGGACGACCCGTGGGTGGCCGGGCGGCCCCGCGAGCTGATGATCAGCATCTGGTACCCGACCGGCCGCGCCGCGCTCGGCGCCGAACGCGCGGCGTACATGACGCCCGACGCGGGGGCGCACTTCGGCAGCGCCGGGAGCGTCGGGCAGCTGAGCAAGGAGTTCGAACCCGACCGCACCGACTGGTCGGGCATCCGCACCCACGCCCGCGTCGACGTGCCCGTGCTGCCCGGCGGGCCCCGGCCGGTGCTGCTGTACTCGGCGGGGCTGGGGGACCCGCGCACCTGGGGCACCGGCCTGGTGGAGGACCTGGCCTCCCGCGGCTATCTGGTGGTGACCGTCGACCACACCTGGGAGGCGTCCGAAGTGTCCCTCCCGAACGACGAGTTGGCCACCTCGGTGTTCCCGGAGCTGGCCGCCGGACCGAACTTCGACATGGGCGCGGTGCTGCGCAGGATGATCGGCACCCGGGTCGACGACACCAGGTTCGTGCTCGACGAGCTGGCCCGCCTGAAGGACTCCCGCACCCTCCCGCCCGGCGTCGGCGCCGCGCTCGACCTGAACCGGATCGGCATGGTCGGCCACTCCGGCGGCGGCTCCACCGCCCTCCAGGCCATGCACGACGACCCCCGGATCAAGGCCGCCGTCAACATGGACGGGCAACTGCACTTCCCCGACGCCGACGGCACCGGCGTCCACCTGACCGACGTGGCCGAGAAGGGCCTGGACCGCCCGTTCCTGCTGCTCGGCACCCGCAACGACGACTCCGGCCCCTACCCGCAGCAGCCCGGCTGGAACGCCCTGTGGCAGCACAGCACCGGCTGGCACGCCGACTTCACCCTCGACGGCTCCCGCCACGGCTCCTACACCGACGCCGAATCCCTGCTGCCGCAACTCGCCGGCCAGGGCGCGATCACGGCCGAGGCGTTGCGCGGCGACATCGGTGACATCCGGCCCGAGCGGGCGGTGCTGGCGACCCGGACATACGTCGCCGGCTTCTTCGACCGCTGGCTGCGCGGCCAGGACAACCACCTGCTGGACGGGCCCTCGGCGAGCTTCCCGGAGATGGTCCGCACGCCCTGACCGCCGGAGCCCGGATGTAAGGTTCAGCGCCGCGCGGCCGGACGACGCCGGTCCGGGCGGCGCACAACTCTCCGTCCAACAGCAGGCGTTGACTGTGGTGGGGCGCCCTCGTACGGTCGCCCCACCTTCTCGGCCGACCGGTCGGGCCTGTCGGGGCTCGTGCCACCCCGCCGGAGCCGAAGGAGCACCACCCCACCCCCAGCCAGGGACGAAAGGGACACGCGTGCACCACGGACTCCGCCCCCAGCCCAGCGCCCGACGCCAGGCGCTGACGGCCTTCCTGCTCGCCGCCGTGCTGGCCGTCGCCGGCCTCGCCGTCGGCCGGGCCGCCCCCGCGCAGGCCGACAGCGCGGATGCGTTCGCCACCCGCTGCGGCATGCACTTCTGCCTGAACGGCAAGGAGTACTACGTCGCGGGCGCCAACACCTACGACGTGTTCACCTACGGCGGCAGCTACGGCGACACCGAGACCCAGTTCATGGACAAGGCCCGGATCGACGCCCAGTTCGCGCACCTCCAGGCCGACAAGATCGACGTGTTGCGGCTGTGGATGTTCAGCCACGAGAACTGGCACGGCTTCGAGAAGTCCAAGGGGGTCTACGACGAGCAGGAGTTCTCCGAGTTCGACTACATCATCCAGTCCGCCAAGGCCCACAACGTGCGCCTGGTACCGGTGTTCGAGAACTACTGGGAGGCGTACGGCGGCATCGACACCCGGCTCCAGTGGGAGGGGCTGTCCGGCGGCCAGCCCGGGCGGGCCGCGTTCTTCGACAAGACCCGCTGCCCCGGCTGCTTCACCTCGTACAAGAACTACCTGAACTACGCGCTCAACCGGGTCAACCACTACAGCGGCGTCAAGTACAAGGACGACCCGACCATCTTCGCCTGGGACTTGATGAACGAGCCGCGCTACCAGGACCAGAGCGCCGCCGAGAACGTCAACGGGACGACGCTGCGCGCCTGGGTCGACGAGATGGGCGGCTACGTCAAGTCCATCGACTCCAAGCACCTGTTGGGCGTCGGACTGGAGGGCCACGGCAGCGCGTACGGCTTCGGCGGGGACGAGGGCAACCCGTTCGTGTATGTGCAGCAGTCGCCGTACCTGGACTACACCTCCGCGCACCCGTACCCGACCGAGTCCTGGGCGAACCTGAGCATCGACCGGACCAAGACGCTGATCCGCTCCTGGATCTCCGACTCCCACGACAAGGTCGGAAAACCGTTCTTCATGGGCGAGTTCAACGTCAACGGGGTGGACCGGTCGGCCTGGTGGGGGCAGCTCTACCCGGACTTCGAGGCGGCCGGCGGCGACGGCAGCGCATTCTGGTGGTACGAGGACAGCAACGTGGACGGCAAGTTCGGCGTCCAGTCCGGGGCCGCCGAACTCTCGGTGTTCCGCGCCCACTCGGACCGGATGCGCGCCAAGTCCGGCCTGGGCGGCGGCACTTCCAGCCCGAGCCCGAGCCCGAGCCCGAGCCCGAGTGCGAGCGCCGGCCCGAGTTCCAGTCCAAGTCCGAGCGCCTCGGCCAGCAGCCCCGCGCCGGGCGGGAGTTGCTCGGTGCACTACGGCCTGTCGGACTGGGGCAGCACCTTCAACGGGGACGTCACCGTCAAGAACACCGGCAGCAGCGCGGTCAACGGCTGGCAGCTGGTGTTCGCGTTCCCCGGCGCGCAGCAGGTGACGAACATGTGGAACGCGGTGAGCACGCAGTCCGGCAAGCAGGTCACCGCGAGCAACCCGGCCGGCTACAACACCGTGATCCCGGCCGGCGGAAGCGTCAACTTCGGCTTCAGCGGCAGCTCCACGGCCGGCACCAACGGCGTGCCGACCGCCTTCACGCTGAACGGCGCGGCCTGCGGAACGTACTGACCGGCCCGCCGCCCCGGCGGCTCCGGACGCCCCGCCGCAGTCCGAGCCGGCCACGAACCGGGCCGTGGCGCCAACCGGTTCGTGGACAGCTCGGACGGGCGGGGCTACCGTGCTGCACTCGTCGCACATCTGCACCGAGGAGCTGCACGGATGATGGACACCACCCCGCTCGACCAGGGCTGGAACCTGCACCACGACGGGGAGTTGCTGCCCGCCGCCGTGCCCGGCTGCGTGCACACCGACCTGCTGGCGGCCGGGCTGATCCCCGATCCGTACCTGGACGCGAACGAGCTGGAGGTGGCCTGGGTCGGCCGTCGCGACTGGACGTACACCCTCGACCTGCCCGCGCACGGCAGCACCCACGAGCGCACCGACCTGGTCTTCGACGGCCTGGACACCGCCGCCACCGTCTCGATCGACGGAGCCGTCCTCGGTAGCACCCGGAACATGCACCGTCGGCACCGCTTCGACGCCACCGGCCTGGCGGGCGAGTTGACGGTGCGTTTCACCAGCGCCTACACGGAGGCCGAACGGGTGCGCGGGCTCGTCGGGGAGCGGCCCAACGAGTACCCGGAGCCGTTCCAGTACATCCGCAAGATGGCCAGCAGCTTCGGCTGGGACTGGGGCCCGACGCTGCCCACCGCGGGCATCTGGAAGCCCGTCCGGTACGAGCACTGGTCCACCGCCCGGATCGCGACCGTCCGCCCGCTGATCACCGTCGACGGCACCACCGGCCGGGTCGAACTGCACCTCACCGTCGAACGGACCGCCACCGGCGCCGGCCGGCCGCTCACCGCCCGCGCCACCGTCGCCGGCGCGCAGACAACGGCGACCTTCGACGGCGATACCGCCGTGCTCGTGCTGGACGCCGCCGACGTCGACCGCTGGTGGCCGCGCGGCTACGGCGACCAACCGCGCTACCGACTCTCCGTCACACTGGCCGACGGCGAGCACCGACTCGACGCCTGGCAGCGGCAGATCGGCTTCCGCACGGTCGAGCTGCGACGCACCCCCGACGCCACCGGCACCCCCTTCACCCTGGCCGTCAACGGCGAACCGCTGTTCGTCCGGGGCGCCAACTGGATCCCCGACGACACCCTGATCACCCGCGTCACCCCCGCCCGCTACCGCACCCGCCTGCTCCAGGCCGTCGACGCCAACATCGACCTCATCCGGGTCTGGGGCGGCGGCATCTACGAACAGGACGCGTTCTACGACCTCTGCGACGAACTCGGCCTGCTGGTCTGGCAGGACTTCCCGTTCGCCTGCGCCGCCTACCCCGAGGAACAGCCGCTGCGCGGCGAGATCGAGGCCGAGGCCCGCGACAACGTGGTCCGGCTGATGCCGCACCCCTCGCTCGTCCTGTGGAACGGCAACAACGAGAACCAGTGGGGCTTCCGCGACTGGGGCTGGGAGGAGAAGCTGAACGGCGACTCCTGGGGCGAGGGCTACTACCTCGGCCTGCTGCCCCGGATCGTCGCCGAACTCGACCCCACCCGCCCCTACAGCGCCGGCAGCCCCTGGTCCGGCAGCTGGGACCACCACCCCAACGACGTCGACCACGGCACGCACCACTCCTGGGACGTGTGGAACCGCCAGGACTTCGCCGAATACCGCGCCACCGTCCCCCGGTTCGTCGCCGAATTCGGCTGGCAGGCGCCGCCCGCCCACGCCACGCTGCGCCGCGCCCTCCCGCACGAGACCCTCGCCGCCGACTCGCCCGGCATGCTGCACCACCAGAAGGCGGGCGACGGCAACGGCAAACTCCACCGCGGCCTGGAACGCCACTTCGACGTCCCCGCCGACTTCGACCGCTGGCACTACCTCACCCAGCTGATCCAGGCCCGCGCCATCGCCACCGGCATCGAACACTGGCGCTCCCACTGGCCGCACTGCGCCGGCACCGTCGTCTGGCAGCTCAACGACTGCTGGCCGGTCTCCTCCTGGGCCGCGATCGACGGCGACGGCCGACTCAAGCCCCTGCACCACGAACTGCGCCGCCTGTACGCCGACCGGCTGCTCACCCTCCAGCCCGCCGACCGCGACGGCGCACCCCGGACCGCCCTGGTCAACCAGTCCGCCCGGCCGTGGACCACCACCGTCCGGCTGCGCCGCCTCGACACCGTCGGACGGCTGCTCGCCGAGAGCACCGAGGAGATCACGGTCGAGCCCCGTACCGTCCGCCAACTCCCGGTCAAGGAATGGCCGTTGGCCGACAACGAGTACCTGGTGGCGGACGCGGACGGCCTGCGCGCCGTGCACTTCCCCGTCGCGGACCGGCTGTTCGCCTACCCGCAGCCCGAGTTCGACCTCGACGTGGCGGAGGCGGGGGAGGGCGCGGTGGACGTCCGGATCACCGCCCGCACCCTGGTCCGCGACCTGCTGCTCCAGCCCGACCGCCTGCACCCCGCCGCCACCGCCGACCGCGGACGGACCACCCTGCTGCCCGGCGAGCAGGTGGACATCCGGGTGAGCGGCGCGGGCACGCCGAGCGCCGAACAGGTCCGGGCCGCGCTGTTCTGCGTCGAACCGTCGTGAACGCCCCTGTGCGGCCGATGAGCTGACGGAGCGTCCGAGACCGGCCCGCCTCCGTGCGGTCCGCCCGGGCCGCGCCTTGAATGGACGGCGGGGTGCCCGCGGGCACCCCGCCCACGTCGAGGCACCCGATCGGAGACACACATGCCCCGCTGCGCCACCCGCGACGGTGTGGAGCTCTTCTACAAGGACTGGGGCAGCGGACGCCCCGTGGTCTTCCTGCACGGCTGGCCGCTCAACGGCGACGCCTGGCAGGACCAGGCGAGGGCCGTCGCCGACGTGGGCTTCCGCGCCGTCGCGCACGACCGCCGCGGCCACGGCCGGTCCACCCCCGTCTGGGACGGCTACGACTTCGACACCTTCGCCGACGACCTGAACGACCTGCTCACCAGCCTCGACCTGGACGACGTCACCCTGGTCGGACACTCCCTCGGCTGCGGCGAACTCGCCCGCTACCTCGGCCGGCACGGCACCTCCCGGGTCAGGTCCGCCGTCATGGTCTCCACGCCGACTCCGCTGCTGGCACAGGGCCCCGACAACCCCGACGGCATGCCCGGCAGCGTCTTCGAAGCGCTCAAGGCCGGCATCCTGCGGGAACGCTCCCAGTTCTGGAAGGACAACGCCCTCCTCCTCTACTCCGTGGGCCGACCCGGCAGCACGGCCACCCAGGGCAACCTGGACGCCTTCTGGTCGATGGCGATGGCGTCGACCATCGCGGGCGACCTCGCCTGCGTGGACGCGTTCGGCTACACCGACTTCCACGCGGACCTGAAGAAGTTCGACCTCCCGCTGCTGGTGGTGCACGGCGGCGACGACCTGGCCGTGCCGGCCGACCTCACCAGCCGCCGGACCGCCGCGCTCGTCCCCGGCGCGGTGCTCAAGGTGTACGAGGGCGGGTCGCACGGCCTGACGATGACGCCCGGCACCAAGGAGCGCTTCAACCAGGACCTGATCGCGTTCCTCCAGTCCTGACGGGCGGAAAAGGTGCGGTGCGGCGAGGGCCCGGCTGCCAGGATGGCCGGCATGACGACCACCACCATCACCGCCCGGCAGGCCGCGCGCGACGCCCTGGAGGGGGTGGCGCTCGGGGACGCGTTCGGCGAACGCTGGTTCAAGCTCTTCCGTGCGCCCGCCGAGGCGATCGAGCAGATCAAGGCCCGGCGGACGCCCGAGGAGTCGCCCTGGCACTGGACGGACGACACCGCGATGGCGCTGGCCGTCCACCGCGCGCTGATCGACCAGGACGGGATCAACCGCACCCAGCTGGCCGCGATGTTCGGCGCCACCTACCTCGCCGACCCGGGCCGCGGCTACGGCTACGGCATGACCCGGCTGCTGCCCGTCCTCGCCGAACACCCCGAGCGGTGGACGACCGGGGCCCGGGAGCTGTTCGACGGGCAGGGCAGCCTCGGCAACGGCGCGGCGATGCGGGTCGCGCCGCTCGGCGCCTGGTTCGCGGAGGACCTGGACGAGGCGGCCGAGCAGGCCGAGTACTCCGCCGAGGTCACCCACGCCCACCCCGAGGGCGTCGCCGGGGCGGTCGCCGTCGCCCTGGCCGCCGCGCTGGCCGCCCGCGCCCGGGTGATGGGGGAGGGACCGGCCGGCGCGCGGCTGCTGCACGAGGTCGCCGCCCGCACCCCGGACGGGGCGATCCGCGACGGGGTCGCGGCCGCCGCCGCGCTGCCGGCCGAGACCGAGCCGTGGCGCGCCGCGGACCTGCTCGGCAACGGGCAGCGGATCCGTGCCTCCGACACCGTGCCGTTCGCGCTGTGGTCCGCCGCCCACCACCTCGACAGCCTCCCCGACGCGCTGTGGACCACCGCGGAGGGGCTCGGCGACGTCGACACCACCTGCGCCATCACCGGCGGAGTGGTCGCCGCCCGCACCGGCCTGGCCGGCGTCCCGGCCGAGTGGCTCCGGCGCCGCGAGGCCCTCCCGGGCTGGGTGGCGGAGGGCTGACGGTCGGCCGACGGCCGAGGGGCGAGGGGCTGGGGCCCGAGGGGGCGGAGGAAGAGGGGCCGGGTCGGCGCGGTTGCCGTGGGGGTGCCGACGGGCGCGCCGGTCGGTCCGGCGTTCGGGTGGCTGCGCAGTGTGGGCGGCGGGGCTTCCGGCGCCCGCTTCCCCGCTCGACTGCCTCCGCCGTTTCCCGATCCCGCCGTTCGGCCGTCGTTCCGCCCCGGCGGCCCCTCCGCCCGCCGGGCGCTCAGGCCGCCGGGGCGTCCAGCCGGGCGAGCTGAGGGGCCGTCAGGCGAAGGGTTGCGGCGGCGAGGTTCTCGGCGAGGTGGGCGGGGTTCGTGGTGCCGGGGATGGCGAGGACGTGCGGGCCGCGGTGCAGGGTCCAGGCCAGGCGGACCTGGGCGGGGGTGGCGTCGAGCTCGGCGGCGACGGCGGTGACCCGGAGGTTCTGCTCGGCGACGGCGGCGGCCTCGCGGTGCAGCCCGGAGATGGCGAAGTACGGGACGAAGGCGATCCCCAGGTCCGCGCAGAGGCCGAGCACGCCGGTCTCCTCGGCACGCCGCCAGTCCAGGCCGAAGGAGTTCTGCACGCACACCACGGGGGCGATCTCCCGGGCCTCCCGAATGTGCTCGGGGCGGACGTTGGACAGGCCGAGGTGCCGGATCAGCCCGGCGGCGCGGAGTTCGGCGAGCGCGCCGAAGTGCTCGGCGACCGAGGCGCAGTCGGGGCCGTTGCGGCGCAGGTTGACCACGTCCAGGTGGTCGCGGCCGAGCTGGCGCAGGTTCTCCTCGACCTGGCCGCGCAGCTGGTCCGGCCGGGCCATGGTCTGCCACTCGCCGGACGGGTCGCGGCCCGGGCCGACCTTGGTGACCACCACGACCTCGCCGCCCCGCCAGGAGCCGAGCGCCCGGTTGAGCAGCTCGTTGGCGGAGCGCCGCGACGAGAAGTAGAAGGACGCCGTGTCGACGTGGTCGACGCCCTGTTCGAACGCGGTGTGCAGGAGCCGGACGGCGAAGTCGCGGTCGACGGGGGCGCCGTCGGAGTTGCCCATCATGCCGTTGCCGGTCAACCGCATCGCGCCGTAGCCGATCCGGTTCACCTCCAGGTCGCCGAGCTGCCAGGTGCCTGCTGCCGCTGCTGCCGTGGTCATTGGGTTCCCTCCCCGTGGGCCGTGCTGTCCGGACCCGGAGTATGGGGTCCGTCGCGCGGCCCGGAACAGGTCTGCCGGGTGCGCCGAACGTCACTCGCGGATCGGGAACGAACCGGCGGCCGCTGCGAGTTGGATCCGGTGCGGGGAAACGGGAGCAGAGCTGCCCGGAACCTTCCTGAGCTGCGGCGGAGGGAGGCACTCGGCCTGCGGGCCGGGAACGGCTAGGCTGGCCGGGTTCGGGCCTTTACCGAAGCTTTTCCCGCGCGTGCCGCCGTGTGTCGGCCGCCTGTCCCTGCCCTGACGGAGGTTCTCCGCCTTGCACCTCGACCAGTGGATCGAGAGCGTTCCGCCGACCTCGGTGTACGTCCTCATCGGTCTGATCATCGGACTGGAGAGTCTGGGTATTCCGCTGCCCGGCGAGATCGCCCTGGTCTCCTCCGCGCTGCTCGCCGCCAAGGGCATCGTCAGCCCGTGGGGCGTCGCGGGCTGCGCGATCGCCGGTGCGATCATCGGCGACTCGATCGGCTACGCGATCGGCCACAAGGGCGGACGGCCGCTGTTCGAGAAACTCGGCCGCAAGTTCCCCAAACACTTCGGACCCGACCATCTGGCCACCGCCGAGCGGGCGTTCCAGCGCTGGGGCATGTGGGCGGTGTTCTTCGGCCGCTTCATCGCGCTGCTGCGGATCTTCGCCGGACCGCTGGCCGGCACCCTGCGGATGCCGTACTGGAAGTTCCTGATCGCCAACGTCCTGGGCGGCGTGATCTGGGCCGGCGGCACCACGCTGCTGGTCTACCAGGTCGGCAAGGTCGCCGAGAAGTACCTTCAGGGCGCCTCGTACATCGGGCTCGGCGCGGCCGCCGTGTTCGGCGTCGGCTCGGCGCTGGTGCTCAAGTGGCGGGCGAAGAAGTCGCGGGCCGAGCACCCCGAGCAGTCCGGCGGAAAGAGCGGCGAGCCGCTCTCCGAGACGCTCGTCGACTGACGGCCCCAAGCCCCGCCCGAGGCCGCCGCGTCCGCAACCGGACCCGGCGGCCTCTGCCGTGTTCGAGAGCGGTCGCACCCCGGACAGGGAGTAGGGTCGCAGCGCGAAGCGATCACGGAGGTGGGGAATGAGCACGCAGGAGAACCCGCAGCAGCGGTGGACGGCGGTGGACGACTGGGCCGCCGCCCGGCTGATCGGCGAGGACGAGGTGCTGGACGCGGCCGCCCAGGCGGCCGACCGGGCCGGGCTGCCGCCGATCGCGGTGGCCCCCAACCAGGGCAAGCTGCTGCACCTGCTGGCCCGCATCCAGGGTGCCCGGCGGATCCTGGAAATCGGCACCCTGGCCGGCTACAGCACCATCTGGCTGGCCCGCGCACTGCCCGAGGGCGGCACGCTCACCACGCTGGAGATCGACCCGGCGCACGCCGGGGTCGCCGCCGCCAACCTGGAGCGGGCCGGCCTCGCCGACCGGGTCGAGATCCGGCTCGGCGCGGCCCGCGACAGCCTGCGGCAGCTCACCGAGGAAGGCGTCGAACCGTACGACCTGGTGTTCGTCGACGCCGACAAGCCGAACATCCCGCACTACCTGGAGGCGTCGCTGGCGCTCACCCGGCCCGGCGCGGTGATCGTGGTCGACAACGTGGTGCGCGGCGGAAAGCTCGCCGACGAGAACAGCGCCGACGAGGCCGTGCGCGGCGTCCAGCAGCTGCACGAGCTGATCGCCGGCGACAAGCGGCTGGACGCCACCACCGTGCAGACCGTCGGCCACAAGGGCTACGACGGCTTCACGCTGATCCGGGTGGAGGGCTGAGCACCGTGCGGATCGGACTGCTCGGCACCGGCCCCTGGGCGAGCCTGGTGCACGCCCCGGCCCTGGCCGCCCACCCCGACATCGAGTTCGCCGGCGTCTGGGGCCGCCGCCCCGAGGCCGCCGACACCCTCGCCGCCGCCCACGGCGTCCCCGCGTACAAGGCGGTCGACGACCTGCTGGCCGACGTCGACGCCGTCGCCATCGCGCTGCCGCCGGACGTCCAGGCCGAGTACGCGGTGCGCGCCGCCGAGGCCGGCAAGCACCTGCTGCTGGACAAGCCGGTCGCCGCGACGGTGGACGCCGCCCGAGCCGTCGAGGACGCGGCCGCCGCGGCCGGCGTCGCCTCGGTGGTGTTCTTCACCGTCCGGTTCGGCGGCGCGCAGGGCGACTGGATCGCCGAACAGGCCGAGCGGGGCGGCTGGTTCACCGCGCACTGCCACTGGATCGGCTCGGTGTTCACCACCGACAGCCCCTACGCCGCGTCCCCGTGGCGCCAGCAGAAGGGCGCACTGTGGGACGTCGGCCCGCACGCCCTCTCGGTGCTGCTGCCCGTCCTCGGCGACGTCGAACGGGTCGCCGCGGCGCCCGGCCCCGGCGACACCGCGCACCTGATCCTCCGCCACGCGGGCGGCGCGTCCAGCACCGTGACGCTCAGCCTGACCGCCCCGCCCGAGGCCTCCGCGCTCGGCGCGGGCGCCGAACTGCGCGGCACCGCCGGCGTCACCCGGCTCCCCGACCGGGACGGGCCACCCACCGCCGCGTACGGGCGCGCCCTGGACGCCCTGCTGGCGGCCGTCGCGACCGGCACCCCGCACCCGTGCGACGTCCGGTTCGGGCGGCGCGTGGTGGAGGTGCTGGCGCAGGCGGAGGCGCAACTGCTGCGCTGAGGGCGGCTCAGGAGTCGGCCGGGCAGCTTTCGGGTCGGCTGGATGGTGGCCGGCCGGGTGATGGTTGGCTTGGCGGTCCACGGGTTGCTCGGGCGGCGGTCGGCCAGGTGGTTCACGGGTCGGCCGGGTGATGGTCGGCCAGGTGGTTCACGGGTTGATCGGGCGGCGGTCGGCCGGGCGGCGTGGTGGGATCGGGGTGGCGGGGAAGTCCCGCGGGCCCGTCCACAGCGCCGGCACCGCGTCCGCGCGGCGGGCCAACTCGTAGGCGATCGCCTCGTAGTTGACCCGCCAGCCGCGGAAGTGCGCCCAGGCGTCCGCGATCGGCCGCTCCAGCCGTATCCCCGCGGCCGTCACCATCGCCACCGCCGCGTCGAACTCGGCGAACGTCAGCCGGATCGCCTCCTCCGGCTCCGGGTCCGCCTCGAACGGGATCCGCAGCGCCGTCGCGATGTCGCGCAGCGCCGTGAACCCGGCGCGCAGCAGCAGTCGCGCCTCCGGCGGGGCCGAACGCGGGTTCAGTGCCAACTGCATCGCCGCCGCGTCCATCACGGCGATCAGCCCCACCACCCAGCTGCGGTACGGCTGCGGGGAGCGGAACGAGATCAGCACCGGATAGTTGGAGTGCCCCTCGCCGAGGTCCGCCGCCAGCCGCTCCCAGTCCCGGTACAGCTCCGGCAGCTCGCTCTCGGTCCGCACCAGCGCCTGCCGGGCCAGCAGCTCCGGCCCCCAGGCGGGCTCACCGGCCCGCGACTGGAGCAGCGTCACCTCCAACTCGCGCCGGTTGTACGCCGAGTAGAGGGTCGGCAGGTAGGCGATCAGCAACGCGATGATCAGCGGCCCGTTGGCCGCCGCGAGGAAGTCGATCACCGACAGGTGCAGCCGGTCGCCGCTGGCGAAACCCAGCGTGAACAGGCTCGATCCGGCCTCCCGGAACGCGACGTGCCACGGCAGTTCCGACGTCCCTATCAACAGCAGGGTGTACGCCGTCAGCGTCGACAGCAGCCAACACCCCAGCATCCCCAGCAGGATCAGCGGCGCCAGCCAGGTCTGCGCCCGGTCGATCGCCCGGTACCCGCCGAACGGCGCCGCCACCCTCCGCACCACTACCCGCAGCGACGACCACAGCCGGATCGCCAGCGCCGAGTACAGCCCGCGCGGCACCACCAGCGTTCGCAGAATGCTCCCCGCTGTCCATACCAGCAGCGCGGCACCGATCACGGTGAAGATCCATCTCATGCGGCCATTGTGACGCCCCACCAGCCCCCGCCCGACGCGCGACAGCCACGGGGGCGGACAGAACGCCCCGGAAGATGCGGTAAGCTTCTCAGCAGGTCGAACGGGGCAAACAAACAACCGGCGGCTACACCCTTTGCGCGGGTGGCGGAATAGGCAGACGCGCTGGATTCAGGTTCCAGTGCCCGAAAGGGCGTGGGGGTTCAACTCCCCCCTCGCGCACAGCGAACGGCCGGTCGATCTTCGGATCGACCGGCCGTTTCTCGTTCTGCGGCGCGACTTCGACGCCTGCCTCTGGCCCGGGACCGACGAGACCGCATTTGTTGATGCCGGGCCCAGGGCCGAGGTGGCGGGCGGTCAGTTCGCCGGGGTGAACGCCGGCTCCGGTGCGCCTGCGTTCACCGCGCCGGCCCTGCTTGCCGACCTCGCCCCGGTACCCGCCCTCTGGGTTCCGCGTCGGGGCATCCTCGGCTCCACCGGCGGCCGCGGCACCGCCGACCAGCTGCGCGAACGAGGCGCACTCGGCCTGCGTGCCAAGGCCGCCGTCGAGGCCGGCCACGCGAGCGCGCTCACCGGCTTTCGCGCCGCGGCTGTCGAGTTCGACGGTGGGTGCCCCGTCGTGGCCGCCAAGGAAGGCCACCGCAGCGAGGCCCGTTGACGAGATCGCCGTCCTCACCGCCGCTTCCGCCCCGGGCGAGCCCGAGGTGGTCACCCCCGGTGCCCGGCCGAGGCTGGTCCCGCTCGGAGCCGCGAAGCCGCCAACTACAGCTCTCCGAGCGGAGTCTGCTGCTGACTTCGGTAAGCACCACGCGCGGGCCGCGACCGGCGCGCCCGTCCGGGCGTACGCGCCCGACCCGCGCCACCCCGGTTGCCTCCGCGCGACCAGCCCCCAACTCCCTTACTGGGCGGGCCGACTGCGGCGCGGGCGGGCCGGTCGGAACTTTGGTCCTCTATCGTGTGCCCTGCGTCGCCCGCCGTCGTGGATACTGCTCGCCATGAACGGAACAACGGCAGCTCCCCGGTTCCTGTCCACGCTCGCCGCCTGCGCGGTCGGCGCCTCCCTGCTGATGGGCGTTCAGGCCACCCCCGCCTCCGCGGAGGTCTTCTGCGGCTCCCACTCCGTCGATGGTGCCATCTGGACCGAGTACACCCAGACGCCCGGCGTGCAGCAGACTCTCGGCTGTCCCACCAGCGACGAACTCGGCGTGCCCGACGGGGTGGGCCGCCGGCAGGTCTTCGAGCACGGTTCGATCTACTGGAGCCCCAACAGCGGGGCGCACGCCGTGTGGGGCCTGATCGGTGACGAATGGGGTCAACACGGCTGGGAGGGCGGCTACATGGGATACCCGCTCAGCGACGAGCTGCGGAACCCCGACGGAATCGGCGTCCGCCAGCAGTTCCAGAACGCCACCGTCTACTACTCCCCGAACACCGGGGCGCACGCGGTGCACGGCAACATCGGCTGGTGGTGGGGCCAGTACGGGTACGAGGCGGGGACGTACGGCTACCCGACGAGCGACGAGTACAACACCGGGCACGTCGGCGGCAACGTCGACGACAACAACGGCATCCGCCAAGACTTCCAGTCCGGCAAGTACCTGCTGTGGAGCGGCGGTCAGGCCGACGCGTTCGAGGCGTGCCAGTCGGCGTGCCTCGGCTACGGCGGCATCACCGACTCGAAGTGGGTGGTCAAGACCGAGGTCTACATCAACTGGAGCAACAGCCGCCTGACGTCCGTCCACGTCACCCCGACCCCCGCCGCGTTCAAGACCGTCCTCGGAACCGACGATGCCGCCAGCGACGTCCAGGAGGACTGGCGGCAGGTGTGGTCCAACACCCGCATGTTCCCCGGCGCGACGCAGGCCGAGGAGACCTCGGTGTACCAACAGCTGCTGTGCCACGCGGACTTCTCCTACCCCAACCCCGACGGCGGCCACTTCGGCGGCCCGACGTGGGACCTGGAGACCTGGCGCCCCGTCCTCACCGGCAGCAGCGACGCGATCCTCAAGAAGATGCTCGCCGCCAAGTGCAACTGGGACACCGACTCCTAGGGTTCACCTCCCCGCGCGGGCCGCAGGCGCGGCCCGCGTGACGCCCGGTCAGGAGCCGCCGATGGCCGCGCCGTATCCCGGTCGAGCCGTTGAGCAGCCGGCGGTCGGTCTGCGGCTCGTGCTCGGCGAGGGGAGGGCGGTGGCCGTAGTCGTCTCCGTATCGTCTGCGGCCGACGATGGCGCGGTCTCCCGCAGGAGCCGTCAGCGGTAGAGACGGTCCGCCTGTTCCGGATGCCGGGCGACCCGGGCGATGAAGAGGCCGAAGTCGAAATGCTCGGCCTCGACGAACGGCGTCATGTCGTTCTCCAGGCCCTCCCACTCCGGTGGCGTCGGGTAGCGCAGTTCCACCAGCGAGCCGATCGTCAACACGCATTCGTCCACGACGACTTGGTGGCTGATCTCCACGCTGCCGTCCATCGGGACCTCCGAGCTGCCGACCCGCAGCGCGAGTGCCTCGCCGTCCCGGTACAGCACCACCAACGTTCCCCCCAGGGGGCCGTATTCGCCGCGGCGGTGCCCGATCGCTTCGCCGTCCGGCGTCCGGCGGGGTTCGAGCCGGCCGGACGCCGGGTGGAACCAGGCCGTTCGGCGGGCCGCGGCGTAGGACCCTACGACCAGCATGTGCCACCTCTTTCCCGGACCGAGGCCGTTGCCGCCGGTCCGCGTCGCACTTTTGATGATGTCCTGCCAGGGATTTCCGCGAGCCCGCAGCCGACCGATGCTCCGGCCGAGCGGGTGTCCGCATTTCTCCCGGCGCTGCACCGGGGTTCGGGAAGCCGCCGCGGTCAGCTTCGCAGGAAGGGGTCGGCGGGTATGGGACCGCTGACCGGTGTGAGGCGGTCCACCGTTTCCCCCGACTTCTTGATGAGGAATTCAACGTCGCACGGTCGGCCGGGTCCGAAGAAGTCGGGGACCGAAATTTCGATACCCGCCCCGGCATCCGAGATCTCCTTGTAGCGCCACGTACCGCCGGACTCCGGCACGGTTGCCAAACCGCCCGACTCGGGCCCGCAGAGCGATTTCAGGATCTGCCCGCCCCCCAGCTTTCCTCCTGCCATGAGCTGGAGGTGCTCCTCGCCGGCCTTCCACGCTCCCGACACGTCCGGGGCATCGTCTTTCTTGGAGGCCGTGTCGCACCCCGCGATCAGCGCCGCGCAAAAAAAGACTGCCGCCACGGGTGCGATCAGCGACTTTCTTTCGAATGTACGAATCAAATTCCCCGCCCAGAACGAGAGTTCTCCACGACTGAGGTAGGCCCCAGGGGCGGCGGCGCCTCGCAGCGCTGCCGTCCCCGGGACCCTACCAGGCCGTTCGCCCGACTCCCAGACTTATTCGCACAATCCGCCGAGGGGAATGCAGACATATCGGTCCTCTTTGTGCGCTGGCCGCGCTGAATGCATTCGCCCCTTGGGCTGGCGATGCGATTCCCTGCGGCGACCGCCCCGCCTTCCTCAACTAGGGTGGAGCGGCCGAGAGAGGCTGTGTCGATCGCTCTTCGCTCGATATTTTTCACCGGGTCGGGTGGGTGATTCGTGTAATCGCGCGGATTTTGATCCTGCCTCGTCCGAAGGAATCGTGGGGAGCGGTTAAAATATTTGCAGCTCGCAAAGTCACGCTCGGATTCGAGGCGTAGTGTGATATTCGCCTGTCGGGGGCGTGCGTGGAACGCCTTGTTCTCGCCTGCCCCGGAGCGCTTCTCCTGCGTACTCCGATTTCGGCAGATCCCGTAACGTGGGCGAGCTGGGCCGGTTCGCCGAGCCCACCCGCGCGGAGCAGGTCTGGGGCCGGCCCCTCGCGTGACGACAGCACCCACGGTGCCGATTTGTTGAGCTCCGCCGGATCCACCGGGGTCCGTCCGGCGCCCGACTCCGGGGTGGTGGCGGCGTTCTGGCGGCTGTTCCGCTGCTGAGCGGCTCCCGGGCGGCCGGTGGTGCGCAGGTCTCTTCGGGGCGGCGGCTACGCTGCCGACCGGCATGTTGTCGACCGAGGGAGCACGCCCGATGGCCCGCAGCAGTCCGCCCCGTCCGCTGGACGTCGAGGTGCTGTTCCCCGAGCTGGCGGTGCTGCGGCGGGACGCCGTGCGGCTACACCCCAGGCGTGGCGAGCCGGGGGCGGACGAGAGTTCGCTGGGCGGCCCGGTGCGGTGGCCGCGCAGCGAGCCGTGGCCGCACTGCGCGGACGCGCACCCGCGCGGGGCCGGCCCCGTCCCGCTGGTGCAGCTGCTCGCCGTCGACATGCCCGAACTGCCGTTCCCGGACGGCGCGGACGTGTTGCAGGTGCTGTGGTGCCCGTACGACCATGAGGAGTACTACGCGCTGCGGCCGCAGCTGTACTGGTGGCACGGCTCGCGCAGTGACCTCGAACCGGCGGACCCGCCCCGGCCGGACGGGGCGCGCGGCAACTACCTGCCCGATCCGTGCGTGCCGCATCCCGAACGCATCGTCGAGTACCCGTCGTGGGACTTGCCGGAGGAGCTCTACGACGCACTCCGGGAGCGGTTCGAGCAGGTCGAGGAGGACACCGGCTGGTCGTACGAGTCCCATCTGTCGGTGGCCGACGGGACCAAGGCCGGCGGTTACCCGGCCTGGGGCCAGGACGCGGACTGGCCCGACTGCCCGCAGTGCGGCCGGCGGACGGACCATCTGCAGTCGATCGGCAGCGCCGAGTTCGACGGCGCGAGCTGGCGCACCTGGCTCGCGGTCGAGGACACCCCGGTCGACGGCGATATCTGGGAACTCCCTTATGAACAGCGTCACTTGATCCAGAGCGCGGCCGACCTGATGCTCGGCGACCTGGGCAGCCTCCACCTGTTCGTCTGCCCGCACTGCCCCGACCGCCCGTACGCCCACCGGGCGAGCGGCTGATCCCGGCGGGACCGAACTGCCGCCGGGGCGACGGGACATGAGCGCCGAGTCGGCCGGGGAGGAAGCCGAAACGGCCTCGGCGGCGCGCTCAAAAAGCGCTTGGGGCAGGGCTGTTGAGGCGGATAGAAAGGAAGGTCTGCGGACAGGACCGACAGCGGAGGAGGGGGACATGGCACTCCCGGACGGAATGACCCTGCGCCCGGCGGCGGTTGACGACGCCGAGGCCGTGTGTGCGCTGCTCAATCGGGTGGACGAGCTCGAAGTGGGGCGCGCGTTCACCGAGTTGCACGAGGTGGTGGACGATCTCGGGCACGTCTCGGTGGACCTGGAGCGCGACTCCTGGCTGCTGCACGACGGCGAGGGGCGGCTGATCGGATACGGCATCGTCCGGGACCGCTCGGCGGGGGAGCGGATCAACCTGGATCAGTACCTGCTGCCGGGGCACACCGCCGCCGGGCTGCACCTGTTCGGGCTGATGGAGGCCCGGGGCGCCGAACTCGCCCGCCGCAACGGCGCCGACCGGGCCGTGCTGCACCTGGTGCTCAACAGCCGACCGACGTTCGACACCGTGGCGTTGGGCGGCCGCGGCTGGCGGAAGGTGCGCCGGCACCACGTGCTGACCCGGGAGGTCGACCCGAAGGCGGACCTCTTCCCGGAGGCGCCGGCGGGTCTGCGGCTGCGGGCGTGCAGCACCGAGGAGGACCGGCGTACGGTGCACCGGCTTCTCCACGAGACGTTCGCCGAGCACTACGACTTCCAGGACCGCAGCTACGAGAAGTGGTGCAGCGACACCGGCGCGGAGAGCGCCGACTGGTCGCTGGTGTGGATCGCCGAACTCGACGGCCACGGCGATGTCGCCGTGCTGCGCACCCGCGACGAGCGGACCGATACGGCGTGGGCGTCGAACATCGGTGTGCGCTCGGCGCTGCGCGGTCGGGGCCTCGGGGGTTACCTGCTGCGGTACTTCTTCGCGTTCTACGCGGATCGCGGCCGCACCCGGGTCGGCCTCGGGGTGGACACCGACAATGCCACGGGTGCGCCCGCGCTGTACCGGAACAACGGCATGGTGCTCGACTTCGCCGTCGACACCTGGGAGTTGGTCGTCCCGGTCGGGTGACGCCGGCCGGCCCGCGACCGGAGCTGGGGGAATTCCGGCCGCGGGCAGGTGGGGTGACGGTACGTCAGCCGTTGGCCAGGGCCTGGACGCGGTCGATGGCGCCGTTGAAGTAGTTCTGGTCGCCGGGCAGGGTGCCGGAGTCGGCGTACTGCCAGATGGTCTGGTAGGACCAGCCGGCCGGCAGGGTGCCGACGGCGGAGGCGTACCGGGCGATCCACAGCGGGTTGGTGGCGCCGAAGGAGCTGTTGTTGCCGGTGCAGGTGGTCCACCAGTCGGTGGTGGTGTAGATGACCGGGTAGCGGCCGGTCTTGGTGTGCACGGTGTTGGAGAAGTCCCGGATCCAGCTGACCATGCCGGCCTGGCTCAGGCCGTAGCAGGTCGCGCCGTACGGGTTGTACTCGATGTCGAGCGCGGGCGGCAGGGTCTTGCCGTCCTTGGACCAGCCGCCGCCGTGGGCGACGAAGTAGGCGGCCTGGGTGGCGCCGGAGGAGTTGTTCGGCAGCGCGAAGTGGTACGCGCCGCGGATCATGCCGACGTTGTAGGAGCCGTTGTACTGCTGGGCGAACGAGGGGTTGGTGTAGGTGGTGCCCTCGGTGGCCTTGACGTAGGCGAACCGGCCGCCGTTGGCGTAGGCGGTGCTCCAGGCGACGCTGCCCTGCCAGTTGGAGACGTCCATGCCCTTGGTCTGGGTGACGGCCAGTGCGGCGAGGGAGTTCACGGTGGAGGACGAAGTGTCCCGGCCTTCGTGGGCGGCGACGGTGGAGCCGGCGTAGTCGCTCTCGGGGTGGAAGTTCGCGGGGGTGCCGGGCTTGGCCGCCTGGGCGGGGGAGGCGGCGGCGACGGCGCCGACCAGGAGGGCGGCGGAGGCGGCCGCGGTGGCGGCGCGGCGGAACATACGGCTGGTGCCGGATGCAGACATGACGAGTCCTCAGTGGGGTGAAGGCGGCCGGTTTTCGGCCGATGGCAGGAACATATAGTCATGGACCCGTCAGTCAACAGAGTGTTGAATCCACACATCGTCGGTAGGTATGTAGAGCGAACAGACATAGGTGCGACTACGGAACATCTGTGGTTCCACCGGATGTTGACGCTGCGACAGAATGCGCCACTTGCTGGCGCTGTCGACCGTCCGGAGGTAGCGTGTCAACGCGTGTCCCACTGCCGGGATGCGCCGACGGACCCGCACCGGTGCGTCGGCGGAAGCGGACCGGCGCGCCGGTCGACACGGAACTGGGGGAGCGGTGGCCGACGGACGCCTGCTCGCGGTCAGCGACCTCCACGTAGGCGTCGCCGAGAACCGGCCCGTCCTGGACGCGCTGCGGCCGACCGGCCCGGACGACTGGCTGATTGTCGCCGGTGACGTCGCCGAACAGGTCGACACCGTCGTGGAGACGCTCGGCCTGCTCGCCGAGCGCTTCGCCAAGGTCGTCTGGACGCCCGGCAACCACGAGCTGTGGACCACCACCCACGATCCGGTCGAGATCGATGCGCCCGAGCGCTACCGCCTCCTGGTCGAGGGCTGCCGGGAGGTCGGCGTCGTCACCCCCGAGGACCCGTACCCCGTCTGGTCCGGCCCCGGCGGGCCCTGCGCGATCGCCCCCGTGTTCACGCTCTACGACTACAGCTTCCGGGTGCCCGGCGTGCGCACCAAGGAGGAGTCGCTGGCGCGGGCCCGGGAGAACGGCGTGGTCTGCACCGACGAGTACCGGCTCAGCCCCGCGCCGTACACGGGTGTCGACGAATGGTGCCGGGAGCGCGTCGCGGCCACCGAGAAAGCGCTTTCCGCACACGATCCGGAGCTGCCGCTGGTCCTGGTCAGCCACTGGCCGCTGGACCGCCGCCCCACCGACGTACTGCACTACCCCGACTTCGCGCAGTGGTGTGGCACCGAACTCACCGCCGACTGGCACCGCCGCTTCAACGTCGCCGCCGTCGTCTACGGCCACCTGCACATCCCGCGCACCACCTGGTACGAGGGCATCCGCTTCGAAGAGGTCTCGCTCGGCTACCCCCGCGAGTGGCGCCGCCGCGGCCACCCGCGCGGACTGCTCCGCCAGATCATGCCCTACCCCGGCCCGCCCGAGCAGCCCGTCCCCGCGCCGGAACCGCCCGCCGCGACGCGCTGACCGCGGGCGGCGTGACGGGCTGACCGCGGGCGCCGTGACGCGCTGACCGCGCCCGCCGTGACGCGCTGACTGCGAGCGACGTCCGGGTGGCTGACCGCGGGCGCGTCCCGGGCGGCGGACGGCCGTCGGGCCCGGCCGGGCGCTGTGGCACCATGGCCGTTCGAGCACCCGCACCGCCGCGGTCCGGCCCTTCCGTCGTGGCCGCCCGGCCCGAAGGAGAGCACCGGATGACCGCCGAGCCGACCACCTCCCGCAGCATCGACGCCGACCGCGACACCGTCGCCGGGCCGGCCTTCCGGGCAGCGCAGCCGCAGGACGTGCCGGCCGTGGTCGCCCTGGTCGAGTCGGCGTACCGCGGCGACGCCAGCCGGGCCGGCTGGACCACCGAGGCGGACCTGCTCGAAGGGCAGCGCACCGACGAGGCCGGCGTGGCCGAACTGCTGGAGCGGGCCGAGTCGGTGGTGCTGCTGGCCGAGCTGGACGGCCGTCTGCTGGCCTGCTGCCACATCGAACGGCGGGGCGCCACCGGCTACTTCGGCATGTTCTCGGTCTCCCCGACCGCACAGGGCGGCGGCCTCGGCCGGCAGGTGATGGCCCGTGCCGAGGAGTGGGCCCGGGCCGCCTGGGGTGTCACCGCGATGGAGATGACCGTCATCGAACAGCGCGCCGAGCTGATCGCCTGGTACGAGCGGCGCGGCTACACCCGCACCGGCGTGTTCGAGCCGTTCCCGTACGGCGACGAGCGGTTCGGCGTCCCGCTCCGCCCCGACCTGCGGTTCGAGAAGCTCGTCAAGTCGCTGTAGGAAGCCCGTCGAGCCTATTCAGTGGGCGGCGGGCGCTCAGCCGTCGGTCGGCAGTGCGGCGGGCCGCGCCCACTCCAGGTACCGGCCGGACTCGCGGGTCAGGCCGACCAGGAACCACAGCAGCAGGCCGGTGTCGTCGCTCCAGCCGAGCACCGGGATGAAGTCCGGGATCGCGTCGATCGGGCTGAGCAGGTACACCGCGACCACGAATGTCAGCAGCAGCAGCTTGCCCGGGCCCACGCCCGGGTAGCGGCGCAGCAGTACGTCCCGCAGCAGGCGCGGCAGCGCCGACACCCGGGCGCCCAGCCCGGGTGCGCCCGGGCGGCGGGTCTCCCGGTACAGGCCCCATGCGGAACGCGTCACCGCCAGGCCGTCCAGCCCCCGTACCCGGGTGGCCGCCGTACCCTTCGACGCCTTGCCCTTGCCCACGCGGTCCTCCCGACGAACCCTCCGACTGACCCTCCACCGTACGGGACCGGGCGGCGTCCGCGGCAGGTCGTGCCGGACCGCGGTGGAGCCGTGACGCGACCGGCGCGGCCGGGGCCGAACGGTGACAGCTGCGGCGGCACCGGCGGTGCGAGCGTGCGCGGCGCGGCGGCGCGGTCGAAGCTGGCGACATGACGACCAGCAGCAACACCACCAGCAGCGGGACGGTCGGCGAGCCCCTGGTACGGGTCGCGGAGTTCCGCACCGACAGCCGCTACCGCCTCGTCCACTTCAAGGACGCGGGATGGAAACCGCTCGCCCCCGAGGAGTTCGAACCGGAGGTGAAGCAGCACTTCCCCGACCTCGACCCGCACGACCCGACCCGGGTGCGCTGGGACGACCGCCCGTGGGAGTGGCCGGCCTGGCACCCCGGCGAGGCCTGAGCGCACGGCTTGAGCGCGGGGGTTGAGCGCGAGGGCTGAGCGCACGGCTTGAGCGCGAGGGCTGAGCGCACGGCTTGAGCGCGGGGGTTGAGCGCGAGGGCTGAGCGCACGGCTTGAGCGCGGGGCTTGAGCGCGCGGCCCGAGCGCCGGGCTTGAGCGCGGGGCCGGCCCGGTCGATCCCGCCGAGGAACCCGCCCGACCGTCCGTCGGGCGGGTTCCGGCGCGTCTCAGCGGGTCTTCGCCAGCAGGTCGAGGATCTCCTCGGTGGTGCCGGTCTCGCCGAGGCGCGGGAAGATCCGCTGCACGCTGTTGCGGTGCGCCTCCGGGTCCAGGTCGGTCATCGCGTCGACCGCCAGCGTCACGTGGTAGCCGTGCTCGAACGCGGCGCGGGCGGTGGACTCCACGCCGATGCTGGTCGCGACGCCCGTCAGCACGATCTGCGTCACCCCGCGCCGGCGCAGCTGCACGTCCAGGTCGGTGCCGTGGAACGCGCCCCAGTTGTGCTTGGTCACCACCACGTCGGACGACGGGTCGTGGAGCTCCGGCGCCGGCGTGTCCCAGCCCTCGGGCCGGGCCGGGGCGGGACGCGGGTGCTCGGTGCGGCCGGGCACCAGGTCCGCGCCGTCGGGCGCGAAGGAGACCCGCACCAGCACCACCGGCAGGTGCGCGGCGCGGAACGCCTCGGCGAGGCGGACGTTGCGCTCCAGCACCTCGCCCATCGGGTGCGGGGTGCCGGGCGCGGCGAGGATGGCCTGCTGGAGGTCGATGACCACCAGGGCCGTGGTGGGGTCGAGCGCGGTGACGGACACAGGCGTGCCTTTCGTCGTGACGGTCGTTGCGGGGGCAGCCGGACGGGCCCGGACTGTCCAGTTTCACTGCGCAGGTTACCTGTACAGTTCGGCCGCCCGCAGGCGGCACCGGACAATCCGGGCCCGCTCGACCCCGCGGGCCGTCAGCCGCGCAGCTGCGCCTCGATCGCGGCCACCAGCTCCGCCGACTCCGGCTCGGTCCGCGGCCGGAACCGACCGACCACCTCACCGTCCACGCCGACCAGGAACTTCTCGAAGTTCCACTGGATGTCCCCGGCCTCGCCCTCGGCGTCCGCCACCTCCGTCAGCCGCGCATAGACCGGATGCCGGTCGGCCCCGTTCACGTCGACCTTCTCGAACAGCGGGAACGACACCCCGTACGTGGTCGAGCAGAACTCCTGGATCTCCTCCGCCGACCCCGGCTCCTGCCCCGCGAACTGGTTGCACGGGAACCCGAGCACCGTGAATCCGCGCTCCCCGTACGTCTGCTGCAACCGCTCCAGACCCGAGTACTGCGGCGTCAACCCGCACTTCGACGCCACGTTCACCAGCAGCAGCACCTTGCCCCGGTGCTCCGCCAGCGACGACGGCTCGCCCGCCAGCGTCCGGATCGGAAGCTCGAACAGCGACTCCATTTGCCCCACCTGCCCTCTGTACGCCGGCCCCGGGCACCCCGGACACCGGACGGGAACACCAACAGCCCCGAACCTACCCCGCCCGCAGCCCGCACCGGGGGAACCAGGGATCCTGTGGCCCTCCCGCCGGGACCGACGGCCCTGGCCGGACCGCGCCCGGAGAGGTGCACTGGATAAGGACAGCCGCAGGCCGAGCGGAGGAGACACCCATGGCACCGCACACCGCACCCGGCGAACAGGGAGGCGCCCGCCGGCTGCTCAGCGGCGGCGGCATCGAACCCGTCCTGCTCGGCGCGGTCACCGTCGCCACCCTCGCCGGCCTGATCGCCTGGGCCGCCGGCGCCCACGGCTTCGCCGACCGGTGCTGGATCGTCGCCACCGCCGCCGCCATCGCCCCCGCCCTGATGTGGGTCGCCCAGGCCCTGCGACGCGGCCGGGCCGGCGTCGACCTGATCGCCGTCCTCGCCCTGGCCGGCACCCTCGCCACCGGCGAATACCTGGCCGGCGCACTGATCGCCCTGATGCTCTCCAGCGGACGCTGGCTCGACGCCGCCGCCGAACGCCGCGCCACCCGCGACCTGCGCGCCCTGCTCCGGCACGCCCCCCGCACCGCCCGCCGCCGCACCGGCGGCGCCACCGAGACCGTCCCGCTCGCCGACATCCGGATCGGCGACCGGCTGGTCGTCGGCCCCGGCGAGACCGTCCCCGTCGACGGCCGCGTCACCGGCCACCGCGCCGTCCTCGACGAATCCGTGCTCACCGGCGAATCCGCCCAGGTCACCCGCGAGGTCGGCGACCCCGTCCGGAGCGGCGCCGTCAACGCCGGCAGCGCCTTCGACCTGCGCGCCACCGCCACCGAGGAACACAGCACCTACGCCGAGATCGTCCGCCTCACCCAGCAGGCCGGCGCCGAACGCGCCCCCGTCATCCGCCTCGCCGACCGCTACGCCGCCTGGTTCCTGCCCGTCGCCCTCGGCGCCGCCGGCCTCGCCTGGCTGCTCACCGGCGACGCCATCCGCGCCGTCGCCGTCCTGGTCGTCGCCACCCCCTGCCCGCTGCTGCTCGCCGCACCCGTCGCCGTGGTCTCCGGCATCTCCCGCGCCGCCCGCAAGGGCGTCGTGGTCCGCGACGGCGCCGCCCTGGAGACCCTCGGCCGGGCCCGCACCGTCTGCCTCGACAAGACCGGCACCCTCACCACCGGACGCCCCCGCGCCTTCGACATCGCCACCGCCCCCGGCCACACCCCCGCCGACGTCCTCGCCCTCGCCGCCGCCGTCGACCAGTACTCCCCGCACGTCCTCGCCGAGGCCATCACCGCCGCCGCGGCCGAACGCGGCCTCACCCTGCCCCCCGTCACCGACGTCACCGAACAGCCCGGCCGCGGCGCCGCCGCCACCCTCGCCGACGGCAGCACCGCCACCGTCGGCCAACGCGACACCGCCGACCTGCCCGCCTGGGCCCGCGCCGCCGACAACCGCGCCGTGCTCGACGGCGCCGCGATCGCCTGGGTCGCCGTCGACGACCGCCCGATCGGCGCCGTCCTGCTCCGCGACCCCGTCCGGCACGATGCCCCGCGCACCGTCCGCCGCCTGCGCGAAGCCGGCGTCACCCGACTGCTCATGATCACCGGCGACCGCCCCGAACCCGCCCGCGAAATCGCCGCCGTCGTCGGCCTCGACGACGTCCGCGCCCGCCAGACGCCTGCCGACAAGGTCGCCGCCGTCCGCGCCGAACGCGAACGCGCCGTCACCGTCATGGTCGGCGACGGCGTCAACGACGCCCCCGCGCTCGCCGCCGCCGACGTCGGCGTCGCCATGGGCGCGCGCGGCGCCAGCGCCTCCTCCGAAGCCGCCGACATCGTCCTCACCACCGACCGGGTCGACCGCCTCGCCGACGCCGCCCAGATCGCCACCCGGGCCCGCCGGATCGCCGTCCAGTCCGCCCTCGGCGGCATGGCGCTCTCCTTCGCCGCCATGGTCCTCGCCGCGTTCGGCTTCCTGCCGCCCGCCGTCGGCGCCCTGCTCCAGCAGCTCATCGACGTCGCCGTCATCCTCAACGCCCTGCGCGCGCTGCGCCCCGGCCCCGGCGTCGGACCCGAGATCGACGCCGACACCGAGGAACTCGTCCACCGCTTCGCCGCCGAACACGACGACCTGCGGGACGTCCTGGAAGCCGTCCGGGAGGCCGCCGACCGCCTCACCGCCTCGAACTCGGCGGACGCGCTCGCCGCCGTCCGGCGGGTCGACCACCTGCTCACCACCCGACTCCTCCCGCACGAGGACGCCGAGGAGCACGAGCTCTACCCCGCCCTCGCCGACGCCCTCGGCGGCCCCGAGACCACCGCCACCATGAGCCGCGCCCACACCGAGATCCACCGCCTCGCCCACCGCATCACCACCCACCTCGCCCACGCCGACGCCGCCGGCGCCCTCGCCCCCGAACAACAGGACGACCTGCGGGCCTGCCTCTACGGCCTGCACTCGGTGCTGCAACTGCACTTCGCCCAGGAGGAGGAGAACTACTTCTCGCTGAGCGCGGCCTGACGGAGCGTCAACCGGGCGGGAAATCGGTTGCGGACGTGCCGGTCGGGAGTGGAAGCTCCAGTCGATCCGCACATTTCGAGCGAAACCGGTACGCCCCGATGAACCACGTCACCACCCGCACCCGTCACGGCCAGGTCCGCGGCCGGCTCCGCGACGGCGTCGCCGCCTTCCTCGGCATCCCTTACGCGGCGCCGCCGTTCGGTGCGAACCGGATGCGCCCGCCGCAGGCGCCCGAGCCGTGGAGCGGGGTGCGGGACGCGCTCGTCCACGGCCCGGGAGCGCCGCAGGCCGGCTACCACCCGGCGATGGCAGGGCTGATGGTGGAGCCGGACCGGCTGGGCGAGGACTGCCTCAACCTCAACGTCTGGACGCCCTCGCCGGCGCCCGGAGGGAAGCTGCCGGTCATGGTCTGGATCCACGGCGGCGCGTTCCGCAACGGGGCCGGGTCGCTGCCGACGTACGACGGGTCCGTGCTCGCCGGGGACGGCGTGGTCTGCGTGACGCTGAACTACCGGCTCGGGGCGGAGGGCTTCCTGCTGCTGCCCGACGGGACGGCCAACCTCGGGCTGCTGGACCAGATCGCCGCGCTGGAGTGGGTGCGCGACAACATCGCCGGGTTCGGCGGCGACCCCGACAACGTGACGGTGTTCGGCCAGTCGGCCGGGGCGATCGGCATCACCGCGCTGATGACCATGCCCCGCGCCGAAGGCCTGTTCCGGCGGGCCGTCACACAGAGCGGGGCCGGCCACCACGCGCACCCGCCCGAGACCGGGCGGCGCATCACCGAACGGCTGGCCGCGCTCGCCGGCGTCCGGTGCACCGTCGAAGGCCTCGCGGCCGTCCCGCCGCAGGAGTTGGCCGCGGCCAACGGGCGGCTCGCGCAGGAGATAGCCGGCAGTGCCGATCCGGGCCAGTGGGGCGAGTCCGCGGGCGGCGGCACGACCGTGCTGCCGGTGTTCGGGACGCAGACGCTGCCCGAACGGCCCGTCGACGCGATGGCCGCCGGCGCGGGCCGGCAGGTGGACCTGCTCACCGGCGTCACCGCCGACGAGTTCCGCCTCTTCCTGGTGCCGCTCGGCATGGCCGACCGCATCGGCGACGGCTTCCTGCACGGCTTCCTCGCCGCCCTCGGACTGGACCCGGCGACGGCCAGGGCCGCCTACGCCGAAGCCCGCCCGCAGGCGACCGCCGCCGACCTGTTCTCGGCGGTGATGTCCGACCACGGCTACCGGCTGCCCGCGATCCGCATCGCCGAGGCCCGCGCCGCCCACGGCGCGGACACCTGGTTCTACGAGTTCACCCAGCCCGCCGCGGCCCTGGACGGCGCCCTCGGCGCCTGCCACATGGCCGAGATCGGCCCCGTCTTCGGCAACCCCGCCGACCCGCTGACGGACGTGTCCGCCCACCCGCTGCTCTCCGACCGGATACGCGCCGCCTGGACTTCCTTCGCCCGCCACGGCCGCCCCACCACCGACCGGTTGCCGCCCTGCGACCAGTTGCCGCCCTGGCCGCCCTACCTCCCCGGCCGCACCGTCATGACCCTGAACGCCACCGCACCGGCCGTCCACCACGACCCGGCCCGGCCGGAACGGCTGCTGTGGGACGGCCGGCGCTGACGGCCCACGGGGCGGGGCGTCAAGGTGCGCCGTCGCCGGCCGGGTCGAGGTGGGCGGTGATGACGAAGTTGTCGACGGAGGGGGAGTTGTCGGGCTTCTCCAGACAGGTCAGGACCACCAGGCGGCCGGGGACGTCGTCCCAGATCTCCGGCGTGTCCGGGAGGTCGTCCTTCGGGACGGTGGTGGCGGCGTCGACGACGTAGCGGGTGCCCCCGACGTCGATGGCGGCGCCCGGGGTGACCTTGGAAGTGCCGGTGTCCAGGGCGAACAGGTAGTTGCCGGGGCCGGTCGCGCCCCAGCGGAGGGAGTGCATGGCGACGTAGACGGTGCCGGAGGCGGGGGCGGTCGGGGTGCCCAGGTTGTCGATGCGGTAGGCGGAGGTGAAGCCGGGCGGGACCACCGAGTCGGCGACCTCGTTCATCGTGCCCAGGGGGACGTCCAACCCGACCGAGGGGACGACGAACCGGCCCGCGCCGTCCGGCTTCGCGTCCTGTTCCTGCTTCTGCTCGGGCGGCAGGCCCGCGCCCGGGTCGAGCCGGACGGGCCGGCCGTGCATGTCCACGCCCGCCACCTTCGCCGGGGGCGCGGCCGGCTCGCGGTGACCGAGGGCGGACCGGTCCAGCAGCCCGGCGCACGTCAGCAGCAGCATCGGCCACCCGGCCCACCGCGACCGACCGGGGGCGGAGGCGCCGGCGCGGCGGCGGTCCACGGCCATGGGATTCGCCTCTCCTTCTCACACGTACGGTGCTGTCGCATGTACGGCGCTTTTGGGACGTATGGCGTGTCCCGCACGTACGGTGCGTCCCGCCCGTCGGACAGGAGTGCCCGCCGGCCCCGAAGGACCGGCGGGCCGAATACGCCGAGGGGACGGCTCAGGGGCGGCGCCTTCTGCGCAGCAGGGCGGCGGCGGCCAGTCCGGCGGTGGCCAGCACGGCTGTCCCGGCGGCGACCGGCCACGACACCGGCGCGGCGCCCGGGTCGGCCAGCGAGCCGCCGGTGTCGACCTTCGGGCCCTCGGGGCGGTGGTGCGGCGGTCGGGTGGGCTTGGGGGTGGGAGTTGGGGTCGGGGCGGGTGCGCCGATCGGCACGGCGACGCTGGCGGGTTCGGAGCCGAGCGTGGCCCCGTCGGGCGTCACCCCGGAGGCGGTGGCCGTGTTGCGCAGCGACCCGCCGGCGGCGATGTCGGCCGCGGTGACCGTGTAGGCGGCGGTGCACTGGGTGGCGGCCCCCGCGTCGAGGGTGCCGCCCAGCGGGGTCGGGGCGCAGGTGATCGGGCCGACCGTTCCGGTGCCGGAGAAGCCGGATTCGTTGATCGCCAGCGCGGTCAGCGGCACGTTGCCGGTGTTGTGCACCTCGAAGGTGTAGGTGACCACGTCACCGGCCGCGGTGAGTTCGGTGATCGGCTGCCCGCCCGCGTCCGTGGCGGTCGCGGTCTTGGTGAGCGAAATCCCCGCAGCCGCCGGGCTGATGACGATGGTGTACTCGCGGGTGGAGATGCCGTCGACCGGGTCCGAGACCTGGACGGTGAAGGTGTAGGTGCCCGCAGCGGTGGGCGTGCCGGTGATCGTCCCGTCCGGGTTCAGCGTCAGCCCCGGCGGGAAGTCGCCGGACACCACGCTCCAGGTGAATTCCGGGTTCGGGTTCTGGGTGACCGCCTGGACCACGTCCGAGTAGGGGACGCCGACGGTCCCGTTGTTCAGCGACGGGGTGATGATGCACGGCGGCTGGGTCAGGCCGCCGAACAGGTTCTGGTTCCACCCGGCGAAGGTGTTGCAGATCAGCGTGGTGCTGGCGTCGGCGCCGGAGTAGCCCGCGATGCCGTATCCCCAGAAGTCGTTCAGGGGCGGCTGGATGGGCGAACGGGTGATGTTGTTGTAGGAGATGACGATGTTCGTGCCGCCGGTGACGTTGATCCCGACGTCCGCGCCGTTCGGGCCGGAGATCGTGTTGTGGTCGATCGTCACGTTGTTCGCGGTGAACACCAGCATCCCGGTGGAACTGCTCACCGAGTTGTTGGCCGTGTACGTCACCACGCTGTTGTTGGCGAACGTGCCACTGGAGTTGAAGTACTGCACCGAGTTCTGCGCGATGTTGCCGGTGATCGGCGGCGGCGGCAGCGGGATCGTCATGTCCGGCGGGCCGAGCGTGGAGCCGGTGACGTTCATGGTCGCGTTGCCGTTGGCGACCAGCCCGTTCTTCTGGAAGTTCGACACCTGGGCGCCGGTGACCGTCACGGTCTGCGCGGCGCCGCTGGTGGCGTCCACCAGGATTCCCACGCCGAAGTTGTAGGTCTGGTGCCGGGTGATGCCGGTGACCGTCACGTTCGACACCGACCCCGACGCGGACAGGAACCTGATCCCGAAGAACGCCGCGTTGGTCCGGGAGTCGTCGGGGTCCCGGGGCAGGTAGTTGCCCTGGATGGTCAGGTTCTCGATGTTCATCGTGGTGGCGCCGACGGCGTTGCCCAGCACCGCGTCCGCCAGTGGGGCGGCCAGGGAGGGGTCGGTCGCGGTGATGGTGTGACCGGCGCCGTTCAGGGTGAACCCGTCCGGGATGGTGAGGTTGTCCGTGGTGGCGCAGTCGCCGGTCAGCGTGATCGTCGTGCCCGAGGTGGTCGACGCCGTGCACACCGTGCGGATGTCCACCACCGCCGCGGAAGCGGGAGCAGCCGCCCACATCAGCGACCCCGCCAGCACCGCGCCGCCGACGGCAGCGGCGCTTAACCGGCGATGCAGGCCGGACCACCGTCCTCGGAACGACGCGGAAAGGGTGACTGAGTGTGACGGTTCGATAATCATTGTGTGACAACCTCCCGTGG
Organism: Kitasatospora sp. NPDC092948; assembly: GCF_044754805.1. Classification (NCBI taxonomy): domain Bacteria; kingdom Bacillati; phylum Actinomycetota; class Actinomycetes; order Kitasatosporales; family Streptomycetaceae; genus Kitasatospora; species Kitasatospora sp. NPDC092948. The sequence goes on along the minus strand of NZ_JBIVPU010000006.1, from coordinate 299,444 downwards.
CAGGCTAGGACCCGGCCAATCGGGACAGAAGTCAACACACCGGACACTCAGTCACCCTGACAACCATTCACCCGCTCGGCGAGCAGGCATCACCCGGTGTCATTCGGTGAGCAGGCGTCACCCCGCCATCGGTGTCATCCGGTGGGGCTCCGGCGCTGGGCGGGGACGGTGCGGTCGGCCTGGAGGGCGAGGAGTTCACGGAACAGGCCCTCGTGGTGGGCGAGTTCGTCCCAGGTGCCGGTCTGCACGATGCGGCCCTGATCGACCACCACGACGCGGTCGGCGAGGCGGGCGTTGGCGAGGTTGTGGGTGACCAGCAGGGTGATCCGGCCTGGGGCGAGGGCGCGCAGCGAGTGCAGGATGCGGTGCTCGGCCCGCGGGTCGAGGTCGGAGGTCGGCTCGTCGAGGATCAGCAGGCCCGGGCGGCGGGCGGTGCGGAAGAACGCCCGGGAGACCGCGCCGCGCTGCCAGCCGCCGCCGGACAGCTCCGCACCGCCCTGCCAGCCCTGCGCCAGCAGGGTCCGCCAGCCGGAGCGCAGCCGGGCGACGGTCTCGTCGAAGCCGGTCAGCGACGCGGCCGCGGCGACCGCCGGGGCCGGGTCGTCGCCGTCGTGCTGGCCGAGGTGCACGTTCTCCGCCGCCTGGAGCGGCCAGCGGGCGAACTCCTGCGGTACCCGGGCGACTTGACGGAACAGCGCATCGGCATCCAGGTCGCCGATCGGGACGCCGTCCCAACGGATCTGCCCGCCGCCGGGCTGCGGCAGATACAGACCGGAGAGCAGCTTGAGGAACGTCGACTTGCCGGAGCCGTTCTGCCCGATCACCGCCACCACCTCGCCCTGGGTGAGCGTCAGGTCGATGCCGCGCAGCGCCGGCTCCTGCTGCTCGCCCGGGTAGGTGTACGTCAGGCCGGTGACCTCGATCGTCCTCGGCGGGCCGGGGACGATGCTGCCGCGGGCGATCCGGTGCCCGCCGGCCTCGTCCAGGAAGGTGAAGTAGTCGTCCAGGTAGAGCCCCATCCGGTACAGCCGGGCGCCGTTGCCGACCATGCCCTGCACGCCGCCGGCGGCCGTGCGCAGCGCGAACGTCGCGGAGCCGGCCGCCGCCAGGCCGATCCGGCCGGAGGAGACCAGGTAGAGCAGTGCGCCCCACATCAGCGCCGACCCGGCGCCGGTGCCGAGCGCGGCGACCAGCGAGACCCGCGCCGCCTCGCGCCCGGCGCGGTCGGTGACGGCGACGACCCGGGCCTCGGCCTTGCGGTACTTGTCCAGCATGAACGGCAGCACCTGGTCGGAGCGGACCTGGTCGGCGCGCCCCTTGTCGATCAGGTACCAGCGGTAGATCCGCAGCGCCTGGCGCTCGTCGCCGGTGGTGATGGCGGCCAGGTAGTGGATGCGGGCGGTGCGCAGGGCGGCGATGCCGGTGGGCACCGAGCCGAGCAGCAGGAACGGGACGAGCAGCGGGTGCAGGGTGGCGAGCACGCCGGTGGCGGCGAGGAGCGAGACGGTGGAGGCGATCACGTCCTGGGCGGAGGTCAGCAGGTCCGGAGTGGTGGACGCGCCCCGGTCCGCGGCCTCCCAGCGCTCCCCGTACTGGGGTTCGTCGTAGGCGGCGAGTTCGGCCGAGCAGCCGGCCTCGATCAGCGCCATGTCGGCCTCCCGGTTGATCCGCGGCGCGACCTTCCCCGACAGCGTCAGCACGGTGATGCCCAGGACCGCCCGCAGCGCCGCCGAGGCGGTCAGGACCGCCAACGACGGTGCGGCGTCCCGGAGATGGCCGGCGACCGGGCCCGGGCGCAGCAGTGCCGCGAGGGTGCCGGTGGTGGCGTACAGGGCGAGCGCCCCGAACACGCCGCTCGCCGCCTGGGCGAGCAGGAGCAGCACGGTGGAGCGCCGGTCGGCGATCCAGGCGAGGTGCAGGGCGCGGCGGATCAGCTGCGGCAGGCGGCGCAGCATGGTGCTGGTGGAGATGGACCGGCCGGCGGTGAGGCGGGTGTCTCCGCCGGGGAAGCGGATACGGAACTCCTCTTCGTGCTCGGCCTGTTGGGCGTCCTCGGGGTGGTCGTCGGGGTGGTTCTCGGGGTGGTCGTCGGGGTGCGGGTCGGCCGGTTGGGCCGGGGTCGGGCGGGCGGTCTCGGTCACGTTGCTCCCTGGGTCGACGGCTGGGCGGCAGCGGCAGCTGTGTGCGGGCGCGCCGGGCGGCAGCGGGTGCCGGGTGGCGCGCTGCGTCGGGGTGAGGTTGCTGGTGCGCCCCGATCCTGGCAGGGCGTCGTCGGCGTGTCCGGCGTGTCTCGGGCGGGCTCACCCGATCCGGGTAAATCTGCGTCGTGCCCGGCGAGTTGGCGCAGGGCGGGGCACCGGAGAACGGCGGTGGCCGCTCCGTCGGGAGCTGCCACCGCCGTTGATCTGCCGGTGCTACAGGACGATTTCGTACGCGATCTCGGCGGTTCCGGCGGAGGCCGGCCCGGCGGACGGGGACGCTTCGAGGGTCAGCTCGCCGACCCGGCCCGCGGAGCGCACGTCCGGCGCGACCTGCCGCAGGGCGGCCAGCAGCTCGGCCGGGCCGCGCGCGGTCACCGTGGCGACCTCCGCCCGCATCGACAGCTGCGCGCTGCTCTTCGCCCTGCGGATCGCCGTGATCGCGTCGCCCGCGACGTCCAGCAGGGCGGCATCGGCGACAGTGGCGGCGCCGCCCGCGGGCCTCGCGGACGCGGGCGCCTCGGCCGGCCACGGGGCGCGGTGCACCGAGCCGTCCTGCCACCAGCTCCACGCCTCCTCCGTCGCGAACGGCAGGTACGGCGCGAGCAGCCGCAGCAGCACCGACAGGGCGTGCGCGAGGGTGGCCCGGGCCGAGGCCGCGGCCGGGTCGTCGCCGTCCCCGTAGGCCCGGTTCTTCACCAGCTCGACGTAGTCGTCGCAGAACACCCAGAAGCACCGTTCGGTGACCTCCAGCGCGCGGGCGTAGTCGTACCCCTCCAGCAGTGCCGTCGCCTCGTCGGTGACCTGGGCGAGCCGGGCGAGCAGGGCCCGGTCGAGCGGCTCGGCGATCGCGGTCCGCGACACGGCGCCGGTGCTGAGCCCGAGGACGAACTTCGTCACGTTGAGGATCTTGATCGCCAGGCGGCGTCCGATCTTCATCTGCGCGACCTCGAACGCGGTGTCGGTGCCGGGCCGGGCCGACACCGCCCAGTACCGCACCGCGTCGGAGCCGTGCTGGTCGAGCAGGTCCAGCGGGGTGACCACGTTGCCCTTGGACTTGGACATCTTCTTGCGGTCCGGGTCGAGGATCCAGCCGCTGATCGCGGCGTTGCGCCACGGCAGTTCGTCGTGTTCCAGCTCGGCGCGGACCACGGTGGAGAACAGCCAGGTGCGGATGATCTCGTGCGCCTGCGGGCGCAGGTCCATCGGGAAGACCCGCTCGAAGAGGTCGTCGTCGAAGCTCCAGCCGCCGGCGATCTGCGGGGTCAGGGACGAGGTCGCCCAGGTGTCCATGACGTCCGGGTCGCCGGTGAAGCCGCCCGGGGCGTCGCGCCGGTCGGCGCTGAACCCGGGCGGGGCGTCGCTGGTCGGGTCGACCGGCAGCGTGTCCTCCGCCGGCAGGATCAGCTCGTCCGTCGCGTTGCCCGCCGCGTCGCACCGGTACCAGAGCGGAACCGGCACGCCGAAGTACCGCTGACGGCTGATCAGCCAGTCGCCGGCCAGGCCCTCCACCCACGCCTGGTAGCGGCCCCGCATGTGCGCCGGGTGCCAGGCCAGCTCGCGGCCGCGGGCCAGCAGCCGCTCGCGCAGCTCGGCGTCCCGGCCGCCGTTGCGCAGGTACCACTGCCGGCTGGTGACGATCTCCAGGGGCTTGTCGCCCTTCTCGTAGAACTTCACCATGTGGTTGAAGTGCCGCGGCCCGCCGACCAACGCGCCTTCGGCGCCCAGCAGTTCGAGGATCCGTTCGCGCGCGGTGTGCGGCGTCGCGCCGGCCAGTCGGGCGTACGCCGCGGTGGCGCGGTCACTGTCCAGGCCGGCCGGGGCGTCCGGCAGGAAGCGGCCGTCGCGGCCGAGGACGCTGCGGGTGGCCAGATCGAGCTCGCGCCACCACACCACGTCGGTGGTGTCGCCGAAGGTGCACACCATCACCAGGCCGGTGCCCTTCTCCGGGTCCGCGAGGCGGTGCGCGAGCAGCGGGACGTCGACGCCGAAGACCGGCGTGGTCACCGAGGTGCCGAACAGCTCCCGGTACCGCTCGTCCTCCGGGTGCGCGACGACGGCCACGCACGCCGGGAGCAGCTCGGGCCGGGTCGTCGCGATCTCCAGCGACTGCTCGGACGCACCGCGGAACAGCAGGTGGTGGTACGCGCTCGGCCGCTCCCGGTCCTCCAACTCGGCCTGCGCGACGGCCGTCCGGAACGTGACGTCCCACAGCGTCGGCGCCTCCGCGCGGTACGCCTCGCCGCGTTCGAGATTGCGCAGGAACATCCGCTGCGACACCGCCCGGGCATTGCCGCCGATCGTCTGGTAGGTGTGCCCCCAGTCCACCGAAAGCCCCAGCCGGCGCCACAGGCGTTCGAAGACCTTTTCGTCCTCGACCGTCAGGCGCTCGCACAATTCGATGAAGTTCCGCCGGGAGACCGGGATCTGCTGCTTGACCGGATTCTCCGGCGGCGTGAAGTCCGGTTCGTAGGGCAGCGACGGCTCGCACCGCACCCCGAAGTAGTTCTGCACCCGCCGCTCGGTGGGCAGCCCGTTGTCGTCCCACCCCATCGGATAGAAGACCTGCTTGCCCCGCATGCGCTGGAACCGCGCGACGGCGTCCGTCTGCGTGTAGCTGAACACGTGCCCGACGTGCAGCGACCCGCTCACCGTGGGCGGCGGCGTATCAATCGAATACACCTGCTCACGCGGCGCGGAACGGTCGAATACATGGACACCCTGCTCGTCCCAGATGGGGGCCCACTTGGCCTCAAGGCCGTCGAGAGTGGGCTTGTCGGGCGCGCCCGGGCGAGGAGAGGTGTTGGTCATGCCAGCAGATGGTAGCCGTTCGCCCCGGAATTCAAATAACGCTTTATCGCGGGAATGTGAGGTGTCGTCAATTGTTCCGGGACGGGACCGGGGCGCTCTCACAGTCGGCGAGGTCCGACACCGTCCTCGGCGAGGGCGTCGCCCGGGTTGAGCAGGGCGCAGGCCTTCATCGAGAGGCAGCCGCAGCCGATGCAGCCGGTGAGTTCGGCCTCGAGGCGTTCGATGGTCTGGCGGCGCTCCTCCAGCCGGCGCATCCAGCCGCGCGAGGCGCGCTGCCACTCGTGGTGGCTGGGTGGGCGGTCGAGCGGGACGTCGGCGAAGGCGTCGCGGAGGTCCTGGAGGGGGATGCCGATGCGCTTCGCCACCGAGATCAGTGCGACCCGGCGCAGCATGTGGCGCGGGTAGCGGCGCTGGTTGCGGGCGTCGCGATCGGAGGCGATCAGGCCGAGTTCCTCGTAGAACCGCAGCGCGGACACGGCGGCCCCGGTCCGGGTGCTGACCTCGCCGATGCTCAGCCAGTCGTCCGGGGCGGCGCCGGCGCCGCCGTGTCGATCGCCCGTCATGGCCGTCCGCCCTCCTGTTTGACCTCAACATTACTTGAGGTCCTACGGTCGGCAGCGCCGGAGCGGCAGACCAACGGAGAGACCCGGAAAGGAGGGCGGCCGCATGACCTTCGTCATCGCCCTGCCCTGTGTGGACGTCAAGGACAAGGCATGCCTCGACGAGTGCCCGATCGACTGCATCTACGAGGGCCCGCGGATGCTCTACATCCACGCCGACGAGTGCATCGACTGCGGTGCGTGCGAGCCGGCGTGTCCCGTCGAGGCGATCTACTACGAGGACGACGTCCCGGAGGAGTGGCAGCAATTCACCACCGCCAACGCCGAGTTCTCCACCGAGATCGGCTCGCCGGGCGGCAGCGCCAAGCTCGGCCTGATCGGACACGACCATCCGGTCGTGGCGGCGCTGCCGGTGCAGAGCACCGGCTGACCGGGGGAGGTCAGGGAGTGAGGGGGCGGGGTGGGCGGGCGCCGGTGATGACGGCTTCGAGGTCGACGTCGTCCGGGTCGTAGAGATGGGCGATCACGGCGCCGAGGGCGAGGGCGACGAGCCACTGGGCGGTGGTGGTGGCGGCGTCCGGCGTCAACTGGCCGTTGGCTGCCAGCTCGTGGGCGGTGGCGGTGATGTTGCGGTCCAGTCGGGCGGCCATCCGGGGGTGGGCCGGGTGGGACGGGACGGTGGCCTCGCACATGAGGACGACCTCGGCGGCGTCCTGCCAGCGGGGGCGGCTGCGCAGGGCGAGCAGTCGTTCGGCGGGGTCGTCGTCGTTCGGCGCGGGTGCGGTCAACTCGGTGACGACCAGGTCGAGCAGGGCCTGCTTGGTGGGGGCGACGTGGACCAGGGCGGCCTTGGTCAGGCCGGCCTGGTCGGCGACCGCCTGCATGGACGTCCCGTAGTAGCCGCGGCGCGCGTAGAGCCGGGCGGCGGCTTCGACGGCGCGGGCGCGCGGCGAAGGATCCGACGGTACGTCAGGGGCGTGGAGGGGGGCGGAAGGTGACGGCGCGGGCGGGATGCCGTTCGTCCGCAGGTCGTGCTCGTACTCGGCGAGGCGGGCCGGGATGTCGATCCGGCCGGGGAAGTACAGCGAGAGGACCTGGAGGCCGTCCCAGGCCGCGCCGAGGCGGCGGACCGCGAGTGCCGTCGAGCGCGGGTCGCCGCCCAGCAGGCCGAGGGCCCGTACGGCGACCCGGGTACCGACGGCCAGGCGCCTGCGCATGAGTTCGTGGCCGGGGTGTTCGGGGCTGGTCGCCTCGCCGAGGAGCGCGGTGAACAGCGGGATCCAGCCCGGCGTGGCCTCGTTGCGGCGGGCGGCCTCGGCGGCGGTGGGGAGTTGGTCGAGGCGTGCCGGGTCGACCGCGGGCCAGCCGTAGCGGGCGCGGTCGAGCCGGTCGACGAGCGCGGTGAGGATCTCCGCCTTGGACGAGAAGTGGCGCAGCAGCGAGGGGTGGGAGATCCCGGAGGCGGCCGCGATGTCGCGCAGGGAGGTGGCCCGGTACCCGGTGCTGATGAAGAGCTCGTGGGAGGCGTCGAGGATCCGCTCGACGCGCTCTCGTCCGGTTCGGTAGCTGCCCCGCTTGATCGCCATCGCCCCAGTATCGCGGCTGTTCTGGGTCTTCCCAAAAGCTACCACCAGCGTGGTAGCTTTTCGCTCACCGGCCCGGACGAGCGCGAACGAGCGCGAACGACCGCGAGCGAGCGCGAACGAGCGCGAACGAGCACGGCCGGGCCCGAACGAAGGAGCGACATGGCCGGCTTGCGCGAAGACTTCCTGTGGGGCGCCTCCACCTCCCCCCACCAGGTCGAGGGCAACAACGTGAACGCGGACTGGTGGGCGCTGGAGAACGCCCCCGACTCCCCGCTCCCGGACCGCAGCGGCGACGCCCTCGACAGCTACCACCGCTACGCCGAGGACATGGGCCTGCTCGCCGCCGCGGGCCTGAACGCCTACCGCTTCGGGTTCGAATGGGCCCGGATCGAACCGGCCGACGGGCACTTCTCGCTCGCCGCACGCGACCACTACCGGCGCATGGTCGACACCGCCCACGAGCTCGGCCTGAAGCCGGTGGTGACACTCCACCACTTCACCCTGCCGCGCTGGTTCGCCGAGACCGGCGGCTGGAAGCGCCCCGACGCCGCCGACCGCTTCGCCCGCTACATCGAGTTCGTCGCCCCGGCCCTGCACGACGTCGAATGGGTCTGCACCATCAACGAACCCAACATGCTCGCCGTGTTCGCGAGCGTCCAGGACACCGTCCTGTCGCTGATGGGCGCGATGGACGACCCGGAGCAGAAGGCGAAGCTGGCCGCCGCGCTGGGCCGGGTCAGCCCCGACCAGGCGCTCGGCGAGACCCTCGCGCGGGTGCACCGCCGCGCCGTCGAGACGGTGCGCGCCACCACGAACGCCAAGGCCGGCTGGACGGTCGCCCAGCAGGCGTTCACCTCCACCCCCGGCAACGAGGACGTCTTCGCCCGCGTCCACCGCACCTGGGAAGGCTTCTACCTCGACGCCGCCCGCGGCGACGACTTCGTCGGCGTGCAGGCCTACACCAGCCAGCCGGTAGACGCCGACGGCCCCGTGCCGCACCCCGCCCACCCCGACAACACCCTGACCGGCTGGGCCTACCGCCCCGACGCCCTGGGCACCGCGCTGCGCCGCGCCTGGGACGAGGCCGGCGGCATCCCGCTGCTGGTCACCGAGAACGGCATCGCCACCGACGACGACACCCGGCGCATCGCGTACACCACCGAGGCGCTCGGCCACCTGGAAGCGGCCGTCGCCGACGGCATCGACGTGCGCGGCTACCTGCACTGGTCGGCGCTCGACAACTACGAATGGGGTCGCTGGGCGCCCACCTTCGGCCTGATCTCCGTCGACCGGGAGACCTTCGTCCGCACCCCCAAGCCCAGCCTCGCCTGGCTCGGCGCCTGCGCCCGCCGCGGCGGCCTGACGTGACCGCGGGTCGGAACCGGAGAGCGAGATGACCGCGAACGCCGTCTCCGCACCGACCGACGGCGAGCCGGCGCAGGGCCAGGACCGTTCCGTGCCACCGGAGTTGCGGCGACTGTTCCGGACCGCCCCGTTCGTCGCCTCGGCGGCCCCGATCGCCTACGCCGCCTCCGCGTACTACATCGCCCTCCAGGTCGAGCAGTTCGACCCCGACGCGAAGGCCGGCAACCTCGCGCTCATCAACGCGGTGGCCGCCGTGGCCGCGATGGTGGCCCAGCCGGTTGTCGGCGTCCTGTCCGACCGCACCCGCAGCCGGTACGGCGCGCGCCGGCCCTGGATGCTGGGCAGCGCGCTGCTCGGCGGCGCGGCGCTCGCCACCAGCGGGCTCGCCCCGAACGTCGCCGTGCTGACGGTCTGCGTGATGCTCGTCCAGTTCGGCTTCAACGCCTTCCAGGGGCCGTTCTCCGCACTGCTGCCCGACCGGGTCCCGGAGCGGCTGCGCGGCCGGTACTCGACCGGTGTCGGCCTCGGACTCGTTCTCGGGGCGATCGTCGGACCGGTCCTCGGATCGGCGTTCGCCGACCGCATCCCGCTCGGCTACGCCGTCCTGAGCGGCATCCTGGTCCTCGTCATGGTGCTGTTCGTCGCCTTCGTGCCCGACCGGGACAACCGCGCCGAGCCCCGCCGGCCGTTCTCGCCGCGCGCGTTCATCGCCGCGTTCTGGGTCAACCCGGTCCGGCACCCCGACTTCTTCTGGGGCTTCACGGGCCGCCTGCTGCTGTTCGGCGGCTACTCGATGCTGAACACCTACCAGCTCTACCTGGCCCAGGACTACATCGGGCTGCCGATGGACGACGCGAAACGGATCGTCCCGCTGCTGGGGCTGGTCTCGCTGCCCGGCATTCTGATCGCGACGGCCCTCGCCGGGCCGCTGTCCGACCGGCTCGGCCGGCGCAAGCCCGTCGTACTCGCCGCCGGACTGCTCATCGCCCTCGGCGCCGTCGTGCCGCTCGCCCTGCCGAGCGTCCTCGGCCTCGCGCTCTCCAACCTGGTGGTCGCGTCCGGATTCGGCGCGTTCGCCTCGGTCGACCAGGCGCTGATGAGCTCCGTGCTGCCCGACCCGGACGACTTCGGCAAGGACCTCGGCGTCCTCAACCTCGCCGCGACCCTGCCCAACACCGTCGCGCCGGTCGCCGCCGCCGGCATCGTGCACGCCTTCGGCGGCTACGCCGCGCTGTACCCGGTGGTCGGCGTCGTCGGGATCCTCGGCGCGCTCGCCGTCCTGCCGATCCGCGGCGTCCGCTGATCCGCGGCGCTCGCCGATCCGCCCGACCCGAACCCGGAACCCCGAACCCGGAACCCCGAACTTCCCCGAAAGGACGCTGTGATGGCCATTCCCTCGCACCTCACCGCGCTGCTGGAGCGCCTCACCCTGGAGCAGAAGGTCCGCCTGCTGACCGGCGCCTCCGTCTGGTCGATGCACGAGGAGCCCGCCGTCGGCCTGCGCTCCATCGCGTTCTCGGACGGCCCGACCGGTGTCCGCGGTGCCGCGATGGACGACCGCGACCCGTCCGCGAGCCTGCCCTCGGCGAGCTGCGTCAGCGCCACCTGGGACCTGGAGCAGGTCCGCCGGCTCGGCGCGCTGATCGCCGCCGAGGCCCGCGCCAAGAACGTCGACGTGGTGCTCGGCCCCACCGTCAACCTGCACCGCTCGCCGCGCGGCGGGCGCCACTTCGAGGCGTTCAGCGAAGACCCCTACCTGACGGGCGAGTTCGGCGCCGCGTACGTCGGCGCCGTCCAGGCGCACGGCGTCGCCACCACCGCCAAGCACTACGTCGCCAACGACGCCGAGACCGACCGCTTCACCGTCGACGTGCGCGCCGACGAACGGACCCTGCGGGAGCTGTACCTCGCCCCGTTCGAGCGGATGGTCGACGAGGGCGCGTGGCTGGTGATGTCCTCCTACAACTCCGTCAACGGCACCACCATGACGGCGAATTCGCTGCTGCGCGACCCGCTGAAGGACGAGTGGGGCTTCGACGGCGTCGTCGTCTCCGACTGGACGGCCGTCCGCGACACCGAGCCGTCCGCCAACTCCGGCCAGGACCTCGTGATGCCCGGCCCCGCCGGCCCCTGGGGCGAGGCGCTCGTCGAAGCCGTCCGCGCCGGACGCGTCCCCGAGGCCGCGATCGACGACAAGGTCGCCCGTCTGCTGCTGCTCGCCTCCCGCGTCGGCGCCCTCGACAGCGGCGACCCCGTCACCCCCGTCGCACGCTGGGACGACGCCGCGATCGCCGCACTGCTGCGCGAGACCGCCGCCGACGGCATGGTCCTCGCCCGCAACAGCGGCATCCTCCCCGTCGAGCCCCGCGACGGCCTGACCGTCGCCGTCGTCGGCCAGCACGCCCTGCGCGCCCGCGCCCAGGGCGGCGGCTCCGCCACGGTGTTCCCGCGCCACGTGGTCACCCCGCTGGAGGGCCTGCGCAGCGCCTACGGCGCCGACAGCGTCCGGTACGCGCCCGGCCTGCCCCCCACCGACGAACTGCAGCTCTTCACCCGGACCACCGTCACCGACCCCGTCACCGGCGGCGAGGGCGTCCACGTCCGCTTCCTCGACCAGGACGGCGCGACGTTCAGCGAGGAGAACTTCCCCTCCGGCCGCCTCGCCTGGCTCGGCGACCCGCGCCTGCTCCGGGCCGCCCACATCGAGATCACCACGCGCCTCACCGTCGACCGCGACGGCCGGTACGACCTCGGCTTCGCCGGCGTCGGCGGCTTCACCTTCGAGATCGACGGCGAGCACGTCGGCACCGAAGCGCTCGCCCCTGGCGGCGGCGACACCGTCACCGACTTCCTCAACCCGCCGGTCCAGGTGTTCCCCCGCGAACTGACGGCCGGTCGGGCGGTCGAGCTGCGGCTGACCTGGACGCCGGCGCCGATGGGCGACTTCCCCTTCGGCATGGTCCAGCTCGGCCAGCGGGACGTCTTCGGCGACCCCGCCGAGGAACTCCGGCAGGCGGTCGAGCTGGCCGCCGCCAGTGACGTCGCCGTCGTGGTCGTCGGCACCACCGAGGCCATCGAGTCCGAGGGATTCGACCGGCCCGGCCTCGCTCTCCCCGAAGGCCAGGACGAGCTGGTCCGCCAGGTCCTGGCGGCCAACCCGCGCACCGTCGTGATCGTCAACTCCGGTTCCCCCGTGCTGATGCCGTGGCTCGACGAGGCCGCCGCCGTGGTGCTGTCCTGGTTCCCCGGCCAGGAGTTCGGCGCGGCCCTCGCCGACGTCCTCACCGGCGCCCGTGAGCCCGGCGGCCGACTGCCCACCACCTGGCCGGCCAGTGAGGACGACGTGCCGGTGTGGGCCGTCGAGCCGGAGAACGGCCGGCTCGACTACACCGAGGGCCTGCACGTCGGCTACCGGGCCTGGCTCGCCGCCGCCCGCGAGGGCGGCCACGAACCGGCGCTGCCCTTCGGGTCCGGCCTCGGCTACACCACCTGGCGGATCGGCGAGCCCACCGTCGCCGCCGACGGCGACCGCCTCGCCGTCCTGGTCGACCTCGCCAACACCGGTGCCCGGCACGGCAAGCAGGTCCTCCAGGCCTACCTGTCCCGCCCGGACTCGGCCGTCGAGCGGCCCGTCGCCTGGCTCGCCGGCTTCACCGCCGTGCGCGCGGACGCGGGCGAGCAGGTGCGGGCCCGCATCGACATCGCCCCGCGCGCGTTCCAGCACTGGGACACCGACGCGCACGCCTGGACGACCGAGAGCGGCCCGTTCACCCTGCGGATCGCCACCTCCGCGACGGACCCCGGCCACACCGTCACGGTCACCCCCACGACCGGCGCGTAGCAGGGCGACCCAGACCCCCTTCCCGCTCTCGCGTCCGGGAGCGGAAGGGGCCGGCGCCGCGGGACCGGACCTGACAGCCGGTCCCGCGGCACCGCCCCGCGGCCTCCGGGCCGCGGGGCGGCACAGATTCCCCTTCCCGTTCTCGCGCCTGGGGGCGGGGGAGGGGGAACGGCTGCGGGGCCGGAACCTGACGGCCGGCCCCGCAGCAACCCCGGAGACCCGACAGGCCGACCGCAGCCTGCCGTTGACCGCGCAATACCCACAGGAGACCGCCATGACGACGTCGCCGGACACCGCACTCCACCGCATCCTCCCCGTACCCCGCACGGCCGCCGCCCCGGCCGGGGACGCGGGCTTCCTGCTGCGCCCCGGCACGCCCGTCGTCGTGGCGAGCGGCGAACTCCTCGCACCGGCCCGGGTGTTCGTCGAACGCCTCGCAGCGGAGACCGGCGTGGCACTCGGGAGCCCCGAGGTCGGAGCCCCCCGCCCGGGCGCGATCGCCGTCACCGTGGACCCGGCCGATCCGCAGGTCGCGGCCGTCCAGCCGGCCCGGGGCGTCTGCCCGGCCGACGACGGCCCCGGCGCGGAACGCCACGCCCTCACCGTCGGGCCCGGCGGCATCCGCGTGGTGGCCGCCGCCCCCGCCGGTGCGCACCGCGCGCTGACCACCCTGATCGCCCTCGCCGAACAACTGCCGGCCACCGCGGCCGGCGTCGAACTGCCCGCGCTCGCCCTCGCCGACGGTCCGGCACTCGCCTGGCGCGGCCTGTCGCTCGACGTGGCGCGGGCGACGTTCTCCGTGCCGGACGTGCGCCGGGTGATCGACCTGCTGGACCGCTACAAGCTCAACGTGCTGCACCTGCACCTGACGGACGATCAGGCCTGGCGGCTGGAGATCGCGTCCCGCCCGGAGCTGACCCGCGACGCCGAGCCCGGGACCTACTTCACCCAGGCCCAGTACCGCGAACTCGTCGCCCACGCGGCGGCACGCTTCATCACCGTGGTGCCCGAGATCGACATGCCGGGCCACAGCACCGCCGCGATCCTCGCCTGTCCCGGGCTGAGCTCGGCGGCGCCGACACCCGTGCCGAGCTCGATCGGGGAACTGACGGCGAAACTCCTGGCGGGCGAGTTCCGGCCGGTGTGGCTGGAGCCCGGGCGCGAGCAGGTCTGGCAGTTCGTCGACGACGTGCTCGCCGAACTCGCCGCGCTCACCCCCGGACGCTTTCTGCACATCGGCGGCGACGAACCGTTCGGGATGCCCGCCGCCGACCACCACGCCTTCGTGGCCCGGGCCCGCGAGCGGGTGCGCGCCCACGGCAAGGAGCCGATCGGCTGGCAGGAGACCGTCCGCACGGCGGGCGCCCCCGGCGAAATCGTCCAGCTGTGGATCGACGACGAGGTGACGCCGGACCCGGACGGCCCGTTCATGGCGATGCTTCCGCCGCAGTTCGCCGAGCTGCTCCTCGAAGGGGCCCGCGACGCTGCCGAGGACACCGACCGGATGGCGGAGCAGCGCGCCCGGGTCATCGTCTCCTCCGCGGGCCGCGCCTACCTCGACCGCCCCTACGCGGAGACCGTCGACGGCGACGCCGAGGAGCGGCGCAGCCGGCTCGGCCTCCAGGCCTACCCGCCGTCGACCGTCCGGCAGACCTGCACCGGACCGATCGCGGGCATCGACACGGACGCCCCGTTCGAGGTCGCCGGATTCGAGGCGGCGATCTGGTGCGAGAGCGTGAACGACGCCGACGACCTGGCCTTCCTGCTGCTGCCGCGCCTCCCCGGCCTCGCCGAACGCGCCTGGACGGCAGGCCCCGCCCGCAGCTGGGACGACCTGCGCACCCGCCTGGGCGCGCAGGCGCCGGCCTGGCGTCGCCACGGGTACGTGTGGTTCCCGGCCCCTTCGGTGGACTGGATGTGACGTTCCGTCGGATACAGGCCGCCCGCCCGCCCGCCCGCGTGCGTGCGGTGCGGGCGGCAGTGGGCAGTCGGCCGCCGCCACGCCGGTGCTGACAGCGAGCCGACGGCGGGATGCCGGTGATCCGACATCGGGACGCGCCATCGTGGTGGTCGAAGCAAGCGCGCCGCGGCAGTGGGCCGGGGTGTCGTGGGGCGGCGATCACAGGGGAGCGGGACATGGACGAGGCGCTGGTCGAGCGGATGCGGGCGTACCTGGCGGCCGGGCTGGCGATGGACGTCGACGCGCTCGACGCGCTCTACGACCCGGAGTTCGAGAACGTGCGGGTCGACGAGGCGGGGCGGATGGCGGTGCTGACCAAGGCCGACTTCATGGCCCGCTTCCGCAGCCTGCGGGACCAGGGCGCGCGGGTGGGCGAGAGCATCGACGACGTCCGGTTCGTGGCCACCAGCCGGCACGGCGACCAGGGCACGGTCGTCATGTACCGCACCGAGGGTGACGTCCAGGCCCGGTACAGCTTCGTCTGGCGTCGGGAGAACGGCCAATGGACCACCCTGCTACGGGAGTTCACCTTCGAGCGGGACTTGTCCGGTCTGCTGCGGATGATGGCCGCCGCGGCCTCCTGAGGCCGACGGCCCGTCAGGGGAGCAGCTCGGCGTGGCCGGTCCCGGCGGGCGCGGCCAGGCGGCGGAGGAAGGAGAGGACGCCGGCGGTGCCGGTGGCGTAGGGGAACGCGGGGCGGGAGAGGCCGGGGTCGGGGAAGACCGGGCGGGTCGGGGGGCCGGCGGTGCGGGTGAGCAGGAGGGTGGCGACGGTGGTCGCGGCGGTGTGGAACTCCTCGGCGGCAGGGGCGAGTTCGAGCATCAGGTGGCCGACGCCGGCCAGGCCGCAGCACTGGGTGACCAGGGGCATGCGCGGGGCGATGGCCAGGCAGGTGCGGGCGGACTGCTCGGCGAGGGTGCGGTACGCGGGGTCGCCGAGCCGGTCCGCGGCGCGGGCCAGGACGGTGCCGATGCCTGCCAGGCCGCGGCACCAGGAGCCGTAACGGCGGGTGGCCGCAGGGTGGTCGGCGGCGGTGATGATCGCGGGGGTGGCGGCGGCGAGTTCGGCGCAGGCGCGCCGCGCGTGTTCCAGGGCGGCCGGGTCGCCGGTGGTGTGGGCGTACTCGAGGAGGAAGTACGCGACTCCGGCGTCACCGTGGGCGAGGCCCTGCGACAGGGCGGCGTCGCCCGGGCGCGGACCGGCGGTGGGGGTGAGGCGGGCGCGGCCGGTGACGAGCAGTTCGTGGCAGGTGGCGGCGACGGCGAGGTGGCGGTCGTGGCGGGGGTCGTGGCGAGGTTCGTCGTACCGGGCGAGAAGGAGGTGGCCGAGGCCGATGCCGGCGACGCCGTCGATCAGGTCGGCCTCCGGCGGGCCGCCGTCCGGGCCGTGGGCGGGGAGCTCGACGGTGGGTCCGGGCGGGAGGCCTGCGGCGGCGAGGAACAGGTCGACGCCGGTCCGGCCGGAGTACAACCCCGGTGGCAGCGACCGGGTTCGGCGTGCGGTCCAGTCGGCGAGCGCGGTGACGGCGTCGCGGACGCCCGGGTGGTCGAGGTGGTGGAGCAGTTCCAGTCCGAGGCCCGCGCTGCCGCTGTAGAGGTCGACCAGGTCGGCGCCGCCGTCGGCGATCCGGCGGGCTTCGGCGAGGCAGTACGCCGTGGTGTGGTCGAGGATCTCGGCGAGCAGGTCGGGCGAGAGGCGCGGGTGCGAGCGGACGAGCTCCGGTCCGGGGTTCGAGTGGGTGAACTGCGGCCCGGCGGCGGAAGGTTGGGCGAAGTCGCGGAGGAGGCTCGCGCCCGCCGAGCGGGCCGCTGCCGAAGGGTCCGTCAACTGGGCGACGAGTGAGCGGACTTGGCGGTGTGCCGGTCCGGGCAGCGCGAACTCCAGTGCGGCGAGGGTGCGTTCACGGTTGACGGCGTGGTCGGGGTCGAGGATCACCGGGTCCATGCCGGTGGCCGCGAAGTACAGCGTCATGCCCAACCCGTAGTAGTCGTCGGCGGGTTCGGGTGCGACGGCGCGGCGGACGACGGGGTCGCTGTAGCCGGGGGTGGAGCCGGCGGGGCCGGTGCCGTGGACGGCGCTGGTGCCGAAGTCGATCAGGCGGGGGTGCCCGTCGGGGGCGAGCACCACATTGTTGGGCTTGAGGTCGCGGACGACCACGCCGCGCGCGTGGATGCCGTCCAGGATCCGGAGCAGGTCGCGGGCCAGCGGGAGCAGGCTGCGCGGCCCCGACTCGGCCTCGGTGTACGGGCCTTGGGTCTGGATGTCGCGGCGCAGGTCGCGGTCGCCGCAGCCGGTCATCACCAGGTACTCGTCGTCGCGGTGCCGGAAGTAGTCGAGCTGGCGCGGCACCCCGGGCAGGGCGGCCAGCAGGGCGAGCACCGCCCGCTCGTGGCGCAGACGGTCGCGGGTGTCGGCGCCGCCCTCGTCCTCGGCGACGTACGCCCGGGCCTGCTTGACCACCACGGGACTGCCGGTGACCTGGTCCAGGGCGCGGTAGACGTTGCCCTGCGGCTTGCGGGTGATGCCGCCGGTGACGCGGTAACGGCCGCCGCCGAGGCCGGAGTTGCCGGGGGCGGGCAGCGGTGCGAACGGGTCCTCGGCCCACGGCGGGCAGCGGTACGCGGTGCCGGCCAGGCCGTCGAAGACGCGGCCGTCGGGGCCGGTCATCACGGACTCCAGTCGCCCGCCCCGGCCGGTGCGGTACTCGGCGGTGAACGGGCCGTACCGGTAGTAGACCGGCGCGTCGGGGTCGAGGCGGCGGTCGCCGACGATCTGCGGGCCCCGGTGTCCGCGCAGTGCGGCGACCAGTGCGCGGGCCAGCGGCCGGAGCTCGTCCGGCGCGGGGTAGATCGTGATCGCCTTGCCGACCGAAGCGGCGTTGTGGACACCGGAGTTGAGGGTGCGCAGGGTGTCCGGGTCGCGGGCCCGCTTGAGGTGGCAGACGTGCTGTTCCAGCAGCGGCAGGACGAGGGCGGTGACGGCGTCCAGGGTGCCGGGGCGAGCAGAGACGTGGAGCTTCCAACCGTGCTCCATCGCCGGCATCCGCGGATCGAACAGGTACGACCAGATCTCGTCGGACCCGGGGCGGCGGCCGGCGATGGGCCCGGTCACCGTCAGAAGTCGCAGGCGACGCGAGTGGTGGCGGTGACCCACGGGTCGGCCAGGCAGGCCGTGGGGTCGTGGTCCGCGCGGTCGTCGTCCTCGAAGACGAGGATCTCGTCGTCGACCAGCAGCGGACCGGCGTCGCGGATCTCGGAGAGGGTGGCAACGGTCATGTGACGCCTCCAGGTCGTTGTGGGTGTCTCCGGCCGTCGCGCCGCGGCTCGGCGGACGGTCGTGGACGGCCCCGGCCCGGTGGGGCCGAAGTCCTGGAGCACGAAAATAGGCAGCATCGGTGAGCCTGACAAGGGGGCAGGGCATGCCGGTTTCACCGTTCGCGCACAAGCGGGACGTGTGCCATCGGATTTCGAAGACGTGATCAACTTCCCTGCGCCGGGCCGGTGTTGCCGCCCTCGGTGTCGATGTGCGGGAGCACCCGGTCCAGCCGGCGGGGCGTCCACCAGGCGGCGTCGCCGAGCAGCGTCATCGCGGCGGGGACCATCAGCAGCCGCACCACCGTCGCGTCGATCAGCACGCTGACGGCCAGTCCGAGCCCCATCATCTTGATCACCACGTTGTCGCTGACGATGAACGCCGCGAACACGCTCACCATGATCAACGCCGCGCAGCCGATCACCCGCGCCGTCGTCTCCAGCGCGTGCGCCACCGAACCCCGGCTGTCGCCGGTCACCAGCCAGCGCTCGTGCACCCGGGACAGCAGGAACACCTCGTAGTCCATGCTCAGACCGAAGACGATCGCGAACATCATCATCGGCACGTAGCTCTCGACCGGGACCTTCCCCGCCACGCCCAACGCCGGTCCGCCCCAACCCCATTGGAACACCGCGACCAGCACCCCGTACGAGGCGGCGATCGACACCAGGTTGAGGATCGCCGCCTTCAGCGCGACCAGCGGCGCCCGGAACACCAGCAGGATGATCAGGAACGCGAGGGAGACGACCACGGCGATGATCGGCACCAGCCGGCTCGCCACCAGGTCCAGGAAGTCCACCTGCGCCGCCGTGGTGCCGGTGACGTAGGTGGCCGCGGACGTTCCCCGGGCGGCGTCCGGCAGCACGGTGTCCACCAGGTGGCCCACCAGGTCGGTGGTGGCCCGGTCCTGCGGGACCTGCGCCGGGGTGACGGTGGTGAACAGCACGTCGCCGTCGCCGCTGGTCTGCAACGGTGCGGTGCCCGCCGCGTTCGGGACGTTCGTCAGCGCCTGCTGCACGGACGACGCGAGTGCGGGACGGTCCGCGGCCGGGACGGACGTCTGGTCGACCACCACCGTGAGCGGCCCGTTGGAACCCGGCCCGAACGCGGCGGACATCAGGTCGAACGCCCGCCGGTCGGTGAACGACACCGGGTCCGCGCCGTCGTCGATGTGCCCGAGCTGGATCGACGGCAGCGGCACCGCCAGGACCACCACCGTCGCCAGCCCCGCCGCCAGGTACCACCACGGGCGGAGCTCGACCCGCCGCGCGTACCGGTGCCACACGCCGGTCGCCGACTCCTCGCCGGCCCCGGTGCCCTCCGCGACCGGTGTGCGCACGCGGAAACGATCCATCCGGCGGCCGATCAGACCCATCATCGCGGGCAGCAGCGTCAGCGCCCCGCACACCGCCGTCACCACCGTGACGCCCGCGGCGAGGCCCAGCTTCGCCATGAACGCGATGCCCGACACCGACAGGCCCGCCAGCGCGATCACCACCGTGCAGCCGGAGATCAGCACCGCCCGGCCGCTGGTCGCCACCGCGTGGCCGGCGGCGGTCGGCGGATCCGCGCCGTCCATCAGGTTCTGCCGGTGGCGGGTCAACAGGAACAGCGCGTAGTCGATGCCGACGCCCAGCCCGATCATCGTGGCGAGCGTCGGCGCGACCGTCGCGAAC
Organism: Kitasatospora sp. NPDC092948; assembly: GCF_044754805.1. NCBI lineage: Bacteria > Bacillati > Actinomycetota > Actinomycetes > Kitasatosporales > Streptomycetaceae > Kitasatospora > Kitasatospora sp. NPDC092948. Next base: position 280,135 of record NZ_JBIVPU010000006.1, on the reverse strand, counting down.
GTGGTCAGCGCCGCCAGCAGGCCCAGCAGACCGAGTCCCACCACCACCGCGACCAGCGCGCTGACCAGCGGCAGCCCCGCCGCGATCACACTGCCGAACCCGACCAGCAGCACCAGCACCGCCACCGCGAACCCGATCAGCTCGCTCACCCGGTCGTCCGCCGCGGGCCGCGCCAACTCGCCCAGCGGGCCCCCGTACTCGACCTGCACCCCGGCCTGCCGCAGCGGCGCCACCGCCGCGTCCACCTGTGGCAGATAGCCGCTGCCGAGGGCGGCCGGACTGGTGTCGAACCGGACGGTGATGTACGCCGTACTCCCGTCCGAGGACAGCGCACCGCCCGGCGGCGCGCTCTGCCCCGGCGGGGGCAGCGGATTCTGCGCGGACAGCACGTGCGGCAGGTGCTGCAGCGACGTCACCGCCTGGTCGACCTGCGCCTGAAAGTCCGTCAGCGGCCGGTCGTCGTGCAGCACCACCTGCGCGCTCGTCCCGCCCACGGACGGCTCGTGCGCCTGCAGGACGTCGCCGCCGCGCTGCGACTGCGAACCGGGCAGCGAGAAGTCGTCCGAGTACGCTCCGCCCACCGTCCGGTTGGCCGCCTGCGCGCCCGCCAGCACCAGCAGCCACCCGACGATCACCACCACCGGATGCCGCGCACACCACCGGCCCATCCGCCACAGCACCCCCCGCCGCGGGCCGGGCGGAGACTGCTCGGGCGGCCCGGGCTTCGACGCGGACGGGGACATCGGCCCTCCCATGGGACCACCGTCACCACGGGCAGTGACCGGGGTTTTCACGGTAGGCGGGCCCGACTCCGGCACGGGTGCGCACGTCCCGCGACACGGGCGGACCACCCGAACGCCAGGATCATCCGAACGCCAGGAACGCCTGTGCCGTCACCGTGCCGGGAGTCGCCGCAGCAGTCGAGGGGCCGTCAGGGCGCGGGGGAGCGGAGGACGTCGGTCCAGGCGCGCTGTTCGGCGGTGTCCGGGACGGACAGGCCGCGGGCGCGGGCCAGGCGTTCCCACGCGGTGTCGGCGGGCATGCCGTCCAGGATCAGGACGGAGGCCGCGAGGAGCGAGGAGCGGCCGATGCCGGCCCGGCAGTGCAGGACCAGCTGCCCGCCGGCCCGCAGCCGCCCCGCCAACTCTTCGAGCGCGGGCCGCACTCGGGCGTGCGAAGGGGTGGAGTAGTCCGGTATCGGCAGGCTGTGGAAGCGCAGCCCGGCGGCGACGGCGAGTTCCGGCTCGGCGGTCAGCCCGAGTTCGGCGCACTCGGCCGGTGTCAGCGCGCTGACCAGGTCGGTCGTGCCGGCGGCGGCGAGTGCGGTCAGCTCGCCTGCCAGCCAGTCGCCGCCGCGCGGCCGGGCCATGGTGCTCAGGCGGCCGGGACCGGGCCGCTCGACGGTGAACAGGGTGGGGCGCATGGGGAAGCAGACCTTTCCGGTGGCGGGGTGCGGTGCGGTGCCGCTGCGCCGACGACCGGAACTGCCGTCCGGCGGGCGGCAGTCGGTGCTGTCGTCAGGAAAGGGTGGTCGCGTCCGTGCGGAGCCGGCCCCGAGCGTCCGTCCGACGCGGGCCGACCGCGGTGTGCCGGCGCGCGGGGTTCAGGCCCTGCGGCGCGCCGGGGCGGATTCCACCCACTGCGGCTCGCGCAATGGTGCCAGAACCTTTGCGTGGAGCACCAGCAGCCACGCCACCACGATCATGCCGACGATCGGGAGGCCGAACAGCAGCGCGATGAACAGGAGTCCGTGATCGCGGCTGAAGCCCTTGTCGTTGATGCACATGACCGTCACCGGGCCGAGGATGACGACCGGCACGACCACCCAGCAGAACAGATAGGTCCGGAGGATCTCGCTGCCGCGCAGTTCGGCCTGGCCGAGGAACGCGTACTCCGTGGTGCTGGAGGAGGCGCCGCGCCGTCCGTCGACGTGGACGGTCTCGCCCTCCTTGAGGTAGTACCGGCCGAGCGGCCAGATCGGCAGCATCACCATGGTGAACCAGCGGGTGGCGAAACACGCCCCGTCGGCGTCCACGCGGGTCTTGCCCAGCATGGTCCGGCCGAACCCGTTGAACGTGCCCAGGCGCGGCGCCGTGCGCAGCGGCGTGACCTTGTCCGGCATCTTTCCTCCCACCCCGTTGCCTCTTCGGTCACCCCAGGATGCCAGCGGTTTCCGCTCAAGATCCAGGCAGATGGCGGAGGTTGACACATTGATGGACGAGGTGTGGCGGGGGTGTGTCCGCGCCGGCGGACATCCGGCCGGGACCGGACGCCCGTCGGCGCGACGGGGCTCAGCGGGCGCCGAGGAGGTGCTCCATGGCGAGCTGGTCGAGGTGTTCGAACGCCATGCCGCGTTCGGCGGCGGCGGTGACGTCGAAGTCCTCGAACGCGGTGCGGTCGGCGAGCAGGGCGGCGAGGCCGTCCGCGGCGGTGGGCTGCGCGAGCCGGTCGAGGCGGGCGGCGCGCAGGGCGGCCTGGACCTCCGGGTCGGCGCGGAACGCGCGGGCGCGCTCCTTCAGCAGCAGGTAGTTGCGCATGCAGCCGGCCGCGGACGTCCACACGCCGTCGAAGTCCTCGGTGCGCGGCGGCTTGAAGTCGAAGTGGCGCGGGCCCTGGTAGCCGGCCGACTCCAGCAGGTCGACCAGCCAGAACGCCTGGCGCAGGTCGCCCGCGCCGAACCGGAAGTCCTGGTCGTACTTGATGCCGGACTGGCCGTTCAGGTCGATGTGGAACAGCTTGCCCGCCCACAGCGCCTGCGCGATGCCGTGCGGGAAGTTGAGGCCCGCCATCTGCTCGTGGCCGACCTCCGGGTTGACGCCGACCAGTTCGGGCCGCTCCAGCCGCTCGATGAACGCCAGCGCGTGGCCGATGGTGGGCAGCAGGATGTCGCCGCGCGGCTCGTTCGGCTTCGGCTCGATCGCGAAGCGCAGGTCGTAGCCCTGCTCGACGACGTACTCGCCGAGCAGGTCGAACGCCTCCTTCAGCCGGTCCAGCGCGGTGCGGACGTCCTTGGACGCGCCGTGCTCCGCGCCCTCGCGGCCGCCCCAGGCGACGTACACGGTGGCGCCCAGTTCGACGGCCAGGTCGATGTTGCGGACGGTCTTGCGCAGCGCGTAGCGGCGCACGTCGCGGTCGTTGGCGGTGAACGCGCCGTCCTTGAACACCGGGTGGGTGAACAGGTTGGTGGTGGCCATCGGCACCCGCAGGCCGGTGGACTCCAGGGCGGCCGCGAACCGCTTGACGATCGCCTCGCGTTCGGCGTCCGAGGAGCCGAACGGAATCAGGTCGTCGTCGTGGAACGTCACGCCGTACGCGCCCAGCGCCGCCAGCCGCTCCACCGTCTCGACCGGGTCCAGCGCCGGGCGGGTGGCGTCGCCGAACGGGTCGCGGCCCTGCCAGCCGACCGTCCACAGGCCGAAGGTGAACTTGTCGGCGGGGGTGGGGGAGAGTCGGCTCATCGCGTACTCCAAACGCTGGGGATCGACCGAGGGCCATCGACCGGGAACGACGTGAGTCTATTCGTCAGGCCGGAAGACAAATTAATATGGGTCGGCCCGCGAGGGAAGCCCCCGCGCAGGACCCGCCGCCCGCCGGACCCGCCAGGACCCCGGTCGGACCCGTCGGGACCTGCCCGGATCCGCCCGGATCCGCCCGGAAATGACAGGAGGACGCGCCCATGGCACACCCGCAGGTGGTGATCGGCGTCGACAGCTCGACCCAGTCCACCAAGGCCCTCGCCGTCGACGCCGGGACCGGACGCGTCCTCGGCGAAGGCCGCGCCCCGCACCGGGTCGACTCCCGGCACGGTCAGCAGAGCGACCCCGAACAGTGGTGGGACGCCCTCAACACCGCCGTCGCCGCCACCGGTTGGGCCGACCGCGCCCAGGCACTGGCGATCGGCGGACAGCAGCACGGGCTGGTCGCCCTGGACGCCGCCGGGCACCCCGTCCGGCCCGCACTGCTCTGGAACGACGTCCGCTCCGCACCCCAAGCCGCCGAACTCGTAAGGGAGTTCGGCGCCGACTGGTGGGCCGCCGAACTCGGCAGCGTCCCCGGCGCGTCCTTCACCGCCACCAAATGGGCCTGGCTGCGCACCCACGAACCCGCGAACGCCGACCGCACCGCCGCCGTCCGGCTCCCGCACGACTACCTCACCGAACGCCTCACCGGACACGCCGTCACCGACCGCGGCGACGCGTCCGGCACCGGCTGGTGGACCCCCGACGGCCCGCACCCCGCCGTCCTCGCCCGGATCGGCCTCGACGCGGCCCTGCTCCCCGCCGTCGCCCCCACCGGCACCGCCGCCGGCCCGGCCCGCCCCGGCGGACCGCTGCGCCCCGGCACCCCGATCGCCACCGGCACCGGCGACAACATGGCCGCCGCCCTCGGACTCGGCCTCACCGCCGGCACCCCCGTGCTCAGCCTCGGCACCTCCGGCACCGTCTACACCGTCGCCCGCACCCGCCCCGCCGACCCCACCGGCACCGTCGCCGGCTTCGCCGACGCCCTCGACAACTGGCTGCCCCTCGCCTGCACCCTCAACTGCACGCTCGCCGTGGACCGGATCGCCGCCCTGCTCGGCCGCGACCGGGAAGCCGTCGAACCCGGCGGCACCGCCGTCCTGCTGCCCTACCTCGACGGCGAACGCACCCCCGCCCTCCCGCACGCCAGCGGCCTGCTGCACGGCCTGCGCCACGACACCACCGCAGGCCAACTCCTCCAGGCCGCCTACGACGGCGCCGCGCACTCGCTGCTCGCCGCCCTCGACGACGTCCTCGCCGTCGACGCCCCGACCCGCCCGGACCCCGCACAGCCACTGCTGCTGATCGGCGGCGGCGCCCGAGGCCGCGCCTGGCAGGACACGGTGCGCCGGCTGTCCGGCCGCCCCGTCCAACTGCCCGCCGCCCGCGAGCCGGTGGCCCTCGGCGCCGCCGCCCAGGCCGCCGCGCTGCTCACCGGCGAGCCCGCCGACGCCGTCGCCCGCCGCTGGGGCACCGCCGACGGGCCGGTGCTGCCCGCGCTCGAACGCGACGACGCGGCGCTCGAACGGATCGCGACTACCATTTCGCAGGCGGCGGCCCTGCAAGGCGGCGGCGCGCAGCAGTGACGGCGGCCCGGGCGGCAGCGGAGCGGAGACGAGAGAACGTGGCAGCGGACGGGCAGCAGCCGGCCGACGGCGAACGCGCGCCGCGGCGCGGCCCCGCCTCCCAACAGGACATGCGACGGCAGAACCTCGCGCTGGTGATGCGCACCGTCGCCGCCGAGCACCCGCTGTCGCGCGCCGACGTGGCCGGCCGCACCGGACTGACCCGCACTGCGGTGTCCAGCCTGGTCGACGAACTCATCGGCGGCGGACTGCTGGTGGAGGGCGAACTCGAACGCAGCGGCCGGGTCGGCCGCCCCGGCCGGGCACTGATGCTGAACGACAGCGGTCCGGCCGGACTCGGCCTGGAGGTCGGCGTCGAGCACCTCGGCGCCTGCGTCCTCGACCTGCGCGGCGACGTCCGGGTCGAACTCCACCGACCCGCCCCGAACACCGCCCGGTCCGCCGAGCAGACCCTCGCCGAACTGGCCGAACTCGCCGCGCAGGCCGAGGCGGAGGCCGTCGCCCTCGGCCTGCGGGTGGTCGGCCGGGTGCTCGCCGTGCCGGGCAGCGTCCGCGTCCCGCCCGACGGCTCCGGCCACTACCTCGAACACGCCCCGAACCTCGACTGGCACCACCTCGACCTCGCCACCGAATGGCCCGGCCCGGGCACCGCCCCCGCCGTCGAGAACGAGGCCAACCTCGGTGCGCTGGCCGAACTCTGGCAGGGCGTCGGCTCCGGCACCTTCGTCCACATCTCGGCCGGCGAGGGCATCGGCGGCGCACTCGTCCTCGACGGGCGCCTGTTCCGGGGTGTCCAGGGCTTCGCCGGCGAACTCGGCCACCTCACCGTCCGCCCCGATGGCCGCCCCTGCTCCTGCGGCGCCCGCGGCTGCCTCGAACCGTACGCGGGCCTCGCCGCCGTCCTGCGCGCAGCCGACCTGACGATCCCGCACACTGCGGACGCCGTAGCGGAGTTGGCGAGCGCCGCAACGGCCGGGAACCCCGCCGCGCTGCGCGCCCTCCGGCATGCGGGAACCGCCCTCGGCACCGCCCTCGCCGCCGCCGTCAACCTGATCGACCCCACCACCCTGGTCCTCGGCGGCGCGTACGCCGACCTGGCGCACTGGCTGCTGCCCGCCATGCGCACCGAACTCGCCGCCCTGATCCGCGTCCGCCCCTGGCCCGAAGACGCCCTCCGCGCCTCCCCCCTGGCCCGCCGAGGCCCCGTCCGCGGAGCCGCCCTGACCACCGTCCACCGCCTCCGCACCGACCCGGCGTCCCTCTGGCAGCCCGAGACCACCTGACCCCAACCCCCGGGCCGATCGGTCCTCCAACAGCCGCACCGCAGCGGCCCCGCCACAGCCCATCGGGGCCGGCACCGGGAAAGCCCGCGAACTCCGGGTCCTGCACCCCTCCCGTCAACGGGAGTTGCAGGAACCGGAGTTCGCGGGCTGCGCGGCCAGGAGCAGCCGAATCGGCTACATCTGGGGGGAGTTGACGTTCGGGTCGGTGGTGAGGTCGTAGGTGTGCCACTGCGGGTCGCCCGGGGCCTTGAAGGTGGAGACGAGGTGCCCGTTGGCGTTGGTGAGCACGTCGACGCCGCCGTTGGGCTCGATCAGTGTTGCCGGAGTTCCGGTGAATTGCGGGGAGTTGACGTTCGGGTCGGTGGTGAGGTCGTAGGTGTGCCACTGCGGGTCGCCCGGGGCCTTGAAGGTGGAGACGAGGTGCCCGTTGGTGGTGCGGGTGAGGACGTCGACGCCGCCGTTGGGTTCGATCAGTGTTGCCGGAGTTCCGGTGAATTGCGGGGAGTTGACGTTCGGGTCGGTGGTGAGGTCGTAGGTGTGCCACTGCGGGTCGTTCGGGGCCTTGAAGGTGGAGACGAGGTGCCCGTTGGCGTTGGTGAGGACGTCGACGCCGCCGTTGGGCTCGATCAACGTCGCCGGAGTCCCGGTGAACTGGGGGGAGTTGACGTTCGGGTCGGTCGACAGGTCGTAGGTGTGCCACTGCGGGTCGCCCGGGGCCTTGAAAGTGGAGACGAGGTGCCCGTTGGCCGCGTGGGTGAAGATGTCCACACCGCCGTTGGGCTCGATCAGGGGTGTCGGGTGGTAGCCGTTCGACACCTGGAAGCCGGTGCCCGCAGAAGCGGCGGAGGCGGCCGAGCCGTTGGAGGCGACCGCGGTGACGGTGTGGTTCCCGTCGGCGACCTGAGTGCTGTCCCAGGTGAGCGAGAAGTTGGGGCCGGCGGTGGAGGTGCCCACGGCGGTGCCGTCGACGCTGTACGTGACCGAGGTGGCGCCGGGCGCCGATGCCGTGAACGTGGTGGTGCCGTAGAGAACCCCGCTGGACGTGGCCGCCGCAGGGGCCCCGGGGGCGTTGGGGGCGGACGCGGCGAGGTTCTTGTAGCGCAGGCCGACGTAGCCGGAGGTGGGCCAGCCTTCGATTGTCGAGCTGTGGATGTTCGCCGAGGTCGGGCCGTGGGTGGGGTGGCTCGGGTTGGACTCGGCGTAGTAAGTGAAGTCGCCGGTGGCCTTGTTGGTCCAGCCGGCGAACAGGAAGATGTGCTGGCCCGGGTAGGCGACGGCGTCGCCGGGCTGGAGGCCGGTGAGATCGCCGACCGAACCGGTGGGGGTGTCGTAGAGCGGATTGCCCTTGCCGTCGGCGGTGGTGAAGTAGGGGCCGCCGGTCGTCACGATCAGGCTCTGGTCCAGGTGCCAGGCCATCGACACGAAGCCGGAGCAGTCCTCGCGGTAGGTGCCGTTGGCATCCGTCTTGAACGCGCCCTGGTTGTACGGCACGGCTTCGTTGACCCAGGACTGGGCGCGGGAGAGGATCTCGGCGGCCGAGATCGGGCCGTTGACGGTGGACGACGCGAAGGCCGGGGGCGCAAAGCGGGTACCGAGCCCCGTCAGGGCCACGCTGCCGAGGGCAGCCGCGGTGAGGCCGGCCAGGCTTCGGACGGTGGCGCGCTTGGACAGGAACGAGAGTGGCACGACTGTGCTCCGAATCGTCGTAAGTGGGCGCGCCGGAGTCGGTGGCGCGAGGAACGAGGCGGGGGTGCGGCGCGGCAGGCGCGTGGTCGGTCCTGCTCTGTCGCAGGCTCTGACGCAGACTCTGATGCGGTCCCTGACGTGGGATCCGACGAAGGTTCTGACGAAGGTTCTGACGCATGTGGAAGGAGAGATCAAAACCGGTCGCACGCCCCGCGGTTGGCGTCTCGCTCGGCTGCCGGTCCGGGGGCTCGCCCTGGCCGGCGATGAACAGCTTCGCCGCTGTTCGGGGTCGCACGAAAGGGCTCTCGGGTGTCAGGAAGCGGCCTCGACAGCATCAGGACGCGGCGGCCATTGCGTGCCAATGGCCGCCATTCCGGACGCGTCCTGTGCCGCGTGTGCAGGCCACCGGGAGGGGCCGTGGCCAGCGGAGACGATCCGTCAGGAGGCCGTTCCTACCCGCTCCGGACTGGGGCTCTCCGCCGGCGGCACCGCCCTGGTGCGACGGAGGTCGGGCAGCAGCGACACCAGCCCCAGTAGGGCCAGCCCGACGCCCAGCCAGAGCGGGGCCCGCAGCCCGAAGCTGTCGATGGCCAGCCCGCCGACCGCTGAACCGATGATCACCCCGAGGGTGATGAAGGACGCGTGGACGGTGTTGACCAGCGGCCCGGGATTGCCGGCGCGCTGGATGCGGACGGTCATCGCCGGGTTCATGGTCACCCCCACCAGCCCGACGCCCAGCATCGCGACCACCGCGGGGACGGGGAGGTGGGCGAACAGTGCGAAGCCGGTCAGGAAGGCGGCGTTGAGCACCAGTCCGGCCAGCAGAACGCCGGTGGTGTGCCGGTCGGCGAGGCGGCCCACGACGGAATTGCCGACCACGGTGGCCGCGCCGTACGCGACCAGCAGCAGGGGAACGGTCCCCGGGGAGAACCCCGTGACCCGGGTGAGGATCGGGCTGAGGTAGCTGAACGCGGCGAAGGTCGCGCCGATGATGAGGGTGCTGGTCGGCAGCGCCAGCCACAGCCGGCGGTTCCGGAACACCGCCACCTCCTGCCGGAAGCCGCCGTTGCCGTCGCCGCCGTCGGCGCGCCCGAGCGCGGGAACGCCCGCCGTGGTGGCGAGAGCAGCAAGGACGGTCAGCACGCCGACGGCCCAGAACGCGGCGCGCCAGCCGAACTGTCCGCCGATCAGGGTGGACAGCGGCAGGCCCAGCAGGGTACCCAGCATCAAACCGTTCAGGACGACGGCGACGGCACGTCCGCGCACCTCCGGGCGGCTCAGCTGGACGGCAACCGAGATGGCGATCCCGAAGAACGCCTGCGAGGCGACGCCGGTGACCACGCGCGCGACCATCATGACCGGGTAGGAGGGCGCGACAGCCGCGAGCACATTGCCCACCAGGAACACGGCGAACAACAGCAGGAGTGCCGGCTTCGGGCGTATCCGCACCAAGGCGACGGTCATCAGCGGACCGCCCACCGACATCGCCACCGCGAACGCGGTGATCAGATAGCCGACTTGAGGGATGGTCACGCCGAGACCGGCTGCCATCTCGGGCATCAGGCCGCCGACCGCGAACTCGCTGGTCACCATGGCGAAGATGCCGATCGCCAGGACGTAGATGGCTCGGGGCACGGAAACTCCTTTTTGCATCGAACGGTGCAGAATGCGGGCAGGGAAGTGCGCGCAGGCGCGAGAAAGCGTCCGGCGTGAGGGCGGAGGTCAGATCAGGTCGGGCCTCGGGCCGGATCGATCGGGTCGGATCGGGTCGTGCCGGCTCGGGCGGTCGGGTCAGGTCAGGGCGTCCACGGCCGTGGCGGCGATGGCCGCGACGGTGGCGTCGTCCGCGCCGCCCTGGGCGGACACCCGGATTCCGGCGATCACGGCATTGACGAACCTGGCGAGCTCGGCGGCCGGGCGGGCGGAGCCGATGTCGCCGTTGCGCTGCCCGCTCGCGATGACGGCGCTCAGGTCGGCGAGCCGCCGCTCGTTGTCCCGGTCGAGCAGCAGGGCGATCTCCGGGTCGCGCGCGGCGAGTTCCATCGTGGTGTTGACGACCAGGCAGCCGAGGCCGTGGCCGTCGCGCCGGTTGTCCGCCTCCGACCGGAGGATTTTCGCGAACACCGCGCGGATCCGCTCGATCGCCGGCAGTTCGGGATCGTCGAGGATCCGCAGCTGCTCGGCGGTGGTGGTGTCCATGTACCGGATCAGCGCGCGCTTGAACAGCTCGCGCTTGTTGGTGAAGGCGTTGTACACGCTGCTGCGGTCCAGGCCGAGCGCCTCGCACAGATCCCGGGTCGAGGTCGACTCGTAGCCGTTCGCCCAGAACGTGCGCATCGCCGTGTCCAGGACCTGGTTCTCGTCGAACGATCGCGGTCTCGCCATACGAGTACGCTAACCGTTCTGCACCGGCCGGTGCAATACGGGGCGGCGCAGCGGGCATGCGGCGGAGGCGGGGACGGAGGCGGAGGCAGAGGAGGAGACGGGAGATGGCGGCGGAGGCGGAGGCCGAGGGGCGGCGATCCCGGTCCATCGAGCCCCGGGCTCTCCAGGCTTCGCCGTCCGGCCGGGCGCACCGGCCGAACGTCTTCGTGCTGCGCCCGACCCGGTCCGGACGTGCCTAAAGGAACTCGACGAAGAACGGGCCGCCGTTGGTGGGGTAGCTCTTCGTTGTGTGGGGCTCCATCGAGTCGAAGAGGTCGTGGCAGCCCGGCGTGCGGTACAGGAAGGCGGGCGTGTCCGTCTCGTTGTCGATGAATGCGGCGCCGTCGAACAGGGGCAGGCAGCGGCCGTTGGGCGGGTCGTCGATCTCGAAGTTGTCCCCGTCCTGCGAGACGTAGGTGAACGACCCGGTGGCGGCATGGGCGCTGGTGGAGACGCCGGCGAACAGGAGGAAGGCCATCGCGACGGTCGTCGTCGCCCGGCCCGCGCGGGTGAGTGCGCGCATCGGGAACTTCTCCTCTCCCGCATCGGGTCCCCGGGGTTTCGGGGGCGCAGGGCCGAAGCGGTCACCCCATGCTGGCGGTGGCCGGGGGTAGGGGATCGTCGGAAACCGGGTGGGTCGGCAAGAACCGCCTGAACAGCCGTGGCCGGTCGCCCCGGCGGCCCATCGAGCTCGGAGGGCATCGGCCGGCGGCGGAATGCCGACCGGGGCCGGCGGGGCGGCGGGTCCGATGGTGGATCCGCTGATGCTCCGTCGGCCCCGGCCGGGGCGTGAACTCCGCTGCGAGCGGCGGGACTCAGCTGTGGGTGCCCTTGCGGCGGCGCATCGCCAGCGCGCTGCCCGCGCCGATCAGCCCGAGGCCGACCAGGGTGGTGCCGAGGACGTCCGTGCCGGTGAAGGCGAGGCTGTCACCCTGCGGGGCGGTCGCGGCGGGCGCCGCTCCGTCCGAGGCACCGACGGGCGGAGCGGGCGTGGCCGAGGCCGCGTCGGACGGTGCGCCGCTGTCGCTCGGCGACTCGGCCGGGGACTCCGAGGGACGGTCCGAGGGGTTGTCGGTCGGCGACTCGGAGGGGCTGTCGGACGGGGCGGCCGAGGGGGAGGGGCTGTCGGACGGGGCGGCGGACTCGGCCGGGGACTCCGACGGCGCGTTGCTGGACGAAGGCGAAGGCGAAGGCGACGGGAGCGGCGACTCGGCAGGGCTCTCGCTCGGGCCGGTCGACGGCGCGGGGCTCTCGTTCGGACCGGTGGCGGGGCTCTCGCTCGGGGCGGCGGACTCGGACGGCTGCGCGGACGGCTGTGCGGACGGCGAGTCGCTCGCGGACGGCTCCGGCGAGGGGGAGTTGCTCGGGGACGGCGACTCGGCGGGGCCTTCGCTCGCACCGGCCGACGGCGAGGCGCTCTCGCTCGGGCTCGCCGACGCGGACGGGCTCGGGTTCGCCGACGCCGACGCCGACGCCGACGCCGAGGGGCTGGGGCCGGTGGACGGCGACGGGCTCGGGGAGCCCGAGGGAGTGGGGACGCTCTCGGTCGCGGGGCAGGTGTCGCCGAGGTTGAAGTTGACCTTGTTGACGTCGCCGCGGACCTCGGCGACCGCCGAGGTGAGCTTGGCGCCCTTGGGCGATCCGACGTAGGCGTGCTTGGTGCTCGGCGGGCCGAAGTCGGTGACGACCTGGCGGCCGCCCGGCTCGAAGGTGACGGTGAGGGTGACGAAGTCGGTGCTGTTGCCGGAGAGGACGAAGTGCCAGCCGTCCTGGCTCTTCGGAATGGTGTTGCAGGTGCCGTGGCCGCTGAACCCGACTGCGGTGATCGGCAGATCCTTGGCCTGGTGCAGGTTCACGGTGGAGGTGGAGCCGGTGGCCGCGAACGCCGTGTAGACGGCGGGGGCGGAGACCAGGCCGACGGTGGCCGTCACGGCGGCGGCGCGGAAGCCTCTGGGGCGACGCATGGGCAACTCACTCACTGGCGCATGGAATCGAATTCACGCCACGGAAGGCCCGGGGCCGCACCAATTTCTCCACACCACTCACACAAGTCAACTCGCGTACCGGGCAGAGTGGTTGGATTTGCGGCAGGTTGTCGGGATTCGCCGCCGTGCAACGATTTGGCCAAATCGACGGAAGGTGGCGCGACGCTGACTCCCCGTCAGCGTACGGAGCGGTCCCACCGGTGGCCGGGCGTGGTGCAGGGCGGGTGCCCGGCCACCGGAGGCGGTGGGGTGCGCGTCCGCGCCGAGGGGTGCGAAAGTTTCGGGGTGGGGGCGAATGTTCCGGCGGGCTGCGGACGACGGTAGGGGAGCCGGGCGGGCGGCGTCAACGGGTCGGTGGGCGGGCGGCGTCAACGGGTGGGCGGGCGCGGGGAGTCGACCGGCGGCGGCGCGGTGGAGGCGCGGACCACCAGGCTGGTGGCGAGGTCGACGCGGGTGGCGGCGGGGTGTTCGCCGCGGCCGAGTTCGACGGCCAGCCGGGCGGCGGTCTCGGCCATCTCGACCAGCGGCTGCCGGACGGTGGTCAACGGCGGGCCGACCCAGCGGGCCAGTGGCAGGTCGTCGAAGCCGATCACGGACAGGTCCTGCGGTACCCGCAGGCCGAGTTCACGGGCGGCCTCGTAGACGCCGAGCGCCTGCAGGTCGTTGCCGGCGAAGATCGCGGTGGGCCGGTCGGCGCGGGTCAGCAGGGTGCGGGCGGCGGCGTACCCGGCCTCGTGGTGGAAGTCGCCCTCGTGGATCAGGTCCGGGTCGACCGGCAGCCGGGCGGTCTCCAGCGCGGTGCGGTAGCCGTCCACCCGGGCGCGGCTGCACATCATGCCGGACGGCCCGGAGATCATCGCGATCCGCCGGTGCCCGAGGTCGAGCAGGTGGCGGGTGGCGGCGAGGCCGCCCTGCCAGTTGCCGGTGCCGACGGCGGGCACCCCGTCGGCGGGGTCGCCGGCCGGGTCGAGGACGACGAACGGGATGTCGCGGCTGGTGAGTTGGTCGCGCTGGGCGGCGTCCAGGTCGGACAGCACGAGCACCACTCCGGCGGGTCGACGGGCGAGGACGCCGTCCACCCAGGTCTGGCCGGGGGTGAGCCGGCCGGCGGACTCGGAGAGCACGACGCTCAGCCCCTCGTCCCGGGCGACGGTCTCCACGCCGCGGATCACCTCCACCGCCCAGGCGCTGTCGAGTTGGTGGAAGACCAGGTCGAGCAGCCGGGACGGCGGCGCGGTGGTGCGGCGGCGCTGGTAGCCGGTGCGGCGCAGGATCTCCTCGACCTTGGCGCGGGTGGCGGGGGCGACGTCGGCCCGTCCGTTCAGGACTTTCGAAACTGTCGGCGCCGAAACGCCGGCCGCCCGGGCGATCTCCGACAGGGTCGGCGCGGGGTCGGGTTCGAGTTCAGCGGCGCTCATGGCACGGATAGTAGCGCTCCTGCCCGACCGGGAGGGGCGGTGCACGAACGGCGGTCCGGTTCGGTCGGAGGCCTTGACGCGCCTGCCGGGCCGCCGTAGCTTCCTCGCAATATTCGAACGTTGGACGAAACATTCGGGACGTTCGAGCGCTCCGGCCCGTGCTGCCGCGTACGGGTGTTTCTCGCAGCTCAGCAGTGCCGCACCTGCGCCGACCCCGCGATGTCCGGGGCCGCCCACCTTGCCGTCGCCGAAACTTTCGAGCCGCTCCCTGCCCCAGGAGGCCCGCACCATGTTCGTTCGCAGACGTCTGCCCGTCGCCGCGCTGGCCGCCGCCACCGCGCTCGCCCTGCTCACCGCCTGCGGCAGCGGCGGCTCGGGCAGCGGCGGCGGCGCGCTGACCTGGTGGCACAACGGCACCCAGGACCCGCTGAAGACCGTCTGGGACCATGCGGCCGCCAACTACCAGCAGGCCCACGCCGGTTCGAAGTTCGACGTGGTGCCGATCCAGAACGAGCAGTTCCCCACCAAGGTCCCGCTGGCGCTCCAGTCGAACAACCCGCCGGACATCTACTTCAACCAGGGCGGCGGCCTGCTCGCCACCCAGGCGCAGTCCGGCCGGGTCGCCGACCTGACCTCGCTCACCGCCGACTGGATCAAGGACATCGGCCCCGCCGCCCAGGGCTGGGCCGCCGACGGCAAGCAGCTCGGCGTCCCGTACGACTCGCACGTGGTCGGCTTCTGGTACCGCAAGGACCTGTTCGCCCACGCCGGAATCACCCAACCGCCCGCCACCGTCGACGAGTTGAAGGCCGACATCGGCAAGCTGAAGGCCGCCGGCAGCACCCCGATCGCGCTCGGCGGCAAGGACCGCTGGCCGGACGCCTTCTACTACGACTACTTCGCCGTCCGCGAGTGCGCCGTCGACACCCTCAAGTCCTCGGTGAAAGCAGCCAAGTTCACCGACCCGTGCTTCACCAGGGCCGGACAGGACGTGCTCGACCTGATCGCCCTGAAGCCGTTCCAGGAGGGCTTCAACGGCACCCCCGCCCAGCAGGGCAGCGGCAGTTCGGCCGGCCTGGTCGCCGCCGGGCAGGCCGCGATGGAACTCCAGGGCGACTGGAACCCCAGCGTCATGCAGGGCCTGGCCGCCGACCCGTCCTACAAGGACCAGTTGGGCTGGTTCCCGTTCCCGGCGGTCACCGGCGCGGCCGGCGACCCGAGCGTGGCACTGGGCGGCGGCGACGGCTTCTCGTGCACCGTCAAACGCGCCGCCGACTGCGCACAGGTGCTCAAGTACCTGACCGGCGCCGAGGTGCAGACCGAACTGGTCACCTCGGGTGCGGCGACCATCCCGGTCAACCCGGCGGCCGTCGCCGCCATCAAGGACCCCGTGGTCAAGCAGATCTTCGACTACAACGCCAAGGCGAGCTACATCCAGGTGTACTTCGACGTCGCGCTGCCCACCGCCGTCGGACAGGCCCTCAACGACGCGGCCGCGGACCTGTTCGCGGGCAAGGGCGACGCCGGCTCGGTGGCCCGCGCGGTGAACGCGGCGGGGTGAGGATGAGCACCGTCGAGGAGCGGGCCGCCGCCCCGGCCCGCTCCGCCACCCCGACCCGCCGCCGCCCCGCCCGGCGGCGCACCAGCGGCCGCACCCGGGCCGAACTCGCCCTGCTGCTCGGCCCCGCACTCGCCCTGTTCGCGCTGTTCGTGCTGGTGTCGATCGCCGCGGCCGTCTACTACAGCTTCTTCGACTGGAACGGCTTCGGCCCGCCCAGCAAGGTCGTCGGCCTCGCCAACTACCGCAAGGCACTGGCCGATCCGGTGTTCCAGGGGGCCATCGGGCACAACGTGGTGTTCGCGCTGCTGTCGGTGGCGGTCCAACTGCCGCTCACCGTCGCCCTCGCGCTTCTGCTGAACGGCCGCCTGCGCGGCCGGGCCCTGCTGCGGCTGATCGCCTTCACCCCGTACGTGCTCTCCGAGGCGATCACCGCCGTCGCCTGGCTGGTGATGCTCCAACCCGGCGGCGCCGTCGACCAGGGGCTCCGCTCGCTCGGCCTCGGAACGCTGGTCCACCAGTGGCTGGCCGACCCCGACCTGGTGCTGTACACCCTGTTCGCGGTCTCCACCTGGAAGTACCTCGGCTTCGGCATCATCCTGTTCCTCGCCGGACTCCAAGGTGTGCCCACCGAGTTGCGGGAGGCCGCCGCCCTGGACGGCGCCACCGCCTGGCAGACCACCCGCAAGGTGGTGCTGCCGCTGCTCGGCCCGACCGTCCGGATCTGGATCTTCCTCTCGGTGATCGGCTCGCTCCAACTCTTCGAACTGGTCTGGATCATGACGCTCGGCGGCCCCGCCGGCTCCTCCGCCACCATGGCCACCTACGTCATCGACCGCGGCTTCCGCCGCTACCAGTTCGGCTACGGCAGTGCCGTCGCGGTGGTGCTGTTCGCCGTCTGCTTCGCCTTCGCGCTCGCCTACCAGCACTTCGCGCTGCGCCGCGACACCGACGGCGCGCTCACCGGAAGGGTGGACTGACACATGCCCGACCGAACCAGGCAAAAGCCGCTCACCGCACGGCAGTTGGCGATTCCCGGCAGATACCTGGCGGCTCTGCTGGTGGCCGGGGTGACGCTCGTCCCGATCGCCTTCGTGGTGCTCGGCGGCTTCCGGACCAACGCGCAGCTGAACGCCGACCCGACCGGACTGCCGAGCCCCTGGGTGCTCGACAACTACCGCTCCGTGCTGGGCTCTTCGATGTTCTGGCAGCTGATGGGCAACAGCGCCCTGATCGCCGTCACCGCCACCGTGCTCACCTGCGGGCTCGGCGCGGCCGCCGGGTACGCGCTGGCCCGCTACCGGTTCCGCGGCCGGGAGGGCGTCTACACGCTGTTCACCGCCGGCCTGCTGTTCCCGCTCGGCGTGGCCTCGCTGCCGGTCTACCTGCTGCTGCGCCAACTCCACCTGCTGGAGAGCTGGTTCGGGGTGGCGCTGGCCGAGGCCGCGTTCGGACTGCCGGTGACGGTGGTCATCCTGCGGCCGTTCATGGCCGCGATCCCCGGGGAGCTGGAGGACGCCGCCGCCGTGGACGGCTGCGGCCGGCTCGGCTTCCTGTGGCGGATCATGCTGCCGCTGGCCCGACCCGCCCTGGTCACCGTCGCCGTGCTCGCCTTCCTCGGCTCCTGGAACGCCTACCAGCTGCCGATGCTGGTCTTCAACGAGCAGTCGCACTTCACCCTGCCGCTCGGCGTCGCATCCTTCCAGTCCCAGTACTCGCAGGACACCGCCGGAATCCTGGCCTACACCGCCCTGTCGATGCTGCCCGCGCTCGGCTTCTTCGTGTTCGCCGAACGCCGCATCGTCGGCGGCATGGCCGGGGCCGTCAAGGGCTGAGGAACCGAATCGCGCCGTCAACCACCAAGCACGGGAAGGAACCCGCCGTCCGATGACGACCCACCCCGCACCGGCCGCCACCGATCCGCACCTGGCCGGACCCTGGCGCGACCCCGCGCAGGCCCCGGACGCCCGGGTCGAGGACCTGATGGCCCGGATGACCCTGGACGAGAAGGCCGCCCAGCTGTACGGCGTGTGGGTGGGCGCCGACACGGGCGGCGACGGCGTCGCCCCGCACCAGAACGAGATGTGCGACCCGGTCGACCTGAAAGCGCTTTCCGTCCGCGGTCTCGGCCAACTCACCCGCCCGTTCGGCACCGCCCCCGTCGACCCCGCCGTCGGCGCCCTCGCGCTCGCCCGCGCCCAGCAACAGCTCACCGGCGCCGGACGGTTCGGCATCCCCGCCGTCGCCCACGAGGAGTGCCTGGCCGGCTTCACCGCCTGGGGCGCCACCGCCTACCCCGTGCCGCTCGCCTGGGGCGCCACCTTCGACCCCGCGCTGATCGCCGAGATGGCCCACCGGATCGGCCACGACCTGCGCTCCGTCGGCATCCACCAGGGACTCGCCCCCGTCCTCGACGTGGCCCGCGACCTGCGCTGGGGACGCGTCGAGGAGACCATCGGCGAAGACCCCTACCTGGTCTCCACCATCGGCGCCGCCTACGTCCGCGGACTGCGCTCCGCCGGCGTCGTCGCCACCCTCAAACACTTCGTCGGCTACTCCGCCTCCGCCGGCGCCCGCAACCTCGCCCCCGTCCGGGCCGGGGCCCGCGAACTCGGCGACGTCCTGCTGCCCCCGTTCGAAATGGCCCTGCACGAGGGCGGCGCCGACTCCGTCATGCACTCCTACACCGAGATCGACGGCCTGCCGGTCGCCGCCGACCCCGCCCTGCTCACCGAACTGCTCCGCGACACCTGGCAGTTCACCGGCACCGTGGTCGCCGACTACTTCGCCGTCGGCTTCCTGGAGACCCTGCACCGGGTCGCCGCCGACCGCGCCGACTCCGCCCGGCTGGCCCTCACCGCCGGCGTCGACGTCGAACTCCCCACCGTCCGCGCCTACGGCGACACCCTGATCGAAGCCGTCCGCGACGGCCGCATCCCCGAACAGCTGGTCGACCGGGCGCTGCGCCGCGTCCTGCTGCAGAAGTGCCGGCTCGGCCTGCTCGACCCCGAGTGGCGCCCGCTGCCGTCCGCGCTGCCCGCCGGCTGCGACACCGACACCGCACCCGAGGACGTCCGCGGCAGCATCGACCTCGACCCGCCCGGCAACCGGGCACTCGCCCGCCGGATCGCCGAACAGTCCGTCGTGCTGCTCGCCAACCCCGCCGGCGTCCTGCCGATCGCCCCCGGCACCCGGCGGATCGCCGTGGTCGGACCGCGCGCCCACGACCCGTTCGCCATGCTCGGCTGCTACTCCTTCCCCAGCCACGTCGGCACCGCCCACCCCGAGGTGCCGATCGGCATCGACATCCCCACCGTCCTCGACGCCCTGCGCGCCCAACTCCCGGACACCGAACTCGACCTCGCGCCCGGCTGCGAGGTCGACGGCACCGGTGCCGAGGGCTTCGCCGACGCCGTCCGGGCCGCCGCCGGGGCCGACCTCTGCCTCGCCGTCCTCGGCGACCGCGCCGGACTGTTCGGACGCGGCACCTCCGGCGAAGGCTGCGACGCGCCCGACCTCCGGCTCCCCGGCGTGCAGGGCGAACTGCTCGACGCCCTGCTCGCCACCGGCACCCCCGTGGTGCTGGTCCTGCTCACCGGCCGCCCCTACGCGCTCGGCCGCTGGCACGGACGCTGCGCCGCCGCCGTGCAGGCGTTCTTCCCCGGCGAGGAGGGCGGACCGGCGCTCGCCGCCGTCCTCACCGGCGCGGTCGACCCGTCCGGCCGACTGCCCGTCAGCATCCCGCGCGAGCCCGGCGGCCAGCCCTGGACGTACCTGCAACCGCCGCTCGGCCTGGCCAACGACGTCAGCAGCATCGACCCGACACCGCTCCACCCGTTCGGCCACGGCCTGTCCTACACCACCTTCGCGTGGACGCCCGGACCGGACCCGGAGCCCCGACTCGCCACCGACGCAGGCACGGACGTCCTCCTCACCGTCCGCAACAGCGGCGAGCGGGCCGGCATCGAGACCGTCCAGCTCTACTTGCACGACCCGGTCGCCCGCACCACCCGCCCCGACGCGCGGCTGATCGGCTACGCGCGCGTCCCGCTCGCGCCCGGCGAGAGCCGGCAGGTCCGGTTCGGCTTCCACGCCGACCTGGCCTCCTGCACCGGCCCCGACGGCCGCCGGATCGTCGAGGCGGGCGAGCTCCGGCTCCGGCTGGCCGCCTCCAGCGCGGACGTGCGCCACACCGTCCGGCTCGAACTCACCGGCCCCGAAAGGGTACTGGACCACCGGCGGCGGATGAGCTGCCCCGTTGCCGTCGAATGACCGCCGAACCGGCACACTTGACCCCATGAGTGCACCCACCCACGCCGTCGACGCCGACCCGCTCACCTGCCAGGACGTCCGGCCGCCGCTCACCGACGCCCGGCGGGCCGAGCTGCTCGACTCGCTGAACGACGCCGTCCGGCACCCCGAACTGTTCGGCGGCCCGGCGGCCGTGGTCGACCTGCTCGACACCCTGGCCGCCGCCGACCCCGACGGCGAGGGCGACACCGCGTGGATCCCCGACACCAACTCCCGCACCGTCACCACCCTGCTGCGCGGCTGCTTCGGCGAGGCCGACCCGCCGCTGGTCGCCTCCCAGTACGGCGAGGACGCCCACCGGCGGGGCTGGCTGCGACTCGACCGGGCCCTGGGCGCGGAGGAGCTCGACCAGCTGCTCGACCGGGTCCTCGACTGGTCCGAGGACCGGCGCCAACTGCCGGAGGTGATCGCCGAGTTCGGCGATCCGTCGGTGGTATACGGAGACCCCGCGCCGGACGCCCCGAAAACCTTCTCCTACACCGGCGAGCACCGGGACGCCCCGATCGCCGCGTTCCACTTCGGGGCGCACGGCGTGCTGTACGCGGTGCGGATCGGCGAGAGCCCGATCGGCGACTGGGCGCTCACCCCGGCCGGCCGGAAGCTCTTCGCGGTCTAGAGCCGGTCCGGGGCCGGTCCGGGGTCGGTCCGGGGTCGGTCCGGGGTCGGTTCAGGGAAGCCGCTGGCGGTGGGTCGGCGACCAGGTGGCGATGCGGACCCGGTTGCGGGTGCCCAGTTTGCGCGGTCCGGCCGTATTCGGCGGGCGAGTTGGAGCGCGGTGCGGCCGTCGGCGGCGTCGGCGACGACCTGCATGTCGAGACTCCCCAGGTCGATTGTCGAGGCCGTCGCCTCCTCCGTGCGGCCGGAGGAGGCGATTCCCGCCTGGAGGGTGCTGCGGGCGATGGACGAGGCGCCGCCGTTCCCGACGGGGTAGGGCGGGCTGGGGTCGTCGGTCCGGTCAGCCGGCGTGGATGGCGTTCTCGACCAGTCGCGCCACGTTGGCCTGGCCCTTGGCGTTGGGGTGCACGAAGGCGAACTGGAGCGGAACGATGCTGCTGACCACGCCGTCCACCCAGTGGTCGGAGTCGCAGACGCTGTGGCCGGCGCTGGAGGCGTACTGGTCGACGTAGGTGGCGCCGTGGGCGGCGGACACCTGCTGGATGACCTTGTTGAGCGGCTCCAGGACGGCGGTGCGGGCCCAGTCGAGGTCGCCGGCGGTGATGGTGTGGAGCTGCTGGATGTCGCCGAACCGGCAACTGGCGGTGTCGTTGGGGACGATGTGCGGGTACCCGACGGTGATCACCTTGGCGGTCGGCGCCTTGGAGTGCAGGGCGGTCAGCATCTGGTCGTACTGCTGACGCACGGTGTCCAGCCGGACGGACATGCTCGGCGTGAATTCGTCCTTGCAGGGCGTGCCGGTGTTCTTGCTGCGGTCGCCGAGTTCCACGCACCGCTGGATGATCTCGGCGAAGCCCATCGTGTTGCCGCCGATCCCGATGGTCACCAGGTCCGTCTTCGGGCCGACGGCGTCGAGCTGGGGCGGGACGGGCGCGAACGGGGCGTTCGGGTCGATGGCGTCGGGCGGCATCGGGCGGCCGAGCGGGGTCTGCTGCTCGCGGTAGACGTTGTCGATGGTCGCGGCGCCGCAGCTGACGTTGCGCAGGTCGACCCGGGCGCCGAGGTCGCGGCGGGCGATCTCCGGGTACGACTGGGTGGTGCGGGCGCAGCCGTCCGGCGGGGTCTCGAAGACGTCTCCGGTCGCCTGGATCACCCCGGCGGTGTACGAGTCGCCGAGGGCGACCCACCGGAGCGCGCCGGCCCGGTCTCGGGCGTCGGCCGTGGAAGGGACGGCGAGGCCGGCGGCGAGGACCACGGCGGTGGCGGCAACGGCCAAGCGGGACAGGGTGCGTGACACGGTCTCTCCTCGAAGGGCGGACGGGAGGCCGCGGGTGTCGCCCCCCGGGAGGAGATCGTCCGGGTACGGGGCGGACTTGATGGCGCACACGGGTGAATGGCCGTCAGGGGCGGGTGGTTTCGGTCGGCCGCGGCCGCCCGGGTCGGCGGTTCAGATACAGGCGCTGCATTAACAAGGGAGAACTTCGGGGCGAACAGCGGCAGCTCAGGAGGCATTCCACTTCCGGAGGTTGTCTGTGCACACATAGCGTTCGCAGCGTGACGATGTGCGTCCGGTTCGTGAGGGATACGGACCGGACGGGCCATGCGGTGCTGCGGCCGAGGACGGCCTCGGGCCGGCGGAGACCCGGGGGGTAGCGGGCGGTGCGCGGGGAGGGTCTGTTCACGGAGCGGGCGTCGAACGGACGGTTCCAGTGGCAGTTGAAGGCGATGAACGGGCGGGTGGTGGCGGTGTCCGCCTCCGTCTACGACTCCGCCGGGGAAGCGGAGCGGGCGTTCGTCGAACTGGTCGCGCTGGGACCGGCGTTGGTGGCGCGGATCACCCATGTGCGGGGCGGCCCGGGCTGGACCTGGGTGGTGCCCGGAGCACGGGGCAATCCGCTGGTCAAGTCCAGTCGGGCGTACGAGCGTTACGCGACCTGCCAGAACGCGTTCCGGCGGTTCATGGCGCTGCTGGCGCGGATGTCGGAGACCGCTCCCGTGCCCGGCGGTGCGCCCGGGGCCGGTCGGTGAGCGGGCCGGAGCCGGGGCGCGGCCCGCGCCTGGTGCCGGTCCGCGGTGCGGACGGGCGGGACGGCTGGTCGCTGGTGGCCGCCAACGGTCGGCGGCTGGCCACCGCCGCCCGGGGGTATCGTTCGGAGCCCGAACTCGCCGCGGGCATAGCCGAGTTGCTCGCGGAGCGGGCCGCGCTGCGGTTCGTGCTGAGCCAGCGCGAGGACCGGCAGTGGACCTGGACGGCGCACCTGCCGGTCCGCAGTACCCGGGCCGGGGCGGGCGGCGGCGAGGCGGTGGCCCGCAGCGCCCGCGGCTATCTGCGGCGCGACCAGTGCCGGCAGAGCGTGACCGGCTTCCTGCGGGCCGTCGACCACGTCCAGCGGATGCGGCGAACGGCCCGAAGTCCCTGGTGAGTCGGCGGTGCCGGCCGGAGTCCCCGCCCGCCCGATGGGTTCGTGGACGTCCGGCCGGTGTCGGTGGTGCGGGGGTGAAGCGGAGATGGCCGAGGTGTCCCCGTGAGCACACCTGGAGAAGAACGTGTCCATGCCGATCAGATGGCATGACGGTTCGTCAGAATCGGCTCTGACCAGCGGGATTGCGGCGAAGCCGGGCGTCCGGTCGGCGCGGCGGGTGGGGCGGGAGAGGCTTCCGGACGGCGGTCCGCGGCAGCCAGGATCACTCCCGCCGGGAAGCCGCGGAGCTGCCCGGTGCCGGACCCTGCGAGGTCCGGTCCAGCGAGGCACGATCCCCCTCGGAGGAAGAGGACCATGCGTCACACCGCTGCCAAGGCGCTCGCGGCCGTTGCGATCACCGCCGCCCTGACCACTGTCGCCGCCGTTCCCGCCATGGCGGACCCGGCCGTGCTCCCCGCCGCGCAGGACATCGTCGGCGCGGGCTCGGACACCACGCAGGCGCTGTTCACCCAGTTCTCCACGGACTACAACGCGACCATCCCGGCCAGCAACACCACCACGCCGCGGCTGTACAGCTGGGACGCCACCGGCTCCGCCAAGATTCCGCCGAAGGCGGGCGTCACCACCCCGATCGACCGCCCGAACGGCTCCGGCGCCGCCATCGCCGCGCTGCCCACCACCCCCTCGCTGGACTTCGCCCGCTCCTCCCGCGCGGCCCAGGCCACCGACGACCCGAGCCTCGACTTCATCGCCTTCGCCAAGGACGCGGTCACCTGGTCCGCCCCGGCCGGCGGCCACGCCCCGGCGAACCTGGCCACCGCCGACCTGGTCGCCATCTACACCTGCCAGAAGACCGACTGGTCGCTGTTCGGCGGCCAGGCCGGCACCATCAAGCCCTACCTGCCGCAGACCGGTTCGGGCACCCGCTCGTTCTTCCTGCAGGCCATCGGCAACGTCACCCCGGGCGCCTGCGTCACCAGCGGCCCGGAGGAGAACGAGGGCACCGACAGCGCCTTCACCAACCCCGACAGCGTCTTCCCGTACTCGGTCGGCCACTACGTGGGCCAGCTGAACGGCCACACCACCGCCACCGACGCCCCCGGCACCCTGACGCTGCGCAACGTCAACGGCGCCGCCCCGCTGACCCCGGGCAACACCCTGAGCTCGACCTTCGCCGGCGGCAGCTACGGCCGCGTGCTGTTCAACGTGGTCCGCGACGCCGACTACACCGCCACCACCACCCAGGGCACCGCGCTGCGCGCCATCTTCAGCAACGGCGGCTGGATCTGCTCCACCGCCGGCCGCGCCGACATCACCAGCTACGGCTTCCTGAACCTGCCGACCACCGGCTGCGGCGTGATCGTCCACTGACGTCCCGTCAGTACCGCTTCACCCGAACCATCTCGCACCACGCCGCCGCCCGTCCCGCAGCCAACCGGGACGGGCGGCGGCCCATGACGGCACACCCGCCGTGCACGACGCACCTCGCACGGCGAAGCGCCTGCGCCTCGCACCGCGATGCACCTGCGCCTCGCACCGCGAAGCACCTGCACGTCGTACCGCCCGCACCGCGAAACACCTGCGCCCCGCACCTCAGCCAGAAGGAGCCACGATGTCCCGCTCGTACGCCCGGATCGCCGCCGCTGCCGCCGGTCTCGCCCTCGTCGCCACCGCCGCCACCGCGACCACCGCCTCGGCCGCGCCCGCCGCCGGCAGCGCGGTGATCCGCGAGAGCAACGCGTTCTTCCAGCAGGCCGCCCAGGCCGGCATCGTGGCCGTGCCGCTGCCCACCGCCACCGCCGGCTACGACGCCGCCAGCGGCCTGTCGGCGAGCTTCCCCGTCACCGGCGGCTCCGGCAGCGTCGCCGAGTTCTGGGGCAGCGTCCAGTTCGGCGGCGGCCTGCTGTTCGTGGACGCCCGCACCGGCAGCGCGGTCGCGTTCCACCAGCTGTCGTTCGCCTCCGACACCTACCAGGTCGTCGGCGTCCCGGACGGCTCCACCACCCCCGTCGCGCTGTTCGCCCCGGCGGGCGAGACCGTCGTCACCCGGACGGGCACCACCCAGAACCTGTCCGCCTCCTCGCTGACCGTCGACCCGGCCGGCGCGCAGTACCTGGACAGCAAGCTGCGCACCTCGTTCTTCACCGCGGGCCAGAGCGTCGGCACCCTCGCGGTGACCTACACCCCGGCCTCCTGACCACACGTCACAGCCGCACCACGCGCCACACCCGCACCGCCCGACCCGCCCGGTCGGGCGGTGCGCGCGTTTCCGGACACTGATGACACGTCAAATTCCTTGATTCGAGCACTAATTGGGGCCTCGTACACCTGGTGGACAGCACCCGGTCAGACGTCACTGGCCGAATATCGTCGGAGCCGCCGAACACCGCCGCTCCGCTCCCTGTCATCCGTGCGTGCCTGCTCCGGTGCGCCCGTCGCCGGAGGTGTTGTGCCCATGAGAGCCCGCCCGTCAGGGCCGAGAATCGGATCACGACCGCTGAGGGCCTGGCTCGCGGCCGTCCTGACGTGGACGCTGGGCGCCGCGGCCGTGCTGCTGCCGCTCGGCGGGACCGGCGTCCAGCAGGCGCAGGCCGCCACCGGCACCACCGTGGTCGGTCCGGCCCGCTGGGACCCGTACACCTGGACCAGCGGCCCGAACGGATCCGTCACCGTGTCGCCGACCAGCGGCCTCGGCAACCAGGTGCTGCACGTCAGCTGGACCGGTTTCACGCCGACCGTCGACGCCGACTTCCAGTCGGTGCCGGTGGTGCTCAACCCGCACGGCAACTCGGGCTTCGACAAGGTCGCCCGCTACCCGGTGCGGATCTACCAGTGCCGCGGCGAGGACCCGAAGGTCACCGACTGCTACGGCTCCAGCCTGTACAACGCCGACCCGGCCAAGGGCTTCCTGCAGGGCTTCCCCGCGCCGGGCACCACCACGCCCGAGTTCCCGTCCAACATGGCGATCGCCGCGACCCGCCCGGACGGCAGCGGCGAGGCCGACATCGAGGTGTGGACCGCGCAGCAGAGCCAGACCCTGGGCTGCGACCCCACGCACAAGTGCTCGCTGGTGATCGAGGCGAACTACGGCGGCGACTCCCTCGGCGCCTACCAGGACCCGGCCGGCGAGATCAACTGCGACGACCACTCGGCGGACTCCGACGGCCTGTTCAACACCGCCAGCGACAACGTGGTGGCGTTCGAGAACACCGGCGGCAAGCGCTACGCCAGCGGTGAGGCCTGCGCCTGGAAGAACCACGTCGTGGTGCCGCTGGACTTCGGACCCACCCCGGCGGCCTGCGCCGCCAAGAACGCCGACTTCTCCGCGATCGGCCTGGAGATGGCCGACCGCGCCGTCCAGCAGTGGCGGACCGGCCTGTGCCAGGACAGCAGCCCGATGTCGCTGCAGTACACCTCCGGCGGCGGCGAGCCGCAGGCCCGGTCGTCGTTCCTGCGCCACGCCGGCGGCGACATCGCGCTCACCGCGATCCCCGACCGCAACCCGGCGACCCGCCCGTACGTGTACGCGCCGCTGGCCACCAGCGCGATCTCGGTGGTCTACCTGGTCGACGACGGCACCACCCGCCGGCAGATCCGCACCCTGCGGCTCAACCAGCGCCTGCTGGCCAAGATGCTGACCCAGAGCTACCGCCTCGACGCCGGCGACAGCACCGACAGCGTCAAGGGCAACCCGATCTGCGTCTTCACCGACCCGGAGTTCCTGAAGCTCAACCCGACCGGCGCCAACGGCCCGAACTGGCCCAGCTGCCTGGCCGGCGGCACCTTCGCCGCCACCGCCCCGATCGTGGTCGGCGGCACCACCGACCTGGTCACCCGGCTGACCACCTGGATCGCCGCCGACCCCGACGCCGCCGAGTTCCTCCAGGGCGCCGCCGACCCGTGGGGCACCCACCTCAACACCAAGTACCTGCGCTCCAGTTACCCCGGCTTCCCGGTCGACGCGTTCCAGCCGCAGGACTTCTCCGGTCCGAAGAACTGGAAGCAGTACGAGTGGAACCCGGTGCTCGGCGGGCTCGGCCAGGTCCTGCGGATGACCATGGACGACCGGCCGTCCTGCCTGAGCACCGACGAGATCAACGGCCAGCACGCCAAGTGCCGCAACCAGGACAACGGCCAGCGCGCCCTGTTCGCCGTCATGGACGCCGGGCAGGCCCAGGCGATGAGCCTGCCCGAGGCCGAACTCCCCAACCCGGCAGGAGGGTTCACCACCCCGACGATCGGCTCCATGCAGGCCGCCGCAGCCGACATGCCGGTCGACGCCGTCACCGGAACGCAGCAACTCCCGTACGGCGACGCCAACTCCGCGTACGCCAAGGACAGCAAGGCCTACCCGCTGACCATGGTCCAGTACGCCATGCTGCCCACCCAGGGCGTCTCCGCGGACAAGGCCGCCGCGATCGCCCGCTTCGTGAGCACCGTCACCGACCCCGGGAAGGGCCAGATCTACGGCCGCCAGCCCGGTCAACTCGCCATCGGATTCGCCGGACTGACGAACGACCAGGTCGGCGCGGCGAAGGCGGCGGCGGGCCACGTCGCGGCCCAGGACGGCGCCCTGCCCGGCAACCAGACCGCCCCCGGCGGCGGAAACTCCGCCAACGGCGGCGGCGACGGCCAGGGCGGAAGCTCCGGCTCCGGCTCCGGATCGGGCGGCAACTCCGGTACCGGCAGCGGCTCCTACGGCTCCGCCGGCACCCCCGCCGAGGCCGCCGCGCCGGGCGCCGCCGACCCGGGCGGCGCCGCCAAGGCCTCCACCAGCGCCTCGCCCCGGCTCGGCACCACCGCCGCCGCCGGACGGTCCGCCGCCGACCGGGCCGGGCTGGCCCGGCTGCTGCTGCCCGTCGTCCTCGCCACCGGCGCGGTGCTGCTGGTCGGCGGACCCACCGTGCTGTTCCTGAACGGCACCTCCGGCGGCGCCGACGTCAGCCGCCGGATCGGCCGGAGCCTCGCCCGCCTGTTCGGCCGTTAGGCCCCGCCCCGCCCGCCGGGCGGGCGCCCCGCGCGCCCGCCCGGCCCCAGCCAGACCCCACGAACCCTCACCGCGCGGAGAGTTGACACCATGACCGCCGCCGTCCAGCCGACGGAAACCCGCGTTCCACCGCCCGACGCCGACCGCCCCCGCCCGATCAGCGCCCCCGCCTCGCCCGCCGACCGGGCCTTCCGCGGGCTGCTGCGCACCGCAGGCCTGTCCGTGTTCGCCCTGATGGGCCTGATCGCGTTCTTCCTGCTGCTGCGCGGCAGCGAGGCACTGAAGGCCGTCGGCTGGTCGTTCCTCACCGAGGAGCGCTGGCGTACCGCCGCGCACTCCTTCGGCATCGCCGCGGTGCTGCCCGACGGCATCCTGATCGCCGTGATCGCGCTGTGCATCGCGGTGCCGGTCGCACTCGCCGCCGCGCTCTTCATCTCCGAGTACGCGCCCGTCCGGCTCCGGCCCTTCCTGGTCTCGCTGGTCGACCTGATGGCGGCCATCCCCAGCATCGTCTACGGCCTGTGGGGCCTGTTCTTCCTCCAGCCGCGGATCGTCGGCCTCTGCCGCTGGCTGGCCGTCCACCTCGGCGGCGCGCTGCCGTTCCTGGAGGTGCGCACCGGCGAGGTCGCCACCTCCTACACCTCGTCCACGTTCATCGCCGGCACCGTGGTCTCCCTGATGATCATCCCGATCGTCACCTCGCTCAGCCGCGAGGTGTTCTCGCAGGCCCCCGCGGGCGAACGCGAAGGCGCGTACGCGCTCGGCTCCACCCGCTGGGGCATGGTCCGCACCGTCGTCCTGCCGTTCGGACGCGGCGGCGTGATCGGCGCCGTGATGCTCGGCTTCGGCCGCGCGATGGGCGAGACCATCGCCGTCGCCCTGATCATCTCGCCGGTGTTCCGGCTCTCCTGGCACGTCCTGGAGAACGGCGGCAACTCGATCTCCTCACTGATCGCGCTGCGCTTCAGCGAGTCCGACAGCCTCTCGCTGTCCGCCCTGATGGCCGCCGGACTGGTGCTCTTCGCCATCACCCTGCTGGTCAACGTGGCCGCCGGGTTCATCATCAGCCGGTCCCGGTCCGGCGCCACCACCTCGGACTGACCGGAGGCCACCGATGACCACCACCACCCTGCCCGACACCGCCGTCGACGCCCCACCCGCCCCCGAGCAGCAGCGGATCCGGCTCGGCGGCGTCACCCGCGAGGAAGTCCTCACGATGGCCGCCGCCGGCGTCGGCTCGCTCGCCCTCGACTGGTTGCTGTACGAGCGCATCCTGCCGTTCAGCGGCGTGCTCGGCTTCCTGCTCTGCTGGTACCTGCTGTTCCTCGCCCTCTACGCCGTCGCCGGACGCCTCCAGTGGGACACCCTGACGGTGCGCGAACGCCTGGCCACCGCACTCGCCTGGAGCTCCGGCCTGCTGGTGACCGGTGTCATCCTCGACCAGCTCTTCTACAGCTTCGCCCGCGGCGTGGCCGCCGCCCGGCACCTGAACTTCTTCACCGAGACCATGCGCACCACCGCGCCGCTCGACCCGATCACCTCCGGCGGCTGCCTGCACGCCATCGTCGGCTCGCTCGAACAGCTCGGCCTGGCCACCCTGTTCTCCGTGCCGCTCGGCATCCTCACCGCCGTCTTCCTGGTCGAGGCCGGATCCACCAGGCGCGGCGCCCGCCTGGTCAAGCCCGTCCGGGTGCTGATCGAGGCGATGACCGCCCTGCCGTCCATCGTCGCCGGGCTCTTCGTCCTCGGCGTCGTCATCCTCACCCTCGGCGCCTCGAAGAGCGGCTTCGCGGCCTCCCTCGCGCTCACCGTGATGATGATGCCGATCGTCACCCGCGCCGCCGAGGTCGTCGTCCGGCTCGTCCCCGGCACCCTCAAGGAGGCGTCCTACGCGCTCGGCGCCAGCCAGTGGCGCACCGTGTGGCACGTCGTCCTGCCCACCGCCCGGCCCGGACTCACCACCGCCGTCGTGCTCGGCATGGCCCGCGGCGTCGGCGAGACCTCACCCGTGCTGCTCACCGCCGGCTTCACCACCCGGCTCAACCTCAACCCCCTGCACGGCAACCAGGTCAGCCTGCCGCTGTACATCTGGAACTACGTCAAGCAGCCCTACCCCGACATGGTGGCCCGGGCGTTCGCCGCCGCGCTGACCCTGATGGCCGTCGTGGTGATCCTGTTCGTCACCGCCCGCATTCTCGGCCGCCACCGCACCCCCGGCGCCCGGCGCACCCGCCGCCCGCTGCGCCGCACCGGCGGCGCCGTCGCCGCGGCCCCCGTGAACCTCGGACCGGCCGGAACGGCGGCGAACTGATGGAACGTCAACTCCCTGCCACGAAGAGGAAGAACCGTCCTGTGCGACTCCGTCATCTGACGTCGGCGCTGCTCGCCGCCGCGCTCGCCCTGCCCGTCGCGCTGCTCGGCGCGACACCCGCGCACGCCGCCACCTCGCTCAGCGCGGACGGCTCCAGCTGGGCCGGGCCGGCCATCGACCAGTGGCGGCGCGACGTCCAACCGATGGGCATCGAGATCGACTTCAGCGCGGTCGGCTCGGCCGCCGGCCGCGTCCAGTGGTCGATCGGCCAGGACGACTTCACCGCCTCCGACGTGCCGTTCCGCTCCAAGGCCGACACCGGCGTCGGCGGCGGCCGGGGCAACGCCGGCGTGGGCCAGGCGGAGAACCCGGTGTACGGCTACTCGTACGTGCCGATCACCGCCGGCGGCACCGCGCTGATGTACCACCTGGAGATCGGCGGCAAGAAGATCACCGACCTGCGGCTGTCCCCGGACACCATCGTCGGCATCTTCACCAACAAGATCACCTCCTGGGACGACCCGAAGATCACCGCGGACTACGGCCGCGCCCTGCCGAAGATCCCGATCACGCCCGTGGTCCGCTCCGACGGCTCCGGCGCCAGCGCGCAGTTCACCCGCTGGATGGAGCACACCCACAAGAACGAGTGGGAGGCCTACTGCACCCAGGTCAACGGCGTCACCTGCGGCGACTACACCGAGTTCTTCCCCGCGGCGGGCCGGATGACCGCGCAGAACGGCTCCGACGTGGTGGCCAGCTACATCCAGTCGCCGACCGGCATCGGCGCGATCGGCTACGACGAGTACGCGTTCGCCAAGCGCAGCAACTGGCCCGTCGTCAAGGTGCTCAACCCGGCCGGGTACTACACCCTGCCCGGCGCGTCGAATGTCGCCGTCGCGCTGACCGCGGCGAAGATCCGCGGCGTGGACGACAACACCTCCACCAGCGACCCCGACTACCTGCAGCAGAACCTCGACGGGGTCTACACCAACAACGACCCGCGCTCCTACCCGATCTCCTCCTACAGCTACCTGATCGTGCCGCGGGCCGGCGCCGCGCTGCCGGTGGCGAAGCGGTTCAACGACGACAAGGGCAACGCGCTCAGCCGCTACCTCGCCTACGTGCTGTGCGCCGGGCAGGCCGAGGCCGACGACCTCGGCTACTCGCCGATCCCGCGCAACCTGGTCCGCGGCGGACTGCTCCAGACCCAGCACATCCCCGGCAACGCCAGCCCCGTCGACCCGAACACCCTCTCCAACTGCCCCAACCCGACCTTCAATTCGGCCGGCGAGCTGACGGTCCTGAAGAACGCCCCGCAGCCCAGCCCGTGCGACAAGCAGGGCAGCCCGCTGGACTGCACCGTGCAGAACGGCCAGGCCGTGAAGACCGGCAACGGCGGCAACTCCGGTGGCAGCAAGGGCGGTTCGGGGAACACCTCGGGCGGCGGCAGCGGCGCGGCCGGCGGCAGCGGCGGGACGGGCGCGGCCGGGGCGGGCGGCGACGCCGGACCGCAGGCGGTCGACCCGCAGACCGGCGAGGTCCTCCTCGACTCCGGATCGGGCGGCGGCAGTTCGGGCGGCAACGCACCCGGCACCGTGGTTGCGCTCGGCGGCCGCCCGCAGGACTGGATGCTGTCCACCCTGACCGCGATCGAACTGCTCGGCGTGGTCACCGTTCCGCCGCTGCTGGCCGCCTGGTGGCGTCGCCGCAACACCACGGCGGGGCCCCGATGAACGACCGTACGCATTCCCCGGCCGGCGTCCGCGTGGCGCTGCGCCGCCCGACCGCAGGCGTTGTCGGCGCCGCACCCGAGGAGTCGCCGCAACACCGCGGCGGGGCCCCGATGAGCGACCGTACGCATTCCCCGGCCGGCGTCCGCGTGGCGCTGCGCCGCCCGACCGCAGGCGTTGTCGGCACCGCACCCGAGGAGACCGGATGACCGCGACCGCCCTGGAGCGGCCCACCCCGGCACCGGCCGGGGCCGCCCCCGTCGTCCCCGCCCCTCCCGCCGGCGCCGGCGGCGGCGGTGACCCGGCCGGGCGCAAACTGGCCGCCGTCGCCTGGTCGGTGACGCTCGCCGCCGTGCTGCTGCTCGGCTTCGCCGGCTACCTGTTCGCCCTCTCCGGGCTCCAGGAGGCACGCCACCAGTCCACCGCGTACGCCACCCTGCGCGACCAGCTCGGCAAGGCCACCGCACCCACCGGCCCGACCGCCGACGGCGCGCCGCTCGCCGTGCTCGACATCCCGGCGCTCGGCCTGCACCAGGCCGTGGTGGTCGAGGGCACCAGCGGCCGCGACCTGATGCGCGGCCCCGGCCACCGCCGTGACACCGTCCTGCCCGGACAGCCCGGCGTCGCCGTGCTGTTCGGCCGCTCCACCGCGTTCGGCGCGCCGTTCGCCGGACTGGCCGGCCTGCGCGAGGGCGACGGCATCGACATCACCACCGGCCAGGGCAGCTTCCACTACACCGTCAACGCCTCCGGCGACGGCGACCACCCGATCACCGACACCGCGCCCAACCGGCTGGTGCTGGTCACCGGGGACTCCGACTGGATCCCCACCAGCACCGTGCTGATCGGCGCCCGGCTCGACGGCGAACCGGAGTCGCTCGGTGCCCGCCGCCCCGCCGCCGCGCCCACCGACAAGGCCCTGGCCGCCGACAAGGGCGCCCTGCCCGCGCTCCAACTCTGGTCACTGGCCCTGCTGTTGGCCGTCGTCGGAGCGGGCCTGGCGGCACGCCACTGGCGGCGCAGCGCGAGCTACCTGTGCTTCGCGCCGGTGGTCGCCGCGCTGCTCTGGTCGGTGTACGAGAACGCCGCCGCCCTGCTGCCCAACGTCTACTGACTCGCTTCGTACCGCCGCTTGCCGGAGAGGACCCGCCCGACGATGACCGAGACCGCACAACCCCCTTACTCCGCCGCCCAGTTCGGCAAGGACCCGGCCGACCCGCCGACCATTCCGCTGCCGCCGGTGACCGCCGACGGGCCGTCAGGGGCGCTGTCCGGCCTGGAGACCCGCGACCTGACCGCCTGGTTCGGCCCGCGCAAGGTGCTGGAACGCGTCTCGCTGCAGATGAGAGCCGGCGAGATCACCGCGCTGATCGGCCCGTCCGGCTGCGGCAAGTCCACCTACCTGCGCATCCTCAACCGGATGCACGAGATGGTGCGCGGCGCGGCGCTGGCCGGCGAGGTGCTGCTCGACGGCGAGGACGTGTACGCGACCGGCCGCCGGCCCGCCGAGGTGCGGCGCCGGATCGGCATGGTGTTCCAGCGGCCCAACCCGTTCCCCGCGATGTCGCTGTACGACAACGTGATCAGCGGCCTGAAGCTGGCCGGCATCAAGGCCGGCCGCGACGAACGCGACCACCTGGTGGAGTCCAGCCTGCGCCAGGCCGGCCTGTGGAACGAGGTCAGCAACCGGCTCGGCACCCCCGGCGGTGCGCTCTCCGGCGGCCAGCAGCAGCGCCTGTGCATCGCCCGCTCGCTCGCGGTCTCGCCGGAGATCCTGCTGATGGACGAGCCCTGCTCGGCGCTCGACCCGACCTCCACCCGCCGCATCGAGGAGACCATCGCCGAACTGCGCCACCGCCTGACCATCGTCATCGTCACCCACAACATGCAGCAGGCGCAGCGGGTTTCGCAGTCCTGCGCGTTCTTCCTGGCCTCCCACGACACGCCCGGCCGGATCGTCGAGGCGGGCCCCACCGAGCGCCTGTTCACCGACCCGGCCGACCCGCGCACCGCGGACTACGTCAACGGCCGCTTCGGCTGAGCCCGCCGGGCGGAGACGGGTCCGGCCCGGGCGGACGCGGGCCCGGTCCGGGCGGCGGTGTGTCACGTCCGGCTCGTGACGGTGCGTCATGCCGACGTCGTGACGGTGTGTCACGCCCGGGTCGGACCACGGGAAGCGCCTAGCGTGGTCGGGTGCGAGTGGGGCGGGCGGTCTCCGGTGCGCCCGCCCGTGCCGCCACGCCGTCATGCCGTCACACCACGAGGAGAGCGCCGACCATGTCCGCCAGCCTGACCGAGCTCACCGGGGACTACGTCCTCGACCCCACGCACACCCGGATCGGCTTCGTCGCCCGCCACGCCATGGTCACCAAGGTGCGCGGCGCCTTCCACCAGTTCGAGGGCACCGCGCACCTGGACGGCGCCGACCCGTCGCGCTCCACCGGCCAGGTCGTCATCAAGGCCGAGAGCATCGACACCGGCGTCGAGCAGCGCGACCAGCACCTGCGCACCAACGACTTCCTGGACGCGCCGAACTTCCCCGACATCACCTTCCGTGCCACCGCCGTCGAGAAGCGCTCCGACAGCGACTACCGCGTCACCGGCGACCTCACCATCAAGGACACCACCCGCCCGGTCACCATCGACTTCGAGTACACCGGCAACGCCGTCGACCCGTACGGCAACCTGCGGGTCGGCCTGGAGGGCTCCGTGACCATCAGCCGCAAGGACTACGGCGTCACCTGGAACGCCGCGCTGGAGGGCGGCGGCGTGCTGGTCGGCGACAAGGTGGTGCTGGAGTTCGACGTCTCCGCCATCAAGCAGGGCTGACGCACCGACTGGCCCGATTGGCTGATTGGCTGACCGGCCCGACTGACCGCTCCGACCGGCATGACTGATCGTCCGGCCCGACCGTCCGGCCCGACCGTCCGGCCCGACCGTCCGGCTCGACCGTCCACGCCGACCGTCCGGGCGCCCGGTCGGGCCGTGTGCGTTTCGCCGCCATCCGGCCTCCCCGACGTTCGGGCGTCCGGCTCGGGCCGTACCATGTGGGCCCGCCCGTCCGCGCTTCGGACGCATGTAACACCCCACCCGGGGAAGGCGGTTGCGGACATCGGAACGAGGAGACCCGCCTGATGCGCACGTGCGTCGAACGCCAGCTGCCCGTCCACGTGTTCGGCCCGACCGGGGGGCGGCGCATCATGCTCCTCGGCTACCACCCGCGAGACCCGTACGCCGTCCGGCTCACCTTCCCCGACGGCACCCCCGACGGGACCGTGACCTGGCTGATCGCCCGCGACCTCCTCGCCACCGGCCTGACCGGCCCCGCCGGCAACGGCGCCGTCCGGATCCGCCCCTGGCCCAACGGCCGTCTCCGGCTCGCCTTCCGGGGCGCCGACGGCACCCGCGCCACCGTCCTCGCTCCCACCGCCCCGCTCGCCGAGTTCCTCACCGCCACCCACACCCTCGTCCCCCCGGGCGCCGAACCCGCCCACCAACCCGCCCCGGACGACGCCGCCACGCTCTTCCCGGCCCCGGCCCCGGACCCGCAGAAGCCGTTGACGCCCGACCACCCCTGACGGCGGCCGCCGGTGATCAGGCGATCAGGTGACCAGCGGTCGGACTCGCCGTTCCAGCCGGTCGCCCAGAGCTGCTCCGGACTCGGCCGTGCGGCCCGCTCCGCCCGAACCAGCGCCTCGTGGCGTTCCCGCAGTTCTGTGACGTCCTCGCCCCACGCCTCCAGCGCCCGAAGCGCGCTCTCCCGCTGGCGGGCCGTGGCACTGGTCGCGAGGTCGGCCCGGACCCGGTCCGCGAGCAGCGGGCGCAGCTGGGCGGGTCGAGGCCGGATCAGCAGCACCGGCGCGGCGGCCTCCAGAGCCGCGAGCCGAACCTGCCGATCGGGATCGTCCAGCAGCGCCGCGACCTCCGCGAACGCCGACGAGAGCGCGTCGGACGCGGCGCCGACCGCCGGATCGGTGCTCGCACCCCAGCTCACCGCCTCCGCCACGTCCGCCAGCCAACACAGCAACTGGGCCCGCACACTGCACTCCTGGCCGAAGAACACCCCGCGGACCTCCGCCCGCGGATCCGCCAGGAGCGCCGCGACGACAGACACGGCCGCCCCGGTCGACCTGTACACCGTGTTCTGATGCAGGACCAGCGACCACAGATCGCCCACCGCCCGCTCCCGCACGGCGAAATCCTCCGCCAGCAGCCGCGCCACGATCACCTCGGTACGCGGCGCCCCGGCTCGTCGGGACAGCAGTGCTCCAACCGCGCCCAGTCGACCCGCTCCGAAACGGCCCGCGCGCGCACCGGCATGGACGGCGGAACCGGCACGTCAGCCATACCGCGAGTATGCCCTGCCACCTCACGCCCGCCCGACCCCCGACCGCACACACCACCCCCGGCCGAGCCCTTCCCCGAGGCGGGGACACGACCGATGCCCGGCCATCGAGACGCATCGTGTCCAAGCCATGACGCAGTGTGAATCCAGCCACTTTGCCGGCATCTCCCACCGGCCGGAACGTCCGTGGTCATTCTGGAACGTTCGTCACCGACCGAGGGGAGAATGGTGGACGTTCAACGGCTGCATGCGCGGAATCCGGAGGTCATCGGGCAGACTGCCGCGCTGCTCGGATTCCTGCGCGAAGTGGTGCAGAGCGGGGCGCAGCGGGCCCGGGACACCCGGTCCTGGGAACAGCTGTGGCTGAGCGACCTGCCCGCCGCGATCGCGCGGCCGACCGACCAGCCGGACCGGGCGCTGCTGGTGCTCGACCACGTTCCGCAGAGCGCACCGCCCGACGTGCCGGCCGAACTGCGCGGCTGGCTCGACGAACAGGACTGCGAGGATCCCGACGGCGGCGATCCGCCGCTCGCCGAGCGAGGCCCCGAACGCACCGGCGCCGCCGTTGAGCTCAGGCAGGACACCGGTGCGACGGTGGAGCGTGCCGAGGCCGACCAGGTGCTGCGCGCGTACGGCAACTGGCTGAGCCGCTGGCGCCGGTGGGCAGAACGCGAGCGGGCCGACCGGCCGCTGCGCGCGCTGTACGAGACCGTCTACCGCTGGCACCAGCGCCTGGTCCAGCAGGACGACCAGATGGAACTGGTCCTCGGCACCGGCCTGTTGACCTGGAGCGAACCGCGCGGCACTGCCCTGCACCGGCACGTGTTCACCCGTCGCGCCGTCACCCACGTCGACAAGCGCACCGCCCGGATCACCGTCCACCTCACCACGGACGGCGAAATGCGCCTGGAGGACCAGGACTTCCTCGACAGCGAGGACGGTCTGGTTCAGGAGCGCTCGACCGCGCTCGCCGAGGAACTCTCCGCCAGCCCCGTGCACCCGCTCGGCGAGGCCGCCCTGGAATGCCTCACCCGGTGGCAGGAACTCGTCCTGCCCCGGCCGGTGTCCTTCAACGCCGGCTGGCGGCCCCCGGCCGCACCCGACGCGAGCATGCGGCTGACCTTCGCGCCCGCGCTGATGCTGCGTCCGCTCGACCGCAACGCGGTCCTGCGCTGCTACGAGCGGATCGCCCAGTCCGTCGTGTCGGAGCGTCAAGCTCCGCTCGGGCTCGCCCAGTTGGTGATGAGCCTGTCCCCGCAGGAACGGGCGGGTTGGAGCGGCGCCCCCACCCGAGGCCTGTTCGAGGAAGAGCCGCTGTTCCCGCTCAAGACCAACGCCCAGCAGCGTGCCGTCCTGGACCGCCTGCAACGCGACACCGGGGTCGTGGTCCAGGGCCCGCCCGGCACCGGCAAGACCCACACCATCGCCAACCTGCTCAGTGCCCTGCTCGCCCAGGGCCAGCGGGTCCTGGTCACCAGCGCCCGCGACCACGCCCTGACCGTGCTGCGCGACAAACTGCCGCCCGCCGTCCGCGACCTGTGCGTGCTGCTGCTGTCCGGTGCCCGGCAGGACGGCGCCAGTGAACTCGAACGGACCGTCAACGCACTCAGCGACCAGGCAGCCTCCGGCGATCCGGCCCAACTGCGCGACGAAATCCGCCGGCTGACCCGGAGCCGGCAGGAGCTGCAGAGTCGGCAGAAACTCCTCACCGAGAAGATCATCGCGCTGCGGGAGGCCGAGCTCTACCAGCACCCCGAGGTCGCACCCGGCTACTTCGGCACTCTCGCCGCGATCGTCCAGCGCGTCCAGGACGCCGCGCCCGGGCTGTCCTGGATCGGCAGCCTCTCCGACCACGCGCCCGCCCGGCCGCCGCTGACCCCCGTCGAAGCCGAAGAGCTGCTGGTGCTGCTCCGGGAAGGCGCCGGCGACCGGTCCGCCGGTCCGCTGCCGGCCGCACCCGGCTTGCTGCCCACTCCCGGTCAGGTCGCCACTGCGATCGCCGACGCCCAGCCTGCCGTCGCCGGCCTCTCGGCCGAGGCCGCCGCCCTGCGCACCCGACTCTCCACCCTCGACACCCCCACCACCGACCACCTGGTCGCCCTGCTCGGTGCCGGACGCGGTCTGCTGCACCGCCTCGGTGTGCCCTGGGACGCCCGCCAGTGGGGCGAGGCCGACTGGACGGCGCGCGCTCTGTCCGACCGGCTCGCCCGCCGTCGCCACGCTCTGTGGGGGCGGGTCGCCGAGGCCGAGCCCGCCCTCGTCGGCACGGCTGCCGCGCTGGCCGCCGTCGGCGTTCGAACCGTCACCCTGCCGTCCGGGCTCAGCGCCGAACAGGCCAACCGGATCGCCGACGCCGTCCCCGAACTGCGCAGACACCTCGCCGGACCACGGACCCTGCGCGGACTGTTCGCCCCCAGGGCGCTTCGCGAGGCCGAGGAGCTCCTGGCCGGCTGCCGGATCGACGGCCGGGTGCCCGCCGACACGACCGACCTCGACGCCGTCCTCGCCCACCTGCGTGCGCACCTGACCCTGGCCACTGTCGGCCTTCGCTGGGCCCAGGCCGGCGCACCGCTCGACGACGGCCCGCTGGAGGTGCGCCTCGCCGACCTCCAGGAACGCTACCGACACCTTGCCGCGATCACCGACTTCGGAGGGCTGCGCGAACGCATCGACGAGCTGCTCGTCGGTCGTACGGTCTTCCTCGACCTGACGAACCCGCAGGCCTGGCAGGACTTCACCTCCGCGGTCACCGCGATGTCCGGCAGGCAGCGAGCCGAGGAGGCCGCCGAACGGCTGACCGGATGGGAACGATCGCTGCGCGCGCCCGCCGACGGATCACCCCCCACCCCCGAATCACTGGCCATGGCGCAGGCCGTCGCCGACCGCGACCTCGACCGCTACACCAAGGAACTCGACGCCTACGCCGCCGCCCACGCCCGGCAGCAGCGCAGCCGGCGCTGCACCCAACTGCTCGACGCGCTTGCCGCCGCGTCCCCCGCCCTGGCCGGCCGGCTCGCCGACGACTGCCACGACCCGGACTGGCCGCAGCGCCTCGCCCGCCTCGACGAGGCCTGGGCCTGGGCCGGAGCCCGCCGGTTCGTCGAGGACGAGCGCGCCCCCGGCCGGGAACAGCGTCTTGACGCCGAACTCACCGAACATGAAGCAAAGTTGGAGCAGCTGACCGGCGACCTGGCTGCCGCCAAGGGCCGCCTGCACTGCCTGGAGCGGATGACCAACGAACAGCGGTCCGCCCTCCAGGCCTACCGCTCCCACATGGCGTCCTACGGAAAGGGCACCGGCAAGAGCGCCGCCCACTTCGGAGCCGCCGCACGCAGCGCCATGCAGGTCGCGCAGGGCGCCGTCCCCGCCTGGGTGATGCCGATCTCCCGGGTCGCCGAAATGATCGAGCCCCACCAGGACGCGTTCGACGTGGTGATCGTCGACGAGGCCAGCCAGGCCGGCATGGACGCCCTGTTCCTGCTCTGGCTGGCGCCCCGGATCATCGTGGTCGGCGACGACAAGCAGTGCACCCCGCCGGTCAACGGGCTCGGCCGTACCCAGCAGATCCAGGACCGCCTGAGCGCCCACCTCCCGGACGTGCCGCGGCACTTGAGGCAGCTGTACATGCCGCACTCGAACCTCTACCAACTGCTGTCCACGTTCTTCCCGTCCACCATCCGGCTCCAGGAGCACTTCCGCTGCATGCCGGAGATCATCGGCTGGTCCTCCGCCACCTTCTACACCCCGCCCGGGCTGATCCCGCTGCGCCAGTACGGCGGCGACCGGCTCGATCCACTGCTGACCCACTACGTCGCCGACGGTGTCGCCGAGGGGCGCGACCACCGGATCCGCAACCGCAAGGAGGCCGAGGCGATCGTCGACTGCCTGGCCGAACTCACGGCCGACCCCGCCTACGAGGGCCGAACCATGGGCGTCATCGTGCTGCAGGGCGGCTTCGGCGGCCAGGTGAAACTGCTGGAACAGCTGATCCAGCAACGGATCCAGGCACCCGTCCGGGAGAAGCACGACATCCGGGTCGGCACCGCCGCGATGTTCCAGGGCGACGAACGCCACGTCATTCTGCTGTCCATGGTGGTCGACAAGGTCCGCAAGATCGCCGGCGGCCAGCGCAACGAACAGCAGGCCTACAACGTCGCCGCCAGCCGGGCCCAGGACCAGATGCGGCTGTTCTATTCCGTCCCGCCGGACCAGCTGAAGCCCGGCGACCTGCGGCTGAACCTGCTCTCCTACATGCAGAACCCGCCGGCCGCGCTCGCCGAGCTGGACGACATCGGGACCGTGCTGCCCGACGTGCCGTGCAAGCCCTTCGACTCACTGTTCGAGCAGCAGGTCTACCTGCGGATCAAGGAACGCGGCTACCACGTCGTCCCGCAGTACCCGGCCGGCAACAAGCGGATCGACCTGGTCGTCGTCGGGGCCCGCGGCCGTCTCGGCGTCGAGTGCGACGGCGACCGCTACCACTCCACCCTCGAACAGCTCCGCCACGACCAGCAACGGGACCGCGAACTCCAGCGCGTCGGCTGGAAGTTCTGGCGGATCCCGGAGAGCGAGTTCCGCTTCGACCCCGAACAGGCGCTGACCGGACTCTGGCAGGAGCTCGACCGCCAGGGCATCAGGCCCGCCAACTACCGCCAGCCCCGCGCCGTCGACGCCCCCGAAACCCCCTGGTCGCCCCTGCTGCTGCCCGAACCGGGCGACGAGCAGGCCGACGAGGAGAACGAAACCACCGACCGCACCGACACCTCCGTCACCGACACCTCAGTCACTTCCGTCACCGACACCGACACCGAAGGAAACCGATGAGCACCGCACGAGTCCTGCCCGACAGCCCACTGCTCGACGAGAAGACCATCGCCGAACTCTCCCGGGTGGTCACCGGCGAGGACGACCTCTACTACCGCAAGGGCTACGAGATCGCCGGATTCCTGCGCCGCGCCGGTTGGCAGGACGTCCCCGAGTACGACGGCCAGTTCCGCCGCGAATGGGCCCTCGAACTGCTCATGGGCCGCCGCGACCAGCCCGCCGAGATCGAGAAGGTCCTGCTCCGGCTGGCCGACGCCCGCGAATACCTGGACGAACCGGAACTCCTCGCCGACGTGGTCACCGCCGTCAACTCCTTCCTGGTGCATGAGGGTTACCGCCTGGAGGGCATCGGCGGCGGCCCCCGCCTGCTGCCCTGCGACCCGGCCCTCGCCCACCCCTCCGAATACGGCGCCTCCGAACTCAAAGCCGCGATGACCGACATCGTCGCCGACCCGAAGATGGCCCTGCTGCTCCAACGCCGCCTCGACGAGGCGCGCACCTGCTACGTCAACGGTGCGCACATCGCAGCGCTCGTCATGCTCGGCAGCCTGCTGGAAGGCGTCCTGCTCCAGGTCGTACGGGAACGCGACCGGTCCCTGCTGGGCAACAGCTCCGACCGCAACGTTCGGTTCGAGACACTCATCGACGTGTGCCACAAGGCCGGCTGGCTCGACGCGGACGCGCAGAAGTTCAGCCACGTGCTGCGCCGCTACCGCAACTTCGTCCACCCCGCGGCCGAGGCCGACGAGCCGAGCCGGCCCGACCGGGACACCCTCGGCATCGGCTGGAAGGTCGTCAACGCCGCGCTGAACGACCTCGCGGCATCGGTGCCCGGCCGGTAAGCCGCGGCCCGATGAATACGGGTGGCCACCGCAGGGCGCGGGGCCACCCGTCTCTCCCCGCGGAGCCGACCGGCCCCGTCACCTGTCGAGTGCGGTGACTATGGGCGCGGCCGCCGCGAAGCAGACCACGGTACCGGCGAGGATGACACCGGTCACGGCCAGGGCCGTCACCGGGGCGGACCATTTCTTCTTGGCGATCGTGGCGTTGGGAGGTGACCCGGAAGCCCGCCCGGAGCAGTCGGGGCATGCGCTGGCCGTGGGGTGCGTGGGCAGGAGCCGGGCCGTGGTGTACGAATGGGGCGTGACGGGGCGTCAGGGTGCGGCCCGGGTCAGGTGACAGGGATGACGGAGATGGGAGGGCTGCTGCGGATGGGTGCGGACGGCGACAGGTATGACGTGGTGGTGCTCGGGGGCGGGCCGACCGGGGAGAACCTGGCGGATCGGGTGCGGGCCGGTGGGCTGACGGTCGCGATCGTCGAGAAGGAGCTGGTGGGCGGCGAGTGCTCGTACTGGGCGTGCATGCCGAGCAAGGCGCTGCTGCGGCCGGTGGCCGCGCTCGCGGATGCGCGGCGGCTGGCCGGGGCGCGGGAGGCGGCCGGCGGGGAGCTGGACGCGGGCGCGGTGCTGAAGCGGCGGGACGAGTTCGCGTCGCACTGGAAGGACGACGGGCAGGTGGCCTGGCTGGACTCCGCCGGGATCGACCTGGTGCGCGGGCACGGGCGGCTCGACGGCGAACGGCGCGTCACCGTCCAGACCCCCGACGGCGGTTCCCGGACGCTCACCGCGCGGCACGCCGTCGCCGTCTGCACCGGGACGGCGGCCGCGCTGCCGAAGCTCCCCGGGCTGGCCGAGGCGAAGGTGTGGACCAGCCGGGAGGCCACCTCCGCGAGCAGCGTGCCCGGTCGGCTCGCGGTGGTCGGCGGCGGCGTCGTCGCGGTCGAAATGGCCACCGCCTGGCGGGCGTTGGGCAGTGAGGTGACGCTGCTGGTGCGCGGCCACCGGCTGCTCGACCGGACCGAGGACTTCGCCGGGCAGCTGGTCGCCGACGGGCTGCGCGCGGCCGGGGTCGACGTCCGGCTCGGCGTCTCCACCACCGCCGTTCAGCGGGGGGACGACGGAACGCTCACGCTGGAGCTGTCCGACGGCACCGAACTGACCGCCGACGAGGCGCTGTTCGCCACCGGGCGAGTCCCCGGCACCGCCGATCTCGGGCTGGACACCGTCGGCCTGAAGCCCGGCAGTTGGATCACCGTCGACGACACCGGCGTGGCCACCGACGTCCCCGGCGGCTGGCTGTACGCGGCCGGTGACGTCAACCACCGGGCGCTGCTCACCCACCAGGGCAAGTACCAGGGCCGGATCTTCGGCCAGGCGATCGCCGACCGCGCCGCCGGCCGCCCCCTCGACCTCGCGCCGTGGGGCCGCAGTGTCGCCACCGCCGACCGCGCCGCCGTCCCGCAGGTCGTCTTCACCGACCCCGAGGTCGCCGCCGTCGGCCTGAGCCAGCGTCAGGCCGAGGACGCGGGCCTGCGGGTGCGCGCCGTCGACTACGAGATCGGCAACGTGGCCGGCGCCTCGCTGTACGCCGACGGCTACCGGGGCCGCGCCCGCGCCGTCGTCGACCTCGACCGGGAGACCCTGGTCGGCGTCACCTTCGTCGGCCCCGGGGTCTCCGAACTGCTGCACTCGGCGACCGTCGCCGTGGCCGGGGAGGTGCCGATCTCCCGGCTCTGGCACGCCGTTCCGTCCTACCCGACGATCAGCGAGGTGTGGCTGCGTCTGCTGGAGACGTACCGGGGCTGACGAGTCGGCGGAGGCGGGTCAGCGGAGGCGGGGCACGACGAGGCGGGCCAGCTCCTGTTCGGCGGCGGCCTCCTTCGGGGCGTTGGCGGGCCCCGCGTCGCTCCGGTCGGCGGTCGCCTCGATGGCGTAGTGCACGGCGCCGACCGTGAACACCAGCTCCGGCATCCGGCCGTCCTCCTTGTAGCTGACGAGGACGGCGCTGTCGCCGATGCCCGCCACCGGCTCGACCTTCAGATCGGGGCCGGCCGTGGTCCTCGCGAACGCGTCGTCCGCCACCTGCCGGATTGCCACGTACGAGCGGCGCGCGCCCCAGACGCAGCCCCACTTCTCCTCCTTGGACGGCCCCTCCGCGAGCAGCTCCGCCGTGCCGCCCATCGCCTTGCTGACCTGCTCGTCGGTGAGGACGGAGCAGGGGTCGGCCGGCGGGCCGCCGGCGGTGACGGTGCCGGGGGTGCCGCCGGCGGTGACGGTGCCGGGGGTTCCGGGGGTGCCGGCGGCGTCGTCGGCGGAGGTCGCGGGGGAGTGCGAGGACGAGCAGGCGGTGGCCGCCAGTCCGGTCAGAAGCAGGCCCGCTGCCAGCAGACCCGGTCGACCGTAGAAGTGCACCATCGTCCCTCCCGAAGAACCCGACGCGGACCGGTCGACGAACCACGGTAGCCGCGCCCGGCGACACCGTCCGCCGGGAGGCGGGATTTCGTCCCATTGCGGCGTGATGGCG
Organism: Kitasatospora sp. NPDC092948; assembly: GCF_044754805.1. Classification (NCBI taxonomy): domain Bacteria; kingdom Bacillati; phylum Actinomycetota; class Actinomycetes; order Kitasatosporales; family Streptomycetaceae; genus Kitasatospora; species Kitasatospora sp. NPDC092948. The sequence continues at coordinate 235,765 of NZ_JBIVPU010000006.1, read as the reverse complement.
CCGCGTCACAATCGGCGGCCACCCCGTTGATCGCGCCGCCCCGGGTGTGTGAGCGTGGCGGGAACGGGACGGGCGGCCACTCCGGGGCCGCCGCCGCGCAAGGAGGAACACCGGTGCCCACCCCCGACCGGCCACTGCGTTCGCTGGGCTTCCTGACCATCGGACTGTTCGACGAGAACCGCCCCGCCGAGGGCCACGAGGCGACCCTGCGGCTGATCGAGCTCGGCGAGCAACTCGGCTACGACAGTGCCTGGTTGCGCCACCGGCACCTCCAGTACGGGATCTCCTCGCCGCTCACCGTGCTCGCCGCCGCCACCCAGCGCACCCGCCGGATCGCTCTCGGCACCGCCGTCACCCCGCTCGGCTGGGAGAACCCGCTGCGGTACGCCGAGGACCTGGCCACCGTCGACGTGCTGTCCGGCGGCCGGCTCAACCCGGGCGTGAGCATCGGCGTCCCCGCGCACTACGAGGACGTGAAGGACGCGCTGTACCCCGACTCCGCCGACCGGGAGGACTTCGGCTACGGCCGGGTCGAGCGGCTGCTGGGCCTGCTGCGCGGCCAACCGGCAAGCGCTTTCCAGGGCACCGAGGGCATCGAGTCGTACTCGCCGCGCGTGCAGCCGCACGTCCCCGGGCTGGCCGGCCGGGTCTGGTACGGCGGCGGCAGCCTGCGCTCGGCCCGCTGGGCCGGACAGCAGGGACTCCACCTGCTCACCAGCAGCGTCGTGCGGGCCGAGGAGGGCGAGGAGACCTTCGTCGCCAACCAGCTCGCCCAGATCCGCGCCTTCCGGGCCGACCACCCCGACGGCGAGCAGGCCCGGGTCTCGCAGGGCCTGGTGGTGATCCCCACCGACAGCGCCACGCCCGCCCAACGCGCCAAGTACCGGGCGTACGCGGCCTCCCGGCACGCCCGCACCCTCGCCCCGCAGGGCCCGGGCCGGGTGCTGTTCGCCCCCGACCTGGTCGGCGGCTCCGAACAGCTCGCCGAACTGCTGTACGCGCACGCGGCGTTCCGCGAGGTGGACGAGGTGGCGTTCTCGCTGCCGTTCACCTTCGAACCCGAGGACTACACGCAGATCCTCACCGACCTGGCCACCCGACTCGGCCCGCTGCTCGGCTGGAAGCCTGCTGCCAACTGACCTCCCACGCCCGGGCGTTCAAGACGGCCGCCGCTGCGCGCCGACCCGCCTGCACCTCGGCCCTGGCGGCCTGGCCACCCGGACCGAGGCCACCCGGACCGAGGCCACCCCCGCACGACAGCGCAACTCGCCTGCCGCGCAGGCGCGGAAGCAGTGACGTGAGCCCGGCGCCGTCGTCCGCGGCTCGGCGTCGAACCGGGGCCGAAGGTCGACCTCGGTGCGGCCGGCCTGTCGGCGGGCCCCGTCCGATGAGGCCGAAGCGGTTCAGCGGCCAGGCCGAGGAGAACGAGCCACCGAGCCGGATCTGGTACGCCGACCTCGGCTGGTCCCGCTCTCCCCGGAGCCCCGTCGCCGCGGACTACTGAAGGGCCTGGTCGATCCGCACCGTGCAGGCGGTGCCGTTGAGGGTGAAGGCGGACGGTGCGGTGTTCGCGGTGGTCCAGCTTCCGTTGAACCCGAAGGATACTGAACTGCCGGGCAGAATAGCCGAGTTGTAGCCAGCATCGGTGACGGTGACCTTCGCGCCGGACTGGGTGACATTGCCGTTCCAGAGCGAGCTGACCTGCTGCCCGCTGGGGAACGTCCACACCACCGACCAGCCGTTGACCGCCGTCGAACTCCGGTTCACCAGCGTCACATTGGCCCCGAAGCCGCCGCCCCACTGGCTGGCCACCGCGTAGTCCACCTCGCAAGCCGCGGACGGGGAAGGCGAGTTGGACGCCGAAGGGGAAGCGGAAGGGGAAGCCGAAGGGGACGCGGAAGGGCTGGGGGAGGGCGAGGGGCCGGGGGAGGACGAGGAGGGCGAGGGCGAGGGCGAGGTGGTGCCCGTCAGGTCGCCGTACAGGATGCCGCGGCCGTTGGTGCTCACGTACACCCGGCCGTAGACGCGCGGGTCGCCGGTGATCGCCGCTCCGGTCCAACCCCACTGGTGGGCGGCGTCGTTGATGCGCACCCAGCTCGCGCCCGCGTCGTCGGAGCGGAAGATGCCGCGGACTCCGCCGATCTTCGCGGAGGCGTACAGCGCCGGGTAGCTGCGCCCCGGGGCGGCCTTGCCGAAGCCGATGGTGTCGGCCTGGTCGACGCCCGACACCTTGGCGAAGGTCGCGCCGGAGTCGGTGGAGTGCCACAGGCCGTAGCCGGCGCCGGGGGTGCCGCCGGCCAGCCAGATGTCGCCCTTGGCGCCGGGGACGGCCTTGAAGCGCACCGATTCCGTGGGCAGGCCGGCGGCCTTCGCGGTGAAGGTTGCGCCGGCGTCCGTGGAGACGTAGAAGGTGCCGCCGGACCAGCCGTAGAAGGTCTTCGGATCGACCCGGTCGGCCTGCACGGCCGCCCCCGCAGGGAGGCCCGCGGCCGGCGTCCACGAGCCGCCGAAGCCGGTGGAGCGCACCACGCCCGCGCCCTTCGGGCTCCACACCGTCGCGGAGCCGTCCGCCGCCAGCGCCACCTGCCCGCCGCCCGTCACGCCCGAGGGCTCGGCCGGGGCGGCGAACCAGTTGGCGCCGCCGTCCGTCGACCAGCCGAGGTGCTTGCCCGTCGAACCCGAGGCGAGGTCGCCGACCCGCACCATGGTGGCCGGCGCCGACTCCGCGAAGTCGATCGACGTGCCGGAGGCGAAGTCCGGCTGGGTGAACATCCGCGCCGGGACCTTCGTCAGGTCGTCGTGCCGGAAGCCGCCGAGGTCGCCGAGCGCGCTCAGCAGCGGCGCGCCCGTCGGCGGCGAGACCAGGTCGTTGACCGCGGTCTCCTCAAGTCCCGTCACCACCGGGGCGATCGAGACCTTCTGGCCGTTGTCGAAGGACGTCAGGTTTGAGGAGCCGTACAGCGTCGCCCCGGTGCCGTACATCATCCGGTCCGAGTCGAACGGGTCGATCTCCAGCGACTCCGTCATCCACCCGAGCTTCGGCGTCTCCTCCGGCGGCGACGGATTCGCGTTGAACGTCAGCCACGGCACCGAGGAGACGTCGATGCTGTACCGGTCGGTGCGGTTCGGGTAACTCCCGTACGACCAGAAGGGTTTCCAGGTCGCGCCGGAGTCGGTGGACCGCCAGACCTGGGTGTCCGGCCACCACGAGCTGTAGCCCGTCACCATCAGCACGTTCGGGTGCTGCCGGTCGACGGTCAGCCCCGAGTAGCCGAAGTAGTTGTTGGCGGTGTCCGAGGACGGCACCGGGCTGACATTGGACCAAGTACCGGTCGCCGTCGTGTACTTCCACACGTCGCCGTGCCCGCCGTCGTACGGGCCGCCGGTGTCGCTGTACGCCACGAACAGGTTGCCGCCGGACGCGTCCAGCACCGCCTTGTGCGGGACGAAGCCGGTCGGCTGCCCGCCGATCCTGGTCCAACTGGAGCCGCCGTCGTCCGAGCGGTACACGCTGTTCTGCTTGTCCGCGACACCGACGAACATCGTCCGCGTCACGCCGTTCACCGTTCCGCTGCCCTGGTCGAACACCTCCCACAGGATGCCCAGCGGATCGCTCTGGTAGCCCGAACTGTCCGACGGGTCCGGCGCGTACGTGCCGGTCACCGGGAAAGCGCTTGCCCGCGACCAGGTGACACCGTAATCGGCGCTGCGCCACAGCCCGTTGCCGCTCGGCGCGCCGAACCACAGCACCGCGTCGTTGTTCGGGTCGATGGCCAGCCGCTCGCCCATTCCGCGACCCGGCATGTTGCCGCCGACCTTGAACGGCAGCGTACTGCGCTGCCAGCTCGCCCCCTGGTCGGTGGAGCGCAGGATCGCGCCGTTCGCCGGATCCCAGCTGTTGGTGTAGCTGCCCGCCGCCACATACACCCGCTTCGGATCCTTGGCATCGGTGGCCAGACTGGCCACACCCGTCAGGTTCCAGTCGTCCCAGCCGATCGAGTCGAGCAGCGGAACCCACTGCTTGGTGGCCGGGTCCTGCCGGTACGCCCCGCCGACATCGGTACGTGCGTAGACCAGCCCACGCTGCGCCTGGTTGAAGACGATGCCCGGCACGAACCCGCCGCCGCCGATCCGGACGTTGTTCCAGCTGTAGGCGGGCGCCGCAGACTCGGTCGCCTCGGCCGGCAGTTGAGGCAGCGCCAGGAGGGCAGTACCGGCGACCAGGACAGCCGCCGCAGCCACGGTCAGCAGCGGTCGGCGGACGCGGGCAGCGGGCCGGGCGGCGGCCGGGCGCGCAAGAGGAACGGGAGGCATCGGCACTCTCCTGGCTTGCGGATGGGGCCACCAGCTAGCAGGCGCGCAGGGCCGGCCGACAACGGGACGGGACGGACACGGCAGAAACGCGCTGGTCGGTGCCGCGACCGGCCTGAAAGGTACACGACCGGGAGACGTCGTCCAGATGGTGACACCTCGTCAGGAATGGTCACGTACGGCCGCAGTACGGTTCGGGGGAGGGAAGTTGGCCCAGCCGGGTGCCACGCGCAGCGGTTGCAGCTGCCGCCAGGTCTCTGTCGTGTCGTCCGCCGGGGGTGGGCTCGGGAGGTCCGACGGTGATCGCAGAGTGGGCCCGGGGCTGCCGCACGGCCGAGGCGGGGTGCCGTCAGCAGGACTGGCGGACCACCAGGTGGGTGGGGAGGACGACGGAGCGGGTCGGGGACGGGTCGCGGAGGAGTTCGACGGCGTGGGCGCCGAGGTCCTCGACGGGCTGACGGACGGTGGTGAGGCCGGGGCGGGCGCTGGCGGCGGCGGGGGAGTCGTCGAAGCCGACCACGGCGACGTCGTCCGGGACGCGCCGGCCGAGGCGGTGCAGGGCGCGGAGGGCGCCGATGGCCATGGCATCGGAGGCGGCGAACACGGCGTCGACGTCCGGGAATTGGTCGAGCAGGCGGACCATCGCGTGTTCGCCGGAGCGGGAGCCGAAGTCACCGTAGGCGACGGCCGTGCGGGCCGGGTCGCCGTGGTCGAGCAGGGCACGGCGGTAGCCGGCCAGGCGGTCCGCGCCGGCGGCGGTGTCCGGCGGGCCCGCGATGGTGGCGATCCGGCGGCGGCCGGCCCGGTGCAGCAGGCGGACGGCGGCGCGGGCCCCGCTCAGGTTGTCGGCGTCCACGTGGGCCAGGCGCTGCGACTGCGGGGGCCGCCCGAGCGAGACCACGGGCACGCCCGCGGCCTGGAGCAGCCCCGGCAGCGCGGGGTCGCCCCACCGTCCGACCAGCAGCACCCCGTCCACGTGCCCGCCGCACAGGTACCGCACCAGCGACGGCCTGGCCGGCCCCGGGCCCGCCGTGAGGACCACCAACTCCCGGTCGGGGACGACGCGTTGCGCCCCCGCGAGGAGCCGGACCGGGAACTGGTCGGCGTGGAAGCGCAGCACGTCCGCGAACGCGACCACGGCGATCGCACCGGTGTCGCGGGAGGTCGCGGCGGACGCCCGGCGGCGGACGTAGCGCAGCTCGCGGACGGCGGACTCGACGCGGGCGGCGATCTGCGGCGAGACCGGCGCGGACCGGTTCAGCACCCGGGACGCGGTGGCGCTGGACACGCCCGCGTGCGCCGCGACCTGGGCGAGCGTCGGACCGGGCCCGGCCGGACGGTCGGCATCGGGCTGGTCGGGGATCGGGAACGGGACGGCACCGCCCGGCTGGGGGCTGGTGCCGCTCGGGTGGGGGAGCGGGTGAACGGGCAACGCGGCCGCCCTTCCTGGCGCGGAGTGGGGGATGCCGTGGCCACCCGCCCGGGGCCACCGGTGTCCGCACCGTAGGTGCTGGTCGGTGCACCGTCAAGAGTCCGCGCAGAACGGAGCCTGCGAGCGGCCGCCGACTGCGGGCCGATCGGAGCGACAGGGGAAGCCCGAACGGATGACGGAACGCGGCACCCGGGACGGCAGCCCGCAGCATGCGGCGCCGCGCTCGTACGCTGACCCGGCTCGCAGCACCCGCACCGCTGGTCCCGAGGGAGACGCATGAAGCTCCGCGCGATCGTCATCGCCGCCGCGGCCCTGGCCGCGCTCTTCGGACCAGACACCGGACCGGCCGACGCGGCGGGTGCGCCGACCGCCGTGAGTTCGCCGATCACGGTGGGTGCGCCGGCTGTCGTGAGCGCGCCGACCGCCGTGACTACGTCGGCCGCCGCGAGTCCGCCGATCACCGTGAGTCCGCCGACCGCGCTGCGGCCCGGGCCGGATTCGCTCTCCTCGCCGTCCCCGTCGACCGATGCGCCCGACACCGTGCGGGTGGACACCGGCCTGCTGCACGGCAGTTCGAACGAGACCGCCCGGCACTTCCTCGGCGTTCCCTACGCGAAGCCGCCGGTCGGGGAGCTGCGTTGGGCCCCGCCGCAGCCCGCGGCGCCGTGGGACGGGGTCCGGGAGGCCGTCCAGCCGGGCAGCCGGTGCCCGCAGACGTCCGCCGGTCCGGGGCAGCCCGCGTCGTCGGACGAGGACTGCCTGTACGTCAACGTCACCACGCCGCGCCGGGTGGCGCCGGGAGCGCGGCTGCCCGTCATGGTGTGGTGGCACGGCGGCGGCTACGTCAACGGCGCGGGCAGTGACTACGACGCCGACCGGCTCGCGTCCCAGGGCGACGTGGTCGTGGTGACGCTCAACTCCCGGCTGGGAATCTTCGGCTACTTCGGTCTGCCCGGTCTGCCGGGCTCGGGCGACTTCGGGCTGGAGGACCAGCTCGCCGGGGCACGGTGGGCGAAGCGGAACGCCGCGGCGTTCGGCGGGGACCCGGACAACATCACCGTCTTCGGCGAGTCGTCGGGCGGCATGTCGACCTGCGCGGCGCTGACCTCGCCGCAGGCCGAGGGCCTGATCGACCGGGCGATCATCTCGTCCGGCTCGTGTCTGCTGGACTGGCCGGCCGGGGCCCTGTACGTGGGCACGCCGGCGGCGACGCCGTACACCTCGCTGGAACAGGACCTGGCGGACGGGATCGCGGCCGCCCACGGCGCGGGCTGCCGGACCGACGAGCTGTCCTGCATGCGGGCCAAGCCGGCCGCCGACCTGGTGCCGCTCAACCAGTCCTTCTCCGACCATCTGGCCTTCGGCACGCCGCTGCTGCCGTTGGACCCGGCGGTGGCCGTCCGGGAGGGACGCTTCCTGTCGGTCCCGGTGATCTCCGGCGGCAACCGGGACGAGGCCCGCTCGTTCGTGGGCGCCGCGGTGGAGACGGACCCGACGCTGGTCACCGCCGAGACGTACCCGAGCCTGCTGTTCGCCGCCTTCGGCGTGCAGGCGGACCGGGTGGCGGCCAGGTACCCGCTGTCCCGGTACGGCGGATCGGCGCCGCTGGCGTTCGCCACCGTCATCACCGACGCGTCGTGGGCGTGTCGGACGGCGTCCGCCGACCGCGCGATGGCCGCGCACACCACCGTGTACCCCTACGAGTTCGCCGACCCGAACGCCCCCGACGTGAACGGGATCCACCTGCCCGACCTGCCACAGGGCGCGGCGCACGCCACCGACCTGCCGTCGCTGTTCGACCTCGGCGGCCTGAACTTCCTGCAGACCGACGCCCAGCGGGCGATGGCGGCCACGATGATCCAGTACTGGACCGCCTTCGCCCGCACCGGCGACCCCAACCACCCCGGTGCGCCGCGCTGGTCGGCCGCGACGATCCGGGGCGGCGACCAGCTGCGGTTCGTTCCGGGTCGGATCCTCGAGGCCGACGTGGCCGCCGATCACCAGTGCGCGTTCTGGGAGACGGTCCGGTAGCCGCTCAAGAGTGCGCGGGCGGCCGCTCAAGAGCGTGCGCAGGGCTGGACGTGTCGACGTGGCGGAGTCCGCGTGTCGCGCCCGGCCGGGGGGTTCCCCGGTCGGGCCCGGCGGGGTTCAGGCGCCCTGTTGGATGGGGCCGATCAGCCAGTTTCCCGGCGCGTTCTCGTCGGTGCTCAGGTAGAACTCGGTGATGGCCATCCGGAACTCGTCGTGGCTGATCACCCCGTTGCCGTCCCGGTCGAGCCGCCAGAACGCGTCCTCCGAGTGCACGGGCGGGATTCCCAGGGCGTCGTACATGCGCACGTACTCGTCCTTGCTCAGCACGCCGTCGTGGTTGGTGTCCAGCGCGCGCATCAGGGCGTCCGCGATGGCCAGCACCGCCTGCTCGAAGTGCTCCGGAGCGGTGACGTTGGCCACCATGACGTCGAAGAACTCCGTGCGGTCGATCTGCCCGTCCCCGTTGGCGTCGCCATGGGCCAGCAGCACGCGCCACCACTCCTCGAAGGCCTTGCGCATCGCTGCGGCGTTCTCCCGGTCGTCCTCGGCGGCCAGCGCGCCGAAGAGCTCCCCCATCGCCTGGAAGTCGTCGTGCGTGAGCACGCCGTCGCCGCCCTGGTCGAACCAGTCGAAGAGCATGGTGAACTTCTGGTTCTTCACATCGCCCGGCATCCCGGTGTCCTCTCTCCGTCGGACGGCGGGGCCGCGTCGCGCGGCCCCGCCGGAACTCTCCGAGAACGCTAGGTCGATGACGAACCGTCAGGCAATCGCCGAAGGCGGGAATCACACCGTCGACGGAACGGTGCGGCGGCCGGCGATCAGTCCTCGTAGTAGTTGTTGATGATCACGTCGGGCTCGTCGTCGGAGAAGGCCTCGTTCAGCAGCGCGCCGCCGACCAGGCCCGCCGCGCCGGCGCCGATCAGGGCGCCGGTGCCGAAGCGGCGGCCCTGGGGCTGCTCGGGCTGGTGGCCGCCCTGCTGCGGGTAGCCGGGCTGCTGGGCATAGCCGGGCTGGGCGGCGGGGTAGCCCGGCTGCGGGTAGCCGGCCGCGGCGGGGGCGGTGTAGTACGGCGGCGGCGTGGTCTGGACGCGCTGGGCGCAGGCGCCGCAGGACTGGATCTGACGCGGGACGCCCCACTGCGGGGACCACAGGACGGGCGTGCTGCCGGGGCCGTGGGCGGGGTCGAAGAAGCAGGTCACCGGGGAACCTCCGAGGGGCTCGGGCAGGACGGCGGGCACCGCCAGGGTGGGCGTGGGAACGGCCGCGGGCGCGGCGGCGGGCATCGGCGGCACCGCCGGAGCGGCCGGTGCGGCGAGTGCTGCGGGCGTGGCCGGTGCTGCGGGCATGGCGGGTGCAGCCGATGCGGCCGGTGCCGCGGGCGGCGGGGCGAGGACCGCGACGCCGAAGTCGGTGGCGATGCCGGCCAGCCCGGAGGAGTAGCCCTGGCCGATGGCGCGGAACTTCCAGCCGCCGCCGTGCCGGTAGAGCTCGCCGAAGACCACGGCGGTCTCGGTGGTCAGCTCCGGGCCCAGCTCGTAGCGGGCGACCTCGCCGCCGCCCGCCGCGTCCGCCACCCGGACGTACGCGCCGCGCACCGAGCCGAACGCCTGGCGGCGCTCGTCGGCCTGGTAGATCGCCACCGTGAAGACGATCCGCTGCACCCGCTGCTCGACGGCGGCCAGGTCGACCCGCAGGCGCTCGCGGTCGGTGCCGTCGCCCGGGTCGCCGAGGTGGGTGACCGCCCCGTCGGGGCTGGTGAGATTGTTGAAGAAGACGAAATGCTGGTCGGAAACCGCTTTCCCGTCGGCGTCGCACAGCAGCGCGTTGGCGTCCAGGTCGTACTCGCCGGCGGCCTGCCACCCGAGGCCGACCAGGACACTCGTCGGGCCCTTGCCGTCCCGGAGCACGGGAACGTTTGCGCCCTTGGCCAAGGCCGTTGACATGCAGGTCCTCCACTCGAACCGAAGATCGTTCCGTGCCGACAACGCCCCGCCTGAACTGGGGGTTCCCGGTTCCACGGACGGGTGGTGACGTAGTGTCGGTCCGGTCGGGTGGCGGGCCTCACCCGTCCGGGCCGGTGCGGTCGTCGGGCGGTGGGCCGGGCCGGAACAGTGACAGGGAATGCCGAGCGGAGAGGGGCGAGGGTTGTACGGGCGAGCCGAGCAGGCCGACTGGGGCGAGGCGCTGCGCCGTACCGTCCGCCGACTGCGCGAGGAGCACCCGTCCCGTTCGCGGCAGCGCCCGCCCGGTCCGCCGCCGATCGTCCCGGACGCCGCGCTGGACCCGGACCTGGCCCGGCCGCCGGACCAGGACCTGCACCGTCTGCTGGACGCCGTCCCCCAGGCCGCGGTGCTCGCCGAACCCGTCCGGGACGGCGACGGCGCCGTGCTGGACCTCGCCGTGGTGATCGTCAACGAGGCCGCCGTCCGGCACCCGCACCACCCGACGAAGGTGTTCGAGCAGGGCGTCGCGGGGCACGGCGTGTCGCTGCGGGAGACGTACCCGGGGCTGTGGACCGAGCCGGTCGCGGCGGCCGTCGAGGACGTTCTGCGCACCGGGCACGCCGCGCGCGGGCTCCCGGTGCGGTGGGACGGCGCCGGCCCGGACGGCAGCGCCCGGCACCGCCGCGACCGGCTCACCGTGCACCGGCTCGGCCGCCGCCTGCTGCTGCTGTGGACCGACGACCGGACCGAGGAGGCCGCGCGGGCCGCGCAGCGGATCGCCCGGGTCGGCTGGGCCGAGTGGACCCTGCGCGACGGGCGGCTCGACATCTCGCCGGGCCTGGCCGTCCTGCTCGGCCGCACCGCGGACACCGAGACGCTGACCATCGACCAGATGCTCGCCCGGGTCACCGAGACCGCCCGCCCCGCGCTGTACCGCGCCCTGGACCGGCTGCTCACCACCGGCGCCGACATCGACGTGCTCACCGAGCTGTACGGCATCGGCCGGCCCCGCAAGGTCAGGCTGGTGGCCGAGGTGGTCCGCGACGAGGACGGCCCGGTCGAGGGCATGCGGGCCGTCCTGCAGGACGTCACCGAACTGTCCGAGAGCCAGCGCCGGCTGCGCGAACAGCAGGAGGAGACCGAGCGTCAGGCCCGCCGCGCCGACGCCGAACACACCGTCGTCCAGCGCCTCCAGGACGCGCTGCAGCCGCGCTCGGCGACCGTGACCGGCGTCGGCGTCACCTCCGCCGTCGCCTACCGCCCGGCCGAGGGGCGGGTCGGCGGCGACTGGTTCAAGGTTCGCCAACTCCCCGACGGGCGCGTCCTGTTGGCGGTGGGTGACGCGCGGGGCCACGGGCTGGACGCGGTCGCGCTGATGTCCATGCTGCGGCACGCGCTGGCCGGGCTGGCGTTCACCGGCGCCCTGGTGGAGTCGCTCGGCGGCTGGCTCAACCGGATCGCCTGCGACGACAGCGACGAGTCCACCGCCACCGCGATCGTCTCCCGCTACTACCCCGACCGGCACCTGCTGCGCTGGATCTGCGCCGGCCACCCGCCGCCGGTGCTGCTGCGCGACGGCCGCGCCACCCTGCTGCCCGCCGAAGTCGGCCCGCCCTTCGGCGTGTTGCCGAGGGTCGCCTACCGGGCCACCGAGACGCTGGTCCGGCCCGGCGACACCGTGCTGCTCTACACGGACGGCCTGATCGAACGCCGCGACCAGGACATCGACCTGCGCCTCGACGCCCTCCGCGCCGCCGTCGAGACGCACGCCGCGGAGCCCACCCTCCAGGACCTGGTGGACGCCGTGGTCCGCGACATGTCCGGCCCGCTGTCGGAGGACGACGCGACGCTGCTGGCGTTCCGCTTCGATCGCTGACGCAGCGTCAATTCAATTGTGTGGAGGGTCAGTCGAGGAGGTAGGCGGCGGCCAGTCGGGGCAGTCGGAGGTGCATCTCCGCGTCGTCGTCGAAGTCGAACGGCTCGCCCATGCCCGCGTCCCGCTCGACCGGGCCGACCGGGGCGATGCCCTGCTCGGCGCGGTGGCGCAGGTAGGCCGGGTGGAAGGCGTTCCGGTCGCCGGTGCGGCGCTCGAAGGCGTACGACGCCGCGTAGTTGACGGCCTCGTTGAAGAACACCTCCTCGGCGTCGAACCGGTTCTCGCCCGCCGCCGCGGGGTGCTCGGCGATCACGTCCGGCTCCGCGAGGACCTTCTCGTACCAGGCGCGGCCCTCGGAGATCACGCCGGCCCGGAAGTCCATGAACGCGTCGTCCGAGCAGCCGCCGCCGATCAGGTACGCCGCCGCCCAGACGTCCCACCGGTACAGGGCGTGGTGCAGGCGGTCGAAGCAGGCCTGGTAGCGCAGCAGTTCCGGCTCCGGCCGCTCGGCCAGCACGTCCACCAGCGCCCGCTCGAAGGGGACGGCGGGCGTGGTCGCGGCCCGGGCGGAGTCGATCAGCTGCCAGAACTCGTCGTTGTCCATGGCGGCCAGCCTGCCCGCCGGGTACGACAACACGTGCGGCCGCCCCGTCGTGACCCGGAGGCGGTGGGTGACGACGGGGCGGCCTGACGACCCGGCCCGGGGGAGGGGCCGGGGGTTCGAGGGGGTGTCAGTCGTGCGGGACGACCGCCACCGGGGCCTGCGCGTGGTGGATCACCGCGTGCGCGACCGAGCCGAGCTTCGGCCCGATGTTGAGGGCGCGGGTGCGGCGGCCCACCACCACCAGGTCCGACTGCGCGGACGCCTCCACCAGCGCGGCCGCGCCGCCACCGGTCCGGACGTCCTCCAGCACCAGCGTCCGCGGGTACTTCTCCCGCCACGGCGCGACCGCCTCGGCGACCATGCCGACGGCCAGCGCACCGAGCTCCTGGCGCTCGCTCTCCACCGGGATCCAGCCCGCGTAACCGTAGGTCGGCGGCAGCTCCCAGCCGTGCACCACCCGCACCCGGGCGCCGCGCAGCTGCGCCTCCTCGAACGCGAACTCCAGGACGGCGTCCGCCGGTTCGAGCGCATCGAAGCCGACCGTCACCTCCGGCTCGTCCGACTCCGGGGTCGGGCCGCCCTCGCGGACCAGCACCACCGGCGTCTTCGACCGGCCGGCCACACCCAGACTCACCGAGCCGACCAGCAGCCCGCGGAACCCGCCGAGGCCCCGGGTGCCGATCACCAGCAACTGCCCCTGCTCGGCGACGGCCGTCAGACCGTCGATCGCCGCGTCCGGCACCAGCTCCGAGGAGACCGCCACCCCCGGGTACGCCGCAGCCAGCTCCTGGGCGATGTCGCCCATCATGGTCTGCGCGCCCATCTCCACCTCGTCCATCTTGACCAGGTCGTTGACCTTGCGGCCCAGGTACGGCCAGGCGTGCAGCAGCCGCAGCGGCGCACCCCGGCGGGCAGCCTCCTGGGCGGCCCAGTGGGCGGCGGCCCGGCTGCGGACGGACGCGTCTACGGCGGCGAGAACGGGACGAGTCATGGCAGTGCCTTCCCTGTTCGGGGTTCCCCGCGGGCCTCTTGGTCCGCCTCGGGGTCGCTGACCACTCTTCCCCCGCCCCCGAGGGCCTGCCAGGGTCGCGGGGCCCGCACGGGTGGGACGTTGGTCCCTTCGGCGGACCGGGGCGCTGCGCGGGTGCGGAGCGGGTGCCGCTCGGGGCCCTGCGCGGGTGTGGCTCGGGGCCCTGCGCGGGTGTCGCAGTGGGTCCAAACGGGCCCAAGGCCTCTGCCGGAGCCGACCCCGGGCGCGCACCATGGAGGTACCACCACCATCAGGGAGGTGACCGGAGTGACCAACGAACACGTGCCTGCCGACGCTGCCGCACCGAACGCGCTCGCCCGCCGCTTCGCCGCCCGCCTCGCCGACCTCGGACTGACCGAAGCCCAGGTCGCGACCAGGGCCGGCATGTCGATCGCCTACCTGCGCCGGGTGCTGGAACTCGGCTGCGACTTCGACCCGCCGGCGCTGCTGCGCCTGGCGGCGGTCCTCGGCCTGGACTACCAGGAACTGGTCGCCGGCGGCCCCGCCGAACGCGTGCACACCGTCGACGCCGGACCGGACCCGGGCAGCCCCCCGCTGGTCGGACCCCCGGTCCTCGGCGAACTCACCACCGCCGAATGCTGGAACCGCCTCGGCGGCAACGGTCTCGGCCGGCTGGCCCGGACCGGCCCCGACGGCCCGGTGGTGCGCCCGGTCGGCTACGTGGTGCACGACCGCACCATCCTGTACCGCACCAACCCGGACGGGGCGCTCGCCCCCGACGCGAGCCGCGAGGCCGCCTTCGAGGTCGACCGCGCCGACCCCGACCTCCGCGAGGGCTGGAGCGTCCTGATCATCGGCCCCCTCGAATACGTCACCGACCCCGCCCTGCTCGCCGAGCTCCCCGAGCCCCCCGCCGCCGGCCGCTGGGTCCGCCTGACACCGAGGACGGTCACCGGGCGGACGATCCGGGCTGCGACCGCCGGCTGAAGCGGCGGGACGAACCGGCTCCGGCTCCTCAGCCTGCCGACTCGTCGGACGGCCGCAGCCACAGGTAGGTGTCGCGCTCCGTGGTGACCATGGACATGTCGCCGCCGCCCGCGACGCGCGGACCGCACTCCAGACGGTGTTCGGCACCCGCGGCCACGGTGACGACGAGTTCCGGACTCCGGCACCAGTCGATCTTGACTCGGACCGTGTGCGGCCCGGGCGAGAGGCCCACCGAAACGGACTTGCCGGGACGGACTTTGGCGACGGCGGCGTCGTCGACCAGGATCGTGTAGGCCCGCAACCTGTCCCGCGGGGACGTTGCGTCACGGCTGACCCGCACGCTCCCGGGCGCGGAGGCCTGTTCGCTCATGACGTCCCGTCCGGCCTCCTGACGTACCGTCGGGCGTTGGTGCGGGATCGGCACGGTGTCGGGCCGGTCCTGCTGCGGCGTTGTGGCAGGGGTGATCCGCGGGTGATCGTCCACGGCATCCCGCTCGGCCTCCTGAGGTTCCGTCGGGCGTCGACGGCGGGTGGACATCACGCCGGGCCAGTCCCGCAGATGCGGCGGGATCAGGAAGCGCGGCCGGTTGAAGCAGATGATCGCGGTCAGTGCCGACGAGCTGATGACGACGCCGAGGAGGAGAAACAGCAGCACGACGGCCACGGCCGGGGACGGCGGCGGTGGGTTGGCGCCTCCGATGACGCCTGTGGCCCGGAGGTGTCCGACCGCGCCGATCATGGCGCCGAGGAAGCAGCTGGACACCCCGCCCATCAGCAGGGAACGCGCGAAATCGGGTGCGGCGAGTATCCGCACCCCGGGCGTGGAGGAGGCCTGGCCTCGCCAGATCCGGACCGCATGCCGGACGAGCACCGCTCCCATTGCCAGGGCGAACAGGGCGAACAGGGCGACCGGCGTTGTGAGGATCATCTTTCGGTACCGCCGGTCGAAGGGATGCCGACCTCGGTTCCGCATCCGCATCCGCACCGGCGGGCGTCGGTCGGCGTCAGTTGATCTTCGTTCGTGAGCATGCCGCCAAGGTAGGGCTTCTTGGACGGGGTGGTGAAGAAGGGTTCTTCCGGGGTCGGATCCAGGGAATTCCGACGTCTCCGGGCGGCTGTTTTGGTGTCGGATACGGCTTGAAGCCGCCCTTGTGACGGTCTGTCATGTGCGGACATGCCAGGGTGCGCGAGGTTTGCGGGACGGGTGGAGCGCGTCCGGTGCGCTCGGCCGTCCGGGTGAGGTCGGGTGGGATGTGCGGCTGTCCGCGTGCTGGGGCGGGTTGACTGCAAGTGCCATGGTGGCGCGCGTCGTTGGACGGCCGGCGAGAGGTGTGGTCCGTGTATCGGTCGGGTGGATGGTGGCGTCGGGCGGGGCGGCCGCGCTGGCGGTGTGCGCGGCGGCCGGGGTGTCGGTGGGCGGTGGTCAGGCCCGGGCGGCGGAGGCGGTGCCGACGGTGTTCATAGGCGATTCGTACACCGGCAATTACGGCATCGCGCCCTCGGCGGACACCGCGCCGCCCGGCCTGTACTGCTTCCGGTCGCAGCAGAACTACCCGGCGGTGGCGGCCCGCCGCCTCGCCGAACGGGGCGTCCCGCTCCAAGTCCGGGCCGACCGCTCCTGCGCGTCCGCCACCGTCGAGAACTTCTGGACGAGCCAGCAGGTGGTGCCGGGCACCGACCTGACGGTGCCGCCGCAGCAGGACGCACTCGGCGCGGACACCCGCCTGGTGGTCGGCAGCACGGGCGGGAACACGCTCGGCTTCGTCCGCATCCTCAAGCAGTGCTCCGAGCGGCTGCGCGGTCCGGAGGGCGCGCTGGTGCCGGCCGTGCCGGTGGACGCGGACTCCCCGGCCGGCGAGTGCCGCCGGTTCTTCGCGTCCGGCCGGGGCAGGGAGTGGCTGGACGACGGGATGGAACGGGTAGATCTCGCGCTGGAGGAGATGTTCGACCGCATCGCGTACGTCACCGAGGAGAAGGCCGCGACGGTCCTGGTCGGCTACCCGCGACTGGTGCCCCGCGACGTGTCGCTGTGCGGCGCCGTCGTCCCCGGCACCGAGGAACTGCCGTTCGCCGACATCCCACCGGACGCGCTCCGCCTCATCGACCAGGTCGAGGCCCGGCTGAACGCCGTGATGGCCCACGCCGCGAGGAAGGCCGGGGCCCAGTTCGTCGACCTGTACGCCGTGACCGGGAACAACACCGCCTGCGACGGCGGTGCCCGGGGCATCGGTGGCCTGCTCGAACCCTCCGAACTCCAGCTCGGCGCCACCACCCTGCCCTGGTACGCCCACCCGAACGCCCTCGGCCGGGACGTCCAGGCCGAGTACGTCGCCGACCGGATCGCCGCAGTGGTGTCCAACTTCGCTTCGCGGTAAGGCAATTGATTTTCGGCGAGAGGCTTTTGAGGGTCGGATCGGGGTGAACGCCCGGCGAATCAGGGGCAGTTCAGTGTTCGGCCCGTGGTCGGGGCAGGGGAGGGCGGCGGAGCGTCGCGGCGGCTGTCAGCGCGGCGGCGAGGAGGAGCGCGGCCGGTACCGAGTGGGTGGCGATCGGGCCGGCCAGGGCGGCGCCGAGGGCGAAGGCGGTGATCTTGAGGCTGGCGCCGGTGGTGAAGACCTGGGCCCGCAGGCGGGCGGGCGCTTCGCGGTGACGGACGGCGAACAGGCCGCTCAGCTGCGGGCCTTCGCCGAGGCCCGCCAGGGCGGCCGCCGCGACCAGGGCGAACGGCCGGCCGGTGGCGGCCAGGGCCAGGGCGGCGGCCTGGAGCAGCGCGCCGAGACAGACCGCGGCATCCGGCGGGAGCAGGTGGGGGCGGCGGGCGAGAGCCGCGTTCGCGGAGAGCGCCGCCACCGCCGTCAGCGCCAGCAGCAGCGGACCGCGGCTCGCGCCGCCCAGTGCGCGTTCGCCGAGCAGCGGCAGGCAGGCCGCCAGCATGCCCTGGCCCGCGCTGGCACCGACCGAGACGGCCGTCGCCCGGGCCAGGGTCGGGCTGGACGTCAACGCGCGCAGTCCGGAGGCGAGTTCGGAGCGCACTGAGCCGGTGGCCCGGCCGGGGGAGGCGTTTTCGGGATCGGTGGGCGGGGGGTGCTGGTCCCGGGGTGGTCGGGTTCGGGTGGGGTGGGGGGTGAACGGCCTTTGGGTGGTGGTGGGTTGGGGCCGGGTGGTTGTGGGGTCCGGGCTGGGTCGGTGTTCGGCCGGCGCTGGTGGTGCGGGGGCGAGTTCGGGGCGGCCGGGATCGGTGGGCAACCCTCTTGGAGAAGTGGTGGGTTGGGGCCGGGTGGTCGTGGGGTCCGGGCTGGGTCGATGTGTGGTCGGTGCTGGTGGTGCGGCGGTGGGTTCGGGGCGGTCGGGATCGAGGGGCAACTCCACAGGGGTGGTGATGAGTTCGGGGCGCGTGGTCGTGGTGTCGCGGTCTGCTGCGGCTGGTGGGGGAAACGAGGGTGTGGCGGTGGGGTGTTCGGGGGCGGGGTTGGGCGGGAGGGTCCAGGCGGCGGGCAGGGCTGCGGTGATCAGGCCGGCGGCGAGCAGAACTGCCGTGGCCGGGCCGAGGGTTGCTGCGGTGGCGGCGGCCAGGGCCGGGCCGGTCAGGGCGGCTGCGTCGTACGTCATGGCGTCGAGGGTGTTGGCCCGGGGGAGGTGGCGGGCGACGCGGGGGAGTTGGGCCGTCCAGCCGCCGGAGAGGGCGGGGCCGAGCAGGCCGGTCGTGGCGGCGAGGAGCAGGACGGTGGGCAGCGGCGCGTGGTCCAGGGTGGTGAGGACGGCGAGCAGGCCCGTCGCGTACAGGGCCAGGGCGACGGCGAGGAGGCGGCCGGGGTGGCGGGCGCGGTCCAGGTGGATGCCGAGGAGCGGGCCGCCGAGCGCGGAGGCGGCCGTCAGGGCGGCGAGGACCGCGGACGCGTCGCCCGTCGGGCCCAGCGCCGCGAAGGCGGCGAGCAGCAGCACGGGTCCGGACATCTCGTCGCCGGTCCGGGCCGTCGTGGCCCCGGCCAGGGGCACCTCGCCAGGGGAGTGCACCTGATCATGCGCCGGACGCTACTTCGGTAACGGAAAACTCGGCAAGGTGCGTTACATTGCCGGCGTGCCCATCGACCAGCCGCCGCTGCGCCCGTCCGTGCCGACCTCGGCCGCCCGCGCCGTCGCGGTGATCAACGCCTACGCCGCAGACCCCGCGCCCGCCCCCGCCGAGCTGGCCGCGATCCTGCGGGCGCACGGCGAACCCGAGCCCGTCGACGTCACCGCGGACGACGTGGACGCGCTGCGCACGGCCGCAGGCCGGTTGCGGGAGGTGTTCGACGCGCCCGACACCGACCGGGCGGCCGCCGCCCTCAACCGGCTGCTGCGCGAACACACCGGCCCGCTCAGGCTCACCACCCACGGCGGCGCGACCGGCTGGCACCCCCACCTGGACCACGACGACGACGCGCCGTGGGACGAGTGGCTGATCGCCGCGTCCTGCCTGGCCCTCGCCGTCCTGCTGTGGGAGCGGGGCCGCCCGCCCGGCGGAAGCTGCGCCGCGCCCCGCTGCCGGAACGTCTACCTCACCACCGGCAGCGGACCCGAGCGCCGCTACTGCTCCCGCCGCTGCGCCACCCGCGAACGGGTGGCCGCCCACCGCCGCGCCCGGATCGCCGCGCCCGGATCGCCGGAACCTCGGACCACCGGGACCTCGGATCGCCGGGGCGAGGATGATCGGCTGAACTGACCGGGGAGCGAGGAGGCGGCGACGGTGCGATGTCTGGTGACCGGGGCGACCGGGTATCTCGGCGGGCGGTTGGTGCCGCAGCTGCTGGCCGACGGGCATCAGGTGCGGTGCCTGGTGCGCGAACCGGCGCGGCTGCGCGACCACCCGTGGCGCGCTGCGGTGGAGGCGGTGGCCGGGGACGTCACGCGGCCGGAGACGCTCGACGGGGCGTTCGACGGGGTCGACGTCGCCTACTACCTGGTGCACTCGCTCGGCAGCGGACCGGACTTCGAGGCCGTGGACCGGGCGGCGGCCCGCGCGTTCGGCCGGGCCGCCGCCCGGGCCGGTGTCCGGCGGATCATCTACCTGGGCGGGCTGGTGCCCCGGGACGTCCCCGAGGGGCAGCTCTCGCCGCACCTGCGCTCCCGGGTCGCCACCGGGCGGGCGCTGCGCGAGGGCGGAGCGGCCGTCACCGAGCTGCGGGCCGCCGTGGTGATCGGCTCCGGGTCCGCCTCGTTCGAAATGCTGCGGCACCTCACCGAACGGCTGCCCGTGATGGTCACCCCGCGCTGGGTGGACACCCGGATCCAGCCCATCGCGGTGCGCGACGTACTGCGGTACCTGGTCGGCGCGGCCGGCCTGCCCGACGGCCCCGACACCGACCGGGTCTTCGACATCGGCGGACCGGAGGTGCTCACCTACCGCGCGATGATGCAGCGCTACGCCCTGCTGGCGGGCCTGCGCCGACGGCTGATCGTGACGGCGCCGGTGCTCAGCCCCGGCCTGTCCTCGCACTGGGTCGGCCTGGTGACGCCCGTCCCCGGCGCGCTGGCCCGGCCGCTGGTCGAGTCGCTGCGGTACGAGGTGGTGTGCGCCGAGCACGACCTGGCCCGGTGGATCCCCGACCCGCCCGGCGGCCCGATCGGCTTCGACCGGGCCGTCACGCTGGCGCTGCGCCGGATCCGGGACGACGAGGTCGACACCCGCTGGTCCTCCGCCGCACTGCCGGGCGCGCCCAGCGACCCGCTGCCCACCGACCCCGACTGGGCCGGCGGCAGCCTCTACCAGGACGTCCGGGAGCGGCACGTGGACGCCGACCCGCAGGCGCTCTGGCAGGTGGTGGAGGGCATCGGCGGCGAGCACGGCTGGTACTCGTTCCCGCTGGCCTGGTGGGTGCGCGGGGCGCTCGACCGGCTGGCCGGCGGCGTCGGGCTGGGCCGCGGCCGGCGCTCGCCCGGGCGGCTTCGGGTCGGCGACTCGCTGGACTTCTGGCGGGTCGAGGAGATCGAACCCGGCCGGCTGCTGCGGCTGCGCGCCGAGATGCGGCTGCCCGGCCTGGCCTGGCTGGAGCTCACCGTCACCCCCGAGGGCGACGGCGCACACTACCGCCAGCGCGCCCTGTTCCACCCGCACGGCCTGGCCGGCCAGGCCTACTGGTGGTCGGTCGCCCCGTTCCACGCCGTCGTCTTCGGCGGAATGGCCCGCAACATCGGGGCCCGGGCGGAGCGGCGGTGAGGGGCGTGCGAGAGGTGCCGGTGAAGCCCGTCGGGGGACCCGTACGGGGGGTTGGTTGCGGAGATGCCCCCGAGTCGAGATATCTTGACGTCAAGACGTTGCAGACGTGGAAGCTGGAGCTACGGTGACTGACTCGACCATCATCTACACCCACACGGACGAGGCCCCCGCCCTCGCCACGTACTCCTTCCTGCCGGTTGTCCAGGCCTACGCCGCCACCGCAGGTGTGAGCGTGGAGACCCGTGACATCTCGCTGGCCGGTCGGATCATCGCCGTCTTCCCGGAGTACCTCCAGGAGGACCAGCGCATCGCGGACGCCCTCGCCGAGCTGGGCGAGCTGGCCAAGACCCCCGGCGCGAACATCATCAAGCTGCCGAACATCTCGGCCTCCATCCCGCAGCTGAAGGCCGCCATCGCCGAGCTGCAGGCCCAGGGCTACGCCCTGCCGGAGTACCCGGACGAGCCGAAGACCGACGAGGAGCGCGACATCCGCGCCCGCTACGACAAGGTCAAGGGCTCCGCCGTCAACCCGGTGCTGCGCGAGGGCAACTCGGACCGCCGCGCCCCGCTGTCGGTGAAGAACTACGCCAAGACCCACCCGCACCGGATGGGCGCCTGGTCGGCCGACTCCAAGACCAACGTCGCCACCATGGGCGTCGACGACTTCCGCTCCACCGAGAAGTCCGCCGTGATCGGCGAGGCCGGTGCGCTGCGCATCGAGCTGGTCACCGAGGACGGCGCCGTCACCGTGCTGCGCGAGAAGGTCCCGGTGCTGGCCGGCGAGGTCGTCGACGCCTCCGTGATGCGCGCCGCCGCGCTGAACGAGTTCCTGGCCGCGCAGGTCGCCCGCGCCAAGGCCGAGGGCGTGCTGTTCTCGGTGCACCTCAAGGCCACCATGATGAAGGTCTCCGACCCGATCCTGTTCGGCCACGTGGTCCGCGCCTTCTTCCCGAAGACCTTCGCCGCGTTCGGCCCCGAGCTGGTC
Source organism: Kitasatospora sp. NPDC092948 (assembly GCF_044754805.1). Classification (NCBI taxonomy): domain Bacteria; kingdom Bacillati; phylum Actinomycetota; class Actinomycetes; order Kitasatosporales; family Streptomycetaceae; genus Kitasatospora; species Kitasatospora sp. NPDC092948. Next base: position 214,409 of record NZ_JBIVPU010000006.1, on the reverse strand, counting down.
GCCGCCGGTCTGAACCCGAACAACGGCCTCGGCGGCATCCTGGCCGGCCTGGACAAGCTGCCCAACGGCGCCGAGATCAAGGCCTCCTTCGACGCCGAGATCGCCGAGGGCCCGGCCCTCGCCATGGTCGACTCCGACAAGGGCATCACCAACCTGCACGTCCCCAGCGACGTCATCGTCGACGCCTCGATGCCGGCCATGATCCGCACCTCCGGCCACATGTGGGGCCCGGACGGCAAGGAGGCCGACACCCTGGCCGTCCTCCCGGACAGCTCCTACGCGGGCGTCTACCAGGCCGTCCTCGACGACTGCCGCGCCCACGGCGCGCTCGACCCGGCCACCATCGGCTCGGTCCCGAACGTCGGCCTGATGGCCCAGGCCGCCGAGGAGTACGGCAGCCACGACAAGACCTTCGAGATCGGCGCCGCCGGCACCGTCCGCCTGGTCGACCTGAACGGCGAGACCGTCCTGGAGCAGGCCGTCCAGCCGGGCGACATCTTCCGCGCCTGCCAGACCAAGGACCTGCCGATCCAGGACTGGGTCAAGCTGGCCGTCACCCGCGCCCGCGCCACCGGCGACCCGGCCGTGTTCTGGCTGGACGAGGGCCGCGCCCACGACGCCGTGCTGATCGAGAAGGTCAAGACCTACCTCCCCGAGCACGACACCGAGGGCCTGGACATCCAGATCCTCTCCCCGGTCGAGGCCACCAAGCTCTCCCTGGAGCGCATCCGCCGCGGCGAGAACACCATCTCGGTCACCGGCAACGTGCTGCGCGACTACCTGACCGACCTGTTCCCGATCCTGGAGCTGGGCACCAGCGCCAAGATGCTGTCGGTCGTCCCGCTGATGGCGGGCGGCGGCCTGTTCGAGACCGGCGCCGGCGGCTCCGCCCCGAAGCACGTCCAGCAGCTGGTCAAGGAGAACTACCTGCGCTGGGACTCGCTCGGCGAGTTCTTCGCGCTGGCCGCCTCCTTCGAGCACCTGGCCTCCACCACCGGCAACGCCAGCGCCAAGGTCCTGGCCGACACCCTGGACCGCGCCACCGGCACCTTCCTCAACGAGGACAAGTCGCCGTCGCGTCGCCTCGGCGGCATCGACAACCGCGGCAGCCACTTCTTCCTCGCCCTGTACTGGGCCCAGGAGCTGGCCGCCCAGACCGAGGACGCCGCGCTCGCCGCCGCGTTCGCCCCGCTCGCGCAGGCCCTCGGCGAGCAGCAGCAGACCATCGTCGACGAGCTGATCGCCGTCCAGGGCCAGCCCGCCGAGCTCGGCGGCTACTACCAGCCCGACCCGGCCAAGGCCGCCGCCGTGATGCGCCCGTCGAAGACCTTCAACGACGCGATCGCCACGCTGGCCTGACGCGACGTCGGTTCCGCGCCGGTCTCTGACGGCGCTCTTTGACCGCGGTCTCTGACGCCGGTGCGCCGCCGTCGGCCCCTTCGGGGGTCGGCGGCGGCGTTCCGCGTTTCCGGCCCGCTCGCTCTCCCGGGTTCTGCACCGCGTTCCGGCCCGCGCTCTGTCCCGGGTTCCGGTCCGCCTCCCGCCTCGGGTTCCGGTCCGTGGTCCGTCGACACGGGACAGCGGTGGTTGATCGGCCGCGCGGTCACTGCCTAGGGTGCAGGTATGGCCACCCCGAAGTTCATCCTCGACCTGCGCGAGCACATCGGCCACGCCCCGCTGTGGCTGTCCGGGGTCACCGCGGTGCTTGTGGAGGACGGCCGGATCCTGCTCAACCGCCGCTCCGACAGCGGCCGTTGGGCGCTGCTGCACGGCATCATGGAACCCGGCGAGCAGCCCGCCGACGCGGTGGTGCGGGAAGTCCTGGAGGAGACCGGCGTCACCGTCCGCCCCGAGCGGATCACCAGCGTGCACACCCTCCCCGCATCCGTCTGCGCCAACGGCGACCAGGTGCAGTTCCTCAACGTCGCGTTCCGCTGCCGTCTCCTCGCCGGCACCGCCCACGTCAACGACGACGAGTCGCTCGCCGTGGAGTGGTTCCCGCTGGACGCCCTGCCGCCGCTCTCCGTCAACGACACCCTGCTGCTCGGCAAGGCGCTGGAGGACGCCCCGTCCCCCTGGTTCGCCCTCGGCTGAGCCTCCGGAGGAACTCCCTGTCCGCGCAGAGCCGTTGAGCGCACGGAGCCGTTGACCGTGCGGAGGTGGACGATGGGCGGACGGACGCGAGGACCGGGCTGGTACCGGGGAGACTGCCACCTGCACACGGTGCACTCGGACGGGGAGCTCACCCCCGCCGAACTGGCCGCGGCGGCCCGCGCCGCCGGGCTGGACTTCCTGGTCGCCACCGAGCACAACTGCGCTGCCCCGCCCGGTGCTTGGGACGGCCTCGACGGCGACGACCTGCTGATCCTGCTCGGCCAGGAAGTCACCACCCGAACCGGCCACTGGCTGGCGCTCGGCCTGCGCCCGGGCCAACTCGTCGACTGGCAGCACCGGGTGGGCTCGGCGGCATTCGACCGGGCGCTGCGCGAGGTGCGGGCGGCCGGCGGCATGTGCGTCGCCGCGCACCCCCACGCGCCGTACCCCGGTGGGGACTTGATGTTCCCGCTGGAGGCGTTCGACGCGGTCGAGGTGTGGAACGGCGCCTGGGCCTCCGACCGGCCGTGGAACGCCGACAACCATGCCGCGCACGCCGAATGGGGCCGCCGCCTGGCCGCCGGAGTGCGCGCCGGACACTGGCAGCCCGCCCTCGGCAACAGCGACACCCACCTGCGCGGCCAGCTCGGCACCCCGCAGACCGTGGTGTTCGCCGAGGAACTCAGCCCCCCGGCGATCCTCGCCGCGCTGCGCGCCGGACGCAGCTGGATCGCCGAATCTTCCGCCGTCCAACTGGAGTTCACCGCCGAGGCGGACGGCCGCCGGGCCGGCATCGGCGAGCGCCTGGACACCGCAGGCCGCCCCGCCGGGCTGTACCTGCGGCTGTCCGGCGTCCGCGATCCGCAGGTGCGCGTCCACACCGAACGCGGCAAGGCGCCGTGGGAGCCGGGGATGCGGGTCGAGGCCGCCGAGACGTCCTTCGTCCGGGTGGAGGTCCGGCACCCGGACGGGCGGCCGGCGGCGCTGACCAACCCGATCCTGCTCACCTGACCCGGGACAGGCTCCCGCCGCTCGGGCGCGGTCGAGGCGCGGTCGAGACGCGGTCGATCAGCCGGTGGCCGGGGGCACCCAGCTGCATGCCGGTTGCTGCGGACGCCTCCTGGGCCGTGCCGGCGGCAGCCGGTCGGCCGGCGGCGAGCGGGCTGCCGCCATGGCAGGAAATCGGCGCACGTCGGCCCGCGGCCCCGGGCCCGGTGTGCGTGCCCCGGTGACGGTGCGCTTCGCGTCGCCTACTGTACGGGGCATGAGTCCTGCGGGGAGGGCGGTCGGGGACCGCGGTACGGCGGTGGTGATCGGCGGCGGACTGGCCGGGTGCCTGGCCGCATGGGCGCTGCGCGACGTCGCGAGCCGGGTGGTGGTGGTCGAACGCGACCGCTACCCCGACGGCGTGGACTTCCGGCCCGGCGTGCCGCAGGGCCGGCACGGGCACCTGCTGCTGGAGGCCGGGCACCGCACCATCGACGAGCTGATGCCCGGCGCGCTCGCCGAACTGCTCGCCGCCGGAGCCCGGTTGGTGTCCATCCCGACCGGCCTGCCGGTGCTCACGGCGGTGGGACACCTCGCGCCCTACGACAGCGAGGTGACGATCCTCAGCTGTAGCCGGCCACTACTCGACCGCACCGTGCTGGACCGCGTCCGCAACGAGCCGTCGATCGAGATCCTGGAGGGCACCGAGGTGGTCGGCCTGCTCGGCGGCCGGCACGGCGTCAGCGGCGTGCAGCTGCGCGAACGCGGCCACGAGGGCGCTCCCGTCACCGAACTCTCCGCCGAGCTGGTGATCGACGCCTCCGGGCGCGGCACCCGCTCGGGGCGGTGGCTGATCGGCCTCGGTTTCCCCACCACGCCCGTCCAACGGATCGACGCCGGCGTCGCCTACGCCAGCCGGTTCTACCACCGCCCGCCCGGACGCGAGGACCACCTCGCCCTCGACGTGCAGACCCGCGCCCCCGAACACGGCCGGTTCGCCGTCCTGCTGCCCGTCGAGGGCGACCGTTGGCTGGTCAGCCTCGGCGGCATGCGCGGCTTCGAACCGTCCATCCAGCCCCAGGAGTTCGAGAAGCAGCTCGGCGAACTCCGCGACCCCGTCATCGCCGAGGCCATCGCCGGCGCCGAACCCGTCGGCCCCGCCCGGGGGTTCGTGCCCGGCCCGAGCATCTGGCGGCGCCACGAGCGGACCGACCCGCCCGGCTTCCTCGCCCTCGGCGACGCAGCGTGCACCTTCAACCCGGTCTACGGGCAGGGCATCAGCGTCGCCGCGCTCGGCGCCCGCGCGCTGCGCGAAGCCGCCCGCCGGCACGGCGGACTCGGGACCGCCACCGTCCGCGAGGCCCGCCGGGCGATCTGCGGCGTCACCCGGCACCCCTGGGTGATCGCCGGCAACGAGGACGTCCGCTTCGCCGGCACCATCGGCGGCGAGCGCGGCCCCGTCGTCCGCCTCCAGCACCGCTACCTCGACCGCGTCCTCACCCGCGCCACCACCGACGCTACCGTCTCCGCCGCGTTCCACCGCGTCGTGTCGATGGTGGAACCGCCGAGCGCGCTGTTCCGTCCCTCCGTGCTGGGACCCGTCCTGTTCGGCCGCTGACGCACCGTCACCGGGCCGCAGCGCAGACGGGCTCCAGTTCCGGCTCCGCACCCATGTGTGGCAGCCTGTGCGACGAAACTGTGATCAGTGTGGGAGTAGGGCGGCGGACATGAGTGAGATCTACTTCAGCAACAACTACCGCGACCTGAGCGAACAGCACGGCACCGGCGCGGGATTCCAATTCGAGTTCTCCTGCTCGCGCTGCTACGACACGTGGCGCTCGCCGTTCGAACCGTTCCGCAGCGGACAGGCCGCGGGCTGGATCAACAAGGGCGTCAACGCCGCCTGGAGCCTGCTCGGCGGCAGCGCCTCCAGCGGCCTGACCAACGCCGCCGACGGCCTGGCCGGCGCCAACTGGGGCAGCGGCCGCGACGCCGCCTTCGAACGCGCCATAGGCAACGCCCAGCAGCACTTCAACCGCTGCGCCCGCTGCACCCACTACGTCTGCGAACGCTGCTGGAACGCCGCCCAGGGCCTCTGCCTGGACTGCGCCCCCGACACCGCCGCCGAGGCCGTCGCCGCCCAGCAGCGCGGCCTCAACGACGCCGTCACCCAGAACGCGTACGAGCACGGCCAGTCCCAGGCCCGGAACTTCGACGTCACCGCCCCACGCCAACTCGTCTGCCCCCAGTGCAGCACCGAGACCCACGGCACCCCCTTCTGCCCGTCCTGCGGCTTCCGCCTCGCCCAACCCCCGCAGTGCACCTCCTGCCACGCGGACGTCCCCGCCGGCTCCGCGTTCTGCCCCAGCTGCGGCACCCGCCGCTGACCTCCCGACCGTCCCGGGCCCGACCGCGGCTCCTGCGGCCGGGCCCGATCGGGCTGGCCAGGTCGGGTCGGCCGGGTCGGCCGGGACGGGACGAGGGCGCCGTTGTCGGACCCGGATGTCAGCCTGGTGCGATGGAGGAGCGCGACGAACAGCTGTTTCGGGGCCGGGTATACGGTGCGGACCACGACGACCCAGGGCCCCGGGCCGGCCACGTGTACCGCGAGCTGTGCGGCGGCCCGCTCGACGGACTGCTGCTGGACGTCACCGACTGGGACGCCGCCCAACTCGCCGACGGAGCCGCCCTCCTGACGCACCTGGGCCGCTACGGCGACGCGGGCCGCTCCCGCTACCGCCCGCGCCCGGGCGACCCGCGGCACTGGGACCACGCCGGGGACGCCCCCGGAGTCTCGTGACGCGACCGCGCGGGCCGACCGCGAGGGCCGACCGCGAGGCGCCGCAGACCCCTGGCTGCTCAGGGTGGTTGTCGGCGTGTGCTACACAGCGCTGTGACCTATTTCCGTGATCTGAGCAGGTACAGCTACCTCCGCGAGGAAACCGTGGCGGCCGAGACCGTGGCGGCCGAGGGGGCCTACTTCGCGGAGTTCGAGCCCGCCTACCATCGGGTCAACGTGGGTTGGCTGAGCGGAAAGCACGAGTACACGTCCGGGCCGAGTCCCGTGGAGTTCCTCGCGCGGCTGCTCGACATCCTCAGCCGGCAGAAGATCAACCTCACCCGGGGCTTCCACTGCTGCGAGCTGTGCCCGTACCAGGAGAGGCAGGCGGGCCTGCTGGCCGTCGAGCACAAGGGCGCCATGGTCCGGCTGGGCAACGGCGAGATCCGCGTGCCCGGCGCCCCCAAGGAGGTCTTCGCAGCCCCGACGCTCATAGCCCACTACGTGGAGCGCCACCACTACCTGCCGCCCACCTCGTTCGTCGAGGCGGTGCTGCGCTGCCCCGAGGGATGGATGTCCGGCCCGGACGCGCCCGGCGTGCCGAAGAGCGCGACGAGGTGCGACTACCGGAACCGTCGGAGGCGGGCGTGACGGTGTCCGAAGCGGTGCTCGCTGCACCGGGGAGCCGGCGCAGCCGGGTTCGACAGCTCGTCAGATCCCGACCGTGGGCAGCAGCAGGATCCGCTCCGGGTCGTACGGGCACCACGTCGGGTCCGCGCCGATGAGGCGCAGGCGGCACCAGGTCGTTCCGTCCGGGGCGTGCCACCAGGCGTTGATGCGGCCCAGGGTCCAGGATTCGGGGTCCGTTTCGGTGCGGTCGAGGCGGACTTCGACGGGCTGGTAGGCGGGGCGGACTTCGGGTTCCGGCGGGGACCAGGTGGGGTCGGTCTGCAGCTGCGGAGGGAGCACTGCGGGCCTCCTTCGAGTCCGATCGGTCAGGGTCACTCTACAGAGGTGTAGATACTGGCGGCGGGGAATCCGGCGAGCATGGCGCAACGTCGCCCCTGCGGGCAGCGGATTCGCGCCATCGGCCTCTTTCGGGTACGACCGTTGGTCATAGACTCGCCGGATGACTGCTGAGGACGACGACTCGTACGCGGTTCTGGGTGCGCTGGCGGACCCGGTGCGGCGGCGGCTGTACCGGCACGTGGCGGGGGCGCCCGAGGAGGTGGGGCGGGACGCGGCGGCGGAGGCGGCTGGGGTGTCCCGGTCGCTGGCGGCGTTCCACCTGGACAAGTTGGTGGAGGCCGGGCTGCTGGCGGTGTCGTACCGGCGGCTGTCGGGGCGGACCGGGCCGGGCGCGGGACGGCCGGCGAAGCTGTACCGGCGGGCGGAGGGCGAGTTCGCGGTGTCGGTGCCGCCGCGGTCCTACGACACGGCCGGCCGGCTGCTCGCGGAGACGGTGGAACAGGCCGGGCTGGACCTCGAGTTGCAGGCCGCGGCCAGGACCGCGGGCGCGGCGGACCCGGAGGCCGCAGGGTCGGGGGCGGACCTGGAGGAGGTGCTGCGGGCCCGCGGATACGCACCGTTCCGGGACGGCGAGGTGCTGCGACTGAGGAACTGTCCGTTCCACGCGCTGGCGGCGGAGTTCCCGGGCCTGGTGTGCGGAATGAACCTGGCGCTGCTGGACGGCCTGGCGGGGGAGGAGTGGTCGCCGACGATGGACGCATGCGCGGGCGGCTGCTGCGTCTCGCTCTCCCGGAACGCCCGCCCGTAGACAGCGCCGACGAGCCGACGAGCCGACGACCCGAGTACGGGGGCGGGCGACGCGCACGGCCTGTCGCACGCACTCGAACGCGCCGCGCTCCGGCGGGTCGCCGACTGCCGCCTGCGGCCCGGCCGTTCGGAACACTTCCTGAAGGTCCAGCGCACCGTATGGTCACCGGGCATGGCGGCGGCCGGGGGCATGCTGACCGGTGCCGTCACGCGGCCCGAAGAGCGGCGGACGGTAGGCCCGGGCGTGATACGGGGCGGTCGGAGGGTGGTGGCGGTACGTCCGACAAGGCGGGGTCGTTGAACGGAAGGCTCATGGACGGCAGACAGGCTCGGAGGACTGGGGCAGGTACGCCGCCCTCTCCTTTGGGGTGAGGTCGCGCGCGGCGGCCGCGCAGATCGTACGGATCGCATCGCCCGGAGCGGTGTAGTACCAGAGCCGCGCGGTGGCGTCGTCGTTCCCGGCGGCGAGGGTGTGGCCGTCCGGGCTGAACGCCACCGACGTCACGGGACCGCGGCCGGTGAAGGTGGCGAGGTTCGCGCCGGTGTCGGTGTCCCACAGTCGGACGCTGCCGTCGCTGCCGGCGGTGGCGAGGATGAGCCCGTCCGGGCCGCCGAAGACCACCGAATCCACGGCATCCGTGAAGTCGGCGAGCTCGGTGGTCTTGCGGGTGTCGGTGTGCCACAGTCGGACGCTGCCGTCGCTGCCGGCGGTGGCGAGGATGCGCCCGCCCGGGCTCAATGCCACCGACCGCACCGAACTGGTCTGGTCGGTGGGGTCGACGAGGTCGGTGGTCCTATTGGCAGCTGGGTCCCACAGCCGGACGCTGCCGTCGATGCCGGCGATGGTGAGGGTGTGTCCGTCCGGGTTGAACGCCACCGACTTCGCCGAGTCGACGTTGTCGGTGACGGAGGAGAGGGTGGCGAGGTTCGCGCCGGTGTCGGTGTCCCACAGTCGGACGCTGCCGTCGCTGCCGGCGGTGGCGAGGAGGCGCCCGCCCGGGCCGCCGAACACCACCGACCGCACCGAACTGATGTGGCCGGTGGGGTCGATGAGGTCGGTGGTCCTATTGGTGGCTGGGTCCCACAGTCGGACGCTGCCGTCAATGCTGGCGATGGCGAGGATCCGCCCGTCCGGGCTGAACACCGCCGACTCCACCGACTCGATGTTGTCGGTGACGGGGGTGAGGACGAGGGTGGCGGTGGTTTTGCCGGTGGTCGCATCCCACAGTCGGACGCTGCCGTCGCTGCTGGCGGTGGCGAGGGTGTGCCCGCCCGGGCCGAACGCCACCGACCGCACCGAACTGATGTGGCCGGTGAAGGTGGTGACAGCTTTGATGGCGTCGGTGTCCCACAGCCGCGCGCTGCCGTCCTCGCCGCCGGTGGCGAGGGTGTGGTCGTCGTCGCTGAACGCCACCGACCGCACGGCGCCGGTGTGGCTGGCAACGGTGGCCGTGGCCGCGGCGGTCGTGCCGACGGTGGTGTCCCAGAACCGCACGATGCCGTCGTCGCAGCCGATGGCGAGGGTGCGGCCGTCGTGGCTGAACGCCACCGACCGTTCGATACCGGTGTAGCCGGTGAAGGTGGCGAGGCCGGCGCCCGTAGCGGTGTCCCACAACCGCACGAAGCCATTTTCGCCGCTGGTGGCGAGGGTGCGTCCGTCCGGGCTGAACGCCACCGACCACACGCGACCTCTCTGGCCGGTGAAAGTGGTCTTGCCTGTGACCATGTCCCACAACTGCACGGGGCCGCTTTCGCCGCCGGTGGCGAGGGTGTGCCCGTTCGGGCTGAACACCACCGACCACACCACATCAGTGTGGCGAGGGGGAGTGGCGGTGGCCTTGCCGGTGGCCGTGTCCCACAACTGAACCTGGCCGTCCTTGCCGCCGGTGGCGAGGGTGCGTCCGTCCGGGCTGAAGACCACTGCACTCGTGGTACCTGCGTCGTGGGTGAGGGTCTCGGTTCTGCCGGTGGTCGTGTCCCACAACTGGACAGCGCCGTGCGCGCTGGCGGTGCCGACGGTGTGCCCGTCCGGGCTGAATGCCGCCGACGTCGCGCTGCGACTGCCCGGGTCGCCGGGGAGGCTGCCGGTGGCCTTGCCGGTGGTCACGTCCCACAGTTGCACGGTGTTGCCGCTGCTGCCGGTAACGAGGTGCCCGTCCCGGCTGAACTCCACCGAATCCACGCCACCAGTACTGCTGACACTGAGGCGGCGACGCAGGGGAAAGTGCGCGCCGGCACTGAGGGCGGCGGCGGCCTCTGCGGTGGGACTGGTGTTGTAGGCGGCGACCGCGAGGAGGGCCGCGAGTTCGGGCTTGCTGACAGTCAGGGCGGCGGACTGGGCGGCGAGTTGCCGGGACTGTGCGGTCAGCCGTTGCGCGTTCGCGACCTGTTGGGCGGCGACTGCGATCTGTCGGGCGGCGACTGCGGACTGTTGTTGCCAGAACGCCACGCCTGAGGCGATCAGGGCGAGGGCGAGAGCGGTGGCGAGGACCGTGTTGAGGCGTTGGCTGCGTCGGGCGGCGGCCTGTTGGCGGTGGCGTCCGGCTGCCAGGAAGTCGTCCAGGCCGCCGGGAAGTCGGCGGTGGTTCGACCAGTCGGTGCCTTCGGCGAGGAGGGTTCCGGTGGGCAGGTCCTGGGGGTTGCGGTGTTCCTGCCAGCGGGTGTGCTGTTGGCGGGCGCGGTGGAGCCAGTCGTGGAAGCGGAGGTCCTGCTCGACCCATCTGCGCAGGGTGTCCCAGTCGCGGATGAGCGCGTCGTGGACCAGCTCGGCCACCGCCGTCCCCTCCACGCCGTCCGGCCGTCCGCTGTCGTGGACGCGGTCGGTGGTGACGATGCGGTGGCGGGAGAGCACTGCCAGGACCTCGTCCACGGCCCGTAGTGCGTCGGGGGTGGCGTTGTCGGTGGCCAGTTCGCGTAGTTCGCCGAGGGGGAGTTGCTGGCGTGCCGCGGGAATGTTCAGGGACGCGTCGGCGGGTCGGACCAGGGCGGTGAGGATTCTGCGGGCGATCTGCCGTTGTGGGGTGGTGAGTTCGCGCAGGGCGGTGTCGCACCAGTCGGTGAGGGCGCCGGTGACGGCGCCGATGCGGCGGTAGGCGTCGTGGGTGAGGCGGCCGTCGTGGTCGAGGCGGCGTTCCCACAGGCGGGTGAGGGCGACTTCGAGGAGGGGCAGGACGGTGACGGGCGCGTCGGGGGTGCCGGCGGTGCGGGGGTTGAGGGCCAGGACGTCGGCGATGATCTGCTCGGCGAGGCCCGGGTCGAAGGATGTGTCCAGGTCGCGGGCGGGGCCGGTGACGATCGCGTCCAGGTCCGAAGTGCTGAGGGTGGCAGGGACGTTGAGGACGCCTCTTGCCTGGAGTGCGGCCTCCAGCAGGTCCGGGGCGAGCGCGGACAGGCGGGGGTAGAAGTCGTCGCGCATCACCAGGATCACGCTCAGGGTCGCGTTGGAGCGGATCGCGGCGGTGATCCAGGCGAGCGCATGGAGGGCCTGGGGGCCGGCGGAGGGAGCGAGGATTTCCTCGAACTGGTCGACGACCAGCACAACACGGGATTCACGGACCCCATCGGCAGTCCCGCCCGGGGTGTTTGCCCCGGTTCCCCCGGCCTCGGCCGGGGGCCGGCCCGCCCGGGCGAGGGCGGCCGGCAGGTCCGGGCCCGGACGGGTGAGCACCTGGCGCCAGCGGTCGCTGCCCGGCAGTCGCCCCGCGGCCAGCGCGGGCAGCACCCCCGCCTGGACCAGAGAGGACTTCCCCGAACCCGACGGGCCGAGGAGCAGCACCACCCGTCGCCCGCCGGCGAGTCCCGCGAGGACTTGGCGCACCGCGTCCTCGCGGCCGCGGAACCAGTGGGCGTGTTCGGCGGTGAACGGCTCCAGCGCGCGGTAGGGCGACACGTCGCGTGCCTGGAGTGCGGGCCATGCCTCGCGCAGGACGGAGGTCGGGGTGACATAGGCGATGCCCAGGCCCCGGTCGTGGCTGTCGGGGGCGGTGATCGCGGTGAGCATCCCCACCACCAGGCCGGTCGCCTCGTCCAGGACCGGTCCGCCACTGAAGCCCTGTGTCAGGTCGTTGGCGTCGGTCAGCTGCAGCAGTTCGCCCACCGTGTCGGCGGCCGGCAGCAGGCCGCCGGCGGTGGCGAACCCGAAGTGCCCGCCCGGCGGCGCCTGCACGGGGAACCCGAACGAACGCACCCGGTGCCCCCGAGCGCCCGCCGCCGACCCCAGCGACAACGGCGCCACCCCCGCCGTCCGCTCCAACTGCACCAGCGCGACGTCCTGTTCGTGCGGCTCGCGCCACGCGTCCTCCAGCACCCGGCCGGTGACCGTCGGAGCGCCCGGCGCGTGCGGGAAGACCAGCGTCACCGTCGCACCGGGCCCGTAGCCGCCGTCCACCAGGACGTGCGCGCACGTCACCACCAGACCGTCGGCGACCAGGAAGCCCGCCCCCACCACCAGCCCGGCCCCGTCGCAGACTTGCGCGACGGCCGCGGGCAGGCCGTCCACCGCCCCGGCCCGCGCCGTCCCCCGTTCGACCAGCATCCGATCAGGCCGCCGGTTCGCCGCCGGCCCCGGGACCGTCGACCGAAGGAGCGCCGGCCTCGCTCCCTCGCCACACCACACGCACCGTCAGATGACAGTTGGCCGCGGTCTTCGTGATCACCACGCCGGCCTCCGTGGAGAGATCGACCCCGAACTCGACCTCCACCTCGTCCGGTCCTGCGTCCCGCAACCGCCGCAGCACCGTGCGCGCCATGTCGGTCACCGGATCGAGCGCCGATCCCAGACTCGTCGGAAGATCCCGGACCGCGTCACCGATTCGGCCCGCTTTTACCGGTCCGGCCGCACTCTCCACCGCCTCGACGAGAATCGAGCCCCCGTCCTCCAACGGCACCCGCGCCAACTGCTGCCCCACGTCGTCCCTCCCTCGACGGCGCCCCACGGCGCCCGCATCCACACCGTACTGGCACCGCCGCGAAACGAGGCGACGAACTGCCGAACGGGCTTATCCGATCGAAGAGTTCGCCGATCGGCAGCCCGCACAGCTGCACGAACACCACACCGTGGTGCCGTGGGGAACTGAAAGCTCGAAACCCGTCACGGAGCCCAAAGCATCGACTTCGGTCGGTGGGCGCCGCGGCGAGAGGCTCGGGGGGCAGGGCCGTCAATTCGTGGCGACTGGGCCCGGGCGCGTTCCGGGGGTGCCGTGGACTGCGGCTGCGCCGTGCTCGCCGATGGCGGCGACCAGGCTGCGGGCGTGTTTCGCGGCTTGCGCCCGGGAGTGGAAGGAGAGGGTGAGACTGCGCGGTTCCGGTCCGCCGATTTCGACGGTCAGCCGATAGCCCGGCTTCTTGCGGAGCCGGCGCACGAGGGCCGACACCAGGGTCCCGAGGCCGATGAGCACGGCAGCGACGAGCCCGATCAGGATGCCGTCCGGCAGGGCCATGGCGCCCCAGTTCAGGTTCACCCCGTTGGGGCCCCTCAGCCGGACCGCCACCGGGACGCCGTCCGGCCCGACGACCGGGTCTCCGAACAGCTTCCCGTTCTTCTGCTCCGGGTCCCCCGGTACGACGGTCAGGCCGACGGAGTCCTCGCGGGGGAGGGCGGCGCTCCGCAGGGCGAGGAGCCGGCGGCCGACGTCCTCCACGTTCTTCCGGTCACTGCTCGCCGTCGACTGCACGCGCAGTTCCCGGTCGTCGCGCAGCCGCAGCGCGATCAGCCAGAAGTCGGTTCCGTCGCTCGACCGTCCGTCGTGGATCGCGACTTCCTCGACGTCCTGCCAGGGGGTGCGGCGGGGGCGTCCTATCGATCGTTCGGTGATGCCGTTCTGATCGATGACCAGCCCCATTCGGGCTGCCTGGAAGCACCACGCCGCGGACGCCGCCACGAGAACGGCCCCGAACACCTGCGCCCCGACCCCTGGGGTGAACATGCTGCTGACCGCGGTCAGCAGAAACACCAGGCCTGCGGCCACGAGGACCAGCCGCACGGGCTCAAGACTCTTTACCGGCTTCATCGGACCCCCCGTGACCGTGACCGTGACCGTGCCCGGCTGACCGGCTGACCGGCTGACCGGCTGACCGGCTGACCGGCTGACCGGCCGGTGATCTCGGTGCACCGCCTGTCGGCCATTGCACCGAATCTTCACCGGTGACGCTCCGTCATATTAGCGGAGTAGTTGGTTGTTTCGGTGTGGGCGAGCCCAGGCCGGCTCCGTGCACGTGGAGCAGCAGCGATCGGTCAGTGGTTTGAGCAGCAGGCGGGGATCTCCAGTGCTGCGGACGTTCACCGGAAACGGCGTCGAGCGGCGGTGCTGGGCACCGGGATCCGGGCGGACTGTCGATCTCGCTGAGGCCGGCGTCTGGTGCGGCATCCTGGTGCGACGAATGATGTCGAGGCGACATGGCAGTCGTGGTTGTCCTGGCTCACCCCGTCGAAGCGAGCCGCGAGCCGCGGCGCAGTCGCTTCGACGGCAGTTCGAGGCCCTCGGTGCAGGTGACGCGCCGGATTGGGTGCGGTCCGAGATCGACGAGAACCGGCCGCAGCTGGCGCGGTTTGTGCTGCTCCGAGCGTTGTGGCGGGAGGCGATCGACGGCTGGGCCGCCCTGGGGGCGGTGGAACAGGTGCCGGCCGCTCGACGCCTGTTGGATGCGGGGGCAGACCGGGACGACCTGGTGCTGCTGGCTCGGGCCATCGCCTACGAAGCCGTATTCGCCACGGTGGAGGGGTTCGACTACGGCGGGGACGTGAATGTGTCCGGCGTCGAGGCCGGTCAGGCCGCCGGCTCGCCCTGGGCTCCGGGGCCGTCGACCGAAGGAGCGCCGGTCTCGTCCTTGCGCCACACCACACGCACCGTCAGGTGGCAGTTGGCCGCGGTCTTTGTGATCACCACCCCGGCCTCGGTGGAGAGATCGACCCCGAACTCGACCTCCACCTCGTCCGGTCCCGCGTCCCGCAGCCGCCGCAGCACTGTGCGCGCCATGTCGGTCACCGGATCCAGTGCCGATCCCAGACTCGTCGGAAGATCCCGGACCGCGTCACCGACCCGCCCCGCCTTCACCGGCCCCGCCGCACTCTCCGCCGCCTCGACGAGAATCGAGCCCCCGTCCTCCAATGGCACCCGCGCCAACTGCTGCCCCACGTCGTCCCTCCCTCGACGGCGCCCCACGGCGACCACGTCGCTCACCGTACTGGCCACCGCGCGCAGCGAGTCGGGGAACTGTCGAACAGGCTTGACCAATGGGGTAGTTCGTGGATCGGATGCCGGCCCGGCCGCACGAACACCACGTCGCGCGGCGAGTGCGTACGTCGGGCTCTGCGGCTACCGCCGGTGCCGAGGAGCGGAGCCGGTCTCGTCGACGTCGTCCGGCAGCAGCGGCAGGGGCCAGGACGGGTCCGGCGCCCAGGTCTGCCAGCCGGCGGCGAACGGCTCCGCCCGGTTGTCGAGCATCGAGATCGCGCGGCCCTGGGCCTGTTGGACCTGGTGGTGGAGGTGGTCGTCGATCACGTCGAGCTGGCGCAGGCGGTCGTACTCCTGGCGGTCCTTCCAGTGGTGTCCGGTCAGGTCGGGGGTGACGACCAGGTCGAGGGCGAGGTCCATGGTGTCGATTCCGCCGTGGTGGCGGCGGTAAGGGAGTTCGAAGTTGACGTACCAGCTGATCGGCCGGCCGGTGGCGGCGTCCTGGAAGCAGTGGACGGAGAACCATTCTCCCGCCAGGTAGTGGGACAGGACCGCGGTGCGCTCCCAACGGTGAGGGCCGAGTGCCCAGGTGCCGGCGGCGAGGTCGTCCAGGCCCTGTTGGCGGGCGTCGTCGTCGCCGGTGCGCTGGCAGTCGATCCAGGTCGTCGGGGCGAGGCCCTCGATCCCGGGCCAGCAGGCCAGGGTCAGGACGTGCCCGGTGTCGGCGATCACCCGCTGGGGCTTCGCCGTCCACACCCGCCCCGCGTGGACGTCGCGGCGCACCACGGTGGTGCCGGGCTGGAACCGGATGCTCCGGTCGGTGTTCGTCACGTCCGGGATGTTCCCGCCCGGCGGGGACGGGATTCCGCTCGAAGGTGTGACGCAGGGCCGGGTCGCGGTGTTCGCAGGGCCGGGGCCGCACGGTTCTCCCCGGATCCAGGATTCCGGATCGGGAGTCTGGCTCCCGGCTCCCGAGCCCTGGATCTGTCCACCTTCGCGCGCCCAACCGCGGGTCCACTGCTGCCGGAGCGCTCCGACTGCCGGGCGCCCGGGGCGAGGTTCCCCGGCGGGTTTCTAAAAACAAAAGTCGTTGACGTTAGATCTCCGGTCGGGCCATGCTTGGCCCATGACGGGTTTTCATCTCGCACAGATCAACGTCGGCCGCCTCGTCGCGCCGCAGGGCGACCCGCGGGTCGCCGAGTTCGTCGCCCAGCTCGGGGGGATGAACGCGCTGGCCGAGCGCAGCCCCGGGTTCGTGTGGCGGATGGTGGACGATGCGGACGACGAGGCGAAGGCTGCGTTCCCGGAGGTGGTCGATCCGCGGTTCCAGATCAACTGTTCGGTGTGGGAGTCGGTCGAGGCGCTGTGGGAATACGCTTTCCGCAGCGACCACTTGCGGGTGCTGAGCCGTCGTCGGGAGTGGTTCGAGCGCCCGGACGGGCCGCACCAGGCCCTGTGGTGGGTGCCGGCCGGTCACCGTCCGAGCCTGACCGATGCGATGGGGCGGATCGCGCGGATTCGTGACCACGGCTCGGGGCCGGACGCGTTCACCTTCCGCGACCGCCATTCGGTGCCCGCTGTCGTCTGAGCCGCCGGGCGCGGTGGATCGGGGTGGATCGGAGTGGATCGGGGTGGGCCGCCGTCTGGTCAGGTGACTGAGCGCTTGCTTAGACTCGGGGCGGGCCGCCGGCCGTCGGCGGTGTCGCGTCAGTAGTCGTGATCGTCGTCCCGCAGGAGCGTGTTGTGCCGGCCATGAACCGTCAGATCCGTCTCGCCCGCCGCCCCGTGGGTTCCGCCCGGCCCGAGGACTGGGCCTCGGTCGAGGAGCCGGTGCAGTCGCCGCAGGAGGGGTGGTTCCTGGGGCGGACGCGGTTCCTGTCGGTGGATCCGGCGATGCGGGGGTGGCTGGACGACCGGCCGTCCTACCTGCCGCCGGTCGGGATCGGCGAGGTGATGCGGGCCGGGTCGGTGGTGGAGGTCGTGGAGTCGGCCCATCCGGACTTCCGGGTCGGCGAGTTCGTGACGGGGACGTTCGGCGTCCAGGAGTACGCGCTCTCCGACGGGCGTGGCGCGCACCGGGTCGACGCCGGCCTTGCTCCGCTGCCGACGTACCTGGGCGCGCTCGGCATGCCCGGCATGACGGCGTACTTCGGCCTGCTGGAGGTCGGGGCGCTGCGCGAGGGCGAGACGGTGGTGGTCTCCGGGGCGGCCGGCGCGGTCGGGAGCCTGGTCGGCCAGATCGCCAAGGTGAAGGGCTGCCGGGTGGTGGGCATCGCCGGCGGTGCGGACAAGTGCGCCTGGCTGACCGGGGAGTTGGGGTTCGACGCGGCCGTCGACCACCGGGCCGGGGACGTCCGCCGGGCGCTGCGGGACCACACGCCCGACGGCATCGACGTGTACTTCGACAACGTCGGCGGGCCGATCCTGGACGCCGCGCTCGCCCGGCTGGCGCTGAACGCCCGGGTGGTGATCTGCGGCGCGATCAGCCAGTACAACAACGAGAACGCGGTGCAGGGCCCGTCCAACTACCTTGCGCTGCTGGTGCGTCGGGCCAGGATGGAGGGCTTCGTGGTGTTCGACTACGCGGCCCGCTACCGGGAGGCCGCCCGCGAGCTGGCCGGCTGGCTGGCCGACGGCCGGCTCACCGCCCGCGAACACCTGGTCAAGGGCGGCATCGACGATTTCCCGGAGACCCTGCAGATGCTGTTCCGCGGCGCGAACACCGGAAAGCTGATCCTCGAACTGGCGTGAGGGGAAGGCCGGTTCGGCACGCCAGGGCCGCCCCGCCGGGAGGGATCTCCGGACGGGGCGGCGAGGGGTTCAGCCGCGGGTGCCGGCGACCCGGGGGCTCAGTCGGACGATGGTCAGGTCGACCTGGCCGAAGCCGTCCTCCCAGCCCATGACGGGCTCGCAGCCGTGCTCGTCGAGGCCCCGGGCGGGGGCGTCGCCGACCATCGGCATCAGGCCCTCCTCGCCGTCGGTGAGGAAGTAGGCGAGGTGGGCGCGGAGTTCGGGGTGCTCGATGGTGGCGAGGCCGTCCTCCCAGCCCTCCTCGGGCACGGCCTCGAAGGGCGCCAGCTCCTCGGGGGTGCGGCCGGTGTCGAGCGCCGCGCGGAACGCGTCCAGCAGGGTGCCGTCGGAGCGCAGCCGGGCGAAGAACACCACCCAGCTGCCCGGGTGGTCGGCGAGGTCGACGCCGTGCTCGACCAGCAGCGCGGCGAGGTCCGCGCCCCGGATCAGGCCGTCGGCGAAACAGGCGGCGGCGACGGCGGAGGCGAACGGCTCCGGCAGGGCCGGCGAGTCCCGGTCGGCCGGTATCCCGAAGATCGAACCGGCCGCGTCGAACACCGGCGTGCGGTCGCTGCCGTCGAACAACGAGCAGTCCCAGACCACCGGTTCGGCACCGCTCAGCGCCTGCGGCCGCACCCAGGCGGAGTCCCGGTCGAACTCGACCTCGCGGATCAGGTTGCCGCTGACGCCGACGGCGTACACCGCGTCCGGGTCGTACTCGTGCAGCGGCCGGCCGAGCATCACCGCGAAGGCATCGGCGAGTTGACGGTCCCAGTCGATTGCGACCGGGGTGTGGTGAGTGGTCATGGGCGGCACCGTAGCGCCGCCGTCCGACAGTCGGAGATTCGAAAATTGGCGGAGTGTCAAATTGTCGAAGCGCGGCCGGTGTTCTGGCCCTGCGTCATTGCCGACGCTCTCGGGCTGCTCGCCGAGGCAGGGCTCACCACCTGCACTCTGTGGCTGCCCATTGCGGCCGAGCATCCGGAGAGGAACCTTGGGCTCACCTCGCTGGCCAGGGCGAACACCCTTCCCGGAACGGCATGGAGTGGTGCCTCCAAGGCGGTTCCTCCTAATCGGCGAGGCTGGACGGATCGGTGTTGGCTCCGCACAGCACCACGCACACCCGCTCGCCCTCGGCGGGCCGGTATGCGCCGCCGGTGATTGCGGCGAGTGCGGTGGAGGCCGCGTGCTCGACCGCCAGGCGGTGGCCGTCCCAGAGGAGTTGGCGGGCGCGGACGATCTCGGAGTCGGGGACCAGGGCGGTCTGCACGCCGTTCTGGCGGGCGGCCCACAGGGCGGTCGCGGAGGCGCGGCGGGCGCCGAGGGAGTCGGCGGCGACCGAGTCGACGGGAACGTCCACCGGCCGGCCCGCCGCCACGGCGGCGTGCAGGGCCCGGGAGCCATCCGGCTCGACGGCGACGGTGCGGACCCCGTGCTCGCGGGCTGCCGTGGCCACGCCCGCGAACAGGCCGCCGCCGCCGACCGACACCACCATGGTGTCCATGGAAGGGAGTTGGCGCAGGATCTCGTCCAGCAGGGTGCCCGCGCCGGCCGCGATCAGCGGGTGGTCGTAGGCGTGCGAGGCCAGCGCCCCCGAGGCCGCCGCGAACTCCTCGCAGGCCGCCAGCGCCTCCGCGTACTCGCGGCCCGCCAGTCGCACCTCGGCCCCGTACCCGCGCAGCCGGGCCACCTTCACCGCCGGCGCGTTCTCCGGCAGGAACACGGTCGCCCGGACGCCGTGCTGCTGCGCCGCCCAGGCGCACGCCAGGCCCGCGTTGCCGCCGGAGGCGATGGTGATGCCCGCGTCGGGGAGCGTGCCGGCGTCCCGGTGCGCCTGGACGAAGTTCTGCGCGCCCCGGGCTTTGAACGAGCCCGTGTGCTGAAGGAGTTCGAGCGCCGCCCAGATTTCCGCACCGGAAGCGCCGGCACCGGAGAAGCCGTCGGGGACATCGCCGCCGAAGCCGAGCGGGGCAACCGCGACGGGCCGGATCCGTCCGGCGATCCGGTCGCCGGCCGCCTTGATGTCGCCGTACGTGAGCTGGTGCATGCTGTCGCTCCTGCCGCATCGAGGATGTGTGGGCCGGTCGGGGCCCGGGCCGTTCGACCCCGACGGTACTGCGAACGACACCCGGGCCCGCCGGGGGTACGGGCCCGCCGGAGGCTCGGGCGCTCCGGGGGGGGGGGGGCGGGCCGCCGGGGCGTCGAGGTCCGGGCGGGTCCGGCCGTGCGTCGGTGTGCCGAGGCTACGGGTTGCGGCTCGTCGCGGAGGCGAAGCCCAGCCAGGTGTGCCGGTTGCCCGCCCAGCACCAGCCGACTTTCGGGGCGTTGCGGCGCTCGCGGCCGTCGCGCCCGGTACCGTTGCTGATCCAGATCGCCGGGGTGCGGGCGTCGAGTGTGCCGTTGGGCTTGCGCAGGCGGGAGCCGATGGTCATGAAGCAGTGGTTGCGTTCCAGAACCTCGGGCTGTTGTAGCACCCAGTGGATGCCCTCGGTGAGTAGCAGCGGCGTCCGGTCCTCGGCCGCGAGGGCCGGCAGCGCCTCGTCCGGGCTCCAGTTGGCCATCCGGTCGCCGCGGTCGAGGCCGGAGAGCAGGTAGAGCGGGGCGTCGGGCAACTCGACCGTGTCCAGCGGGGCGAAGTCGTCGACGTCCGCCATGTCGACGACGACGAAGCCGGGCAGTCCCTCGCGGCGCAGCAGTGGCGCGAGCGCGGAGGCGGGAACGCGGTCCGGGTGAACGGCGAGCAGGGCGCCGTCGGCAGGTGCAGTGGTCTCGGCGGCTGCGGCGAAGGCGCGAAGCTCGGCCGCGGACAGGCCGACGAGCTCGTGCACCCCCAGCTCGACCAGGCGTTCGGCCTGGGCGCGGAGCGGCGCAAGGCGGGCGGGCGCGGCGGGCGCGGCAGCGGGCACGGCGGGTGCAGCGGGCACGGTGGGTGCGGCGGACACGGTGGACGTGGTTTCGGGCATGGTGCTCCCAGGGCAGCGAGGCGACGGGACCTTCGGAGAACGAGACGGCCCGGCGGGACGTTCCCGGTGCGGGGCGGCACGCGTGGGGCAGTTGGCGTCCGGTGCTCATCCAGCGGCGCGTTCGCACCGATGAACGGAGGGAGAGGGGGACGGGCAACCGTTCCCCGCCCGCCCGCCCGCCCGCTTGTCCGTCCGCTTGTCCGTCCGCCCGACCGACGCCCGCTCGGCGTCGGACCGAAGCCCGTTCAGCACCCGACCGATGCCCGCCCGTTCAGTGCGGCCGTCGGGCCCGACCCTGGAAGCCGCGCACCGAAATGACTCTCGCCGTCGTCCTGTTCACCCAGGACCTGCGCCTGCACGACAACCCCGCCCTGCACGCCGCCTGCGCTGCGGCCGACCAGGTGGTGCCGCTGTTCGTCACCGACCCGGCGATCGCCGCCGCCGGGTTCGATGCGCCCAACCGCCGTGCGTTCCTGGCCGGTTGCCTCGCCGACCTGGACGCCTCGCTGCGCCGCATCGGCGGCCGGCTGCTGGTGCGTGAGGGCGACTCCGCCCAGCGGACCGCCCAACTGGCCGCCGAACTCGGCGCGGTGAGCGTGCACGTCGCCGCCGGGGTCAGCGGCTACGCGCGGCGGCGCGAGGAGCGGCTGCGCGCCGCGCTCGGCGATCGCCTGCGGGTGCACGACGGGTCGCTGACGGCCGTGCCGCCCGGCGCGGTGACACCTGCCGGGCGTGACCACTACGCGGTGTTCACGCCGTACCACCGGGCCTGGCAGCGGGCCGGCCGCCGCTCCCCGCTGCCTGCGCCGCGCGCCGTCAACACACCAACGGGTCTGCTGGGAGCGGAAGTTGTCGCCGTCGAGCCAACTGCCCGCAGTCTGCCCGAGCCCGGTGAGGGCGCTGCCCGCCGGGCCTGGCGGCGCTGGCACAGCGCGCAGTACGCGCAGTTGCACGACGACCTGGCCGCCGACGGCACCTCGCACCTGTCGCCGTACCTGCACTTCGGCTGCCTGTCCGCGAACGAGCTCGTCCACCTCGCCGAACGGCGTGGCGGGCCCGGCGCGGAGGCGTTCGTCCGGCAGCTGGTGTGGCGCGACTTCCACCATCAGGTGCTGTCCGCCCGCCCGGCCGCCGCACACGCCGACTACCGGACCAGGAACGATAGTTGGCGCACCGACGAGGCCGAACTCGCGGCCTGGCAGCAGGGCCGCACCGGGTTCCCGATCATCGACGCCGGGATGCGGCAGCTCGTCGAGACGGGCTGGATGCACAACCGGGCCCGGCTGCTCACCGCGAGCTTCCTGGCCAAGTCGCTGTACCTGGACTGGCGGCTCGGCGCCCGGCACTTCCTCGCCCACCTGGTGGACGGCGACCTGGCGAACAATCAGCTGAACTGGCAGTGGGTGGCCGGCACCGGCACCGACACCCGCCCCAACCGGGTCCTCAACCCGCTTGTCCAGGCCGACCGTTACGACCCGGACGGCGCGTACGTCCGCCGCTGGGTGCCCGAGCTCGCCGCGCTGCCCGGCAGGGAGATCCACCGCCCGTGGCGGTCCCACGACCGTCCGGCCGACTACCCCGACCCGCTGATCGCCCCCGAGAGCACGGGAGTTCGCTTTCGCGCAGCGCGCGGGATCGCAAAGGATGGAAACTGACGGCGCGTCAGGAGGGCCGTTCCGCCGGGGTCATCAGCACGAAGTCCGCGCCCGCGCCGTCCACGCACACCGCCATCCGTCCGATGCCGGGCGCGTCCGACGGGCCCATCAGCACCTCGCCGCCCTTGGCGCGCACCGTCGTGGCGGCGGCGTCGCAGTCGGCGACCGTGAACACCGGGTGCCAGGACGGCTTGCCCAGGGAGAGTGCCAGCTGCTCGGCCGGCACCTCGAGGACGCCGCCGTGCATCCGCTCCTTGGGCTGGCCGGCCGGGGTGACGATGGTGTAGGTCTCGCCGTCGCCGCCCGGCATCGGCATGTCCTCGCGCTGCCAGCCGAACACCGTCTCGTAGAACGCCAGCGAGGCCGACGCGTCCGAGGTGTACAGCTCCGTCCAGCACAGCGCGCCCGGGTCGTCCGTCGCCTCCAGGCCGCGGGCCCGGCCCGGCGTCCACGCCGCGAACTGGCCGCCCAGCGGATCGCTGAACTGGGCGACCGACGCCCAGCCGTCCGCGTCCTGCGGCTCCACCCGCACCGTTCCGCCCGCCCGCAGGACGGACGCGGCTGTCTCGTGGACGTCCGGGGTGAAGAAGTACACCATCCACGCCGACCGGGCGCCCCGCTCGGTGAGCAGGCCGATCCCGGCGGCCGTGCGACCGTTCGAGGTGGCCAGCCCGAACGCGCCGCCGGACTCCTCCATCGGCTTGAACTCCCAGCCCAGCACCGCCCCGTAGAAGTCTCCGGCGGCGGTCACGTCCGGTGCGCCCAGGTCCAGCCAGCACGGTGAACCGGGTACGAAGTCGGTGGTGATCATGGCGCTCTCCCTTCGCCGGACACTCCCCCTTCCCAGCCTGTCACCGGCCCCCGCCCGGCGCGTCCGGGCGCGCCCCCGCCCGGTGCGTCCCGGTCGGAACCGGCCCGGACCGGTGGGGACCCACCCCGATCGGCCCAGGACCGGGGGCGGTGCGCTCCGGTACCGCCAAGCGGACGAAATCCTGTGCAGATCGGAGGGTGGAGCATGGAATTCGACCGTCGAACGGATCCTGGCCATGACATTTCGCGGAAATTACTCCCTCCGACCGCGAAATCATCACCCGCAACAGGGTTCGGGCCGCCGTAATCGGGCAGAGGCCGCATACCCCCAGCGATCCCACGAGAAAGGCATCAGAGTGGCACTGAGCGTGAGCTACGGGGAGCGGTACGGCTGGACGGTCGTCCAGGTCGCCGGAGAGGTGGACATCAGCGGAGTCTCCGCACTTCGCGAGCGCCTCCAGCGACTGGTCACCGAAGGCTGCCTGCGGATGGTGGTGGACATCAGCCGGGTCGACTTCTGCGACTCCACCGGTTTCGCCGTCCTGGTCGCCACCCGCCGCATGCTGGCCTCCCGCGGCGGCCGGCTCCGACTGGTCCTCCCCGGCCCCGAGACCCACACCCGCAAGATCCTCCAACTCTTCGGCATCCAACGGATCTTCGACGTCCACGATTCGATCGACGACGCGCTCGCCGACCTGCGCGAGGCGTTCATGAACGAGGGCAAGGCGAATGCGGACGGCACCGAGGCCGTCCCGCGCCCGCGCGAGGGCAGCCGCGCCGTCGCCGACTGACCTGCACCACCCGCCCGGCGGGCGGACGGCCGTCAACGGCGACGGCCGCACACCCGCAGCGACCCCGCTTCGCAGCGGCAGCCGGCCGCAGCGACCGGACCGGCCGCAGCGACTACATCGGCCGCAGCGACCGCATGGACCGCATGGACCGCGTCAACGGCGACGGCTGCGGCTGTGGCACCTGCGGCCCCGGGCCGATCAGCCCGGAGTGCCGAAATCCTGCGTCCACCAGGGCCCACCCGTGCCCTGGTGCACCCCCACGCCCAGTTCGGTGAAGGCGCAGTTCAGGATGTTCGCCCGGTGACCCGGGCTGTTCATCCAGCTGTTCATCACCGCGGCGGCGTCCTTCTGGCCGCGCGCGATGTTCTCGCCCCAGCCGCTCCACTCGTACCCGGCGGCGTCGATCCGTTGTTCCGGGCCTTCGCCGTCCGGGTTGGTGTGGTCGAAGAACGAGCGTGCCGCCATGTCGTCGGACTGCTCCTGCGCCGCCGTCGCCAGCTGATCGTTCGCCCGCAGCGCCGAACAACCAGCCTGCGCCCGTTGGGTGTTGACCAGGTCCAGCACCTGCTGCCCGAGATCCCCGCCGCGCCTCGCGGCCACCGTCGAGGCGGACCGCCCGGCGACCGTCGAGGACGGCGCGGGCGCGTTGCCGGACGCCGACGGCTTCGCACTCGGCGAGGCGGAGGCAGAAGCGGAGGCAGCGGCGGACGGGGACGGCGACGTGGAGGCGGACGGGGAGGCCGCGGCGGACGGCGCGGTGCCGCCCGCCGGGTCGACCAGCGCCTCCGCCGGCTCCGGACCGGCCGCGACCTGCGCCCGGCGTGCATCGGGCCCGCCCGGCGTCGGGGAGGAGTCCGACAGGCCGACCGCCACCAGCAGCCCCACCGCGACCGTCACCACCCCGCCGCCCACCAGCACCCGGCGCCGACCCCGACGCGGCGCCGCCCGCCGACCGTGCCGGGACCCGGCCCGGTGCGCGCCGCCGTCTCGCGCGCCGCCGTCCCGTGCGCCACTGTCTCGCGAGCCGCGCCGGTGCGAGCCGCCGTCCTGCGACCCGCGCCGGTGGGAGGGCACGCCCTGCGCCGCACCCGTCGGCTCCATCGGCAGCGCGGCGAGGCTGTCCGGCAGCGGCACCATCGCCAGGCCCGCCAGCAGCCCCTCGGCCGGGACCAGGCCGCGCCGGTGCTCGCCGCAGCCCGCGCACTCGCGCACGTGGCGGCCGATCCGCTTGCGCCACAGCGCGCTCGGCACGCCGTCCCAACCCGCCGTCAACTCCGCCAGCCAGCCGCACATCGGCACCGCGGCCAGCGCCCGCACCGCCACCCGGGCCGCCTCCAGCTGACCCTTCATCCGCTGCACCCGCACCGCCGCGTGCTGCGGAGTCACCTCCAGCGCCGCCGCCAGCTCGGTCCGGGACAGCTCGCCCGCCGCCTCCAGCCACCACAGCGCCAGCAGCTCCCGATCTCCGTCGTCCAGCCAGCGGGTAGCCTCCGCGACCTCCCGCCGCTGCTCCGAAAGCCCCAGCCGGACGATGGTCAGACCGACGAAGTCCGCCGCCGGGTCGGCGACGGCCGTCGGGTCCGGCACCGCGAGGCTGTCGCTCTCGTCCCGGAACCGGCGGCGCACCTGGTTCAGCGCGATGGCCACCAGCCAGCTGCGGAACCCGGCCGGATCCCGCAGCCCGGACAGGCCGTCCACCGCCCGCAGCATGGTCTCCTGCACCACGTCGTCGGTGTCCGGATGCCCGGACAGTGCCCGGCCCACCACGTTGTACACCAGCGGCAGGTGACCACCCACCAGCTCCGCCACCGCCTGCCGGTCGCCGTGCTGCGCCTGACCGACCAGCGTCGCCACCTGCCCACTGTCCACAGCCCGGACCGTCCTCGTGTTCTCGCGTCGTGCCCTCACACCCATCGGAGATCCACCGGCGGCCGGCGGATAACGGAAAAGTGCGCGGCAATCTCTCCGACCTGGGGAAATCTCCCCGATCAAGGGCCGGAAGCGACCTTATGGCCTGTCGACGGAGCCGTGCCACGAGGGGCGGGTGGGGCCGGTGGGTTTCATCCGGCCCGCGTGGGTTGTTCGGCTGTTCGGCAGCGTGGCCGTTCGGCCGGTCGGCGGAGCGGTGTCCGGGCCGGGCTGCCTCGACCCGGGGGGTGGTGTTGAACGCGTTCAAATCCATGGAATGATGTCGTCCACGAACCATTGGAGCCGGGGGCGCGATGAAGAGCTGGGCGGAACGGCAGCGGGACCGGGAGCGCAGGCGCCGGGCGGTGGGTCGGTGGGGGTTGGCGATCGGCTGGGTGGCGCTGTGCGGCGTGGCGCCGATCCTCGGGCTGTTCCTGCTCCTCTACCTCGGGCTGCTGGTGGGGCCGATCCTCTTCGGCACGGTTCCGGGCGTCTGCCTGGGCCTCTCGCTCGGACGGGACCGCGCCTGGGCGGCGCTGGCGGCGGCGGCCCTCGCCGGGTGTGCCGTGCTCCCGGCGGTCGCCGCCGGGCTCCGCATCTGGACGTCCGAGCGGGACCTGGAATGGCTGTGGGCCCTGGTGGCGGCCGGTGCGGTGCTGTACACGCTGCCGCTGCTGATCGCCGGCGGCACGGGGGCGTGGCTCACGGCCCGGCAGCGACGCCGCGACGGGTAGCCCGTCGGCGATGCCGGTCGGGCAGTCGGGTCGGGTGGTCGGGCGGCCGGCCCGGTGGGGCGTTCGTGGGTGGGTTCAGCTGCCGAGCAGGCGGAGCGAGAGTCAGAGGGCCAGCACGGCGGTGGCCGGGGTGGTGAGTGTGGCCAGGGTGGGTGAAGGTGCCTGAGCCGGGTGGCCCGGCGGCGACGCACGGCCGGGAGACTCGCCGGCGATGCTGGGCGGAGTGGCCGGGCGGCGATGTCGAACCGGGTAGCCCGTCGGCGATGCGGGTTGGGTTGTCGGGCCGGGTGGTCGGGCGGCCGGCCCGGTGGGGCGTTCGTGGGTGGGTTCAGCTGCCGAGCAGGCGGAGCGAGAGCCAGAGGGCCAGCACGGCGGTGGCGAGGGTGGCCGGGGTGGTGAGTGCGCCGAGGCGGGTGAAGGTGCGAAGACCGCCGTCGTCGATCGCGCGGGTCTGCACGATGCGGCGCCACAGCAGGGTGGCGAGCGACCCGGCGTACGTCAGGTTCGGGCCGATGTTGACGCCCAGCAGGACGGCCAGCACCGCGCCCGGGCCGGACGGTGCGGCGAGCGGCACGAGCAGCAGGGTGGCGGGCAGGTTGTTCACCAGGTTGGCGAGCAGCGCGGCCAGGCCCGCCAGGGCGAACAGCGTCGGCAGCGAGTCGCCGGACGGCACCAGCCCGGCCAGCCACCCGGCCAGGCCGTTGTCCACCACCGCCTTCACCACCACGCCCAGCGCCAGCACGAACGCCAGGAACGGCAGCGCCGCCGCGCCCACGATCCGGCGGGCGTCGGTGCGGCCCGCCGCCAGCGCCCGGACCGCCAGCACCGTCGCGCCGAGCGCCGCCGCCCATGCGGGGGAGACGCCGAACGCCGAGGCGACCACGAAACCGGCCAGCGTGCCGGCCACCGTCAGCAGCGCGAACCGTGGCAGTCGCGGGCGTTCGGCGGGCGCGGGGAGGGCGGCCGGGACGGCAAGGTCGGCGGCGAAGAAACGGCGCAGCAGCAGGTACTCGACGCCGACGGCGGCCAGCCACGGCAGCGCCATCAGTGCGGTGAACCGCCCGAAGGTCAGGCCGCTGGCGGTGAACGCGAGCAGATTGGTCAGGTTCGACACCGGCAGCAGCAGTGACGCGGTGTTGGCCAGATGCCCGCACGCGTACACGTGCGGCCGGGCCCGGACGGCGAGCACACCCGCCGTCGCCGCCACCACCGGCGTCAGCAGCACCACGGTGGCGTCCAGGCTGAGCACCGCCGTCACCACCGCCGCCACCGCGAACACCTGCCCCAGCAGTCGCGTCGGCCGACCGTTCGACGCGCTCGCCATCCATCGGCCGCACGACTCGAACAGCCCCTCGTCGTCGCAGAGTTGGGCCAACACCAGGACGGCGGCGAGGAAGCCCACCACCGGCCCGAGCCGTCCCAGCTCGGCCCAGGCCGCAGCCGGCGACACCGCGCCGACCGCCACCAGCAGGGCCGCCGCCGGAACCGCCACCGCCGCCTCCGGCCACCCGAAGGGCCGCCGCACCGCACTCACCAGCACGACGCCCAGCAACCCCAGCGACAGCACCTCGGCGCCCACCGCGCCCATCCCTGCTCCCTTCCGACCTTCGGCCTGCGAGGTTCCGGCCCGTGACGTTCCGGCCTGCGAAGTTCCGACCTGTGACGTTCCGACCTGCGACGTTCCGTCCACTGCGCCCATCGGGCGAGCGGTGACCCATCCAAGCAGGCGGGGCGGGTGACGCCGACGCCGGATGCCGGTCCTGCGGTCCCGATCGGAGGGGCGGATCAGGTATGACTGGCTGACTGTCGGATATGTGCGGACGGCTCGGAGGAGGCACCGCGATGGACTGTCGGGACGGGTGGCGCAGGGCGCTGGCGGCGGGATTCTCGATCGGCTCGGCGGGGTCGTTCCTGTCGATCGGGTCGGTGGGCTCCGTGCTGTCGATCGGCTCGGTCGGGTCGGCGCTGTCGCTCGGCAGCGTCGGCTCGGCGTTCTCGGTGCTGTCGGTGGGCTCCTGGCGCAGCGCCGCGTCGGTGCTGTCGGCGGACTCGGCGCTCGCCCTGCTGTCCTACCGCTCGGTGCTGGCCGTGCGGGCCGCGCACCGGCGGCGCGGAGGCCGGTGCGCGGCCCGGGAGGCGTCGACGCCCTGAGCGCCGCCTCCGGGTGGTGCCGGGCGTGAAAATGCTTTGCGGGCAGCCGCGTCGGGCCGCCATCGTGGAGCGATGGCGACGGGCGCAGCGGTCGAAGGTGTGGTGGCAGGGCTCGGAGTGGCGGTGCCGCTCGGTGCGATCGGGGTCCTGCTGTTGCAGGAGGGCCGCCGAGGCTGGGCCCCCGCTGCCGGCGGTGCCACGGCGGTCGCGGCGGTGGACGGCGCATACGCGGCGGTCGCCGTCCTGGCCGGCCCCCGGGTCGCCCAGCTGCTCGCCGGGCACGAGAGCGCGGTGCGCGCCGTCTCCGCCCTGCTGCTCGGCGCGATCGCCGTCCACGGCCTGCTGGGCCTGCGCCGCACCGCCGAACCCGCCGACGCCCCGTCACCCGGCAGCGCCGCCCGGGCCTTCGTCCGCTTCGCCCTTCTCACCCTGGTCAACCCGACCACCGCCGTCTACTTCACCGCCCTGATCGCCGCCCGTGGCGCCGGCACCCGCACCGGTGCCACCGCCTTCGTCACCGGCGCTTTCCTCGCCTCCCTCGTCTGGCAGCACATGCTGGCCGCCGCAGGCGCCTTGGCGGGCGCGAAACTCGGCCCCCGACTTCGCCGTTCCACCTACGCGGCCGGCTACGGCCTGGTCGCGGTGCTGGCCCTGCGGCTGGCGTTCAGCGGCTGAACGGACCCAGGCCGCCGGGATCGTGGGCCGGGCGTCACCGGCCCGAGGCGTCGATCCGGCAGGCTGTTGTGGGGCGATCGGGCGCCCGGCCCGGTCCGCCTCGGCCGCCGGCAGCGCCCAGTTCCGGCGGCGGGCGACGAGCCGCGCCCGGGGCAGGCGGCGGTCGATGCCCGGGCCGTGGGCGCGCACCTCCCGTCCGGTCGGCGTCGTGGGCCGGAGGTCATTCCTCGACCAGGCCGGTGGCGAACGGGAACGACGTCAGGAACTCGCGCCGGTGCGGGGAGGGTTCGGCCTCGGTCAGGTCGGCGACGACCTTCAGGAAGCGGTCGCGCTGGTCCTGGGGCAGGCGGGTCAGGGCCCAACTCGTGCTCTCCAGCAACTTCACCGCGTAGTCGGGGTCGACCAGGTCGTCGTCGCTCTCGTCGAGGGACTGGACGAGGTCGAGGAGGAGCCCGGCCAGGACGGGCACCAGCGGGTCGGATTCAGTCATCCCGGCAGAGTATTCGGGCCCTGTGACAGCGCGGAGGGCGCAGGCGTGATCGGGGGCCGGTGGACTTCGCGCGGATCGTCGCGGGTCGTCGCGGACCGGCAGGGCGGACGTGGACGGACGTGGGCGGACGTGGACGGACGTGGGCGGCCGGGCTGCCCGTGCTGGTCGAGGCCCTGGCGGTGCGGTGGGGGTGCCGGCCGGACGGAGCGCTGGGGCACGGGCAGGTCGCAATCGTGCTGCCGGTACGGCGAGTCGGCGCCGGCCGGCGATCTACGCGGAGTCCGCCGACCTTGGCCACGAGCGGGTACACAGACCTCGACCACGAGCGGGTCCGCCGATGGGCCCGGGTCCGCGCCGTGCGGGCCGCCCACTGGGAGGGGCGGGAACACGGCGATCCCGACTGGCTGGTCGAAGTCGCCGACCGGATCGCGGAGTTGCCGGGCCGGGCGGCAACGAGGCGTTCTTGAACCGGGCTGGGCGGTGCGCGATGCTCACTGTGCGGAGAATCGACCTGCGGGGGGAGGAACAGAGTTGGACTGGGCTCACGCGGCCGGCTACGGCGGCGTCGGGGGAGCACTGGTGGAACTGGTCATCGCCAACGGGCGGTTGCTGGCCTGGCAGGCGGCGCGGCACCGGGCACGAGAGACCAGGCATCGGCGGATGCCGCCGCTGCGCCACTACATCGACCTCGGCGCGGACCTGGCGGCCGGGCTGAGCCGGGTCGCGCTCGGGGTGGCCACCGGCTGGCTGCTGCACTCCCAGCTCACCGGGCTGTACGCGGCCGGCGCCTCCGCGCCCGCGCTGCTGCGGCAGATCGGGTCGTTCACCACCGTGCAGGCCCTCGTCCGGGGCGAGGCACCGGAGGCCGTAGCACCGGATTCGGGCGAGCAGACGCTGCGCGCAGGAACGGGGGAGGCCGGGCCGTGAGCTTCGCACGCCGGTACCTGAACTCGCTCACCGCCGAGGCGCGGCCGGCGACGCCCTTCCGCCCCCGGCTGGGGCCCGAAGTGTCGTGGTGGCGACGGTACTTGGCCTCGTTCGTCGGAATCGTGCCCGCCGACGGAACGGAGCGTGCGGCCGTCGCGCCGGCACGGGAGTCCCGGCCTTCGACGGCGCGGCGCCGGCCGGCCCTCGCGACGGGGCTCGACGCGCCGACCGCGACGCGTCGGCGTGTCCGGTGGGCTCCGGGGCTGGTCGTCGCCGCAGTGGCGTCCGTGTTCGCCGGGCTGGTGCTGTCCCGCCCGTCCGTCGACGGCGACCCGAGCGGATCGGCGCCCCCGGATCCGCCTCCCGGGCAGTCCGCTTCGCCGACTCCGTCCCGTGCGCTGCCGGCGGGCTGCGACGAGGCGCTGCGCGCACTGCGCACCTACCGCGCGGCGGCGGGCACAGCAGGCGGGAGCCGGTCCGTCGCGGCCCGGCAGGCGGCGGTCTCCCTGCTGGTCGTGAGCGAGCAGGCGGACCCGGCGATCCGGTCGACGATCACCGAACTGTCCCGGAACTTCGAAGCCTTGAGCCTCCTCCCGGACGATGCGACGGACGCCGGAGCCGAGCAGCTGGAAGCGGCCGTCACGGCCGGCTCCGCGCAGCTAGCCCACCAGTGCGGAGTCGACCCGTCCGCCGCGCCCTGACCGGGTGCCGTTCGGGCCTGACCTGGTTGTCGTGGGCGGGAGTTGACTCGCCTGGCCGTGGTCTGGCCGGGTGCTGTTCGGGCCTGACCTGGTTGTCGTGGGCGGGAGTTGACTCGCCTGGCCATGGTCTGGCCGGGTGTCGTTCGAGCCCGACTTGGCTGTCTTGGGTGGCAGTTGATCCGTTGGCCAAGGCTCGACCGGGTGCCGTTCGAGCCCGACGGCATTGTCGTGGGCGGGGGTTGACTCGTCGGCCGTGTCCTGGCCGGGTGTCGTCCGAGCCCGAAAGGGCTGCCGCAGGGGGGAGTTGACCGGCCGCGGAGGTGTCAGTGCCCGGTGCGAGAGTGCTCGGATGGACCCTCGCCTGCATGCCATCGCCGGATACTGGAACGACGCCGCTCCCGCCTTCGACCAGGAGCCCGATCACGGTCTGGGGGCCGAGGGCACCCGGCGGGCCTGGGAGCGGAGGTTGGCGGTGTGGGTGCCGGGCGGGCCGTTGGACGTGCTGGACGCGGGGTGCGGGACGGGGTCGTTGTCGCGGCTGCTGGCGGAGGCCGGGCACCGGGTGACGGGCGTGGATCTGGCGGCCGGGATGGTCGAGTTGGCCCGGGCGAAGGTGGCCGCTGCGGGGCTCGCGGCGCGGTTCGTGGTGGGGGACGCCGCGCAGCCGCCCGTCGGCGCGGAGCAGTTCGACGCGGTGCTCTGCCGCCACCTGCTGTGGACGCTGCCCGATCCGCAGGCGGCGCTCCGCCGCTGGACGTCCCTGCTGCGTCCGGGCGGCCGGCTGGTGCTGATCGAGGGCCGGTGGGGTGAGGCGGGTGCGGAGTGGGAGCCGTACGTGGACGGTGCGGGCGAGCTGCCCTGGGCGGGCGGGGTCTGTGCGGACGAACTGGTCGCTGCGGTAGGGGCGTTGGTGCGCGAGGTGCGGGTGGAGCCGTTGTCCGCGGACGCCGAGCTGTGGGGTGGCCCGGTGGCGGACGAGCGGTACGCGGTGCTGGCGACGGTCTGAGGTGCTCGGTCAGCCGGCGGCGCGGCGGCCGTCGGCGACCACGCCCAGCCAGACCTGGGCGGCGTCGTCCAGCGGGACGTCGAGCGCCGCGCAGAGGCCGACCACGGTGCCGAAGCCGGGGCTGGGGAGCCGGCCCATCTCGATCTTGCGGAGGGTCTCGGGGGAGATGCCGGCGCTCTGCGCGACGGCGACCGGGTCGCGGCCGGCCCTGGTTTCGCGGAACAGCGCGCCCAGGCGCCGGCCGGCCTCGATCTGTTCGGGGGTGAGGGGGACTCGCACCATGCCGCCACGCTACTGAACGCGGCGGCCCCGCGTCGCCCCGCCCCGAGGAGCTGCCGGTCTCAGCGCACCGGCAGGTCCGGCTCGCCGTCCTGCCGGGGGCCGAGGATGCGGCGGTCGGCGGCGTCGATCCGTACGTCGTCGATGCTGGCCTCGCGCCGCCGCATCAGCCCGTGGGCGTCGAACTCCCACAGCTCGTTGCCGTGGCTGCGCCACCACTGGCCTTCGTCGTCGTGCCACTCGTACTGGAAGCGGACGGCGATCCGGTCGCCGTCGAACGCCCACAGGTTCTTGCGCAGCGCGTACTCGTGCTCGCGGGCCCACTTGGCGGTGAGGAAGTCGACGATTCCGGCGCGGCCGGTGACGAAGGTGTCCCGGTTGCGCCACACCGAGTCGGGTGTGTAGGCGAGGGCGACGCGTTGCGGGTCGCGGCTGTTCCAGGCGTCCTCGGCGGCCTGCACCTTGGCGAGCGCGCTGTCGCGGGTGAAGGGCGGGTAGGGCGGGCGGTCCTCGGCCATGACGGCCTCCTCGGGGATGGCGGCGGAACTGGCGGCACGTGGAGAACGGGCGTTCTCCACGTGCCGGAACGCTAGGCTAGGGAACGACCGTTCTCCACGTCAATCGGAGCCGAACCCCGCGTCGGCGACCCGTCAACTGCCCCGCAGGAGTACCCGGATGCCAGCCCCGCTCAGCGAAGAGCAGACCCGGCAGGACCACGAGAAGCTGCTCGACGCCGCCGAGGCCCTGTTCTACGAGAAGGGCATCCGGGCCGTCGGCATGGACGAGGTGCGGGCCGCCTCCGGGCTGCCGCTCAAGCGGATCTACCGCCTGCACCCCACCAAGGACGACCTGGTGGTGGCCGTGCTGCGCCGCCGGGACGCGCGCTGGCGCGGCCGACTGGTCGCCGCCGTCGAGGCGCACGCCGACCCGCGGGACCGGCTGCTGGCCGCGTTCGACTGGCTGGCCGGGTGGTGCGCCGAGCCGGGCTTCCGGGGCTGCGCCTGGATCAACGCCTTCGGCGAGCTGGGCCCGGCCTCGCCGGGCGTGCTGGCCGAGGTCCGCTCGCACAAGGGCGCCTTCCACCGGCACCTGGCCGACTGGTCCGCCGCCGCCGGCCTGGCCGATCCCGCGCCCGTCCAACTGCTGGCCGAGGGCGCCATCGTCACGGCCGCGATCGCCGACAGCCCCGACCCGGCCCACCGGGCGCGGGCCGCCGTGAAGGCGCTGCTGGCGGGCGAGCCCCCGAGTGGCGGTATTTAAATACCGTCCGGCTGCTAGGGTGTCCCCGTCCGGCCGGTATTCAAATACCGGCAGTCCCATCGAGCGGGCGGCTCGCGCCGCTGTGCAGGGAGTCGTGTCGTGATCGAGTACAAGAGCCCGCAGGCGATCGACAAGATGGCCGTCACCGGCCGGTTCGTCGCCGAGACGCTGGCCGAGCTGTCGGCCCTGGTCGAGCCCGGCCGTGAGGTGATGGACCTGGAGCACCGGGCCCGGAAGCTGATCGAGAAGCGCGGCGCGGAGTCCTGCTACTGGGACTACGCGCCGTCGTTCGGCCGCGGGCCGTTCCGCAACGTGATCTGCCTGTCCGTGAACGACGCCGTGCTGCACGGGCAGCCGCACCCCTATGTGCTGCGCGACGGGGACGTGATCAGCCTGGACTTCGCGGTGTCGATCGACGGCTGGGTCGCCGACTCCGCCGTCACCGTCGTCGCGGGCACCGCCGCCGAGCAGGACGTCCGGCTGATCGACTCCACCCGGGCGGCGCTGGACGCGGCGATCGCCGCCGCGGTGCCCGGCAACCGGATCGGCGACCTCTCGGCCGCCATCGCCGAGGTCGGCCACGGCGCCGGCTACCGGATCAACACCGACTTCGGCGGCCACGGCCTGGGCCGCACCATGCACGAGGACCCGCACGTCGCCAACGTCGGCCGCCCCCGCCGCGGCCTGGAGCTGCGCCCCGGGCTGACGCTGGCGCTGGAGCCGTGGTGGTGCGCGGGGACGGCGGAGCTGCGGGTGGACCCGGACGGCTGGACGCTCCGCTCGGCGGACGGCTCGCGCGGCGCGCACTCCGAGCACACCGTGGCGATCACCGAGGACGGGCCTCGGGTGCTGACCGCCCTCTCCTGAGGCGGCATTTTCGCCACAGCGGGTGACCGCCCGGTGGGCGGGCCGTGAGCGTTGTGGCCCGGCCCATAGCCGGTGGGCCGGGTGGTCGGCGGTCGGTCCCCGCCCGGTCGCGCAGCGTGCGCGGTTCCCCGGCGGAAGGGGGCGAAAGCCGGTGAGGCCGGTCACAGGGCGCGCGGGCCGGGCCCGAGAATTCGCGGGAAATCCTGCCGCAGAACCCCGATATACCGCCGGTAACGCCGCTCTGACCTGCACAGACCTTCGAATGCTTGGACATCGGCCGAAACGCCCGTAGCTTCGTAACCAGTGCAGGGCGCACTACCCGGGATCACCCGACACCAACGCCCCGGAGCGGCCACCGAGCCGCACCGAACGGGCAGGGTGACCGCGACGGAGAGCACGTCGGCAAGCGACGGCACCGTCCGATCCACAAGCGCGAAACAGCAGGCCCGCCAGGGCCCTGGTTCCGCCTTGCCTGCCCGGGGCAGCCGAAAGGAATCGCATGATCTTCCGTAACGAGAACGCCGCCGCCGCCACGACCACCACCACCGCCAAGAAGGGCAGCCGCCGCAACCGTGTCCGCGCCGCCATCGTGGCCGGTTCCGCGGTGGCCGTTCTGCCGGTGGCCGGACTCCTTACGGCGACCTCCGCCCACGCTGCCGACGCGTCCACCTGGGACAAGGTCGCGCAGTGCGAGTCGACCGGCAACTGGTCGATCAACTCCGGCAACGGCTTCTACGGTGGCCTGCAGTTCACCTCCTCCACCTGGGCCGCGTTCGGTGGCACCGCGTTCGCCCCGCAGGCCAACCAGGCCACCAAGGCGCAGCAGATCCAGGTCGCCGAGAAGGTGCTCGCCTCCCAGGGCCCCGGCGCCTGGCCGGTGTGCTCCGTCGTCGCCGGTCTGAGCAAGTAATTCCGCGACACACCGCGTGCGAGGCACACCCCCGCCTCACCGGTCCGCCCCGCCGGACCACCCGCACCCGCCGACGGCCGCTCCCTCCCACCCGGAGGGAGCGGCCGTCGGCGTTCGCGCGTCCGGCCGGGCCCGTCCGGGCCCGGACCCGCGGATCAGTCGAACCAGTCGGGATCGGCGGCGTCGATCAGCTCGCGCAGCGTCGGCCGGTCGGCGAACGCGCCGGACAGCAGCGCGCCGAGCTCGCGCAGCGCCGCCGGGTCCTCGCCGTACGCGATGAACATGCCGGCCTCCGGGTCGTAGCGGAACCGGCCCTCCAACTGCGGCGCCCGGGAACGCACCGCGGAGCGCGCCACCGCCTCCCAGCCGTAGCCGCCGTTCGGCTGGCCGGCCGCCTCGAACACCTCGTCCACTGCGACCATCCGGTCGTCCGTCAGCATCAGGCCGTACGAGCCGGGCCGGTGGTCGTACTCGAAGAACACCAGCGGGGCGTACGTCTCACGATCAGTCATGGCCCGGACGCTACCGGCGGCCACCGACACCCGGCCGGGCCTACCGCGGCCCGCCGGGCTCCCCCTTCGGGCCCTCTTCTGCCGGGCCCTCCTCTGCCGGGCCGGGTTCGTCCGGCTCGGGTTCGGAGGTGTCGAACTCGACGTCCACGCGCTGCTCGGGCCGGCGTTCCTCCTGGCGGGCCAGCAGGGCCAGCACCTCCCGGTCGGGGCCGGTCAGCGGCGGCTGGAGCAGCGAGCGCGGCCAGAGCCTGCGGGCCAGCACCACGTTCGTCTCGGCCGCGTACATGGTGATCTGGGACGCCAGGTACAGCCAGGACAGCAGGCCGATGACGGTGGCGAAGAAGCCGTACACGGCGGTGGCGTGCCGCAGTTGATGCGCCACCAGGGCCGCGCCGAACGCCTGGAGGGCGGTGAAGAGCGGGCCCGCGACCAGGCTGCCCGGCAGCAGGCGGCGGGTCCGGATCTCCTTCGGGGTGAGGATCCGCAGGCAGGCGACGAACAGCGCGGTGTTCAGCACCGCCGACAGGATCAGCCCGCCGACCCGGGCGAGGGTGCCGCCCACCGTGGCGCCGACCAGCGCCGCGGCGGCCGTGGAGATCACCAGGCCGACGCCGAGCGCACCGAACAGCGCCAGGCTGCGGGCCAGCCGCGGCCAGTAGCCGGGCCGGCGCACGCCGGGCACGTTCCACACCTCGGCCATCGCGTGCTGGAGCACCTGCGCGATGC
Organism: Kitasatospora sp. NPDC092948; assembly: GCF_044754805.1. Classification (NCBI taxonomy): domain Bacteria; kingdom Bacillati; phylum Actinomycetota; class Actinomycetes; order Kitasatosporales; family Streptomycetaceae; genus Kitasatospora; species Kitasatospora sp. NPDC092948. The sequence goes on along the minus strand of NZ_JBIVPU010000006.1, from coordinate 177,446 downwards.
CCAGCGCACCGTACAGCAGGCCGAGGATGCCAATCACCAGCGCCAGCCCGCTGCCCTGCACCGAGTGCACGTTCGCCCGCAACTGGTCGCCGATGATCGGAAAATCGGCCAGTGCGGAGTTGAGCACCGACTGCTGCGCCTCCGGATGGCCGTGCAGGACGAACCCCAGCACGGTGGAGAGCAGGAGCAGCAGCGGGATCAGCGACACGAACCCGTAGTAGGTGATCAGCGCGGCCAGCAGGCCGCCCCGGTCGTCGCCGTACTTCTTGATCACGCCGAACACCGCGGCCAGCGGACGGTGCTGCTGCTGGGTGCGGTCGACGGCGCGCAGTGCGCGTTCGATCGGATTCACGGGCCCGTCCCTCCTCGCTGATCGGCCCCCCGCGTATGCCCGGCGGCGCCGTACACCTCGCCTGCCGCTCCGACTTCGTCGCTCCCCGGGCCCGGCGCCGGCCGACGTGCCGTCAGGAGATGCCCGTCCGGCATCGGCCGACGTGCCGTCAGGAACTGCCCGTCCGGGGGCGGCCGACGTGCCGTCAGAGGTAATCCTCCAGGCGGCCGAGGGCGAAGCCCTCCGCGGTGGCGGTGTCGACGACCCGGCGCAGCATGTCCGCCATGGTGCCGTTCCAGCCGGGGGAGCGGGCGCGGAAGTGGGTGAGGATGATGTCGCCGGCGTGGAGCTTCTCGTCGGAGTAGCGGTACTCGATGCGGTCGGGGAAGGCTTCCTCCGTCCACAGGACGGCGGCGGTGACGCCGCAGGAGCCGGCGGTGCTCAGCGCGGCGGCCGTGTACTCGCCGTAGGGCGGGCGGAACAGCCACGGGCGGGTGCCGATCTTCTGCTCCAGTCGGTCCTGCTGGTCGCAGATCTCGCGGTGCAGCGCGTCGGAGCCGAGGCGGCGCAGGTCGGGGTGGTTGATGGTGTGGTTGTTGATGGACACGCCGCGGTCGTTCATGGCGCGGAAGTAGTCGTAGTCGTCGCGCACCAGGTAGTCGGAGAGGAACACCGACAGCGGAAGGCCCAGGTCGGCGGCCATCGCGGCGAAATCGCGGTCCTTCACGTCGCCGTCGTCGACGGTCAGGAACACCACGTTGTCCTCGGTGGGGATGCGGCGGACCACCGGTGGCTGGCCGTCGGCGAGCAGGATGTTCGGGCCGGCGGTGAGCTCCGGTTTCTCGGCGGGGGCGGCGGGCGCTTTCAGTGGGAGTGCGTCCAGGCCCCAGTGCCGGGCGGCGGCCAGTTCGGCCTGCTGCTTCCTCGTCTCCTGTTCGGCGGCGCCGAGTCGGCCGTTCATCTCCTGCCCGGCCGCGCCCTGCGGGGCGGCGACGGCCGGCCGGGCCGCGGCGGGCGGCGCGGCGAGGCTGGAGGGGTGGGCGGCGGAGTCGACCTCGGCGTGTTGCAGGGAGGAGCAGCCGACGGCGAGCGCGGCGAGGGTGGTGAGGGCGGCGAGGTGACGGCGGCGCGGAGTCACGCGGTCACGGTTCTTCATCGGCATACCGGCCGATGATCCCCTTGTCACACCGGAGGCAATCCGTTGATCACCCGGCCGGACCACCACCGTCCCCCGTCCGGCACGCCACCGCCGCGGGAGCGCCCGCGCGGACGGCGAGGGGCGAGCACGAGAGGCCCGTGCCGGACTCGGGCGGGGGAACGGTGCGAACCCGCCGCCGGGCGACCGCGTCCGTCGGGACGTCCGTTCGGACGGCTAGGGTCGGAGGGTGATACGGACGTGGGTGGACCGGGCGGTCCCGGGGCCTTGGTCGTGGCGGCTGGTGGTCCGCGAGGTGCTGGGCGGGCTCGTGGTGTGCGGGCTCGCGGCGCTGTTCCAACTGGGGGACAGCGGCGGGTGGCCGTCGGCGCTGGTGGTGGGTGCCAGCGGGGTGCTGTTCGTGCTGCGGCGCGGGCTGCCGGGGACGGTGCTGGTGCTGGCGTCGGCGGGTGTCGGCGGGCCCAGCGGGTTCCTGCCGCTGCTGGTCGCGGCGGGGTACTCGGCGGGCCGCCGGATCACCAGGCCGTGGTACGCGCCGGCCGTGTTCGCCGTCGGGTTCGTGCTGAACTTCGCCGCGAGCGTGGTGCAGAACCGCCGCGACCACTTCCCGGTGCCCGCGCTGCTCGGCATCTGCGTGGTCGGGTTCCTGCTGCTGGGCGTGCTGCCCGCGCTGCTCGGCCGGTACCGGGCGCAGCGCAGCGCACTGCTGGACACCCTGCGCGAGCGCAACGCGCAACTGGTCCGCGAGCGGGTGATGATCGCCCGTCAGGCCCGGCTGCGCGAACGCCACCGGATCGCCCAGGACATGCACGACAGCCTCGGCCACCAGCTGGCGCTGATCGCCGTGCACACCGGTGCGCTGGAGGTGGACCGTACGCTCGGCGAGCAGCAGCGCGAGGCGGTCGGGGTGTTGCGGCAGGCGGCGACCGGCGCGATGCGGGAACTGCGCGAGGTGGTCGGCCTGCTGCGGGACGACTCGGTGCCGGCGGCGGGCGGCGTCGACGCGATAGACCGGCTCGCGGAGAGCTCGCAGGCGGCGGGCGCGCTGGTGGAGCTGCGGCACGAGGGCACGCCGCGCGAACTCGCCGCCGCGACCGGCCACGCCGCGTACCGGATCGCCCAGGAGGGCCTGACGAACGTGCACAAGCACGCGCCGGGCGCGCAGATCGTGCTGACGGTGCGGTACGAGCGGGACGCCGTGATGGTGGACGTGCTGAACGGGCCCGGCGGGGACGGCAGCACGGCGGTCTCCGGCGGCCAGGGCCTGACCGGCCTGCGGGAGCGGGCCCGCCTGCTGGGCGGGGTGATACGGGCCGGCGGGCAGCCGGACGGCGGGTTCCGGCTGAGCGGCCGCCTCCCGTACACCTCGGACGGGGCGCTGGACGCCATCCCCGAGGACGAGGAACTGCGGGAACTGGCCGGGCAGTTGATCGGTCCCGAGAAGCGCCGCCGGAGCCCCGCGATGGGCTGCGCGCTGGGCGCGCTCGCCGTGCTGGGCGTGGTCGCCCTGGTCGCCGTGGTCGGCGCGCTGATGTTCATCAGGTCGATGCGGGACGCCACCGTGCCGACCAAGCTGTACGACTCGATCGAGGTCGGCCAGCCCGAGGGGGCGGTGGACCTGCGACTCCCGGTCGGCAGCGACTTCCTGACCGGCGACTTCAAGAAGATCGGCCCGCCGCTGCCGGACGGCGCGCACTGCCGCTGGTTCGCGGGCGACGCCGAGACCGGCTCCGACGGGGGCCAGGACGTGGTGCGGTTCTGCTTCAAGGACGGCGTGCTGGTGGAGAAGCAGCACTTCCAGGGCCGGGTGTAGGCGCAGCCGCCTCCGGCATCCCGTCCGAAGGCACCGGGGTGCGCATCGCCACCGCCGCCAACCGGGCCTCGATCTCGTCGAGTTCGGCGGATGCCCGGGCGCGCAGCGCGGGCAGCAGGGTGAGGGCGGCGCGGGCCGCGTCCGGGTCGGGCTCCGGGTCCCGGTGGACGGCGGCGACGGCGGCGCCCAGCGGCAGCGGGGCGAGCGCGGTCTCCCAGGCGGTGCGGTGCACACCCGTCGCGTAGCGGGACGTCAGGTACTCCAGCGGGCTCAGCGCGAGGGCGTCGGGGCCGGCCGGCCCGCCGAGCCGGCGCTCCGGCAGCAGGCGGGCGATGCCGTCGCGGGCCACCAGGTCGAACGCGCGGGCCAGGTCCGGCGCCGCGTTGCCGTGGGCGCCGGTCGTCGAGGCGTCCGCCAACAGCCGTTCCAGCATGGCCGCTTCGCGCGGATCGGCGGTCCGGTCCGGGTGCTCCTGCTCGGCGAGCAGCTGCTCCAGGTGGTAGCGCTGGCCCCAACTGCCCACCGAGCGGTGCATCGCGCCCGCCCGGGTCTCCCGGATCGCGGCCAGCACCAGCGCCCGGGTGGTCAGGTCGCGCCGCACCACCAGCCGCTGCTCGTCCGGGAACAGCCGCTCCAGCGCGCTGCGCACCGCGGCGACGGTCGGCCCGTCGTACCAGCGCAGCGTCCAGCGGCGCCCGGCCTGGTCGTACTGCGGCTCGATCGGGACGCGGAACTGCACGGACAGCCGGTCGGCGATCCGCCGCACCTGCGGGCCGCGCTGCGGCCGGGAGGAGGGGGCGGCGTCCCGCGCGGCGGCGTCCGGGGTGCGGTCGGGGGTGCGCATGGCCGGACCCTAACCGGCGCGCGGCCGGGCGCCGGGCGACGCGCGGACCGGCTCAGCCGTTCGCCGCAGCGCCCGCCGCCGACCCGGCCGAGGGCCGTCCCGGCGGGCCCGGGCGGGCGGCCGTTCCCGCCGTCCGGACCGCCCTCGCCACCCCGGCCGCCGCACCCGGCTGACGTGCACATGCGGCCGTCGGGGGTCCGTTTCCGGCCGTGATCTGCCCCTTACCTTCCCCTTTGTGACGCTTCCGGCCACCCCGTCGCTCCACCCCCGCCGCCCCGTCTGCGAGAATCGGGCGGCGAGCTGGGCCCACGGACGAGGAGGAACGCAGTGCGCGAGGAGGAGTCGCGGTCGCGGCTGCCCCAGCTTCGGCTGGACGAACTGCTGGCCGAACTGCAGGCCCGGATCGACGTGGCACGCGGCACCCGGGACCGGGTGCACAGCCTGCTGGAGGCGGTGCTCTCGGTCGGCCGGGAGCTGGAGCTGACCCAGGTGCTGCGCCGGATCGTCGAGGCGGCGGCCGTCCTCGCCGACGCCAAGTACGCGGCGCTCGGCATCATCGGCCCCGACGGCGACACCCTCTCGCAGTTCCTCACCGTCGGCCTCGACGACGAGGAGATCGCGCGGATCGGCCCCTACCCGACCGGCAAGGGCCTGCTCGGCGAGCTCATCCGCCACCCGGAGCCGCTGCGCCTGGACGACCTGACGAAGCATCCGGCGTCCACCGGCTGCCCCGCCCACCACCCCGAGATGCGCACCTTCCTGGGCCTGCCGGTGCGGGTCCGGGACGAGGTGTTCGGCAACATCTACCTGACCGACAAGCGCGGCGCCGCCGGGTTCGACGACGACGACGAGTCGGTGATCGCCACCCTCGCCGTGGCGGCCGGCGTGGCCATCGACAACGCCCGCCTGTACGAGGAGGCGCAGCGCCGGCAGCGCTGGCTGACCGCCACCGCCGAGATCAACCGCCGTCTGCTGTCCGGGAGTTCCCGCACCCAGGTGGTCGAGCTGATCGCCCAGCGGGCGTGCGACATCAGCGGCGCCCGGCAGGCCGACGTACTCACCGTGCTGCCCGACGGCGGCCTGCACATGGAGCTCTCGCTCGGCGGCGACCTGACCGGCCGGGTCGGCGCGAACGTCCCGCTGGAGGGCACCATCTCGGGCGCGGCGTGCGCCGAGGGCGCGCCGGTGACCTCGCACGACCTGGCCGAGGACCCGCGCTTCCCGGCCCGGGCGGCCCGGTACGCGGGTCTCGGCCCGGCCGTCGCGGTGCCGCTGGGGCGCGCCGAGGGCCACACCGAGGGCGTGCTGCTGCTGGTGCGCGGCGCGGGCGAGCCGGAGTTCACCGAGCGCGAGATCGATCCGCTGCTGGCCTTCGCCGACCAGGCCGCGCTCGCCCTGGAGCTCGCCGAACGGCGGCGCGACGCCGAGCAGTTGGCCGTCCTGGAGGACCGCGACCGGATCGCCCGCGACCTGCACGACCTGGCCATCCAGCGGCTGTTCGCGACCGGCATGACGCTGCAGAGCGCCTCCCGGTTCATCGACCACCCCGGGGCGTCGGACCGGGTGCTGCGGGCGGTCGGCGACCTGGACGAGACCATCAAGATCATCCGGTCGACGATCTTCGGACTGCGGGTCCGCGAGGCGGGCACCGGACAGGGCCTGCGGGCCCGGGCCGTCCACGTGGTCGAAGAGGCCCACTCCGCGCTCGGCTTCGCCCCGCGCCTGAGCATGGAGGGCCTGCTCGACACCGACGTCCCGCCCGCCGTCGCCGACCACCTGGTCGCCGTCCTCGGCGAAGCCCTCAGCAACGCCGCCCGCCACGCCAAGGCCGGGCGCGTCGAGGTCGTCCTCCAGGCCACCGGCAGCCAGGTCGTCCTCACCGTCCAGGACGACGGCGTCGGCATCCCCGCCCAGGGCCGCCGCAGCGGCCTGCGCAACCTGGAGGAACGCGCCCAGTCCCTCGGCGGCACCTTCACCCTCACCGCCCCGCCCACCGGCGGCACCACCCTCAACTGGACGGCCCCGCTGGGGCACTGACGTCCGCTCGGACACCGGCCGTCATCCGGTCGTCCCGCCCGGCCTTCGCGCGCCGCCGACAACCCGGCGGGGCGCGGGGGCCGGTCGTCGTCTCACGGGCCCTCCGGCGCCTCCTCGTGCAGGTCGAGCGCCGTCAGGACGTGGATCGCGGCGTCGGCCCAGCGGGCGGGGGCCGGGTCGGCGGCGAGCGCGTCCAGGAGGGCCGCGGCGGTGCGCAGGCCGGCGCGGCGCAGGGTCGTCGCGGCGGGGGCGAGCTGGGCCGGGGAGGCCGTGTCGAGGCCGATGCGGGCGAGGTCGGCGAGGGCGGTACGGGCCTCGACCAGGGCGGCGGCCAGCGGGTCCGCCGGGGCCGGCGCGAGCAGGTCGAAGGGGCGCGGCGGGCCGGCGGGCGCCAGGTCGAGCGAGGTGAGGCCGCCGGCGTGACGGACGGTCAGCGGGTCCAGCACCGGCCGGCCCGCGACCTGGCGCAGCAGGCCGCTCACATGGGTGACCGGGCCGCGGGCCAGCGCGTCGGCGAGCGCGTCCAACCGGCCCGGGCAGTGCACGTCGTGCTCGGCGGACAGCAGCACCGCGTTGCCCGCCGGGTCGTACAGCACGACCTCCAGCCGCTGCCGGGCCGGGTCGTAGCCGACCGGGCCGACCTCCGCGACGGCCAGCACGTGCGCGTCCTCCGCCTCGATCCGGGGACGGATCAGCCTCGGCGGACGCCCCCGCAGCGAACGCAGATGGGCCGCCGCGTCGTCCAGCAGCAACGGGGCGGGCAGCGACGTCCAGGCGCCTCCGACGTCGGTGACGGTGGTCGTGCCGACCCGGCCGCGCCCGATGGCAACGGCCCGCCCGGCGCTGCGCGTGATCGACTCGCTGACCAGGTTCGCGGCCGCCAGCGCCCGCACCGGCTGGCCGAGCACCCGCCGCCCCGCCAGGTCCGCGCCCGTCCCCGCCCCACCGTCCGTCAGCCGCCAGTGCTTGCGCAGCACCAGGACGATCCCGGCGTCCGGCTGGGCGAGATAGATCGCCGCCGTGCGCTCCTGCTCGCCGCGGCCGGTGATCCGGCAGCCCAACGAGACCAGCCGGGAGCGGCGCAGCGGAGTCACCGCGCTCTCGCCCACCCCCGTGGCAGTCGCCCGGTCGGCGGCCCGGTCGCGGGCGCACAGCTCCGCCAGCAACTCGGCCACCCGGTCCGGGTCGTAGTGCGCGGCGCGGTCCGCGTACGCCGCCAACCGGTCGCGCAGCTCGCCCAGCGCCGCAGCCGGCCAGTGCGCCGACCGGGCCGCCGACTCGGCCTCCGCCCGGGCGAGTTGCGCCACCAGCACCGGCCCCGCGGCCGCCGTGCCGGCCCGCAGCAGCTCCGCCACCAGGGCCGTCGCCGCCACCGCCGGTTCGGCGGCCTCCCGCGCCGGACCGCCGCCCACCGTGCGCGGCACCCCGGACGGCGTGCCGTCGGCGTCCGCCGCCCGGAACGCCCACACCGCGAGCGCCACCTGCTCGCCGTGCCGGTCCGAAGTCGCGCCGCTCAGCGCGAAGTTCAGACTGTGCGGGACGGGGAACCGGACCGTGGAACCGGCCAGCTCCACCGCCGGCGCCGACTGTCCGCCACCCCCGTCGCCCATCCGGAGCACCGTCGCCCGGAACCCGCGCTCCCACACCCGGCGCGCCGCCGCCACCGCCGACCGGCCCACCGCGGCCAGCACCGCCGCATCGTCGAACTCACCCGGAGACCACGGAAGTTGCACCTCCGGCCCGGCCGCCGACGGGACGTGGTCGGCCTGATACGCCAGCACCAGACCCACCAGGTGCCGACACACCCCGGGCGCGGCACAACTGCACTGGCCCGCCTCCAGCATCGCGCCCGCCGGCAGCCGGGCCGCGACACCGTCCGGGAACGCCCCCGAGACCGCGCCGTCGGCCGCCACCTCCACCACCGGCCCGTCACCGGCGGCGAGTTCACGCGCCGCCCGCTTCACCAGCCCGCGGTTGGCCAGCGTCGCGAGCGTGTCGGCGTCCAGCGCCAACAGGTCGGAACGCACCGCGCCGACGCCCGTCACCGCCCCACCTTCTCCGCCACGAACTCCGCCAGCCGCCCGGGCGTCATCGCCCCCACATGTGCCCCCAACGCCGCCAACCGGCCCGCGAGTTCGCGGTCATACACCGGATCGGCCTCCTCGTCCAACGCGGCCAGCCCGAGGACCGTGCTGCCCTGCTCGACCAACATCCGCACACCGCGCGCCAGTCGGGCCGGATCACCGCCCTCGTAGAAGTCGGTGACCAGCACCACGATGCTGCGCCGCGGGTTGTCCAACAGACCCGCCGCGTAGTCCACCGCCTTCGCGATGTCAGTGCCGCCGCCCAGTTGGACCCGCATCAGCAGCTCCACCGGATCCGCCACGTCCGCCGTCAGATCGACCACCGCCGTGTCGAACGCCACCAGGTGGGTGCGCAGCCCCGGCAGGTTCCACAGACAGGCCGCCGTCACCGCCGAATGGATCACCGACCCGGCCATCGACCCCGACTGGTCGACCAGCAGCACCAGTTGCCACTGCTCCAGGGTGCGGCGCGAACGGGTGTGGAAGTACGGCCGCTCGATCAGCAGCCGCCGCCGCTCAGGCTGGTAGTGCGCCAGATTGGCGCGCACCGTCGAACGGAAGTCGAAGTTCCGGGCCAACGGCACCCGGCTGCGCCCCGGCGCGCGGGCGCCGGTGAACGCCCGGCGCAGCTCCGGCCGCAGGCGAGCCAGCAGGTCACGGACCACCGCTTCCACCAACTTCCGGGCCAGCGACAGCAGTTCCGGGTTCATCAGGTGCTTGGTGCGCAGCACCGCGCGGAGCAGGGCCGGGCTCGGCTCGACCCGCGACAGCACCTCCGGGTCGGTCACGATCTCGTCGATGCCGTACCGCTCCACCGCGTCCCGCTCCAGGCGCTCCACGGTCTCCTTCGGGAACAGCCGGTGGATGTCCTCCAGCCAGTCCACCGCGGTCGGTCGGGACGGCCCGTTCCCGCCCTCGCGCGATGCGGGCACGCCCTGCCGCACCCCGCGCCGACCCGCCTCCGGGTCGCGGCCGTACAGCCACTCCAGCGCGCCGTCCTGCTCGGCGGCCCGCCCGGACAGCGCACCGGCCCACCGCTCGGCGGGCGAGCCGAGGATCAGCCGCCAGCGCTCCAGGCCCTCGTCGGGCAGCGCGGGCGCCGCCACCGGGGCGGCAGCAGAAGCAAGTTCGGCCACCACGACCGCGGCCGCGGCCGGAGTCGAGGACGAGGGGGCGAGGCCGTGCCGTCCGAGCAGGTCGGAGACGGACTGTTCCAGCGCGGCGGCGCGCGCCAGCTGCAACGGCGCGGCGCCGGTACGCAGCAGCGCGCGTGCCGAACCGCCGCGACCGCGACGGGCCAGCAGACGGACGGCGATCCGTTCGCGTTCGCGCGGCGGGAAGAACGCGAACGCCTGCCGCAGGGCGGGCAGTCCGCGCAGGAACTCGTCCGCCGCCAGCCCGGTGACGATCACGTCCAGGGCGTCGAACAGCGACGGCCGGTCGGCGGTGCCCAGCTCCGGGCCGGCCAGCTGCTCCCGCGTCAGCGCGAACAGCCCGGCCAGCCAGTCGCCGAGGCGGGCCGGATCGGACGCCAACGCCGTTGCCCGGCGGGAGATTTCGTCAATGTCGGGCGGTTGGTGGGCGGTTTCGTCGATGTTGCGCGGTTGGTGGGTGATCTCGTCGATGTTGCGCGGTGGGTGGGCGGATTCGTTGACGTCGAGCCGTCGGTCGGTCGACGGGAGTGACCAGCGCAGGCCGAGGGCCGCGCCGCGCAGATCGGGAGGGGCGGCGGGGTCGGCGGCGATTCGGTCGGCGGCGGTGGACACGGCCGACCAGGGGACGGGGAGCATCCGGGCGGCGTGCCGCAGGGCGTCGCGGGCGGCGACCATCGCGCGCAGCCGGCCCGGATCGACGCCCGCTCCGCCGTGCAGCCCCTCCGCCAGCCAGAGCACCCGCCGGAACGCCGCACCCAGCACCGCGCCGAGCCGCTCGTCCGCAGCCACCCCGTACACCCGGTCGTGCCGCCACAGGTCCAGCGACGTCGCCAACACCTCGCCCACCGCGCCGAGTTCGGCCACCACGCCGACCCGTGCGGCGAGCGTGTCCAGCAGCTCGGCCGTGAGCGCACCCGCCCCGCACAGCACCGCGTCGAACAGCAGCCCGGCGAGGGCGTCCGGCCCCGCATCCGCGTCCGCCGCCCGCTCGGCCAGCGCCACCGCCGCCGCATCGGGCAGCCGCGCCCCGTACGCCCCCGCCTCCACCAGCGCGGCATCCCGGCGGTGCGCCCAGCCGCCCGGCGCGGGCTCCCAGCGCTCGACGAACACCGGATCGCCGCCACCCGTCGGACCGCTCTCCCGGACATGGCCCGGAACGCCCAACACCCGCAGCTGGTGCAGGAATCGGCTCCGCGCCAGCTGCGCCGGATCGGTCAGATCGACGTCGACGGCCCGACCGAGGACGATCCCGCAGCTCTCCTGCCGGGCGGCGACATCGTGCACCAGCGGCGGCGCGGGCGTGCCCGGGTGCAGCCGGCCCCGCCGCTCGCCCGTGCCGGCCGCGACCATCGCCCGCACCAGCGGATCGGGCCCCGCGCCCGGGCGCAGCCGCCCCTGCCACGGCAGCGGCTGCTCCAGTGCCTCGCCGATCAGCGTCCCGGCCAGCCCGTCCAGCACGTCAGCCCGGGACCGCACCCGGTGGCCGCGCATCATCGCCAGACCGTCGGCCAGCGTCCGGGCCGCGATCAGGTCCGCCGTCGACACCACCTGCCGTGCCCCGCGCAGCCGCTGCACCACCTGCCCGGTCAGCGCGTCCGCCGCGCCCTCCGCGCCGCGCTCCCAGAGCAGTTGGTAGTAGCCGGGGGACGGCATGCCGGACTGGTAGCCGCCGAACGCGTCCAACTGGGCGAACGAGTACGGCACCAGGTAGCTCCCGCCGACCGCGCCGTCCGGCGGCTGCGGAACCTCCGGCCAGCCGTCTGTGGGCTGCGGAGCCTCCGCTCGGCTGTTCGTGGGCTGCGGAGTCTCCGGTCGGTCGTCCGCCGGCTGCGGGACCTCCGGTCGGTCGTCCGCCGGCTGCCCCTGTGCGACCAGGGCGCGCAGCGCAGGCGTGTGGAAGCCGCCGGTGACCACCAGCACCGGGCGGCCGTCGGAGTGGGCGAGCGCGGCGCGGACCCAGGACGCCATGTACGCCTCGCGGGCCGCGTCGCCCGGATCGGCCGCCGCATCGCCGCGCACCAGCGCGAAGTAGGCGTCCAGGCGGTCGGCCAGGCCGTCCGGGTCCGGCAGCTCCACCAGGCCGTCCCACAGGGTGTCCACGGAATCCGCGTGGAAGGCCCGGCACAGCCGCTCGGTGGCCTCCGCGTACCGGGCCTCCGCGTCGGCGAAACGGTTCGTCAGCGGCAGCTCCCGGGCGGTGAACGCCCGGTGCCAGGCCGGCAGGTCGATGAACCGGACCTGCGCCCCCGCCGCCCGGCCCGCCGTCAGGGCCACCCACTCCGGCGAGTAGTCGCACAGCGGCGCCCAGGACGTGGCGGTGCGCTCCTCGTCCCGGTAGTGCGAGAACACCGCGACCGGCAGCCGGTGGCCGAGCAGCAGCTCGTCCAGCCGGGTGTTGAAGTCCGCCGGGCCCTCGATCAGCACCTGACCGGGCCGCAGCTCCGCGATCGTCCGCTCCACCAGCGCGGCGCACGCGGGGGAGTGGTGCCGCACCCCGAGGAACACCGCCCTGGCGTCCGGCAGTTCCTTCACCGGTCGGCCAACAGGTGCCGGGCGTCGTACAGTTCACGCCATCGGCCACCGCTGCGGCGGCCCGCCTGCTGCTCCAGGAAGCGGCGCAGCCGGGCCAGGTCGTCGGGGCTGTCCTTGGCGGCGGTGCCGGCCAGGCACGTCACCAGGTCCTCCGCGCTGCCGCTCTCACCGCGCAGGAACCAGCCGCGCACCCCGACGGCGTGCGCCACCGACACCGCCTCGGCGGTGCTCAGCACCGCCGAACCACGGCCGCCGCCACCGCTCTCCGCGCCGGACCGCAGTTCGCGGAAGGTCGAGACCAGCACCTCCAGCAGGTCCCGGTCCGGGGGCGGTTCGACGCCGGAGCGGCGCAGCAGCGCGGCCGACTCGGCCTCCACCAGGGCGACTTCGGTGCTCAGGTCGGCGATCGGGAACACCGTCTCGAAGTTGAAACGGCGCTTGAGCGCGGCGCTCATCTCGTTGACGCCCCGGTCGCGGGTGTTCGCGGTGGCGATCACGTTGAACCCGGCGCGGGCGAACACCATCCCGTCCGGCCCGTCCAACTCCGGTATCGCCAACACCCGTTCGGACAGCAGCGAGAGCAGGCAGTCCTGCACCTCCAGCGGACAGCGGGTGATCTCCTCGAACCGGACGACCCGCCCCTCCGCCATCCCCTTCAGCATCGGCGCGGGCACCAGCGACCGCGGCGACGGGCCCTCCGACACCAGCAGGGCGTAGTTCCAGCCGTACTTGATCTGGTCCTCGGTGGTGGCCGCGCCGCCCTGCACCGTCAGGGTGGACGTGCCGCTGACCGCCGCCGCGATCAGCTCCGACAGCAGCGACTTCGCGGTGCCCGGCTCGCCCACCAGCATCAGCCCGCGGTTTGTCGCCAGCGTCACCAGCGCCCGCTCGACCAGCGCGCTGTTCCCCACGAACTTCCGGCTGATGCCCGCCGATTCGTCGCCCACCACGAACCGGCGGGCCGCCCGCAGGCTCAACTCCCAGCCCGGCGGCCGCGGATCGCGGTCCGAGGCCCGCAGCGCCGCCAACTCCTCGGCGTACCGCACCTCGGCGGGCGGTCGCTGAAGCCCCGGCCGCCCGGCCTCGGCCGGACGCTCGCCGACGCCACGACTCTTCCCGACAGCCGCCACTGCTCTGCACCTCTTTCCCGTCGCCGTGATCGAACCGGTGATCGTTTCGACTCGGTCGACGGTACCCGGTCGGGCCGACAGGCCCCGCGAGAGGCGCAAGGGGCGCAAGGGGCGGCGCAACGAGTGCAGGGGTGCAGGGGGTGCTCGACGACCCGGCGGGTCAGGGGCGCTGCGCGCGGCGGGCGGGTCAGCGGGTGGCGCGCAGGCGGGCGAGGCCACTGTCGAGGGCGGCCTCCAGGTGGTCGGAGTCGCCGGTGGTCATCAGGATCAGCACGCCGCCCTGGAGCCCCGCCAGCAGCGCCGCGGCCTCCCGATCGGCGTCCAGGTCCGGTGCGATCGCCCCGTCCGCCTGCATCTGCCGGATGCCGACGGCGAGTTGGCGCTGCCACCGGGTCAGTAGCTCGCGGGCCACCGTCCGGGTGGCGTCCGTGACTCCGCCCAGCTGGGCGAGCGCCGTGTGGAGCGGGCAGTCGCTGCCCTGGGTGCGGTACCGGGTCAGCACCTTGTCGCGCCACCGCTGCCAGGCGTCCCAGGAGGTGAGCGACCCGAGTTCGGGCTGCTGGTCCTCGATCACCCGGTCCGCCTCGTGCCGGGCCACGGCCAGCAGCAGGTCGTCCTTGCCACCGGGGAAGTAGTGGAAGAGCTGACTCTTGCTGGTCGCGGTGCGCGCCATCACGTCCTCCAGGCGCACCGCGAACACCCCGAACTCGCGGATCTGCTCCGCCGCGCCGGCGACGATGCGCTGCCTGGTCGCGACGCCCTTGCGGGTCAACGACATGGATCCCTCCCGGTGCGTCCTCGGGGCAGTCTCTCAGGGAACGAGGATCAACTTGCCGGTGGTACGCCGCGATTCGATGTCGGCGTGCGCCCGGGCGGCCTCGGCGAGCGGGTACCGGCCGGTGATCCGCAGCGTCAACTGCCCACCGCGCACCAGGTCGAACACCTCGCCGGTCCGCCGCACCAGCGCCTCGCGGTTGGCGACGTGGTGGTGCACGACCGGGTACGTCAGCAGGATGCTGTTCGGCAGGTCGGTGGGCCGCAGCATCGGCACACCCATGAACGGGCCGTAGTACGCGTGCACGCCGTGCGGCCGCAGTGCCAGCTGGGAGGAGCGGAAGGTCTCCGTGCCGCCGCCGTCGTAGACCACGTCCGCGCCCCGGCCGCCGGTGAGCTCCCGCACCCGGTCCTCGAACCCGGCCCCGGAGTGCACCAGCACGTGATCGGCGCCGACCTCCTTCGCGATCGCGGCCTTGTCCTCGCGGGAGACCAGTCCGATCACCGAACCGCCGCGCGCCTTTACCAGCTGGGTCAGCAACTGGCCCACCCCGCCGGCCGCCGCGTGGACCACCGCCGTGTCACCCGGGCCGATCGGATACGTCTCGGTGCTCAGGTGGTTCGCTGTCAGGCCCTGCATCAGCAGACCGCCGGCCACCTCGTCCGACACCCCGTCCGGCACCTTCACCAGCGATGCCGCCGGAACGGCCAGCAACTCGGCGTAGCTGCCCGGGTGGTAGAACCACGCCACCCGGTCGCCGACCGCGAACTCCGCGACGCCCGCACCGAGCGCCGTCACGTAACCCATCCCCTCGGCCCCCAGCACCACCGGCGCCGCCCAACCCGGCCCGCCCAGCGCCCGCGCTCCGGTGTCCAGGTAGTTGACGCCGGCCGCACCCAGCCGCACCAGCACTTCGCCGGGGCCCGGCACCGGGTCCGGCAGCTCGGTCCACCGCATGACCTCGGGGCCGCCGTGCTCCTCGATACGGATCGCATGCATGGGGTGACACCTTCCTGTGGGGCCCGCCGTCCGGGCACAACCAGCACGTTAGGGAGACGAAAATGGACCAACAAGTCCAGAAGTCCCCGCGTACTGCGGGCCGTTGCGCGCGGCGGGCCGGCGACGGCCACGCCCGGTGGGTCGGCGACGGCTGCGCCCCGTGGATCGGTGACGGGTGCGCCCCCGTGGGTCGGCGACGGCTACGCCCGGCGGGCCTGCCGCTCGCGCGCCCAGTCCGCCAGCGGTCGGAGCGCGTCGTTGAGCCGCCGGCCGTCCTCGGTCAGCGAGTACTCGACCCGGGGCGGCACCTCCTCGTACGAGACCCGGCGCACCACGCCGTCCGCCTCCAGTTCGCGCAGATGGGAGGCCAGCACCTTCTCGGTGACCCCCGGCAGCAGCCGGCGCAACTCGCCGAAACGGCAGCACGGTTGCTCGTGCAGCGCCCACAGGATCAGCACCTTCCACCGGCCGCCGATCACCTCCATCGCGGAGTCGATCCCGCAGACGTGTCCCTCCGGCGTGCCCGGCCGGTTCAGCGTCGTCATGCCCCACCCCTTCCGACGTGCTCACTCACCCCGGGGTAACCACCCACCTCGAAGTGCGTACTTGATCACCTCCGGGCCCTGGACCAGCCTAAACGGCATGGCACAGAACACCGTTGACACCGTCCCCTCGAACACCCCCGTCACCCTGCTCGGCCTCGGCACCATGGGCACCGCACTGGCCCGCGCCTGGCTCGCCGCCGGCCACCCCGTCACCGTCTGGAACCGCACCCCGGCCCGCGCCGCCGCCCTCGCCCCGGAAGGTGCGACCGTCGCCGGCACCGCCGCCGAGGCGGTCGCCGCGAACACCCTGGTCGTGGTCTGCCTGCTCGACGACACCTCGGTCGGCGACGTCCTGGCCGGGACCGACCTGACCGGCCGCGACGTCGTCAACCTGACCACCAGCACCCCCGCCCAGGCCCGGGCCCGCGCCGAGTGGGTCCGCGCGCGCGGCGCCCGCTACCTGGACGGCGGCATCATGGCCGTCCCCCCGATGGTCGGCATCCCGCAGGCCGGCGGCTACGTCTTCTACAGCGGCCCGCGCGACGTGTTCGACCGTCACCGCACGGCCCTCGCCGTCCCGCTCGCCACCACCTACGTCGGCGAGGACCCGGGCTTCGCCGCCCTGCACGACGTCGCCCTGCTCAGCGCCATGTACGGGATGCTGGCCGGCGCCGCGCACGCCTTCGCCCTGATCCGCAAGGAGAACATCGACCCCGCCACTCTCGCGCCGCTCCTCGCCGACTGGCTCACCGCGATGGCCCCCTCCGTCCACCAGAGCGCCGAACACCTGCGCACCGGCGACTACACCACCGACGTCGTCTCCACCCTCGCCATGCAGGTCGCCGGAACCCCGACCTTCCTCGCCACCGCCGAAGAACAGGGCGTCAGTCCCGAACTGCTCACCCCCTACTTCGACTTGATGCGCCGCCGCCTCGCCGAGGGCAGCGGAGAGGAGGACCTCACGGGCGTGATCGACCTGCTGCTGCGCTGACCGGGCGAGGGCGGGCCGCTCCGCCCGGTCGCGGACCGCTCCGCGTCGGTCAGGTGTTCCGTGGTCCGGAGGTGCGCCCGCGAGGCCGATAATCGGGCGAGCGCATCGACGGAGGGTGAACGCATGAAGAAGGTCGCCGTGAAGCTGTGGCGGATCATCCGGGGGCCGATGCAGTGGCGCGTGCTGTGGCTCTGGCACTCGAAGTTCATGGTCGGGGTCACCGGCATCGTCCGCGACGGCGAAGGCCGAGTGCTGCTGCTGAAGCACCGGATGTGGCCGGAGGGCCGGCAGTGGGGCCTGCCCAGCGGCTACGCGAACAAGGGCGAGAGCTTCGAGGACACGGTCGTGCGGGAGGTCCGGGAGGAGACCGGGCTTGCGGTGAAGGTCGGCGAACTGGCCTACCTGAAGAGCGGGTTCAAGCTGCGCATCGAGGTCGCCTACGAGGCGCTGTTCGTCGGCGGGGAGCTCGAGGTCGAGTCGTTCGAGATCCTGGATGCCCGATGGTTCTCCCCGGACGACCTCCCCGAAGGCCTTCAGGAGCTGCACCGGAAGCTGATCCTCCGCCAACGTCCCTGACCCGGGGCGCGCACACTCCCGTACGAGGGCGTCGGTCGACCCCGGGGCTTCGGCTCGGGAGGCGGAGGTGGTCCGCCTGTGGGCGGAGCGCGGGTCCGCCCGGGAGCGGACGTTTCGGTCCGCTTCGGGGCAGACGTCAAGTGCCTTATCCGCAGCCTAAGTTCAGCGGCATGACCAGTATTCGCCGGGCGGCCCTGACCGCCGCACTCGCCCTCGTTCTGCCGCTGCCGATCGTCGCCGCGGCCCCCGCTTTCGCCTCCGCTCCGACGTCGTCCGCCGCGGCCCCCGCGTCGGTCGGGGCGGCGGTCTCGCTGCCGCGCCCGACCGGACCGTACGCGGTCGGGCGGCAGGTGCTGCACCTCGTCGACCGGAACCGGCAGGACCCGTGGGTGCCGTCCGCGGGAGCCCGGCAGCTGATGGTGTCGATGTACTACCCGGCCCGGGCCGGCAGCGGGACGCCCGCGCCCTACATGACCACCGAGGAGGCCCGGCTGTTCCTGGAGGCGAAGGCCCCGAACGCGGGCCTCTCGCCCGAGGCGCTGGCCTCCGTCGCCACCTGGGCGCGGACGGACGCCCGCCCGGCGGAGGGCCGGTTCCCGCTGGTGCTGCTCTCGCCCGGCTTCACCTTCCCGCGGGCCGTGTTCACCGGCATCGCCGAGGACCTGAGCAGCCGCGGGTACGTCGTGGCGCTGATCGACCACCCCTACGAGTCCTCGGGCGTCACCCTCCCGGACGGCAGGACGCTCCCCTGCGCCATCTGCGACCAGCCGCCGGAGGGCGGCCCGGCGGCCATCGCCGAGAGCCGGGCGAAGGACGCCTCGTTCCTCATCGACCGGCTGACCTCGGACGATTCGCCGTGGAAGTACGCCCGCCTGATCGACCGCCGGCGGATCGGCATGGCCGGACACTCCATCGGGGGCGACGCCGCCGCCACGACCATGGCCGCCGACAGCCGGGTGCGCGCCGGGGTCAACATGGACGGCACGTTCTTCGCGCCGGTCCCGGCCACCGGCCTGGGCGGGCGGCCCTTCCTGCTGCTCGGCGCCGGGTTCGACGAGGCACCGGGCATGGACCCCAGCTGGGACAAGGCCTGGTCCCGCCTGGACGGGTGGAAGCGCCGGCTCACCGTGGCCGGGGCCCAGCACGGCACCTTCAGCGACCTGATGCTGATCGCCCGGGCCGTCGGCCTGCCCGACAAGCCCGGAGCGATCGACCCGGAGCGCGGAGTGGCGATCACCCGGACGTACCTCGGCGCCTTCTTCGACCTCCAGTTGAAGGGTAAGCCGCAGCCGCTGCTGGACGGGCCGTCCCCGGACCAGCCGGAGGTCACCGTCCAACTGCCGTAGCGGAACCGGCCGGTGTCCCCGTTCGGGAGTGTTCATCCGCCCGGGGACACCAGGCCCGCGTCGTACGCGGCGATGACCAGATGGACGCGGTCACGGGCATCCAACTTGGCCAGCAGCCGGGCGACATGGGTCTTCGCGGTGGCGGGGGCGATGAACAGCTCCTCGGCGATCTCGGCATTGGACAGGCCCCGCCCGACCAGCGTCAGGACTTCGAGCTCGCGCCCGGTGATCCCCGGCAGGCTGCGCTTCGGCGCGGCCGGTGCGGGCCGGTCGGTGAGATCGGCGATCAGCCGACGGGTGACGCTCGGCGCGATCAGCGCGTCGCCCGCGGCGACCACCCGGATCGCGGCGAGGATGTCCACCAGCGCCATGTCCTTGACCAGGAAGCCGCTCGCGCCGGCCCGCAGCGCGGCGTAGACGTTCTCGTCGTCGTCGAACGTGGTCAGCATCAGCACCCGCGGCACCGGGTCGGCAGCGCCGGAGGTGAGCAGCCGGGTCGCCTCGATCCCGTCCATACCGGGCATCCGAATGTCCATCACCACCACGTCGGCACGCACCTCCGCCGCCCGCCGGACGGCCTCGGCGCCGGTGGACGCCTCGCCCGCGAGCTCCAGGCCGGGGACGTGGGCGATGGCCATGCCCAGCCCCGCGCGCACCAGTTCCTGGTCGTCGGCGAGCAGCACCCGGATCACCGGCTCGACGCCCTCGACGCCCTCGGTGGAGGTGGTGGAGGTGGAGTCGGTGGAGGTGGAAGAGGCCTTCATACGGGCAACCTGGCGGCGACCCGGAAGCCGCCCTCGGGACGGGAGTTGGCGGTGAACCGGCCGTTCAGCAGGGCGACCCGCTCGCGCATCCCGGGGATCCCGTAGCCGGTTCCGTCGGTGCGGTGACCGGCCGCCCGGTCGGTTGCTCCGCCGGCTGCCCGGTCAGCTGCCCGGTCGGGCGTCTGGCCGGGCGTCTGGTCGGACGTCCGTTCGGGTGTGCGACGGCAGCCGTCGTCGAGTACCTCGATGGTCAACTCCTGCTCCTCGTAGGCGATGTGCACTTCGCAGCGGTCGGCGCCGGCGTGCCGCAGCACGTTGGTGACCGACTCCTGGACGATCCGGAAGGCGGCCAGGTCGATCTCGGGCGGCAGCGGGCGGGGCTGTCCCTGCCACTGCACGTCCACCTCGACACCGGCCTGGGCCATGCTCGCCGTCAGCCGGTCGACGGCCTCAAGTCCGGCGAGCGGCACGGCGATCGACTGGTCGCCGTCGGTTTCGGCGTGCCGCAGCGAGACGAGCATCCGGCGCAGGCCGGACAGCGTCTCCCGGCTGGTGGCTTCGATGGTGTTCAGGGCCCGGCGCGCCCCGGCCGGCTCCGCGTCCAGCACCAGGCTCGCCGCGCCGGCCTGGATCGCGATCACGCCGATGCTGTGCGCCACCACGTCGTGCAACTCCCGGGCGATTCGCAGTCGTTCGACGGTGATCGCCTGGCGGGCGGCGTGGGCCCGCAGCTCCTTGGTGTAACGGCGTTGCTGGCGTATCGAGTTGCCGATCGCCCACGGGATCGCGAGGCCGGCCGCGAACGCCGCGGCGCTGCTCGCGAGGTCGCCGAGATCCGCCGTGCCGAGCCCGAACGCCATCTCCCGGCCGAACCAGAAGGCGAATTCGGCGAGCCCGGCGAGCACCGAGACCCGGCCGGGACGGACCGCCGCGAGGTAGCCGAGCAGGGCGTCCATCGCGATGAACAGCGGCCACGTCCGCTCACCGAGCAGCAGGGCGACCGCCGATTCGGCCAGCAGCACCCCGAAGACCTGGGTCGGCCACCGCCGGGCCCAGCAGACCGGCAGCGCCAGTGCCACTGCCAGGGCCGCCCGCAACCCGAGCTCCAACACGAAGGGCGGGCGCCGGAGCCCGAAGGGCGGGGCCATGTCGAAGGTCGTCGACATGAACAGCAACAGGGCGAACTGCCCGGCGGCGCACCAGGTCAGCACCGTCCAGACGCCCGACGGCAGTCGCCTCAGCCATGGTGCGCGCGGCACGTCCCGATCCATGCGGCGATGGTAGCCAGTCGTCCGCAGCCGGTCGTCCGCCTACGGCATACACCCGCCGTCCGCCTGCGGGTGTATGCCGTAGGCGGACGGCGGACGACTGGCAGGCACCCGTAGACGGACGGCGGGGTTGGCGCGGTCAGCGGCCGAACAGCTTCGCGGCGTTGTGGTGGCAGACCGCGCGCAGCCAGTCGGATCCGAGCTCCAGGCTTTCCAGTGCGCGGAGTTGATGCAGGTACGGGTAGGGGATGTTCGGGAAGTCCGTGCCGAGCAGGATCCGGTCGCCGAGGTCGGCGAGCCGCGGCAGCGAGGCCCGGGGGAACGGCATGAAGCTCTCGGTGAAGTCGGTGAACGCCATGGTGGTGTCCAGGTGCACCTGTGGGTACCGCTCGGCGAGGTCGAG
This sequence comes from Kitasatospora sp. NPDC092948, assembly GCF_044754805.1. Classification (NCBI taxonomy): domain Bacteria; kingdom Bacillati; phylum Actinomycetota; class Actinomycetes; order Kitasatosporales; family Streptomycetaceae; genus Kitasatospora; species Kitasatospora sp. NPDC092948. Next base: position 156,698 of record NZ_JBIVPU010000006.1, on the reverse strand, counting down.
GAACGCGTCGTACTCGGGCATGCCCAAGTGGGCGACGATCAGCCGCAGTTGCGGGTGCCGGGCGAGCACCCGGGCGGCGGACTCCGGTCCGGTGAACCGGCCGGGCGCCGGCCCGGAGCCGCAGTGCATCACCACCGGGACGCCCGCCTCCGCCAACATGCCCCACGCCGCCCGCAGTTGCTCGTCCGCCGGGTCGTAGTCGCCGACTTGGACGTGCGCCTTGAACACCCGGGCCCCGGCGTCCAGGGCCTCACGGACATACGCGCCGGTGTCGGGTTCGGGGTACAGGGTGGCCGTGTGCAGGCAGTCCGGGGTGCGGCGGGCGAAGTCGACGGCCCAGTCGTTCAGCCACCGGGCCATGCCCGGCTTGTGCGGGTAGAGCATCGAGGTGAACGCCAGGACACCGAACTCCCTTAGCATGGCCGTGCGTTCGGTCTCCTCGGTGCGGTAGGTGATCGGCCAGGCCAGTCCGCCGACCAGCGGGCCGTTGGCGTCGAAGTACTCCCACACCTTGCGCAGCACCCGTTCCGGCATGAAGTGGGTGTGCACGTCGATCAGCCCGGGCAGCCCGAGCCCGCCCCAGAACCGGCGCACCTCGGCCGCCTCGGTGCGGAACTCCTCGCCCAGCGGCTCGACACTGTGCGGCTCGTGGCGTGAACTCACCTGAACTGCCCCTCTCGTGAACGTGCGGAACATCCGAAGCACGCGAAACCGGATCAGCGTATGCCGCGCCCGGCTCCGGCCCGCGCCCGCCCTCGGCTCCGGCTCCGTCGACCACCCGCGCCCGCCTTCGGCCCGCGCCCGGTTCCGGCCCGCGTCCGCCCTCGGGCCGCGTTCCGCCGACCACCCGCGGGCCCGGGACGGGTGCTACGGCCGGACGGGGACCCGGGCGTTCCTCCGTCCGGCTGCGCCCTGTGCGGACCAGCCTGCCTGGCCGGCGGCCGCGGGCCCTCCGAGCATGGACTCTGTGCGTCGATCGCGCAGCCACCTCCGCGAGTGCTCGGCCACCCGGAGCGGCTGATGCGACCGCCCGGACGGCTGCACCGCGCAGCCCGTACCGTCACTCCCGTTCGGAGCCCAGCGGAGGAAGCATGGCCACGACCCCAGGAAGCCCGACCACCGATCAAGTCGTCGCAGCGCCCACCTATCTGGCGGACATCCGCTTCTTCTTCCGGCCCGAGGACGTCGACCACATGGCCGCCAAGGGGATCGAGCTCGGAACCTACGACGGGGTGAAGAAGAACGCGCTCGCCATTCTCGCGCAGACCTCGCCGCCGAACGCCCAGATGCCCCCGGACCAGGCCGGGAAGTGGAGCACCGACCGCGTCCAGACGTTCAAGAACTGGATCGTCAACGGCTACCCCCTGGGTACGGCGACCGGCGGCGGGCCCCCGGCGGGCGGACCGGCCCCGACCAGACTGCGCAAGGACGTCACCACGCTGACCGACGCCGAGTTCACGCTGCTGAAGACCGCGTTCAGCGGCCTGATGGCCCGCGACCCCGCGGCGGCGGACAGCTACTTCGCGCTGGCCGGGCAGCACGGGCTCCCGCAGAGCTGGTGCCTGCACCACGAAGACCGGTTCAACCCCTGGCACCGTCAGTACCTGATCGAGTTCGAGGACGCGCTGCGTTCCGTCCCGGGCTGCGAGACGGTGACGCTTCCCTACTGGGACATCACGACCGACCTGCCGGACCGGCTCCAGCACCCGCCGCTCGACCAGTACGTCCTGCCGGCCGATCCCGGCGCCAACGCGACGCCGCAGCCCGTCACCGGGTACTTCCCGTACACGACGCAGCGGTTCTCCGTCGCGACCATCACCCAGAACGTGAAGGACTTCGGGGTGCTGACCGACATCGCCACCTCGTTGACCCAGTCGCTGTGGGGCTCGTACAACGTCAACGGGTACCAGGACTTCTCGATCCAGGCCCACGACGGCGGCCACGGATCCATCGGGCCGACCATGGCCGACCAGAACGTCTCGTCGTTCGACCCGGTGTTCTGGTTCTTCCACTGCAACATCGACCGCCTCTGGCTGAGCTGGCAGACCCGCGCCCAGGCGACCACCCTGACCGGCTTCCGGTCCACCCTGGGCACCGACACCGGCTGGCTCACCGCGCCGTTCAACGCCCTGCCGCCGTTCACCACGACCGCCGACCAGACGATCGGGACGACGGTCTCGTACGACCGGTTGGACGTACCCGGGCCCGCGGAGAGCGCCATGGAGAACCTGACCGGAAGCACCGACGCCGCCAGCCCCTTCGCGTTCCGCAGTGCCGACCCGGTGTCGGTGCGGGTGAAGGGCATCGACCGGCTGAACATCCCGGGGTCGTTCGTCGTGACGCTGCTCGCCGACGGCGAGCCGGTCGCGAAGCGCTACTTCTTCCAGCCGAAGACCCCGCGGAAGTGCCCGACGTGTGTGAAGCACGGCATCATCAACCTCGACTTCCGCTTGCCGCAGGAACAACTCCAGGACCGGACGCTGTCCGTCCGCATCGACGTGCCCGGCCACTCCGAGGAGATCGGCACCGCGTTCCCGCTCGCACAGGCCGGCAACCCCACCGTCAACGCCCGGCTGCTGGTGCAGGACGCGTAGCCGCCGGCGGAGTCGCCTTCGTCCTGCTGCCCCTGCCTGCCTGCCTGCCTGCCTGCATGCCTGCCCGGCCCTGCCTGCCCGGCCCTGACCGGTCGGCCCGGCCCCGTCCGGCACGGCACGGCGCGCGGACCGAATCGGACCGAATCGGACCGAATCGGACCGGGCGGGCGGGCTTGTCGCGGCCCCCGGAGGGGTGCTCAGTCGGCGGTCAGTTCCTCCAGGTCGGCGAGGAGTTCGGAGGCGGTCACGGCGTCCAGGTCGGCGAACCGTTCCAGGTACTGGCCGCTCGGCCGGTAGTCGTACGCCCGGGTGTCCACCCACACTGCGCGGAAGGTCTGCTCGGCGGCTTCGGCCACTGCGCCGACGTAGATGCCCGGTTCCAGGTCGATCACCAGGTGCCGGCCGTTCGGCAGCGGCTTGTGGAACCAGCACTCCACGCCCGCGTCCTGCGGCTCGCCGCGCTGCCAGCCGCGCTTGGTCAGGCCCAGCAGGCGACCCACGGGGACCTTCGCCCCCTCGAAGCGGTGCAGCCGGTGCCCCGCCTCCTCCTCCGCCGTCAGCGCGACCACCGGACGGGCCAGCTGACGGAACGGCTGCAGCAGCTCGTAGTCGGCGAACAGCTCGGACCAGGCAGCCAGGTCGTCGCCCAGGTGCAGCGGGTGGGCGAGCCGGACGTCGGCGTCCTCGGGAAGGGTGAACGCCTCGTCGTGGACGTCGGCGAAGGTGCGGTCCTCGGCGACCCGGAAAGCGGTTTCCGCAGTCGTCCAGACGAACCGCCGGACCAGGTGCCAGAGCAGCGGATGGCCGACCAGCAGGGTGCGGAACTCGGCCGCCGTCCAGCTCCGCCCGGCGAGCATCGCGGCCTCCAGCCGGTGCAGCTGATCGCCCGCCAGCGTCCGGACGTCCTTCTTCAGCGCGGCGAAACGCTTGCGCTCGGCCGGGGCGAGCGCCGGATCGTCCGACGCGCCCGGCGCGGGCAGATCCTTGCGCCGCTTGCCGGCCGCGTCCACCACGAACGGGCGCAGCTGCTCGTCGAAGCCGACCGTGAACGTCCGGGCGCCGTAGTCGATGACCGTCGTGCCGTCCGCGTCCAGCCCCAGGTCCGGCACCAGCCGGTCGCCGAGCTGCTCACCCGACAGGCCCAGCGTCTCCGCGATTTCGGCGATCTTCTCCTGGGCCCGCGACTTCAGCGCCTTGAACTTCACCCGCTGCGCGATGCCGTGCAACTGCATCAGCGCGACGTCGCTGCCGATCGCCGCCAGCACGTCCAGGCCCTCCACCGCCCGGTGGTGCGCGCCCGCGCCCGGCCACTCGCGCAGCACCGGCGCCAGCCGGCGCGCGGCCTCGTCGTCGCCCCACTCGCCCAGCACGTACAGTGCCCAACTGTCCGCCGCGGGCATCCCCGCCTGCCGCCACTGCTCGAACAGCGCCCAGGCGAACGCGGCCGCCGACTCCGGCCGCAGCAGTTCCGTCACCAGCGGCAGGCCCGGGTACGGGTCGCGCAGCTTCGACAGCGCCATCATGGTCACCACCTGACGCACCGCCGACCGCGGCAGCGCCTTGCCCGAGGACAGCACCAGCTGCGGCAGCGCACCGAGCAGCAGCCAGTCCGGGAACTCCGGCATCCGCGCGGGCAGCGCGTTGACCAGCGGGTCCGCGCTCAACGCCTCCGCCACCACGGCCGCCACCGCCTCGCCGTAACGTTCCTGCACCGCCGCGATCAGCACGTCCGCGCCCTGGTCCGCCGCGACCGTCCGCAGCGCGCTCTCCGCCGCCGACCGGGCCCGGCCCGCCTTGCCGACCGCATTCGGCACCACCAGCAGCGCACCCGGGAGACCGTGCCGGACGAACCACGAACGCGCCGTCGCCCGGTGCGACTTGAGCCGGACCAGGGCATCCGCCATCACCCCCGCCACGGTGACGTCGCGGAACGGCAGCAGCAGCGGCACCACGTGCCCCGGCTGGGCCTTCGCCGCGTCGTGCAGCAACGGCAGCGCGGCCAGCCCGAACCGGGCCACCACCGGGCGCAGGCTCTCCGCCGCGTTCCAGTACTCGCCGGGACGCCAGTCGGCCACGTACCGGTCCACCACCTCGGCCGGGCCGTGGGCCAGCAGCTGCGCGCCGTACCAGAGACCACCGGACATGGTCAGGTACGCCTCCGCCTCCTTGGCCCAGTCGAACGCCGCGCCGAAGGTCCACGGGGACGGCCGGCCGACGCTCCACTGCTCCGACTCGCCCGCCTTCCAGAGCAGTTGGGCGGTGTCGTCGGCGGCGACCCCGGTCAGCACCTTCGGCTTGCGGGTGGGGCGCGGACGCGTCCACGGCGGCGAGGTCAGCAGCTCGGGCAGCTCGGCCGTCGCCGCCTCCGGCAATTGCTGCTCCGGGGAGACCAGCGAGGCGGCGAACCCGGCGGTGTCGGCGTCGAGTCGGGCCAGCACCTCGGGCAGCTGCGCACCGAGCGAGCCGAGATGACTGACCAGCAACTGCCGGGCGCTCGCGGCCTCCTGGCCCGTGTGCTGCCGCGCGAACTCCGCCAACAGCCGCACCGCGCGCACCGGGAAACGGCGCATCGCGTGCAGCATGGCCGGCCGGACGTGCCGGTCGGCGATCCGGCCGAGCAGCACCCGGAACACCTCGTCACCCGGGAAGTCGGCCATCTGGAGCGTCAGTTCGCGCACCCGGTCGCCCTCGTACTGGTTCCCCAGCGCGACCTCGAACAGCGGTACGCAGGCGGAGCCCACCGCGTCGGCCAGGGTGGGCAGTTGGCTGGGCGGCCAGTCGACCCACCGGCGGAACGGATACTGCGCGAACCGTGCGACCTGCTCCGGCGTGCCGAACGAATGCAGCAGCAGGGTGTGCGCAACGTTGCCCAGCCGGTCGCGCGTCGACAGCTGGTCCAGGCACTTGTCCACCCAGCCCGGCACCTCCGGTGCCAGGTAGGCGATCACCGTCCGGCGCGGCCAGGTGGTCCGGAGCATCGCCAACTCGGCCAGCACGGAACGGTATTCGGACTCCTCGGCGGCTGCCAGCGCCTGCCGTACCCCCCGGGCCAGCGTGAACGCGAACTCCGACTCCGGCAGGCTTCGGTAGGCCGGTCCGCCTGCGGAAAGCGCGGTCCGGTGGCTGTTCGGGCGGGTGCCGTCCGCGTCGAAATCAAAGGACTCGACTGCGGCGCGGGCCGCGAAACCCAGCCCGAACCGGGCGATCCAGGAGTCCACCACCTCCTGGAAGCCGCCCCGCTGCCAGGTCTCGCGCAGCAGCGCCGCGACCACGGCCGCCCCGGCCGGGTCCGGCAACCCCCGCAGGTGGGCGCGGGCGGCCCGCACCAACTGCCGGTCGGACTTCGGGTCTTCGAGTACCTGCTCGATCCGGGACTCGTTCCTGGCGACCCGCAGCGACTCCCGCTCCTCGGCCGCCGCCGCGTCCACCGGCGGCCGTGCAGGCCCGACCGGCACACCGCCACCGCGGCGCGGAACCACCAGCGGACGCCAGGACTGCGGCAGCACGAACGGGCCGTCCTCGTCCGGCAGTTCGGCGAACTCGGCGTCGTCGAGGCCCGCCAGGTCCTCGGCGTCCCGGGCATCCGCGACGGCGCCCGCGTCCGCGCCCGCGACGGCGTCCGCGCCCGCGAGGGACTGCTCGGCGGTCGGAGCGGTTGCGGTCGCGGGGGCCGGCGGCGGAGCGTCGGCGGCCCCGGTCTCCAGGTAGCCCTTGCGCTCCTTCTCCGCTACCAGCTTCGCCAGGTGCGCCTCGGCGGCGGCCGGGTCCGCAAACTCCTTGACCTGGACGCGTCCCGCGGTGCCGATCCGCCCGTAGCGGACCTGCACGGACGCGCCGTCGGCCGCCGCCTCCCAGAACTTCGCCGAACCGTTCCCGACCAGCTCCCAGCGCCGCACTGTTCCTCCAGACCCGATGGCTTCGGCCGGCCGCCACGGTCGGCCGGCCACCCGGAGGGAACCCTAGCGAGCGCCCCCGACACCACCGCCCGCCGAGCGGGGACGTCCGGGGATCAGGCGCGGTCGGACGCGTGCGCGCCCAGCGTCTGGGTGGCGATCACCGCGGCCTGCACCCGGCGCTCCACGCCGAGCTTGGCCAGCAACCGGGAGATGTGGTTCTTGACGGTCTTCTCGGCGAGGAACACCCGCTCGCCGATCTGCCGGTTGGTCAGTCCCTCCCCGATCAGCGCCAGGATCTCCCGCTCCCGCTCGGTCAGGTTGGGGAAGTCGGGGGCGGGCGCCGGGGCCTCGCCGCGCAGGCGGGCCATCAGTCGGGTCGCCGCGCCCGGGTCGAGCATGGACTGGCCGGAGGCGACCGTGCGGATCGCGGTCACCAGGTCGGTGCCGCTGATCTGCTTGAGCACGTAGCCGGCCGCGCCCGCCATGATCGAGTCGAGCAGCGCCTCCTCGTCGTCGAACGAGGTGAGCATCAGGCAGGCGAGTTGCGGCATCCGTGAACGCAACTCCCGGCAGACCGAGACACCGTCGCCGTCGGGCAGCCGCATGTCGAGCACCGCGACGTCCGGACGCAGCGCCGGCACCCGGGCGAGCGCCTGTTCGACGGTGCCGGCCTCGCCGACCACGTCCAGGTCGGGCTCGGAGTCCAGCAGGTCGTGCACCCCGCGGCGGACCACCTCGTGGTCGTCCAGCAGGAACACCCTGATCGGTGCCGAACCCTCGGACATGGCAGTAACTCTCCTCGCGCAAATCGCGGACGCCCGGACCGGCGTCCGGACGCAGACACCCCGCAGTCTGCCCAACCGTACCCGGCGGCCGACACCGGCAGCCGCCTCCGACCGGCCCCCGTCGAGGGCCGGTCGGCCCTTGACAGGCAACGTCCGGACGTGCTCGAACCGTCCGGGCCGCCGGGGCGTGGAACGGCCGGGAAACCGCGGCGTCCGACCCGGCGCACCCCCGGTGGCCTGGGCAAACGGCTCGCCAAGACCGCCCCAACAGGATGTCAAGCAGCGTGGACCGGTGCCGGGCTGGGCAGATGGGGGACGTTACGCTCCAGCCTGCCCTGGACGGTGGCGGAGGTGACCTACATTGACGTGGGAGTCCGCCCGGTGGGCCGGAGCATCCGGCGGCCCGGGGCTCCCGACCTCGCGACAGGAGCAACACTGTGGTCGATTCCGCCCCCGCGGACGCCGGCTCAGCGCGGCAGCGCCTGCGCGCCTGGCTGCTGGAAGGCCTGTCGGACATGGCCAAGCAGCACCCCGGCCCGCACGCCCAGGCCACCGACCAGCAGCACGGACAGCGCTGGTGGCGGGTGATGTGCCTGACCGGCCTGGACTACTTCTCCACCCTCGGCTACCAGCCCGGCATCGCGGCCCTCGCCGCCGGCCTGCTCTCCCCGATCGCCACCATCGTGCTGGTCGCCGTCACCCTGCTCGGCGCCCTGCCCGTCTACCGGAGGGTCGCCCAGGAGAGCCCGCACGGCGAAGGCTCGATCGCGATGCTGGAACGGCTGCTGTCGTTCTGGAAGGGCAAGCTCTTCGTCCTCGCCCTGCTGGGCTTCGCCGCCACCGACTTCCTGATCACCATCACCCTGTCCGCCGCCGACGCCACCGCCCACCTGGTGGAGAACCCGCACCTGAACAGCGTGCTCAGCGGCCACCAGGTGGTGATCACCCTGCTGCTGGTCGCACTGCTCGGCGGCGTCTTCCTGAAGGGCTTCAGCGAGGCGATCGGCATGGCGGTCGTCCTGGTCGCGGTGTACCTCGCACTGAACGTCGTGGTGGTCGCGGTCGGCCTGTGGCACGTGATCACCGCCCCGTCGGTGATCACCGACTGGACGCACGCCCTCAGCGTCGAGCACGGCAACCCGATCGTGATGATCGGCGTCGCCCTGGTGGTCTTCCCCAAGCTCGCGCTCGGCCTGTCCGGCTTCGAGACCGGCGTCGCCGTGATGCCGCACATCGAGGGCGACCCCGACGACACCGAGGCCCGGCCCACCGGACGCATCCGCGGCGCCCGGAAGCTGCTCACCACCGCCGCCGTGATCATGAGCTGCTTCCTGATCACCACCAGCTTCATCACCACGCTGCTCATCCCCGCCGACGACTTCAAGGCCGGCGGCCCCGCGAACGGCCGCGCCCTTGCGTACCTGGCCCACCACTACCTGGGCAACGCCTTCGGCTCGGTCTACGACCTGTCCACCATCGCCATCCTGTGGTTCGCCGGCGCGTCCGCGATGGCCGGACTGCTCAACCTGATGCCCCGCTACCTGCCGCGCTACGGCATGGCCCCGCACTGGGCCCGCGCGGTGCGCCCGATGGTGCTGGTGCTCACCGCGATCGCCTTCCTGGTCACCTGGCTGTTCGACGCCAACGTCGACAAGCAGGGCGGCGCGTACGCGACCGGCGTGCTGGTGCTGATCACCTCCGCGGCCATCGCCGTCACCATCGCCGCCCGGAAGGCCCGGCAGCATCGGTGGACCGTCGGCTTCGCGATCATCGCCGCGGTGTTCGTCTACACCACCATCGTCAACATCGCCGAACGCCCCGACGGCGTGAAGATCGGCGCCTGCTTCATCGCCGGCATCGTGCTGGTCTCGCTCGCCTCCCGGCTCGCCCGCTCCTTCGAACTGCGCGTCACCGACGTGCAGTTGGACGAGGTCGCGGAACGCTTCGTGCGGGACACCGCACACCGGACGATCCGCCTGATCGCCACCAAGCCGGCCACCCGCAGCCTCGCCGAGTACCGCGACAAGGTGCACCGGATTCGCGCCGACTACGACATCCCGGTCGAGGACGACCTGGTGTTCGTCGAGGTCACGGTGCTCGACCCGTCCGACTTCGAAGTCGAACTGAAGGTCCGCGGCGAGGTGCTGCACGACCGCTACCGGGCGCTGACGCTGGAACACTCCAGCGTGCCGAACGCGCTCGCCGCGATACTGCTGCACGTGCGCGACACCACCGGCGAACTCCCGCACATCTACTTCGAGTGGACCGAGGGCAGCCCGTTCGCCCAGTTCCTGCGGTTCTTCCTGTTCGGTCAGGGCGAGGTCGCCCCCGTCACCCGCGAGGTGCTCCGCGAGGCCGAGCCCGACCGCAGCCGGCGCCCGCGCGTGCACGTCGGCTAGCACGGGCAGGGCGACCGACGCGGGCGGGTCGGGCGGCACACGCAGGTCGGGGGGCACGGACAGGTCGGCCGGCACACGCAGACCGGCCGGCACGGGCAGGTCGGCCGACGTCGGCAGACCGGCCGGCACGCCGACGGCGCCTGTCGGGACGAGGCCGAAGCCCTGTCCCGGCAGGCGCCGTTTGCCGTCCCGGTTACGGCCTGGGCGTACGGTCGCGGCCGGCGCGGCGGGAGCGTCGCAGTGCGGCGGCGGTGATCAGCAGGAGCGCGCCGGCGCCGGACAGCACCGACATCAGCGGCACCAGCGAGCCGGCGGGCGTTCCGGTCTCCGGCAGCTCGGGGCCGGGCGGCCGGGGGCTGTGGGACGGTTTGGGGCTCTCGGTGGGCTGGGTGGGGGAGGGCGACGGCGACGGGCTCGGGGCGACGGTGTAGAGCACCCGGACCACGTCGTCGGCCGGGTCGATCCCGCCCGGCGGGAAGGTGACGACCCCGTCCGAGTAACCGGCGGGCCGGCGGGCGTCGATCCACCCCACGCCCAGGTCCTGGTCCACGACCGCCTCGGTGATGGGGGCGTTGGAGAGGAAGGTGACGCCCTTGACGGGGGTACCGATCTCGTTCCCGGGGGCGATGCTGTCCTTGTAGTACTCGACCGTGTAGGTCTCCGGGACGTAGTCGACGTAGTGGGCGCCGTCGACCGTGTACTGCGGCTGGGCGTAGATGTACGGCGTGTTGACGAATCCCGTGCCGGTGGGCTCGTTCGGGGTCAGGTTGTCCGGCTCGGTGCCCAGGTACTGGTGGACGGCGACCAGGTCGGCGGCGCCGGGCACGATGTCGGTGAAGGTGTTGCCGGTGATGCGGTTGATCTGGGTGTCGTAGACGTAGATCGGATACAGCTTCGAGTGGGAGAACTCGTTGTCCGTGACGACGACGTTGCCCCAGTCGACCGGCCAGCCGCCCTGGTAGAGCAGGATGGAGTAGTCGGAGACGCCGTCGAACCTGTTCCCGGTCACGACCACGTTGCCGTTCTGGCCGGAGAACAGCGAGCCCGCGACGTAGGTGCCGGTGACGGTGTTGTTCTGGACGGTCGTGTTCGCCGTGCCGGCGTTGATGACGAGCGGCCGGGCGGCGCCGGTCCCGGGGTCGAGCGGCTCGATGGTGTTGCCCTCGACCGTGAGGTCGGTGATCAGCGCGGTGGAGAGGTACTGGGTCAGCACCGCGTACCCGTTGTCCGCGGACGCGTCGGCGAAGTAGCCGGGCTGCAGGTCGTTGTTCCGGATGGTGACGTTGCTGATCGGGGCGCCGCCAGGCCCGCTCTGCACGTAGACGCAGACCGCGTCGATCGAGGGCTGGCCGGCCGGCGCGTCGTAGCTCTTGATGGTCAGGCCCTCGATCGTCACGTTCGAGGACTGCACCGCGACCGAGGTGAGGATCTGACTGGCCTGGTTGGTGGTCTGGATGACGGCGTTCTTGCTGGTGCCGATCAGGTCGATCGGCTTGCTGATCAGGAAGCTGCCCGTGTAGACGCCGTCGTCCACGTAGACGGTCCGGCCGCCGACCCCGTCGGCCTCGTTGGCGTGGACCGCGTCGATGACGGTGGTGAAGCACTGCGCGGGCGGAATTCCGGACGGGCAGGTTCCCACGGCGCTGACGTAGAGGGCGTTCGGGTCGACGACCGGGAACGCGGCGAACGCCTGCGGTGGAGGTGCGGCCAGGCCCAGTAGCAGGCCGCACAGTACGCCGATCCAGCGGGACCGGCCCCGCCCTCTGGATACCCCGCTGGTCATTCGCACGTCCTGCTCCCTGTCGGTCTGCCGTCGATTCCGGGCATGCGGACGTGAGCCGGGTCGTGAGGGACGGTCGTGAGGGACGGATCGCCGAGCGGCTGCCTCGTCCCGAGCCGGTTCTCCGACCGGTTCTGCCGGGATGCCTGTCGGATTGATGCGGGTCGATCTTCCAGACGCATCGGCCGGTCCGTGTGCAGACTTGACGGCGAGGCGCGGAACGCCATCCACCCGGCCTACTCCGACGTGGCGACGGCCGCCGAGCGGCCCCCCGCGGACGACCGCCGGTGCGGTTCGTAGGTGTCGGTGGTGCGCGCTCGGCGAGGTCCGGCCGACCGGTGCGGGAAAGCGTTTTCCGGTTGGTCGGCGGGCATGCTCAGGACCGGGGGCCGCCCTCCCGGGCCCACGCGCCGACGCCGATCCGGCCGGTGGTGCCGAGGTCCAGCTCCGGGGTCACCATCACCGGGGCCGCGTCCGGCGTCGCCCGCACCCGCAGGTACGGGGCGTTCACCGGAGCGGCGGCGACGTCGTCGTTGGTGTTGCGCCACACCACCGTGGACCGCACCCCCTCGCCCGTCGCCAGCACGATCTGCTGCGGCGGGGTGTCCGCGCCGGTGTTCGCCGCGATCGCCGCACCGCCCTTCAGCACCTGCAACGCGTCCACCGGCCGGTGCTTCTCGTCCAGCGCCTGCACCTGCGGGTAGCCGTCCACCGTCACCGGCGACGTCCCGCAGTTCACCAGGTGCAGGCCCACCACCCGCAGACCCATCGCCGCATCGCCCTGATCCGCGTACAGCCGCACCCCCGACGCCGGACACGGCCCGTCCTGCGCGGGCGCCTCGGCCGTCGGGACACTGCGCACCTGGCTGATCTTGACGTCCGGGACGAGCGGCGGTCGGGACGCGGCGGAGCGCGCCGGGTCGGGGTGGCCGACCTCGACCCGGCCGCGGACGGTCGCGCCCGGCGGCACCGCCGTCACCGTGCCCGTCGGGTTGGTGTCCAGCCGTTGGCCGGCGCCCGTCCACCCGAACAGCACCGAGAAGTCCGCGGCTTCGCTGCCCCCGTTGGTCACCTCGAACTCCGCGCAGACGTCGTTCACCGCGACGATCCGCACCCCGTCCCGCTTCCACCCCGTCGGCGGTGCCGTCGGCGCCGCCCCGCACGGCCCGGAGACCACCACCGGCGCCGACGACGAGCAGCCCACGAGCAGCGCGGCGGCGGTGACGGCGAGGGCGGTGACGACGAGAGCGGGGCGCACGGCGGAAGCAGACATCCGAGGAGTCGATCACGCCACGGCGGGCCCGGTCCGTGATCCGGCTCACAGCGCAGGCAACAGCCCTGCAACGGTTGCCGGTTCACGGCGCAGGCGACAGCCGGCCACGGTCGCCGACTCGCGGTGCGGTCAACAGCCCGGCAATGGTTGCCGGTTGACGGTCGGTCGCTCACCGCTTGGAGCTGTCGACCTCGCTGCGGCGGGCGAACAGGAGCGCCCCCGGGACGTCCGCATCGGGGTCGGTCAGCAGGTGGGCCTCCACCGTGAACCCGGCGTCGCGCAGCCAGGCCGCCACCTGCTCGGGCCGGCGGCGGTGCACGTGGACCCGCATCGGGTGACCGCCGTAACCCTGCGTCTTCAGCCGCGCCCCGGTGCCGACGTGAAAGCCGATCAGCAGCGGCCCGCCGGGACGCAGCACCCGCCGGAACTCGCCGAAGACCGCGGGGACCACCTCGTCGGGCAGGTGGACCAGTGACCAGAACGCGAGCAGCCCGGCGACCGACCCGCCGGCGAGCCGGAGATCCGTCATCGAACCGACCTCGAACCGCAGGCCCGGATGGTCGCGCCGGGCCACCTCGATCATCGCGGGCGACAGATCGACGCCGAACGCGTCGAGGCCCAACTCGCCCAGGTGGGCGGTGACATGCCCGGGGCCGCAGCCCACGTCCGCCACCGGCCCGCCCCCGGCGGTGCGCACCAGCTCGGCGAACAGGGACAGCGCCGCCCGGAGGTACGGCGCCCCGGTCAGCGCCTCGCGCAGCTGGTCGGCATAGCTGACCGCGACGGTGTCGTAGGAGTCCCGAATGTCCGTCAGCCAGTCGTCCCCAGTCATGCCCGTCACCGTAGACCAGGGGTCAAGTCCCCTGCACTGTCGCCGGGTTGGCCCAGGAGCGTCACATCGGCAGCGAGTGCAGCCGGACCGGGCCGTCGGGCCAGCCGGCCTCGGGCGTCAGCGGCGTCCACATCGCGCCGAGCGGGACGGGGGCCGGGCCGTCGGGCTGATCGGCCACCACAGGCTCGGGGAGGGCGTACCAGCCGAGGTGGGCGTAGAGCGGAGCCCGGTCGGGGAGGCAGAACAGCAGGGCCCGCTCCAGACCCTCGGCGCGGGCCGCGGCCAGCGCGCCGGCGACGACGAGCCGGGCCAGGCCGTGGCCGCGCAGGCTCGCGTCGACGATGACGCCGCCGATGCCTGCCACGTCGAAGCGCTGCCCGCCGACCTCGACCGGCGCCACCACGAACCCGGCGTGCGCGACCACCCGGCCCTCGTGCCACACACCGAAGTGCCGGTCCTTGGGCCGCCACGTTCCGCCGAGCGACGCGGTCTCGAACGGGTCGGCCGAGCCGCCGCCGAGGGCCTGGATATCCGGCCAGCCCCAGTCGGCGAGTTCGGTCGGCTCCGCGAACTGCCGGGTGTCGCTCATCAGTTGCTCTCCTCCGTGCGAGTCGTGCGAGGCGTGTCGGTCGTTCGGGTCGTGTCGGTCGTGTCGGTCGTGCGAGGCGTTCGGGACACGGCGGGCCTACGAGCAGTCGCACGCGCTACAGCAGTCGCAACATTCGCAGCAGTCACAGCAGTCACAACAGTCGGCGCAGTTGGAGTGGCGGTCGCAGAAACTGTCGCGGCGCTCCCGGGTGAACGGGTCGTCGTGCGTGCAGCACAGCAACTGGCACGTGCAGGCCATCGCCAGCCAGACCGCGCACCCGGCGACCGCGCCCCGGGGAGGCTTGGGCTTCGGCGGAATCGGCGGCAGCTCGGGGCCCGACGGGGCGTCAGGGTCCGCCTCGGACGGCGCGGTGCTCGCGCACACGTGGCCCGCCCGGCCGAAGACCCGGTCCACCGCCGCGCCGGTCTCGTGCGCCAGCAGCCGGTGCACCAGCGCCCGGTCGGTGAACTCCACCTCCGCCAGGGCGAGTTTGATGCCGTGCACGGCGTCCCGGCACAGCCGCTGCGCCTCCTGCTGCGAGGTGTCCGACACGGCCAGCGGGTTCCACAGGCCCTGCGCCTCGTCCTGCTGCCGGTCCTCGGCGGCGTCCAGCAGGTGCGCCAGCCGGCCGAACAGCCGGCCGGCCTCGGCGAGCGCCGCCGCGTTGTCCGGACGGCCCGCCAGCACCGCGGTGTGCGCGAACGCCGCCGCGGTCGCCTCCTCGGTCGGCGCGGTCGCCAGCAGCAGCGGACCGCCCGCCGTCACCAGCCGCTCCGCCTCCTCCTGCCGCCCGGCGGCCGCCAGCAGCACCCCGGTGTCGAACCCGACCGCCGCCGCACTGCCCGTGCTCTGCCGCTCCCAGCGTCGGGTTATTCGCCGTGCCCCCGCCGCGACCGGCCGGCGCGCGAACACCCCGTCCCCGTCCAGCACATGGTCACGGACCTTCACCGACGCCAGCGCCAGCGAGACCGCGGCCGCCAGCCGCGCCCCCTCGCCGTGCGCGACCGGCGCCGTCCGCATCCCGCGCAACGGGCACGGGCCCGCCGTCCGGCGGTCGGCGGCGCGCGGCGACTGCGCCTCCACCAGCACCGAGATCACCAGACCGTCGTAGTTGGTCGCCGTCCGCGCCAACTGCCCGTGGTCGTCCCGCAGCGCCAGGCACAACCCGCACAGGTGTGCCAGCCACGACGCGTGCAGCCGCTCCGACAACCGGTGCCGACACGGTCTGATGATTCCGAACAACGCCCCGCCCCCTCCATCCACGCCGAGCCGTCCCGACCGGCCGCCATCCTAGTGACGCACCCTGACCGGCGGGAGTTCCGGCTCCTGCCGGTCCCACCCGGTGGTGCCGCGCCTCAGCCGGCCGCGGCCAGCCGCAGGATCTCGGCGGCGACGGCCTCCGGGTGCGGGGCGACGGTCGTCGTGGCGACGCCGTCGAGGGCGGGGTGGGCGCCGACCCGCACGGCGTGCCGGGCGTGCTGGAGCAGCGTGAGGTCGTTGATGTCGTTGCCGAAGGCGTTGTAGTGGTCGATGCCCTGCGAGAGCAGGGCCTCGCGCTTGTCGGTGGTGCCGGGGGCGAAGTCGACGATCGCCTCCTCGACGTGGTGGTTGACGGACAGTCCGAGGGCGCGACAGGACGCGGCGAAGGCCGGCAGGTCGGCCGCGGAGACCACCAGGAGCTTCACCACGGCGGGGAGTTCGGTGAGATCGACGCGCCGGGCCACCCGGTTCTGGTCGACCCGGTCGAGGATCGGGTGGTCGGCGGGGCCGGTGTAGGCGTAGTCCCACGGGCCGTCGGCGAGGTAGCCGGCCTTGAACCGTTCGATCTCGGCCAGCAGCTTGGCGAGGTTCGCGGTCGAGAACGCGGCCCGCATCCGGACCCGCCCGCCGACCGAGACCAGACTCCCGTTGCCGCCGATCAGCGTCGAGCCGGGGAACGCCCCCTCCAGCACGGGGAGCAGGTCGCGGATCGGCCGGGCGGAGGCGAAGACCAACTCGTGGCCGGCCCGCTCGCAGGCATCGAGGGCGGCGAGAATGCGGGGGTCGATCGTCCTTCCGTCGAAGCAGAGGGTGCCGTCGATGTCGAAGACCGTGGTGCGGGCGGGCGAGATGATCATCGTTGGAGCGTAACGAGTCCGACGCCGGATCCCATCTCCGCCCCCGCGACCTGGCGCGCTCTCACTTCGCCGGCCCGCTCACGCAGCAGGCCCGCCGCCCGGCCCGCCGGTGAACAGGACGCCCGCGGGGGAGGCGAGCTGCCAGGGGTGGACGGGGCCGCCGGGGGCCGGGTCGGGGGCGACGGCGAGCGTGTGGCCGGTGTCGAACGCGAGGTGCAGACCCCCGGCGGGGGTGACGGTGGCCCGGGTGACGGTGGCGTCCGTCAGCGTGCCGAGGGTGCCGGACGCGGTGACGCCGAGCGCCGGGTAGAAGTGGTCGACCGTCGCGCCGCACCGCAGCCGGAAGTCGTTGCGCACCGTCAGCAGCAGCCCGCCGTCGAGGCGCAGCACCAGCCGGTCGCCGCCGCCCAGCGACCGCACCCCGCACCCGTCCAGGCCCAGCTCCGGCCCCGCCGATCGTTCCATCCGTACCTCCGTGCCACTGATCCTTCCGGTGATCCTTCCCGCTGCGAGGCCCCGGCTACCCGTGCGACCCGTCCGGACGGGCGACGTGCGGCGAGCCGGTCGCGGGCGCGCCGTTCAGCAGCTCCGCCGGGCCCGCGCCGGGCGGGAGGTCGCGGACGGCCAGGCACGCGGCCAGGCGCTGCGCGGCGGGCGGCAGCAGCAGGCGCTTCGCCTCTTCGGGGGTGAACAGGCCCCACTCGGCGATCTCCTCCTCCTGGAGGCGGATCGTCGACAGCTGCTCGCCCGTCACCGTCCCGCCGTCGAACACCAGGACGGTGCGCGGGAGTTCACCGCCCGAGCCGGGCACCAGGACGGTGTGCGGGAGTTCACCGCCGACGTCGGGCACCCAGTCGATCGCCAGCAGCCGGCCCGGCTCGCGGTGCCAGCCGAGCTCCTCCAGGGTCTCCCGCCGGGCGGCGTCCCGGGGCAGCTCGCGGTCCGCCTCGATCGAGCCGCCGGGCAGCACCCACGCGGTCTGGCCGTTCCACGGCGTCAACCGCACCAGCAGCACCCGGCCCCGGTCGTCCGTGAACAGCATCCGCGCCTTCGCCCGGATCCGCGGCCGGCTCGCGAAGTACGTCTCCCGGTCCATCGGCGGCGGCGGAGCGGGGCGGTCGCCGGCGGGCGGCAGCAGCGCCGCGATCCCGGCGGGGCCGGTGTACGCGGGAGCGGGCCACGCGCGCAGGTGCAGCGCGGTGTGACCGGCGGGCAGGCCGTCCGCGAGTTCCAGCGGCGCGGCCGAACGCGGCGCCAGCGCGCACGAGCCGACCCGCCGGGAGAGCAGCGGCGGCAGCGCCGACAGCAGCTGTTCCGGCGTCAGGTACACCAGCGAATCCAACTCCTCGGCCTCCAGTCGGATCGTCGCCCGCTGCGCCTCGGTGAGTGGATCGGCCCAGTACAGGAACGCTGCGATCGGCGGCCGGTGGCGGTCCCGGGACCAGTCCAGGCAGGCGAGTTCGCGCAGCACCGGGGTGATGCCCAGCTCCTCCTGGATCTCCCGGACGGCGGTGTACCGGGGCGACGGGTCGGACGCGTCCCAGCCGCCGCCCGGCACCTCGATCGGGTGTTTCGTCCGGTACGACACCCGGGCCACCAGCACCCGGCCCTGCTCGTCCGGGAACAGCACCCCCGATGCCGCCAGCAGTTCACGCCCCGTCATCGCCAACCCCCTCGCCCGGTCCGCTTCACCCTCCTCAGCATGCCGCAGGACCCGGCCGGGGAACCGTCATGACGACGAGCCCGTGACAACCCGTCGGGTCGGTCACAGGCTCGTCATTGCGGGCCCGCGCGGGGGCCCGGTGTGCTGCCGCGCGTGTCGGGCGGCGACGTCTCGTGGTCCGGGTCAGGCGTTCGCGCCGCTCTCCTGGAGCTGCGCGTACGGCGCGAGCTTCCGGATCGACTCGATGCTCTTCAGGCACTGCTCGCGGGAGTCCTCCGGCTCTCCGGTCACCACGATCGCGCCGTTCGGCGCCTTCAGGCGGAAGCGGTGGTTGCCCGTCTCGTCCACATACAGTTCGAACTTGCCAGCCATGCCAGTGCGTACCTCTCGCTCGGGTGGGTCCCCCGCAACGGCACCGTACGGACTGCCCGGGAGGGTCGCCCGTCGGCTCGGCCATCCGGTGCAGCGGGGCGCGGGCGTCAGGCCGGGCGCTCGCGGACCACCTCGGCGGCCGGACGGTCGGTGCGGACGCCCTGGTAGCGGGGTGCGCGGAGGCGGCCGTCGCGGGTCCACTCGGTGAAGCCGACCTGCACCACGAGTTCGGGCCGCACCCAGTGCGAGGTGTGCGGCGGAACGTCGTCGGCGGGGTCGAACGGGCTGACGGGGGAGCCGAGTTGGAGCAGTGTGCGGTGCAGGGCGTGCAGTGTGCGGGTGTCGAAGCCGGTGCCGACCTTGCCCGCGTAGCGCAACCGGCCGTGCGGCAGCTCGGGTTCGTGGTAGCCGATCAGCAGCGCGCCGAACGCCTCCCGGCTGCCCGCCGGGTCGGTCCAGCCGCCGACCACGAACTCCTGCCCGGTCTCGCACTTGAGTTTGAGCCAGTCCCCGGACCGCGCGGCCACGTACCGGCCGGCGGCGCGCTTGGCGATCAGGCCCTCCCAGCCGTGCGCGCACGCCTCGGCGAGCGGCACGGGGACGCCCGGCTCGGCCCCGGTGTGCTCGGACAGCCGCAGCGGTGCGTCGAACTCGACCGCCTCGGACAGGAGTTGCTTGCGGTCGAGGAGCGGGAGGCCGGTGGTGTCGTGCCCCTGCAGGGCCAGCAGGTCGAACAGCACGTAGTCGACGGCGACGCCGCTGGCCAGCGCCCGGACCGGATCGTGCAGCCCCATCCGCTGCTGGAGCCGGGCGAAGCTGGTCCGGCCGCCCTCGAACGCGACGATCTCGCCGTCCACCGCGAACCTGGGCACCGGCTGCGCGGCGAGGGCCGCCACCAGCTCCGGGTAAGCGCTTTCCAGTTGCTGTCCGGTCCGCGACCGCAACGTCACCCGAGCCCCGTCCCGCACCGCCAGCGCCCGGATCCCGTCCCACTTCCGCTCCAGCACCCACCCCTCGTCGAACACCCGCCGGGTGCTCGACACCGCCAGCATCACTCCACCACCACCGCTCACCCCGCCACCCGTTCCCCACGCCCGCCCCCCGCGAACCGCCCCTCACCCACCCGGCGGCCCGCGCTACGCTGACGCACCGACAGCCGCCCCGTCCCCGCGCCGAACAGAGGGAGCGCCCGCCATGGCCCGCTGGATCGTCACCGGCGCGCCCGGTGCCGGAAAGACCACCGTGCTGCGCGAGCTCGCCGCCCGCGGCCACGACGTGGTGCCCGAGGCCGCGACCGACGTCATCGCCCGGGAACAGGCCGCGGGCAACCCGGAGCCGTGGACCGCGGACGCCTTCGTGGACCGGGTACTGGCCCTGCAACAGGCCCGCCAGCAGCCCGACCCGCCACCCGGCCACAACCGGCTCTTCGACCGCTCGCCGGTGTGCACCCACGCCCTGGCCGTCTACCTCGGCCGACCACTGCCGCCTGCGCTCACCGCCGAACTGGAACGGATCGTCGACACCCGCACCTACCGCCGCGAGGTTTTCCTGATCCGCCCGATCGGATTCGTCACCCGCACCGCCGCCCGCCGAATCGACTACCGCGCCTCATTGGACTTCGAACGCGTCCACCGCGACAGCTACCGCCACTTCGGCTTCCACCTGATCGACGTCCCACCCGCACCGGCCCCCACCCGGGCCGATCTGATCGCCGGCGCCCTGGCCCGCGCCGCCCGCTGACGGGATCGCCGCCGTCCGGGTCTCATTCCTTCAGTGCGCGCTCCAGCAGTGGGCGTTGGTCGGACAGCCAGGACTGCAGCCGGTCCCAGCGGGACCAGCCGCCGGAGGAGTCGAAGTAGCTGACGAAGGCCGGTTGCCCGGCGGCGATCCGGCGGGCGACGAAGGCGCGGCAGACGGCGGTGGCCTGTTCCAGGACAGAGGGGAGGGCGGTGCGGTCGGCGGGGGAGAGGCCGTATGCGTCGGCGAACAGGCGGAGGCGGTGCGGGACTTCGAGGTGGGCGCGGTCGGTCTCGGCGGCCGTGGTCGGGTCGAGGGCCGGGGCCCAGTAGCGGGCCGCCATGGCCACGTCCCACACCGGGCGGCCGGGGGCGGCCAGGTCGAAGTCGATCAGCGCGGCTGCCGCGCCGGAGCGGAAGACCACGTTCTCCACGCACACGTCGTTGTGGCAGATCAGCGAACCGCCCTCCGGGTCCGCGAACTCCCGCGACCAGTCGGCGTCCTGGTCGAACGGCGTGCGGGCGGACGCGTCGTGCCAGCGGCGCAGCAGGCGGGCCACCGACACCAGCGCGTCCTCGCCGAGCGCCCACGCCGGGTAAGGCGACACCGCGACCTCGCCCGGCACGAACTCCAACTGCTCACGCCCGCCCACCGGTTCACCCACCGGCAGCGGCGCGTCCGGGAATCCGCCGGCCCGGAGCGCCCGCAGAAACCCGTGCAGGGCAAGGGCGTTCGGCCCGGCGGGGCGTTCCACCAGCGTTCCGCGCCGCAGCACCGCACCGGCGTTGGCCATGCCGCCGGTCAGCAGTTCGTCGTCCATTCCTCGCACCTCTCGTGAGGACCGTGCCGTTCTCGTTCCGTTCTCGTGCCGTGCTCAGCCCGCCGGGTCCGTCCAGCCGTCAGACCAGCCGGGCCGTCACCGTCTTGGGCCGCTGGTATTCGCGCAGGGCGAGGGTGGACAGGTCGGTGCCCGCGCCGCTGGAGCGGCGGCCGCTGTGGGGGAGTTCGGCGGATTGGGCGAGGTGGCAGTTGAGCCAGACTTCGCCGGCGGAGAGGCGGTCGGTGAGGGCGAGTCCGGTGGTGAGGTCGGTGGTCCAGACGGAGGCGGCGAGGGCCTGGGGGACGGATTCGGCGAGGGCGACGGCCTCGTCGAGGGTGGCGGCGCGCTGGACGGTGAGGAGCGGGCCGAACACCTCCTCGACCACGGCCGGGTCGTCGGCGGGCAGGTCGGCGAGGACGGTCGCGGGCCGCCACAGGCCGTCGGTGCGGCCGGGTGCGGTGCGGACGGTCCTGGCGGCGCTGGTGGCGACGATCCGGTCGTAACGGGCCGCCTGGTCGGGGTTGTTGAGCGGGCCGAAGTCGCGTCCGGCGTGGCGTTCGGCCATCGCCGCGGCGAGCGCGGGGACGGCGTCGTCGTACGCCTCGTCCAGCACGATGACCCGGGCGGGGGCGGCGCAGCTCTGGCCGGCGTTGTAGGTGCAGGCGGCGGCGAGCTGCTGCCAGGTGTCGGCGGGCGCGTCGGGCAGCACCAACACGGGGCTGTTGCCGCCGAGTTCGAGGCTGACGGGGGTGAGGCCGGCGCGGGCGGCGATGTCGGCGCCCGCGGCGGGGCTGCCGGTGAAGGCGATCAGGTCGCAGCCGGCCCGGACCAGCAGCCGGCCGGTCTCCCGGTCGCCCGGCAGGGCGGTCAACACGCCGGGCCCGAGCGCCTGTTCGGCGTGCTCGGCGAGCAGCAGGGCGCTGTCGGGGGTGGTCTCGGCCGGCTTGAGGACCACCGTGTTGCCGGCCGCGAGGGCGGGGGCGCAGCGCCAACCGGCCATCAGCAGCGGGTAGTTCCACGGGACGACGGCCGCGACCGTGCCGACCGGCTCCCAGCGGACCCAACTCTGGTGCCCGGCCAGGTAGTCGCCCGCGGCGGGCGAAGTCCCGGCGCGGGCCGCGCCGCCGTAGAACCGGAGCAGGTCGGCGACCTCGGCGATCTCGCCGGCCGCCTCGGCGACGGGCTTTCCGGTGCCGGCGCACTCGGCGTCCGCGTACGCGGAGGCGTGCTGCTCGATCAGGTCGGCGAGCGCGTCGAGCCTGCGGTGCCGCTCGCGCGGGGTGAGCGCCGACCAGCCGGGCCGGGCGGCGCGGGCGACGGCGACGGCGTCGGACACCTCGGCGGCGCGGCCGGGGGCGAGGGTGCGTCGGGCGGTGCCGGTGCGCGGGTCGATCAGGTCCATCAGTGCTACTCCTGTCACAAGTCGTAGGCGCGCAGCCACAGTTCGAGGGTGAGCAGCAGCCACAGCTTGCCGCCCTGGCGGGGCAGCAGCAGCCCGCCGCCGCGCATCCAGGTCTCCACCGTGTCCGCACGGAACAGGCCGCGGGCGCGGGCGCCGGAGCCGAGCAGCAGGTCGCCGGCGAGTTCGCTGAGCGGGCCGCGCAGCCACTGCTGCACCGGTACCCGCATGCCGCTCTTGGGTCGGTAGGTGACGGTGTCGGGCAGCAGGTCGCGGACCGCCTCCTTGAGGATCCACTTCTCCTCGGTGGCGCGGAGCTTGAGCGCCGGCGGGGTGGCGAACGCATGCTCCACCACCTGCCGGTCGAACAGCGGCGAGCGGCCCTGGATGCCCTGCGAGGCGGTCAGCCGCTCCACCTTGGTGAGGATGTGGTGGGCGCCCTTGGTGCGCAGGTTGCAGTGCAGCAACTGGTCGAGCAGCGACGGCATTCGGTGGCCCGTCAGGTACGGCGCGACGTGCCGGCGCGGGTGCGCGGCCGGGCCGAGCGCGTCCAGTTCGGCCAGTGCCTCGCCGGTGAGCAGCACCGGCAGGTCTTCCCAGCACTTGCGGTAGGTGTGCAAGTAGGCGTCGGCGCGGGCCTGTTCGGACGGGTCGTCGCGGAGCAGCTCGAACACCAGCATCGGCAGGTTCTTCGGCCCGCCGAACACCGGGTCGCCGCCCTCGCCGTTCAGCGACACGCTCAGCCCGTCGCCGGCGACCGCCTCGGCGAGCATCAGGTTCGGCACCGTCAACGGGTCGCCGACGGGGCTGTCCAGCAGTGCGACGGTGTCGGCGAGGCGCGCCGCGACCTGCTCGCCCGGCACGGTCAGCACCCGGTGCCGGGTGCCGCAGTGGGCGGCGACCAGGCCCGAATAGCCCAGTTCGTTGGGCAGTTCGTTGCCGAAGCTGATCGAGTAGGTGTGCACCGGCCGGTCGTGCAGCCGGGCGGCCAGCGCCGTCACCAGCGAACTGTCCACCCCGCCGGACAGCAGCACCGCCACGTCCTGCCCGTCCGGCAGCCGCCGGGCCACCGCGCGCTCGAGCAACTCCCGCAGTCCGGGCGCATATTGATCGTCGGGCAGGCCGAGCGCACGCGCCTGTGGTTCCCAGTACTCCTCGACGCGCACCGAGCCGTCCGCACCCAGGCGGGTGACCTTGCCGGGCAGCAGCTCGGACACCCCGCGCAGCAGCGTCTCGGCGCCCGGAAGGTAGGCGAAGGTGAGGAACGATCGGACGGCGGCGAGGTCCAACCCGGTGTCCACGTCCGGGCGTTGGCGCAGGGCGCGGAGTGAACTGGACACCGCCCAGCCGCCGTCCCGGGTCCGGCAGTGGAACGCCGTCCGGGCGCCGGCGTGGTCGCGGATCAGCACCAGGTCCGGGCCGTCCAGCACCGCCAGGGTGAACATGCCGTCGGCCGCCCGCAGCCCGTTCGGGCCGAGCGCCAGCCAGCAGCGCAGCAGCAACTCCCCGTCCGGCGTGCCGGGTTCGGCGGGACGGCCGACGGCGGCCAGGGCGGCGTGCAGCTCGTCCCCGTTGTGCAGGGTGACTTCACCGACGGCGGTCCGGCCGTCCACGGTGAACGGGCCGTCCGCGAAGCCGGGGACACCGGTCAGCAGCGCCGCCGAGACGACCCGGCCGCCGGTCTCGAACGGGCCTGCCACCAGGCCGGGTTCGGGCGTTCGTCGGCCGCCTGTGGGCAGCGACAGCACGGTGTAGCGGGCCGGGCGGTGCGCGGGCCGGACCCCGACAGGCCCGGGCGCGGCCGGGCGGTGCGGCTCAGCCAAAGTCGTCCCCGTCCCAGGCGTCGCCGTTCCCCGGGTGGTCGTCGCCGCCGTCCCCGGCCGTGCCGAAGCCGTCGTCGCTGTCGAACCCGTCGTCGAAGCCGTCGTCGGACCCGTCGCCGTCGCCGTCGCCCCCGTCGTCACCGCCGCCGTCCCCGCCGTCGCCGCGTGCGCGGGCGCGCTCGGCCGCGCGGCGCAGTTCCTCCTCCTCGTCGAATGACAGCAGTTCGGGCGCGTACTGGGCGGCCGCGATGCCCGCGCCCAGGCCGAGTGCGCCCAGCACCACGCCGAGGCGGCCCGGGAAGGAGCTGCGGTTGACCAGGACGTAGCGGCCCTGGCCCCAGACGGTGCGGCCGTAGCCGATGTCGCGCCCGTAGCCGGTCCGGCCGTCGGTGTGGGAGCGCTTGACCAGGTCGCGGCCGAGGCGCTCGTCGGTGCCGGAGTCGCCCCGGTCGTCGCGCCAGTGGATCCGGCCGTCGGGGTTGCGGCTGCGCCATTCGTTGCGGCCGTCGGAGTATCGGCGGTGCACCGTTCCGTCGGCCAACAGCGAGTCGCTGTAGGTGATTTCGGGTGGCTGGGTCATTTTCCGCAGTCCTCGGGGGTCAGGGCGTCGGCCAGGTCAGGAAGCCGGTGTCGCGGGCCCGGGTGGGCGCGGCCGGACGTGCGGGCGGGGCGAAGCCGCCGCCGCGGACGGTGCGCAGCACGGTCCGCAGCAGCCGGGCCGGACGGACGGCCGCGAGCTCGGCGACCCGCCCCCGGGCCAGCCAGGCGCGCTCCGCGGCCGGCAGCTCCGACGGCAACTCGGCCGCGTCGCAGCGGGGTTGCCCGGCTGCTGCGGCCAGGTGCAGTGCGGCGGCGTGGCGCGGCAGCAGGCCCATGGTGCGCACCCGGAGCCGCGGCCCCGCGTGCTCGCGCACCCGCCGGAACAGCTCGAGCCCGGCGGGCGAGGCGTCGTGCAGCACATGCACCACCGCTCCGTCGGCGCGCGCCAGGGCGGCAAGCAACCGGGGGTCCAGCGGCAGCCGTTCCGGGGTGAGGATCGGACAAGCCCCCTCCAGATGCAGGCGGTTGGCGAGCAGCATCGCGGCGATCGCCGGATCCTGACAGACCAGCAGCCGGGGGAACGCGTAGTCGTACAGGTCGCCCTCCGGCCCCGGCCGGTGCGGGCGGGGTGCCACCACATCGGGCAGCACGGGAAGTTGGGGCTGCCGGGCGAGCGCCGCCGCGAAGCGCTCCGCCGACAGCAGCGGCCGGGTGGTGTAGCGCAGGCGGTGCGGGCCGCGGTGCAGCGGCAGCAGCGTCCGGTCCGTCTCGTAGTACAACTGCCGCGCGGTGAAGGCGAGATGGCCCGGGTGCGCGCAGCGCTCGGCGGCCCGCCGGACGGCCCGGTCGAGCAGGCGGTCGGGTATCGGGGCCGGTCCGCGTCCGGTGGTCATCGGGAACCGTCCTCGAAGTCGGCCGACGGGGCGTCGGCGGTCGGAGCCTGGGCCGGGTCGGCGGTGGGGCCCGCCACTGCCTGTGGCCAGGTGAGGAAGCCGATCCGTTCGGCGCGCCGCCGGGTCCGCTCGGGTGTCTCGACCGGAGGGGTGGCGGGAGGGGTGGGAGCGGTGACGGCGCGTTGGACGGCTTTCTCCGCCAGGGCGTACAGCTTCGGCGGCGGCATGGTGAGCAGCGGCGAGTATTGGCCGGCTGCCAGCCAGTCCCGTTCCCGGTCGGTCAGCCGCCGCCAGCCCGTCGAGGCCGCCAGTGCCGCCGGCACCTGCGGCTTTCCCGGGTCGCGCAGGCGCACTGCCTTCGCGGGGGCGAACACCGAGCGGGGCGTGAGCCCGCCGTCCACCACCCGCCGCCCGGGCAGCGCGGCGCGGACCGCCACCGTGCGGGCCAGCGCCGACAGCGACAGGTCGCGCAGCACCACCACCGGCAGATCGGCCGGGATCTGCTTCAACTCCTCGACCAGCAGCACCTGGTGGCGCTCCGCGAAGCCGTTGATGCGCAGGAAGGCCGCCACGGCCGGGAGTTCGCACAGCACCACGGCCCGCGCCTTGACCAGGCCTGGCTTCGCGCCGATCGGCGGGCGCTCCACCAGCCCGGGCGGCAGCTCGTGGTAGACCTCCCGCCAGCGGTTGATCACCTGGAACTCGAACCTGGTCGGCGACAGTCGCGGACGCAGGTGCGCCCCGTCCCGTATCCGCCGCACCGCGAGGAAGTCCTTCAGCGCGCGCCCGGTCGCGAACACCGCACTCCCGGCCAGCGGGAGAACCCAGACGTGCTTGTCGACACTGAGCGCCAGGACACCGAGCGCCAGCGCGACCAGCGCCGCCACGATGCCCGTCGTGAGGTGCGAACGCCGCTCCTTGGAGCCCGGAAACCCGTACAGGCGGCGCTCGTTGATCCAGTACAGCTGATCCACGGTGATCCACAGGCGGCCGCCGGTGCCCTTCTGCACCAGCTCCATGAACTTGAGGTCGTGCAGGCGGCCGGGCTCCGACTTCGGGTCCAGCGCGAACGTCCGGCCGCAGCGCGAGCAGCGGTGTCCGGTGCGTTCGCGCCGGTTCACGCTCTGCCGGCAGTGCGGACAGATCACCGGGCACCGCCCGCGGGCCGGGCCGACGGGGCGTCGGCGGTCGGAGCCTGGGCCGGGTCGGCGGTGGGGTCCGCCACTGCCTGTGGCCAGGTGAGGAAGCCGATCCGTTCGGCGCGCCGTCGGGTCCGCTCGGGTGTCTCGACCGGAGGGATGGCGGGAGGGGTGGGAGCGGTGGGAGCGGTGACGGCGCGTTGGACGGCTTTCTCCGCCAGGGCGTACAGCTTCGGCGGCGGCATGGTGAGCAGCGGCGAGTACCAGCCCGTCGTCAGCCAGTCCCGCTCCTGCTCGGTCAGCCGCCGCCAGCCCGTCGAGGCCGCCAGCGCCGCCGGTACCTGCCGCTGCGGGCCCGCGCTGTCGCGCAGCCGCACTGCCTTCGCGGGGGCGAACACCGCGCGGGGTGTCAGCCCGCCGTCCACCACCCGCCGCCCGGGCAGCGCGGTGCGGACCGTCACCGTGCGGGCCAGCGCCGACAGTGACAGGTCGCGCAGCACCACCACCGGCAGCTCGGCCGGGATCTGCGTCAACTCCTCGACCAGCAGCACCTGGTGGCGCTCCGCGAAGCCGTTGATGCGGAGGAAGGATGCCACGGAAGGGAGTTCGCACAGCACCACGGCCCGCGCCTCGACAGTCATCGGTCCCGAATCGTTCGGCGGATGCTCCACCAGCCCGGCCGGCAGCTCGTGGTAGACCTCCCGCCAGCGGCCGATCACCCGGCGCTCGAAGTCACGGAAGGCCACCTGCGGCCGCAGCGGGACATCGGCCCGGAGTCGCCTCGCACGCACGAACTGCTGCACGGCCAGGAGCGCCGCGATCACCGTGGGCGGGCCGAACAGGAACCAGGCGAACGTGCCGATCCCGACCGCCAGTGAGCAGGTGATCACCGCGACCAGCACCAGCACGGCACCCCCCAGGTCGCTGCCGGCCCGCTCCTCCCGGCTCGGAAACCGGTGCAGGCGGCGCTCGTTGATCCAGTACAGCTGCTTCACGGTGATCCGCAGGCCGTCGGGCGTCGACTTGGCCACCAGCGCACGGAACTTGAGGTCGTGCAGCCGTCCCGGCTCCACCTTCGGGTCCAGCGCGAACGTCCTGCGGCAGCTCCCGCAGGTGTGGCTGGCACGGTTGCGCTGCAGCAGATCGACCTGGCAGTGCGGGCAGATCATCGGGCGTCCTCCCGGGTCATCGGGCGTGCTCGATCGGCGAGGTCGGCGGAATCGGTGGAATCGGCGGGGCAGGCCGTGGAGGCCGGCAGGCTCGGTGGGGCCGATGGAACCGGAACAGGGCGCGAGGTCGGAGAGGCCGGCGAGGTCGACGGCGCCGAAACAGTGTGCGGGGTCGGCAGTGTCGGCAGGTTCGGTGGTGCCGGAGCGGGATGTGAGGTCGACGGGGGAGGCAGCGGCAACGGGACAGGCGCCGGGACAGACAGCGGGACAGGCACCGGGCCCGGCGTCACCGGGAGTCCTCCAGGGCCGCAGCGATCCGGCGCAGTCGGTGCGCCAGGCGCTCCCGTACGGTCACCGTACCTACGTGCTGATGTGCCGTCACCTCTTGCAACGCCGCCGCGAGTTCGTGCTCGCCGCGCTGCTCGGCGACATCCGCGGTGATCGCGTAGTCCTCGTGGTCGATGCCGTAGCCGGTGTTCGCGGCCAGGATCGCCAGCCGGTCGGCGCCGCGGTTGCCGAACGAGTGCGGCATCAGCTCGGGGATCCGGATCAGCGTTCCCGGCGCCAGGTCGACGGCGACCACCCGGCGGCGGTGCGCGTCGTACAGCCCGCAGGACGCCGGGCCGAGTGCCAGCACCAGGTGTTCGCCGCCGTGCGCGTGCGGGGTGAACGCGGTGTGCGGCGCGACCAGGCCCAACTTGTAGGTGGCGTTGGACGGGCGCTCCGGCGAGGTCGCCGCGTCGCCGATGAAGTAGTGCGCGTACTGCTGCTCGTCGATGAAGCGCAGCAGCCCGCTGTCCGGGTCGTGCGGTCCGAGTTCCCTGGCCCCCGCGCGGTCGGCGCGCAGTACGCGCCCGTCCGGGCGCAGCCGGAACAGTTCGGCGCCGTCCGGCAGTGCGGACGCCTGTCGTTCCAGGCTGTGCAGCCCCCCGCGTATCGACACTCGCGAGCCCCTTCGTCCGTGCTTGCGGCGATGGTATCGGGCTGCCGTGGCCACGAACCGGCGGGATACTCGAACAAATGCCGAACTCTGCGGAGGTGAGAGCCATGCCCGCGACTGCTGCCGGAGCCTCGGGTCCCCGTCCGGTGCGGGGCACGTACGCCTGGCTGACCGAGAAGCACAACTCCTCGTTGGTGTTCCTGCTGGCCCTCTCGCTGGGCCTGGCCCTGGTCGCCCCGCAGGTGACCGAACTGTGGCTGCTGATCGTGTTCGCGGTGGTGTGGGGCGTGACCGTGGTGGCCATCGTCTCGCAGTTCTGGGGACGTCACGAACACGCCCACCCGCATCAGCCCCGGCACGCCTGACCAGCGCCGGAGCACCTTTTCGAGACATCTCGGGGCTCGTGCGGAAAACGCTTTCCGAAGACGTTTTCCGCACGGGCCCCGCGATGTGCGACGGCCCGGAGATGCGCGACCCGACCCGGCCCGGGCTGGGCGCCGGCGGGTCGGGTGGTGCGCCGCAGGCACTCAGCTGCTGGACCACACGGTGGTGATGTTGCAGAACTCGCGGATGCCGTGACCGGACAACTCCCGCCCGTAGCCGGAGCGCTTGATCCCGCCGAACGGGAACGCCGGGTGGGAGGCGGTCATCCCGTTGAAGAACACCCCGCCCGCGCGCAGGTCGCGCACGCACCGCTCCCGGTCGTTCCCGTCGCGGGTCCAGACGTTGGAACTCAGGCCGAACGGCGAGTCGTTGGCGATCGCCAACGCTTCGTCCAGGTCGTCGGCCCGGTACACGGTGGCGACCGGTCCGAACGCCTCCTCCAGGTGGATCCGCATCCGCGGCGTCACGTCGGTGAGCACCGTCGGCAGGTAGTACCAGCCGTTCGTCAGCGCCGGGTCGTCCGGCCGCGCGCCGCCGCAGGCCAGGCCCGCACCGAGCCGGACGGCGTCGGTGACCAGCTCCTCGATGTCGGTGCGGCCCTGTTCGGTGGCCAGCGGGCCGACCTCGGTGGACTCCGCCATCGGGTCGCCGACCGTCAACGCCCGCATCCGGTCGGTGAAGCCGGCCAGGAACTCGTCGTACACGTCGGTGTGCACGATGAAACGCTTCGCCGCGATGCAGGACTGGCCGTTGTTCTGCACCCGGGCCGTCACCGCCTTCGCGATCGCGGCCGGCAGGTCCGCCGAGGGCAGCACCAGGAACGGGTCGCTGCCGCCCAGTTCGAGGACGGTCTTCTTCACCTCGTCGCCGGCCACCCGGGCCACCGCGCGGCCCGCGCCCTCGCTGCCGGTCAGCGTCACCGCCGTCACCCGCTCGTCGCGGATCACCGCCTCCACCGCGCGCGAGGGGATCAGCAGCGTCTGGAAGCACCCCTGCGGGAATCCGGCGCGGGCGAACAGGTCCTCCAGCGCGAGCGCGGTCCGCGGCACGTTCGACGCGTGCTTCAGCAGCCCGACGTTGCCCGCCATCAGCGCGGGCGCGGCGAACCGGACCACCTGCCAGAACGGGAAGTTCCACGGCATCACCGCCAGCACCGGGCCCAGCGGGCGGTAGCGGACGAACGCCGACCCGCCGCCGGAGTCCACCACGTCCTCCGCCGCCGGGTGCTCGTCGCCGAGCAGCTCCTCCGCGCGGTCCGCGTACCAGTGCATGGCCTTCGCGCACTTGGCGGCCTCCGCCCGTGCCTGGGCCAGCGGCTTGCCCATCTCCAGGGTCATGGTGCGGGCGACCTGCTCGTTGGTCTGCTCCAGCAACTCGGCTGCCCGGTGCATCAGTTCGGCGCGCTGTGCGAACGTGGTCAGCCGCCAGGACTCGTACGCGGACTGGGCGCGGGCCAGCCGGGCCTCCACGGCGGCCTCGTCCAACGGGTCGAAGACCTCGACGGTACGGCCGTCGGCCGGATTGACGGTGGCGATGGGCATCGGAAAACCACTCCCTCCTCGGACGCCGCCCGGCCTTGTTCCGGGCGGGGGGCGGACCTCGAGGGGAGCGAGGAGGTGGAGACAGGAATCGAACCCATGTACACGGCCCTGCAAGCCGCTGCCTCGCCTCTCGGCCACTCCACCGGGCTCCCTCGCGTGACTCAGAACCTAGCAGCGGACGCCGCGCGATCAACATCACGACGCGCCGGAGTGTCGCCCTGACCACGGGTTTTGACGCCCACTCAGGTCGTGGCGATGTGATCACCGGGTGATCGACAAGGGGTCGGCCGGTGGGTACTAGCCTGGGTGGTGTGCAGATCGACGACCTGAAGCGGCTCCGCAAGGCCCGCGACACCATGGACCGCGACTACGCCGAACCACTGGACGTCGCGGCGCTGGCCAAGGTCGCGCTGATGTCGGTCGGCCACTTCCAGCGCAGCTTCCGCGCCGCGTACGGGGAGACGCCGTACAGCTACCTGATGACCCGCCGGATCGAGCGGGCGAAGGCGCTGCTGCGGCGCGGCGACCTGTCCGTCACCGAGGTCTGCATGGCCGTCGGCTGTACCTCGCTCGGGTCGTTCAGCAGCCGCTTCACCGAACTCGTCGGCGAGAGCCCGAGCGTCTACCGGGCCCGCGACCACAGCGCCGCCGAGCACATCACCGCATGCGTCGCGATGTACCTGACCCGCCCGATCCGCGGCACCGACACCGGACGGCCGAATGCCGCCGCGGCCAAGGAGATCAGGAACGGAGAAGCGGGACCGGACGCCGATCAGTAGCGTCGGGGGCATGGACATCAAGCTTTCGCAGTGCTTCATTGCCGTCGACGACCACGACGCCGCGCTCGGCTTCTACCGGGACGCGCTCGGACTGGAGGTGCGCAACGACGTCGGCTTCGAGGGGATGCGCTGGGTGACCCTCGGCTCGCCCGCCCAGCCCGACGTGGAGGTCGTGCTGGAACCCCCGGTCGCCGACCCGGGCGCCACCGCCGCCGACCGGCAGGCCGCCGCCGAACTGCTCGCCAAGGGCCTGCTGCGCGCCGTCAACTTCCGCACCGCCGACTGCGACGCGACGTTCGAGCAGATCCGGGCCACCGGCGCGGACGTGCTCCAGGAACCGATGGACCAGCCGTACGGGGTGCGCGACTGCGCGTTCCGCGACCCGGCGGGCAACATGGTCCGGTTCGCCCAGCCGCGCCGCTGACCAACTCCGCTGACCCGCGCCGCTGACCCGCGCCGTCGACCCGCCCAGACCGACGGGGTCGCCCGCCTGCCCAGCCGAGGGCCGCCCGGGCGGCCCTCGGCTGGGCAGGCCTCAGCCGGCGATCAGCGGGTAGTGGTCGGACAGGTCGGTGTAGGTGTACGAGGTGCCCCAGCTGCTGACCGTCCACGGCGCGCTGTGGAAGCGGTGCACGGTGTTGGTGTACTGCTGGGGGCGGGCGTGGTCGGCCCGGTAGAGGACGTAGTCGAGGTCCTCCTTGGGGTCGCCGGGGTAGCGGTAGGAGGCGATCGAGTTGTCGACCGTGTCGAAGGAGTTCGCCCAGCCGTCGCGGGTGGTGGCCGGGGCCAGGTTGCCGTTGGCGAGCAGGGCCGGGTACTCGCTGCCGTGCGAGTCGATGTTGAGGTCGCCGGCCAGCACGATCGGCTCGCTCGCCGGGATCTGCTTGGCGTCCAGGAAGGCCTTCATGGCGCGCAGCTGCTTGCCCCGGATGTCGGCGGCCTGGCCGCCGGAGCAGCCCGAGTCGGTGGACTGCAGGTGGGTGCCGACCACGTGGGTGCGCTGGCCGTTCACGTTGATCTGGGCGTAGACGAAGCCCTTGTTGGACCACCAGTCCGAGCCGCAGGCGTCCTTGAAGACGTACTGCTCCTTGCGCAGGATCGGCCACTTGCTGAGCAGCACCACCCCGCCGTCCTCCGGCGTGGCGCCGCTGTAGCTGCCGGAGGTGGCGTCCCAACCGCTGGTGGAGCGGCCGACCACCGGCGTGTGGTACGGGTACGCGGCGGAGGCCTTCGCCACCAGCGCGTCGGAGGTGGTGTTGTCGAACGCCTCCTCCAGCACCACCACGTCGTGGCCCTGGAAGAAGTCCGCGCCCGCGATGGCCTGTGCCCGGTAGGCCTGGCCCCAGTTGGGGTACAGGTTGGTGCTCATCAGGAAGGTGTTGTACGTGAGCACGTCCAGTGGCGCGACGGTGAGCGGGGCGGTCTCGGCGTGCGCGGCGGTGATGACCTGAGGGACCGTCAACAGGGTTCCTGCGGCGGTGAGTACGGCGGCGAGGCGGGCGGCGCGGGACGCGGGCATGGGGGCTCCGAGGGTGTCGGGCGGTCGATGTTGTGCAGTCAACTCGGGCGTTCGTGACGTGGACAAGACGTCGGGCGGCGGGTGGGTGAACTCGACCGAAACACCCCCTACTGACGGGTAGAAATCGGTCGGCGCGGCGAGTGTCAACCGATGGTTGACACCCTTGGACTGTCAACCTAAGGTTGCCTCATGGCTGACACCGCAGGAGTGAAGACCTCGATCCGGCTCGACGACCTGATCGAGGGCATCAAGAAGTCCTACCCCGAGGCGCTCGACCAGCTGTCGAACGCCGTCCTGGTCGCCGACCACCTCGGCGACATCGCCGACCACCTGATCGGCCACTTCGTCGACCAGGCCCGCCGCTCCGGCGCGTCCTGGACCGACATCGGCCGCAGCATGGGCGTCACCCGCCAGGCCGCCCAGAAGCGCTTCGTCCCCAAGGACCCCGGCGAGGTCACCGAGATCGACACCGCCCAGGGCTTCAACCGCTTCACCCCCCGCGCCCGCAACGTCGTGGTCACCTCCCACCAGGCCGCCAAGGACACCGGCAGCCCCGAGATCCGCACCGAACACCTGGTGCTCGGCCTGCTCGCCGAACCCGAGGGCCTCGGCACCGCGTACATCACCGGGCTGGGCATCACCCTGGACGCCGTCCGCGAGGCCGCCCTCGCCGCCCTCCCGCCCGCCGCCGAGGACGTCCCCGCCCTCATCCCCTACGACGCCGGCGCGAAGAAGGTCCTCGAACTCTCCATGCGCGAGGCGCTGCGCCTCGGCCACAACTACGTCGGCACCGAACACCTCCTGCTCGCCCTCCTCGAGCACGAGGCCGGCTCCGGCGTCCTCACCGACCTCGGCCTCGACAAGTCCGCCGCCGAGACCGCCCTCCTCGCCACCCTCGCCCAACTCGCCCCCGACGCCTGACCGTTCACACCCCGGCGGGCCCGCCCGGCACACGGGGCGGGCCCACCGTCGCGTGCCGAAATCCGACTGACGGGGGCGGGAGGACGGGTCCGCCGGCGGGCAGGACGGTGGGTGGGCGGAGGGGGAGCGGGATGGCGTACCGACTCGAAGGACCGGTGCTGAAAGGCGGCTTGATGCGGTGCTCCTCCTCGGGGTCCGGGGGCGGCCCGGCGGTCGTGAGCGTTCGTCAGGAGGTGGCTGCCCACTGGTGGGCGGTGCCCTGGTGGAGGGCGGCGTAGATGCGGTCGCGCAGGGTGTTGGCGTCGGTGTCGGTGAGGGTGTGGTGCAGGTGGCGCAGGACTACCTTGACGAGCAGGTTGTGCTGGTCGGGGCGGGTGCCGAGGCGGGTCAGGGCCTGTGGGGGGAGGTTGCGGCAGGGGGTGCTGGAGAGGATCTCGACGGTCTCCACGCAGTCCGCGTCGGCGCCGAGCGCGTCGCGGACGCGGTCGCCGAGATCCTCCGCCAGTTCGGTGCGGTCCACGGCGATCGACAGGTCACGGCGGACCGCCGGCAGCGCGGAGACCGGGCGGTAGGGGGCGAGGTCGGTGAGCTGGGCGGCCACCGCGGGGTCGGCGGAGCGCAGGAGGCGGATGTCCGGGATGCCCTTGAGCAGCATCAGCACCCGGTCCAGCCCCATCCCGAGCGCCAGCCCGCTCCACTCCGGCCCCAGCCCGGCCCCCGCCAGCACCTCCGGGTGGGCCAGCCCGCACTCGGCGACCTCCACCCACTCCTCGCCGACCCGCACGTCCAGTTGACGGCCCGCCAGGGTGTACGGGTGGACGCGCTCCTCGGTGCGGTACTCCGCGCCGGGCAGCAGGGTGTCGGCCAGGACGGCGATCATCTCCGTCAAGTCGGCGGGGGAGGCGGGGGAGGTCAGCGGTCGGCGGCGGGTCAGGTACCAGAGGTCGAGCTGGTGCGGGGTGCCGGTGTGCAGGCGGTCGATGCTGTCGCGGCGGTACACCAGGCCGGGGCAGACCAACAGGACCGAGTCGGCGGCCGGGTCTGCGGCGAGGGCTCGCAGCGCGCCGGGGACCAGGGCGGAGGAGTGGCTGCGCAGCATCCGTCGGCCGTCCACGTAGCGGGTGTAGCGGGTGTCCCGAGTGACGTCGTCGGCACGGTAGTTGAGGTGGTCGTAGTTGTCGGCGACGGTGACGATCCGCTCGCCGCGATGCACCAGCACCGGGCAGGACCAGTGCCGGGCGAGGGCGTCGGCGGCCCGCTCCACCAGCAGCTGTACGGCGTGCGGGCCGGCGGCGGGATCGGTCAGGTCGCGGACGGCGAGATCGTGGGCGAGCTGCTCGGCGGAGAGCGGACGGGGAGCGGGAACGGACATGGCGGGGCCTTTCGGAGGCTCGGCGGGAAGGGTGGGAACTGCACACCCCCCGGCCCCTGGGCGCGATCCGCCGACCGGGACCGACCCGCTCAGCCGTACTGCGTCACCGGCGTGGCGAAACCCGACCCCTGCGGCACCCATCGGGAGCCGGGGGGCCACTAAATCGGCGAGAGATCGCTACGACGGCCACGGGCAGAGCCTAGACGCCCCACCCCCGGAATCCGCAACCGGATTTTCCCGCTAGGCTCGGCGCTCTCGCGGACGCAGGAGGCAGCGCGGATGACGGACAACCAGTCCGGTGTGGGGCAGGCGTACGACGCGGTGGCGGAGCTGTACGCCACCCTGTTCACTGGCGAACTCGCCAGCCGGGACGACGAGTTGGCGTTGATCGGGGAACTGGTGGCGGCGCCGCCGGTGGTCGGTGGGCGGCCCGTCGGAGACCTCGGGTGCGGCCCGGGCGAGGCGACGGCACTGCTCGGCGGGCTCGGCATCCCGGCCGTCGGGCTGGACCTGTCGGCCGGGATGCTGGCCCAGGCCCGCCGCCACCGCCCCGACGAGAGCTTCGTGCGCGGCTGCCTGCTGGCCCTGCCGTTCGCCGACGCGAGCCTGGGCGCGGTGCTCGCCCGCTACTCGCTGATCCACCTCCAGCCCGCCGAACTCCCGGCCGCGCTGGCCGAGTTGCGCCGCGTCCTGGCCCCCGGCGGCCGGCTGCTGCTGGGCTTCTTCGCCGCCGACCCCGCCCTCGGCGACTCCGACCGCCCCGTCCCGTTCGACCACAAGGTCGCCACCGCCCACCGCTGGCCGGTCGACACCCTCGCCGCCCTGCTGCCCGCCGCCGGGTTCACCGAGACCGCCCGCACCGTCCGGCAGCCCGGCCCGGGCGAGCGCCACCCGCAGGCGACACTGCTGGCCGAAGCCGCATCCTGACGGGCCGTCGGTCACGGATGGTCGCCATGGCGGCGGGTGTGCCGGTCCGGCCGGTGTCCGTTCCCCGGGAGTGAGCGTGCCGTCCGCCCGGCAACCGTTCGCCGGCAGTGGGCGCGCTGTCCGGCCCGGCGGCCGTTCGCCGGGAGCTCCCGCGACCGGTCCGTCCGGGGCGGAGGGTACGCCCGACGGCATGACGTCCCGGGCCCGGACGCATCGTCGGACGTTCCCGGCGGAACCCAGAGGGACACGACCTCCCCATTCGGTGAGGCGAGCCGTTCCCGGGGAGCACGCATGTCGACGGAGCAGGGCGCACCGACCATGTCGCAGGTGGCCATGACGCTGGCCGCGATCGCGGCGACCGCGGCCACCCCGCGTCCATCGGGCGAGACGTCGGCCGAGCAGCGGGACCGGATCTTCCAGGGCGTCAGTGCGCAGCTGGCCGAGCCCTCCCTCGCGACCCGGAACGACTGGTTCCCGGTCTGGCTGGCGCTGAGCCCGGACAACGCGAACATGGCGTACCTGGCCGCGAGCCGTTCCTCCAACGCGTTCGCCGTGGTCCTGCGCGGCACGGTCGGCAACGTCACCGACCTGCTGGAGGACCTCGACGTGGGAACGGTGGTGCCGTTCACCGCCGTCGGCTCGCCGTCCGCCCCGGTGGCCGTCTCCAAGGGGGCGATGGAGGCGTTCACCCAGGTCGTCACCATGAGCGCGGCGGGCACCACCCTGGTGCAGGCACTCGCCGGCGCCCTGGTGGGGACGGCGCCGAACCCCACCGTTCACGTGATCGGCCACAGCCTGGGCGGCTGCCTCGCCACTATGGTCGCGCCCTACCTCCAGGCACAGACCTGGCACGGCGTCACCCCGCGGTTCGCTCTCCGCACGTTCGCCGCTCCCACCGCCGGAGGCCGGGAGTTCGTGAGGTACGTCGACTCCCTGAACTGGGTCGCCCACGAGCGTCACTACAATCGCTGGGACTTGGTGCCGCAGGCCTGGACCGGTCTCGACGACGCGAAGAAGTGGTATCCGGATCCGCCCGGCCCGGCGGCGAACGAGGACGTCAGAGCGGTGATCACGGCGATCGCTTCGCTGCCCGGCCCGCACGTCTACGCCCAGCCGGGCAGGGCCGTGCCGTTGCACCCGGACTACGAGAGCGACTACGACCGGGTCATGGTCAAGAAGACGCTCCAGGACTTCATGGGCCAGGTCGCCTTCCAGCACGCCAACGCCACCTACCTGGGTCTGCTCGGCGCCCGCGACGTGCTGCCCGGCCCGGTGGTGCGGTCCATCACCGGCAACGCCGGCAAGGCCGGCAGCGCGGTGGTCATCGCCGGCAGCGGCTTCGGCGCGGGTGCGGCGGTCGACTTCGGCACGGTCCCGTGCCCGGACCCGGTCGTCAGCAGCGACGGCGACGCGATCAGCGTCTTCGTTCCCCCCGGCGTCGGCGTGGTCGACGTCCGCGTCACCACCGACCTGGGCACGTCGCCGGCCGTCCCGTTCGGCCGGTTCGCCTACGGCGGCCCCGCCCCGGTGATGCTCACGGGCCTTGCCCCGGACAGCGGCCGGACGGGCCACCGCGTCACCATCACCGGCGTCGACTTCGGCTCCGACGCCCAGGTCTACTTCGGCGACAACCCTTCGCCCTCCGTCGAGGTCAAGCGCACCGGCGCCCCCGGCGAGATCGTCGCCACCGTACCCGCCCCGACCAGCGGCGCCGGCAAGCCGCGCACCGTCGACGTCACCGTGCTGTCGAACGGCTACTCGTCCCCGACCGGTCCGGCGGCCGAGTTCACCTACAAGGAACTGTGACGCCGGGCCGCCGGGAGGTCAGTCGACCCAGCCCCGGCGGTGGGCCTGCCAGCCGAGCTGGATGCGGGTGTCGGCGCGGGCCAGGGACATCAGGCGGCTGATGCGGCGCTGGACGGTGCGCAGGCCCAGGCTGAGCTGTTTGGCCACGGCGGGGTCGGTGGCGCCGGACAGCAGCAGGGCGAGGATGCGGCGGTCGGTCTCGTCGGGGTCGCCGGCGGGGGCGGCGCCGACGGTCGGGGCGGTGCCGGTGCGGCCCAGGGGGTGCGCCCACTCCCAGGTCTGTTCGAACAGCACGGTGAAGACGGTGACCAGGGCGGGCGCGCGGACCACCAGGGCGACCGGGTCGGCGGTGGAGTCGGTGAGCGGGACCAGCGCGAGGGCGCGGTCCGCGACGATCAGCTTGGTCGGGACCTGGTCGACCACCCGGATCTGCTGCTGACGGTCCATCGCCTCGAACAGCGGAGCCGCGGCGCCCGGTTCGTCCAGCGAGCGGCGCTCCAGCACCACCCGGTAGCTGACGCCGCGCTCCACGGCCGCCGACTCGGCCCCGGTCTCGTCGGCGGCCACCACCTGGTGACGGCCCGTCACCAGTGCCAGCAGCTCGTGCTCGGCGCCGGCCTGCAACTGCGTGACGCGGTGGCTGATCGCGGCCCGGCCCGCCACCACCTCGATCAGGTCGCGGTGCGCCTGGTCCTGCCGGGCAGTCGCCGAACGGTAGACCTCGGTGAGCGTGGACGCCGTCAACTCGGCCTCCCGCAGGGCGTGTCGCTGGCCGGTGAGCAGCGCCTCCAGGGCGACCGCCGGGGGAGCGGCGGTGTAGCGGCGGCCGGCGCCCGGGGCCACCAGCCCGCTGGCCTGGAGCAGTTCGAGCGCGCCGGTCGCCACCGGGCCGCAGCGGGCGGCCAGTTCGGTGCGGGTCGCCGGGCCGTGGGCCACCAGGTGGGTGTAGACCCGCTCGGCGTGCTCGTCCAGACCTATCGCCGCCAGCATCCGTGCTCCGTTCCGCCGTACTCAGGACCACCGCCCGTGCCCCGCACACCGCCGCACGGGCGGTGGCGGTTTGCCGCCGGGCGGTGACCCGCCAGGGCCCATCATGACCGGTCAGCTCGGTTTTCTGCCAGGCTCACCGGCCATAACCCGACACCTGGAGGCGTTCATGACATGGTCGGCGCGCATACGCGGCGCGATGACACTGGCCGCGGCGGGCATCCTCGCCACCGGCACGCTCACCACGACCGGACAGGCATTCGCGGCAACGCCGACGGGAGACGGCGGCTCGACCCTGACGGGACGTCAGAGCGCCGCCCCGCGCACCGTCACCCTGATCACCGGCGACCGGGTGCAGGTCAGCACCGGCACCGACGGCCGCACCGCCGTCACCGTGCTGCCCGACGAGCACGGCAACGTCCCGCTGACGTTCACCCAGCAGGAGAACGGCGACCAGTACGTCATCCCGCAGCACGCCTCGGCCGCGCTCGCCGCCGGCACCGTCGACCGCGGCCTGTTCAACGTCAGCTCGCTGCTCCGCCAGGGCTACGACGACCAGAGCGTGAAAACGCTTTCCCTGATCGCCACCTACCGCGACGCGCAGGCCGCCGAGGCCAGCCCGCAGGCCCGCTCCCGCGCGGCCGGCACCAAGGAGCTCAAAGCCGTCGACGGCGTGGCGTTCACCCCCGCCAAGGACGACGCCGCCAAGACCTGGAACCAGCTCGTCGGCCCGGACGGCAAGGGCCGCGACGGCCTGACCAAGCTCTGGCTGGACCGCAAGGTCCGCACCACCAACGACGCCGAGACCAAGCAGATCGGCGCCCCCGCCGCCTGGGCCGCCGGGCTCGGCGGACAGGGCGTCAAGGTCGCCGTCCTCGACACCGGCATCGACGACCAGCACCCCGACCTGGCCGGACAGGTCGACGCCCGCCGCAACTTCACCGCGGACACCGTGAACGAGGACGTCCACGACGCGGTCGGCCACGGCACCTTCGTCGCCTCCGAGATCGCCGGCACCGGCAAGGCGTCCGGCGGCGCCGAACGCGGCGTCGCCGACCAGGCCCGCCTGCTGATCGGCAAGGTCCTCGACGACGGCGGCTCCGGCACCGAGGCCCAGATCATCGCCGGCATGCAGTGGGCCGCCGACTCCGGCGCCGACGTGGTCTCGATGTCCCTCGGCAGCCCCGAACCCACCGACTGCACCGACCCCATGTCGGTCGCCGCGCAGCGCATCGCCGAACAGTCCAAGGCGCTGTTCGTGGTCGCCGCCGGCAACCTCGGCCAGTACCAGTCCGTCAGCTCGCCCGGCTGCGCCCCCGCCGTCCTCACCGTCGGCGCCGTCGACGGCAAGGACAACACCGCGAGCTTCTCCTCGCACGGCTCCGTCACCGGCAGCCACACCCTGAAGCCGGAGATCGCCGCGCCCGGCGTCGACGTCAAGGGCGCCGCCACCGGCGGACGCGGCGTCTACGCCTACACCAGGATGTCCGGCACCTCGATGGCCACCCCGCTGGTGGCCGGCAGCGCCGCCCTGGTCAAGCAGGCCCACCCCGAGTGGAGCGCCGCACAGCTCAAGGCCGCCCTGGTCTCCTCCGCGCTGGCCACCGTCCCCGGCGACGTCCAGCAGACCGGCGCCGGCCGGCTTCGGGTCGACGCCGCCGCCCGCCAGAGCGTCCTCGGCGCGCCCTCCGTCGGCTTCGGCGACTTCGCGTACCCGCAGCAGAAGTCCGACACCCGCACCGTCCAACTCCCCTACACCAACACCTCCGACCGGCCCGTCACGCTCAAGCTGAGCGTGCAGCGCACCGACGGCGACGACGAGAGCGCGATCAAGTCGAAGGTCGTCAAGCTCGGCACCGACAAGATCACCGTCGCCGCCGGCGCCACCGTGCAGGTCCCGCTCACCTTCGACGCGAACGCGAAGCTGACGGGCGGTCAGTACGGCGACGTCACCGGCCGGGTGCTCGCCACCGCCGACAACGGGACCACCGTCTCCACCCCGTTCAACGCCTACGTGGAGCCCGAGACCCTCGCCGTCCGGGTCAAGCTGATCGACCGCGACGGCAAGCCCGCCGCGTCCGACGCCGGCAGCAGCATCACCATGGTCGACCTCGGCCAGGCCACCGGCAGCCGGCAGGCCCCGAACGCCAACGGCGAGATCGTCTACCGGCTGCGCCCCGGCAGCTACTCGCTGAGCGGCTACGTGGTCACCCCCGAGCGGGGCGACACCAGCGGCGAGGCCGCCCCGAAGGCCGTCACCGCGCTCGCCATGCCCGAGATCCAGCTGACCAAGGACACCGTCCTCACCCTCGACGCCCGCCAGGCCACCCCGATCGAGGTGCAGGCCGACCGCGACCTCCAGGTGCGCGGCGCCTCGCTCGAACTCGGCCGCTGGTGGGGCGACAAGTGGGTCGACTCCACCGGGGTGCGCACCGGCGTGCTGCCCGTCGAACTCTCCGCCTGGGGCTCCGGCAAGGCCCGCACCGGCGGCTTCGAATTCGGCAGCTACCTGCGGATGGCCGCCCCGGAGGTGGTGCTCAAGGGCGCCGGCCTCACCCTCCAGCCGCACTACGCCCAGTTCGCCGCCGAGGCCCAACTGCCGGCCACTGGAAGCGCGTTGCTCACCACCGCCGCCAGCGCGGACCCGGCCGACCTGGCCGCCGCGAACGTCAAGGGCAAGCTGGTCCTCGTCCCCGACGACGGCACCTCGCAGCGCATCGTCTCCACCAACGCCAAGAACGCCGGCGCCGTCGGCGTGCTGACCTACCGTCAGAGCCCGGGCGTGTTCGGCAAGAACGACGTCAGCCTGGACGCCCCCGTGCTGCCGATCACCGCCGACCAGGCCGCCGCGCTGAAGGCCGCCCTCGGCAAGGGCGCCGTCACCCTGGCCTGGACCTCCGCCGCCGACAGCCCCTACCTCTACAACCTGGCGTTCCACGACGCCGGTTCGATCGCCAACAAGCAGCGCCACACCGTCCGTGACCGCGACCTCGCCGCCGTCACCGAGAACTGGCACTCCGTCGGCACCCCGGTGCGGATGACCGACTACCAGTCGGTCGAACGCCCGTGGAACCCGTACGCGGCCACCGCCGCCGGACAGGGCCTGGTCGCCACCCCGTCCACCCGCACCGCGTACTACACCGCCGACGACACCACCTGGCTGCACGACGGGCAGAGCAGCTGGCCGTTCACCGAGTTCATGCAGGACCTGCCGCGCCGCTACCAGGCCGGGCAGCAGCGCACCGAGGAGTGGTACCAGGGCGTCCTGCGGCCCACCGCCGGACGCGACGCGGACGGCTCCGCGCTGCTCGTCGGCGAGCGCCAGGCCGACCTGGTCGGCGTCGACTTCACCCGCACCCTGTGGGGCGACGGCAACGCCGACCACACCGGCAGCCAGTCCTACTTCGGCGACGCCGCGGCCGTCGAACTCCTCAGCGGCGGCACCTCGCTGGGCCGCTCCTGGTTCGGCCCGCAGTTCGTCTGGGAACTCCCCGCGGCCGCCCAGGACTACACCCTGGTGCTCGACCAGAGCCGGATGTACCACCGCGACCTGTGGCAGCGCTCCACCGCCGTCCGCACCGAGTTCGGCTTCCGCTCGGCCAACGACCCGGCCGCCTACTCGCAGTCGCTGCCGCTGCTGTTCCCCGCCTACCGGATCGACCTCGACGGCAACAACACCGTCGCCGCCGGACCGCTGCGGATAGCGCTTTCCGCCACCGGCCAGAGCGGCTACACCCCCGGCGCGCTGACCACCGCCCAGCTCGCCTACTCCTACGACGGCGGCACCACCTGGACGGACGCCGCGGTCGGCGCCGACAAGGTCGCCCTCCTGGACCACGCGGGCGCCTCCGGCAAGACCGTCAGCCTGCGGATCACCCTGGCCTCGGCGGACGGCGCCAAGGTCACCCAGACCGTGACGGACGCGTACGCCGTGCGCTGACGGATCGTCAAGCGGGCCGATCGCCGGTCCCCCGCCGGTGGGCGGGGCGGCGGTCGGCCCGTGGGCGTACGCGGCCGGCGGGCGGAATCCTGCTTCGACCGGCGCAGCGAGACGGCCTACCTGTGGGTGACGAAGCCGAAGGTCCTGGAAGTCCGAGAATCCGCCCGCCCCGGTGGGCCGGCCCGGCGCGGCCCGGCCCGGCGGGGCGTCAGGCGGCCGGGCCGTGGAGGAACTCCGCGACCAGGCG
Organism: Kitasatospora sp. NPDC092948; assembly: GCF_044754805.1. Taxonomy (NCBI): domain Bacteria; kingdom Bacillati; phylum Actinomycetota; class Actinomycetes; order Kitasatosporales; family Streptomycetaceae; genus Kitasatospora; species Kitasatospora sp. NPDC092948. The sequence goes on along the minus strand of NZ_JBIVPU010000006.1, from coordinate 113,515 downwards.
GTGCAGTTCCGCCGGGTGCTCCAGGTGGACGTCATGACCGGCGCCCGGCAGGCTCGCCGCGTGCACGTCCGGACGGAGCGTCAGCATCCGGTCGGTGTCGGCCGCCGGGACGACGCCGTGCTGGCCGAGCACCAGCAGCGCCGGGCAGTGGGCCGCGGCCGTCCAGTCGTCCCAGTGCTCGCGGACGGCGAGCTCGGCGAGCGAGGCCACCATCACGTCGGTGTCGAACTGCGGCCACCAGCCGTCGGCCCGCCGCTCCAGGCCGTCCGCCCAGACCTCGCCGAGCGGGCCGCCGCCGAAGAACCGCACCGCCGAGGCACGCTCCGGGAACGGCACCGGCCACGCCGCCAGCATCGACCCGATCTCGGCCGGTGCGCCCGGCGACGCCCCCGCCGCGGCCTCCACCAGCACCACCCCGGCGAACCGCCCCGGGTGCGCCGCGGCCGCCAGCAGCGCCGTGTGCCCGCCCAGCGACTGACCCACCAGCAGCGGACGCTCCAGCCCGAGCGCGTCCGCGACCGCGAGCGCGTCCGCCACGTACGCGTCCCGCCCGAGATCCGCCGGGCGGCGGGTCGAACGGCCGTGGCCGCGCTGGTCGACGGCGACCACCCGGTGCGCCGGGGCGAGCGCCGCCGCCAACGCGTCCCACTCGCCCGCATGCCCCGCCAGCCCGTGCAGCAGCAGCACCGGCCGCGCGTCGGCCGCGCCCGCCCAGTCCCGGCAGTGCAGTTCGACTCCGGGACCGGCCACCGTTCGGGCCGTCCACGGGCTGTGCGTGCTCATGCGCTCATCTCCCAACGCTGCGGGGCCGGTCGGCCACGGGGTGTGAGGAGACAATGCCACGTGCCGCGATGTCGATCAATGACACCCGCGAGTAGCAAGTGGCGGCGTCAGCTGCGCGGGTGACGGATCGTCAGCACGGCCTCGACCTCCGACCCGGTGGCCCGGTACGAGTGCGGGACGTCCGCCGCCCAGGTGTGGTGCCCGCCCGGGCCGACCGTCGCGTCGCCCACCCGCGCCGTGCCGGAGAGCACCACCAGGTGCTCGACCGTACCCCGGGTGTGCGCCGCCGAGTGCTGCACCGCACCCGGACGGATGCGAATCCGATACGTCTCCGACACCGCCGCCGCGTCCTCGAATCGGTCCAGCAGGACGGCGTCCAGCGCCAGGCCCGAGACCGCCGCCCCGGGCTCGTGCAGCGCCGGACCCGAGACCGCCGCCCCGGGCTCGTGCAGCGCGGCGCCGAGCGGCAGGCCCAGCGCGGTGGTCAGCGCGTACAGCGTCTCCAGGGTCGGATTGCGCCGGCCCGACTCCAGCTCCGACAGGGTGGCCTTGCCGACGCCCGAGCGGCGCGCCAGCTCCGACAGCGACAGGCCGCGCGCGGTGCGCAGCTCGCGCAGGCGCAGGCCGATCCGGGCCGCGAGGGCGGCGCTGGCGGGTGACGGTCGATCCGGTGCGCGCATGGACGCCATCGTTCCAGACGTGGAACGCGCCGGGCGGGGAACGCCCTATCGCCGGAGGCAGAGGTAGACGAAGTCGTTGCCGGCTCCCTCGTTGAGGTTCGCGTCGTAGCGCTCGAAGCCGGCCGGCGGGGGCGCGTACTTGTCGCCGGAGATCGTCACCGTGAGTTCCTGGATCGGCTTGTTCGCGGCCGTTCGGGAGTAGCACAGGTAGAGGCTCTTTCCGTGCGGGTCGGTGCCCTCGTTGAGGTCGCGGTCGATCTTGGTGAAGCCGGCGGGGGTTTCCTGCTTGTCCTCGATGACGCGGATCTCGGTGATCGGGCCCGCCTTCCCGTCCTTCTCCCACGCCGTGTAGAGGTAGCTCCCGCCGGCTCCCTTGTTGAGGTCGTGCCCGTCCTTGACCCAGCGGTCGTGCTCCTTCCAGTCGCCGTCCACGATGTCGATGTCCGTCACGGTCACGGGATGCCTCCGAGGTGTGCGGTCGGTCCGAAGCGGTGTCAGTACACGGAGTCCGGCTGGTCCGGGACCACCCGGCCCCGGTCGTCCAGGACGGGGGCGGCGGAGCCGTCCGGGCGGGTGTAGGCGGTGGTCGAGCACGGGTACGGGGTCGCGCGGCGGGGCAGGGGCTCGATGAACATCGGGTTCACCAGCCAGTTGCCGTCCTCGTCGTCGTACGCGCGGCACATCAGCTCCTGCCGCTGACGGTTGATCACCAGGCGGAGCCCGGTGGCGTCGGCGACGAAGACGACGTCCGTGGTGGAGTCCCCGGCCGCGAAGGCCTGCCGCAGGCCGGCGGGCGCCGGCTCGAACGCGGCGGGGCCGGTGATGCCGAGGATCTCCTGGTTGATGAAGCAGCGTTTGCCCTCGACGTAGGTGATCACGGCGTCCTCGCCCTCGCCGCCGCACCCCACCAGATGGGGCGTCAGTTCCCCGCCCTCGACCCGGTTGCGGATGCCGATGACGTGCTCGCCCGGGATGCCGAGCGGCTCGGCCCAGACCCGGGCCACCGGTTCGGCGGAGGCCGACACCACCCGGACGTCGAAGCCGGCCCGTCCCAGCGTGCCGATCAGGTCGGCGATCTGCTCGTAGTAGCGCACCCAGGCCGGCACCTTCCAGGCCGTCCGGGTGGAGTCCACGGGCGCCGCCAGGCTCTCCTCCCGTGCCGCCCGGGCGAACGCCAGGACGTCCTCGGGGCCGTGGCCCGCCAGGAGTTGGGCCGCCCAGGCGTAGGCCGGCTCGATCCGCCGGTGGTCGTAGTTCCCGAACGCCGGTTCCCGGTCCGAGGTTTCGGCGTCGAGGTAGACCGAGAGGATCTCGTCGGCGCACCGGGCGTGGTCGGCGGTCGGCAGGGGCTGCCCGGCCGGCGCCGCGTCCGCGCAGGCGGTGTGCAGCGCGTCGGCCGCCGCCGGGGTCAGGTAGCGGCTGGTGGTCGACCAGTCCTTCCGTTCCGGCTGGAGCACCTTGCTGTTGCGCACCATCCACACGAGCGTCGCGGTGCCGGTGTCGTTCCGGACCACCGTGTTGTCCCAGTCGAACACCGCCAGCGGGTGCGCGTCAGGCCGGGTGCAGGCCCCGGCCGAGTCGATGAACGCCTGCAGCGCGTCGCGGTTGTCCCCGTACCAGGGCAGATCGGCGTCCAGCGCCGGGCAGTTCGCCGGGGCCGCGCGCGAAACGGCCGCGGCCCCCCGGCCCGACGCCGGTGCGAGCAGCGCGGCAGTCAGCGCGGCGGCCACCAGGAACGGAGTCTTCACCTGACACCCCAAGGTCGCGCGATCACGAAAAATAGGTCGTGGACAGAGTGTCACAGGTTCTGACGGACAGTCACGGAGCGACACTGGGCCCTGCCCGCTCACCGCCCACGAGGGAAGACACGCCCATGGGTCCGTTCATCACCGACATCGACATCCTGGCCCCGTACGAGAGGCCGCCGAAGAAACCGACGCTGCACGTGCCCACCGGATGGGGCCTGATCGACTTCAATCTGAACAGCGGCGCGGGCGGCGCGTACCTGTACTTCGTCTTCGAGAAGCACGCCCAGGACCGGCCCATCACCGGACTTCTGGTCCTGAAGGACGACGAGAGACCGCCCGCCGGCTACCAGAAGCTGCCGGTCGACCTCAACAAGGACACCGACAAGCACACGACGGCGCTGTTCCTGGCCGTGACCCGCGTGCCGGGGACGCCGATCACCGACCTCGACGTCGTCCACTGGAAGAGCGGGGAGCAGCCCATTCCCCCGAAGGGCGGATACCTCCGCGTCCAGGCGGACGGCGCCGACGCGGACCTCAACCTGGGCGCCGCCGGCGACTACATCTTCCTCGACCACCGACCGGCCACGACGCCCCAGGAGACGGTGTGAACGACGTGCTGCCCCCCGCGCTGCTGAAGGCCATGCAGCGCGCACCCCGCCCCGGCGGCCTGAAGGCCATCCGCCACGTGGTCCTGCTGATGCAGGAGAACCGCGCCTTCGACCACTACTTCGGCAGCGACTTCCGCGGCGTGCGCGGGTACCAGGACCGCAACCTCGTCACCCTCCCCGAGACGGACCTCCCGCGCACGGTCCTCGACCAGCCCGACCAGGACAGCGCGGTGCCCGTGGTCTACCGCCCCTACCGGTTCGACAAGGGCGACGGGAAGACCACGCCGTTCGACCACGGCTGGGGCACCGGCCACGACGCGTGGCACGACGGCCGCCACGACCAGTGGATCAAGTACAAGGGCGGGGCCACGATGGGCTACTTCGACCAGCCGGAGGTCGTCGGGACCTACCGCGCGCTGGCCGAACGCTTCACACTGTGCGACGCCTACCACTGCTCGGTGCTGGGCGAGACGAGCAGCAACCGCAACTACCTGTTCAGCGGCTTCGGCGGCTGGGAGCCGAACGGCGAGCGCGTCACCGGATCCGCCGCACACGACCGGGAGAACGATCCCGCCGGCTACAACTGGCCCAGTTACGCCGAACTCATGGAGGCCAACAACGACCCCTTCGGCGCCGACGGCATCAACTGGCGCGTCTACCAGGGCTGGGACAACTTCTACGACAACAACCTGGAGTTCCACGCCGAGTTCAAACGGGTCTTCCGGACCGCACTGAACAACGCGAAGCTCAAGCCCCGGAGCCTGTTCGACTTCTACAACCGGAGCGACGTGCCGCCGGGGGAGGTGGAGGCACTCGCCAAGGCGGTCGCCGGCCTGCCACCGGCGGATCGCAGCCTCTACGACCGCGGGCTCTTCCGCTGCCCACCCGCACCGGGGTCGGACCGGAACCCGAAGAACTACAAGGACTTCGTGTACGCGTTCGCCCAGGACATCAAGGCGGGAAAGGCCCCCCGGGTGTCCTACCTGGTCCCGGCCGCAGCGGACTCGGAACACCCGGGCAACTCGGCCCCCACGGACGGCGAGAACATCGTCTACCAGGTCCTGGACGCCATCGCCTCGGACGACGACATGTGGGACTCCACCGTGCTGCTCATCAGCTACGACGAGAACGACGGATTCTTCGACCACATGCCGCCGCCGGTCCCGCCGCGTGCCGTCGACGACGAGTACGTTCCAGACAGCGGACGCGGCGACCAGCCCATCGGCCTGGGCATCCGGGTGCCGGTGATCGCCGTCTCCCCGTGGACGGTGGGCGGATACGTCAACTCCCAGGTCTTCGACCACACGTCGCAGGTCCGCTTCCTGGAGCAGTGGCTGGGCGTCCGGCAGCCCGCCATCAGCCGCTGGCGGCGCACCGTGGCCGGTGACCTCACCTCGGTCTTCGACTTCGACCGCACCGGGGCCCCGCCGCCCCAACCGGCCGACCCGGAACGGCGGTTGGCGCGGCCGCTGCCGTACCAGCCGGACGTCCACGGCGCCCTGGACCGGGACGCCGACGCCTTCGCCCTGACGATGTCCAACGCGGGAGCGGCCTCCGCGCACCTGACCGTCTACGCCTACGACGCCCTCCCGAACCCGCTCCACTTCGACGTGCTCGGCACCTCGGAGACGCCCGCCGGCGTACCCCTGAAGAACGGCGCGTACGACTTCTACGTGATCGGCCCCAACGGCTTCCGCCGCGAGTTCGCCGGGACGACCGCAGGGTCCGCCGCCGTCACCGACCTCACCAGCACCGTCGCCGCCACCCCGACCCGCACGCTCACCCTCACGATCACCACCACCGGCGCCCAGCCGCAGACTGTCACCGTGAAGCCGCGCTTCTACAGCACCGCACCGTCGAAGCACGGAACTGCCAGTGCCGGCAAGCCACTTGTCCTCACTTGGGACACCGAGGACGCCGACGGCTGGTACGACCTGGACGTCTCCGTCGCGGAGGACGCGTCCTTCCGACGCCGCCTCATGGGCCACATCGAGAACGGAAAGCCGAGCATCAGCGGCTGACCCGCCGACGAACGGGGGGTGGTCGCCGGAGTCCGGAGACCACCCTCACTGTCGGATCGGTCCTTGGGCCGCAGCGGCGTGCTCGGCCCGCTGTCGGACAGGCTTCTGGCGGGGATGCGGCTTCGGAGGCGCCTCCGGTGTCATGACGGTTCGACGGAGATCGCGCGCAGGGCGTATCCCGCGCTCTTGCCCTCGATCGGCGTGACGGTGACGGCGACCGAGTTCAGCCCCATGGTGAGCAGGTCGCTGTAGTCGACCGAGGCGTAGTTCTGGTTGCGCAGCGCGATGGAGAGGAGGTTGTTCTCCCCGCCCTCGGCTTCCGAGGCGTCCACGTACTTCGTCAGCTGGGTGCTCTTGTCGCCGTTGACGACGATGGTCAGCTTCAGCCCTGTCCGGGTGGTCTTCCAGTGCTTGAGGTGCAGGGCGTAGTCGGCGGTGTCCACCACCTTGAACAGCAGGGTGAAGGTGACGCTTGAGCACTGGTCGGTCAGATCGACCTTCAGCGCGGTCTCGTCGGCCTTGAAGCCGGACCCCGACGTGCAGGACGACCTGTAGTCGGTGGTGTCCCGCACCAGCAGGGTGTTGGCGCCGGCGAAGATGCTGAACGGCTTCGGTGGCGATCCGCCGCTCGCCGGGGCCGGCGGAACGGTGAACTTCGAGGGAACGAAGCCGATGACCGCCGGCGCTTCCGCCCGCCCCACCGGGTCCAGGCCCAGCACTCCGAGGTCGAGGTCGGTGGAGAGGCCGCCGTCGCGTCCCGGGAGCAGTGTGGTCGAAGTCGAGTCCAGGTAGACGGCCACCTGCTTCTTGTCGTCGAGGGTGTGCGAGGCGGTGAAGTACTGGAGCGTGTGCGACAGCTTGAGCGGATCGGTCACGGAATTGTCGACCGTCACGATCCACTGCGCGTGGGAGGAGAAGTTGATCCCGAACATGGACAGGTGGCTCGGCGGGCAGAGTGACACCCCGTCGTAGAGTCGCACCGTCATGGCTGTGGGCAGGACAAGCTGCACCTGATCCTTGTTCTTGGGGTTCGTGTTGTTATTGGTCCTGCGGTACTCGATCACGTCCCAGGGGTACTCCTGCCCGAACGTCCAGGTCGGGCAGGAGTTCGCCGGGTTCACCAGCGCGTAGGCGCCCCAGTTCTCCACGCTCATGCTGGTCGAGGCCGATGCCTCGTGGCTCTGACTCGTCCCGGATTGGCTGGTGGCGGTCCGGGACTGCTCGGTCGTGGTCGTGGTCGAGGTCTCCGCGGAAACGCTGAAACTGAGGGAGTCCCCGGTCAGACCCGCTGACGCGCTGTAGCTGTTCGTCTGGGCCGTGGACGAGCCCACGGTGTGGCTGTTCGAACTCTCCTTGGTCGAGCCAGCCTGGTCTCCGACCGTTCCGGACGTCTGCACCTTGGTGTTCACCGTGTGCGGGGAGTATCCGAGGAGCTGCAACGCCATGCCGTCCGGCAGCTTGGAGGCGAGCTGCATGCTGAGCAGGACAGGGTAGTTCGAGTACTCCGTGACGTCCTTCTCCGGATTGAGCAGCAGGCCCTTCTCGTTGTAGATGGTGATCCGCTGGGTGAGGGACAGGACGTACTTGCGCTCCCCGGGGTTCGCGACACCGGCCGGGACCACCCCGTTTCTGAGCTGGACATCGTCGTTGTAGGTCACCTGGTAGGTGGCCGTGAACAGGCCAACGGGAACTTCGGTCGTCTTTTTGTTTTCGCCTTCTCCCTCCGTGCGGTTCCAGTGCAGGGGGCCGGTGAGGGTGTAGGTGAAGGGGTCGACAGCCTTGAACATTGTCGGTCATCCATTCTCTGCGCGGATCATGTACGTCACCGAGAAGTAGGGCTGAACGTTGTAATGAGGGTTTCCCTGCCCTTCCTGGTCCGTGCCCTCCGTATGGGTTCCGCCATTCCCCTGGGCATCCTTGAAGGGCCAGTCATCGCCGTCCTCGCCGGAAAAGCTCCGATAGTGGCGCCAGAATTTACCGTCATTGATCGTGTGCCAGTGTCTCGGCATCTCGTCGATGCTCAGCTGATGCTGTGCTTCGCCCCCGGTGTTCCCGATCTGCAGGGCGCCGTGGAGTGTCGCGAAGGCCGGATCGCGCCCGTCGGTCTGCTTCGTGCTCCCTTTTGCGGGGTCGCCCGCGCCGATCAGGGTCCGGCCGATGAGGTTCGGCGTCGTCGTGCTGCTGAGCAAGGTGATGAGTTCCTGATATTTTGGCGGAATTTCCGTCCCATCGCACGGAAGCCAGCCGTCGGGCAGGTCTTCGAACTTGTACATGGTTGCGACAATTGTGCCCAGGGGTACGGACATTCATGGACTCCTTGCTCGGTGAATCGGGCGGAGGTCTTTGTTGAATCGGGTCGGCGGTACAGCCAGAGCCATTTGTACCGAAACTTGTTTTCCCCAACGGCGGTGTCGCGTACGGTCGCACGGACGGCTCTCCAGGGCCACACGGATGGAGTGCCGGCCTGCATGCGGCAGGGCATCGGTGGGGAGCATGGACCCGGCGCGCGTCGTGAATTGAATGACACCTGCGGGCGCGGCCGCGAAAGGAAGGGGCTCCTGTGCCACTCAAACCGTCGTCGAAGCTCACCCGGGAGCCGGACCCCGAGGAGTCGATGCTGGCCGCTCAACCGCAGGCCAAGAGGAGGAGGCGAAGCAGCGGGCAGCTCGGCGCAATGGCGTCGGCGCAGGCGGGTCCCTCGTCCGAGGCGGTCGGGGATCCCTTCGAGGCCGGCGCGTACGAAAAGCCTTCCGCCATTGTGGGCCAGAAAAAGGGAATCTCTCGCAAAGGGCGGGCCGACGAGCTCGAAAACATCGTGTGGAAGGACCATTGGGAGCCGATTTCGGAGGTGTGCCGCCGATACAACTACACCATCTGTGTCCGGGAGACCGGTGCGCTCTCCATTGCGCGGATCGCGGAAGGTGCGAAGGCGAAGCCTCACACCATCCTGGAGAAAACCATCAAGAAGAGCTCCCTGGCGGTGAAGTACAAGGACGATCCGGCCGTCATGGAGAAGTTGGAGTCCTTGGAGCTGACCGGATTCGTCGGGCATTGGGATCCGGAAGGCGGCCTGCTGGGAGTGCGGATCGACAATCCTCCCGGCTCCGTGGCGAAGAGCCTGGTTCGATCAGGGAGGGGCGGTGAACCGTACGTTCCGGTCGATGTCCATGCGGAAGGCGGCGGATCGGACCTGCTCAGGCTGAAGGAGGACCCGGAATGGAAGCATCATCTCTATACCGGTGACTACGACCTGCACGAGGTCTACAAGGTCCGAGGGCTCGGCGGCGGAGGGCAGATTCCGGAGGCCACTCCCGAAAAGGTGAACCTGCTCAACCGGCTGAATCGAGCGATTGCGGCGCAGGACGAGAAATCAGGGTCGTCGCCGGTGCGCAGCGGCACCTCCGAGATGGGGGCGGGCGGTACCGGTACCATCCACATGGCCGAAGGATCCTCGCACGCCATGTTCCAGCACGGCGACCAGGCCACCTACCGAATGAATCAGTATTTCGAGCACGGGGCGCGTGTGCCGAGAGATCCGAAGGAAAGTCCGACCCCTCGATCGGCGAAACTGGTGAAGGCGGTGGCCACGGAATCGGACGAGCCGCTGGCGTGGTGCCGCTTCGGGCACTGGTATGTCACCAGGAACAGCAAGGAACACGCAGCCCTGCGGAAGCGCTGGAAGCTGACCACCCCTCACACCTGGGAAGCGGGGGAGGTGAAGCGGACGGCGGAGGGGAAGTACCTGACGGCGGAGTTCCTCGGAGGCAACAGCGCCCGACGCCGCGAGCCCTTTCGCCGACCCGCCGGGCCCGCCGGGCCCGCTCGCCCCGGGGCCCAGGAGTAGCGCCCGTCGAGGCCCGGCCCCTGGGGCCCTGACGCGACGTCCGCCGCCGACCCTGGGCCCGTGCTCGACTGCCGGGCCGGGCTCGGCGGGGGTGGGCGGCAGTTGATTCGCTGCTCGCGTGAGGTCTATCGTTCCGCACACGGGGGCGTTCCGTATGTGGAACGCCTGCTCGAAATGCCGTGCAGCCACGAGGAGTTCAGGTGGAATCGACTGCCCTGCCGACCCGCAGCGCCCAGGTCGCCGAGGCGCTCGCCGCCGCCGGCCTCACCGGTGCCGTGCGGGTGCTCGACGAGTCGGCCCGCACCGCGGCGGAGGCCGCCGCGGCTCTGGGCTGCGAGGTCGGCGCGATCGCCAACAGTCTGGTCTTCCACTCCGACGGCGAACCCGTCCTGGTCCTCACCAGCGGCCGGCACCGTGTCGACACCGCCGCCCTCGCCGCCCGCTGGGGCCGCGGGCCGCTGCGCCGCGCCACCCCCGAACAGGTCCGCGAGGCCACCGGCCAGGCCATCGGCGGCGTCGCGCCCACCGGCCACCCCCGTCCGCTGCCCACCGTGGTCGACCAGGCCCTCACCGACTACCCGCAGGTCTGGGCCGCGGCCGGCACCCCGCACACCGTGTTCCCCACCACCGCCGCGGAACTGCTGCATCTCACGGGCGGCACGCTGCTCCCGGTGGGCCCCTGAGGGTCCGGGTGCGATGCGCAACTCCAGCTGCGGACCGAGGCATTAGAGCACGGCGGTTCGCCACCCGGCCCGGCGAGGAGCGCGAGGAGTGCGGGAGCGAGGGGAGCGAGGGGGACGGTCAGAACGGAACCGACAGTCCGGCCTTGCGCAGCTGGGACAGGGCGATGGACATGCACTGCTCCACCGTTCTCCCGTCAGCGCGCATACCGTGCTCCAGCGGCCCCCCGTTGGCCGCGAACGTCCAGGCCGGCGCATTGTCGGCCGCCCGCTCGGCGTCCACCCTGATCATGGCGTTCACGCCCTGCTCGCCCAGCCACTCCAGGATGAGGAGCGTCACGTCCTCGACGCCGTCGGCCCGGTCGGTCCTCGGGCTGCGGCCCTGATGTCCCGTCATCGCGCAGACTCTACCGAAGGGTTCGCGGCAGCTCGCCGGAGCCACCGGCGGTCGGCACCGCCTCCCGTCGGAGGTGCTGTGCCCGCCGGCCGGTGGCCGCTGCCCGGACCGTTCGACGCCCGCCTCCCCGGCGGGGTCACTGGCGGCTGAGGTAGGTGAGGACGGCCAGGACGCGGTGGTGGCCGGTGTCGGTGGGGGAGAGGCCGAGCTTGGTGAAGATGTTGCCGATGTGCTTGTGGACGGCGTTGTCGGTGATGACCAGGCGGGATGCGATCGTGGTGTTGTCCTTGCCCTCGGCCATCAGGGCGAGGACCTCGCGTTCGCGCGGGGTGAGGGCGGCGATCGGGTCGTGGGCGGGGCGGGTGAGGAGTTGGGCGATCACCTCCGGGTCCATGACCGTTCCGCCGGAGGCCACGCGGTGCAGGGCGTCGACGAACTCGCCGACCCGGCCGATCCGGTCCTTGAGCAGGTAGCCGACGCCGCCGCGCCCGTCGGAGACCAACTCACCCGCGTACTGGCGCTCGACGTACTGGGAGAGCACCAGCACCGGCAGGCCCGGGTGGTCGCGGCGGGCCCGGACGGCCGCGCGGACGCCCTCAGAGGACGTGGCGCGGATCGCCGGGCGGAGAACAGGCTGGTGGACGACGCGCTCTGCGGGAGGGGATGACCGCCCGTCCGGCGCTGTCGGGTTCGCGTGCCGCTCCGGGGGACGCTCACGAATTTACACTCTTGGGGCTTGGTGTTAACTTTGTAAGCATGCCGAAGGTTCCCTCCTCCCAGCTCGTCCTCGACGCCGCCTACCGGTGCTTCTGCCGCAACGGCTACCGCCGCACCACCATCTCCGACATCGTCGAGGAGGCGCAGATGTCGCGCCCCACGGTCTACAAGTACGTGGGGAGCAAGGAGGAGGCGATCGTCAAGGTCGTCGGGTCCCTGCTGGAGCGGGCCGCCGCGGCCTCGGATACGGCGGCCCGGGCCGCGGACACGGCGGAGGAGAAGGTCCTCGCGGTGCTCACGGTGAAGCTGGAGGTCGCCATCCGGCTCTGGCGGGACAGCCCCGCCCACGCCCAGGAACTGCTGTCCGCGGCCACCGCCCAGGCCCCCGACCTGGTCACCGACTACACCGACCACCTGGCCGGACTCCTGGCATCGGCCCTCGCGCAGGCCGCCGGGGACGGCGCGCGGCGGGCCGCCGCCGTCCTGCTCACCTTCACCCGCGGACTGGAGGACGACCTGCGCGACGCCGACGCCGTACGCGAGGAACTCGCCGCTGGCGTGCGGATGATCACCCGCGGGGCCCTCGCCGGCCCCGCGTCCACCCCGGCTGACCCGTGCGGGCCGGCCCGCCCGAAAGGCGCACCCCATGCACACCAACCCCACCTACTACCGTGACCAGCAGGCCTGGCGGGACCTCCAGCAGTTCCTGCCCGAGCGGCTGCGACTGACCGACGCCACCGCCCCGGAGGAGGAGTTCTGGGACTGGCGCGGCCACCGCGTCCACCTCGACCGCTACCCCCGTCCGGACGCGAAGGCCAAGGTCGTGCTCCACCACGGCGTCGGCACCAACGGCCGCCAGATGTCCCTCGTGCTCGGCGCCCCGCTCGCCAGGCGCGGCTTCGAGACCGTCGCCCTGGACAACCTCGGCTACGGCCTCACCCGGGTCAAGCCCGGAACCACGCCCTCCTACGACGACTGGGTCGACCTCGTCGTCGACTTCCTCGCCCACGAGCAGGCCCGCGACGACCGCCCCATCGTCCTCTACGGCCTCAGCGCCGGCGGCATGCTCACCTACCACGTCGCCGCCAAGGCCCCCCGCGGCACCCTCCGCGGCATCGTCGGCATGACCTTCCTCGACCAGCGCGACCAGCGGGTCCGCGACGAGACCTCCCACGACAGGCTCACCGCCCGCGCCGGCGTCCCCCTCATGGGCCTGATCGCCAAGACCCCCGCCGCCGCAGCCAAGTACCCGATGAGCCTGGCCTCCAAGATGTCCGCGCTCGCCAACAACCCGGACGCCATGAAGGTCCTGATGAAGGACCCCACGTCGGCCGCCAACTGGGTCAGCGTCCGCTTCCTCGACAGCTATGCCACCTACACCCCCGCCGTCGAGCCGCCCGACTTCGACGCCTGCCCCGTCCTGCTCACCCAGCCCGCCGAGGACCGCTGGACCCCCCACCACCTCAGCGTTCCCGTCCTGTCCCGGATCACCAAGGTCCCCGTCGACACCGTCATGCTCGACAACGCCGGCCACTACCCCCTCGAGGACCCCGGCCTCCAGCAGATGGAGGACGCCATCGCCGACTTCGTCACCAGGAACACCGCCTGACCGGCGCGGTGCACCCCCGGGGCCGGTCCCGCACCGTCAACGGCGGTGCGGCCGACGCCCGTTGAGGTGTGTCAGAGGCCCGCGTCGGCGAGCAGTCGCTCCAGCGAGGCGTCAAAGGCCCGCGTCGGCGAGCAGTCGCTCCATGTGCTCGACGGGAAGGTGCGGCGAGGCGGCGGCGGCCTCCGCGACGTGCTCCGCGGGGTCGGCGAGCAGCCGGAGCAGGGACGGCAGCGGCAGGTTGCGGTGCGGCGCCACCGCGTGGCGGACGCGTTCGACCGGGTCGGCGGCCAGCCGCGCGGCGAGTTCCGCCGGCAGGTCCGGGTCGCGCGGCGCGAAGGAGCGGAGCCGGGCGTCGGCGTCGGTGGCGAAGCGGCGCAGGTACTCCGGCGGGAAGACCACGACCTGAGCCCGGTCCCACCAGGAGGTGAACTTGTCCCGCCGGGGCTGGTGGCGCCGCTCGATGCGCTCGGCGGTCGCCGGATCCACCAGGTGCGGGGCGGCGTTCGCCATGGCCAGGCGCACCAACTCCTCGTCGTCGTCCAGCAGTCGGGCCACCACGTCGGCCGGGAGGTCCCCGCCGGCGGCGGCCGCCGAGGCGCGGAACGCGACGTAGGGCGAGTCGACGTGCGGCAGCGGATCGGCCGCCACCCAGGGCAGCAGCAGCGTCCGCAGCTCGGTGGGCGCGTTGAGGGCGTCGAGCCACTCCCGGATCGTCTGGTCGTCCGCGTCGGGATCCGGGTCGAGAGCCGAGTCGTCCAGCGACACCGCGTCCCGGTGGACCGAGGCGTGGATCTGCGCCCGCAGCTGCTCCGGAGTGTCGGGACGGGCGAACACCTTCACCCGGACGGCCAGGGCCCGGTCGACGGCCAGGACGTCCCGGACCTGCGGCGGCAGGTCCGGGTGCCGGGCCAGCTCCGCCCGCACCGCGCTGTCCGGATCCGCGGCGAGCCGCCGCAGGATGTCCGCGTCCAGCACCGCGTGCACCGCCGCGCCCGCCCGGGTGAGCGGGTCCGCCAGCAGCGCCGGCACCAGGTCCGCGGGCGGCACCGGATGCGGGAGCCGCGCGTAGTACGTCGAACAGGCCGCGGAGCGGACCTGCTCCTCGGGATCGGTCAGCAGCACCCGGCGGACCTCCTCCGGCGCCTGCGTCCAGTACTTCGCCAGCGCCGCCCGGACCGTGGGATCGGGGTCGACAACGAGGCTCTCCCGCAGGTCGGACGGCGTGTCCGCGCTCTCGGCCAGGCTGGTGCGGACCTCCGGATCGGAATCGTCGACCAGCCGCTCCCACACCTCCCGCGGCGCGCTCGCGGCATGCCGCACGAGCGCGGACCGCACCGACGCGTCCGGGTGGGCGGCCAGCAGGCTGCGGAACCGGCCCGGCAGCCGCTCGTTGAGGGCCAGGCTGTGCAGCAGCCACTCGTCGTCGGTCGCGACGATCTCGGCGACCAGGTCGTCGGTGAGGTCCGGCCGCCGCGCCACCTCCCCGAAGCCTTGCCGGTCCGCGATCAGCCGCCGCACCATCGGCGCGGGCAGGGCGGGGTTCGCGGCCAACCCGTCCAGCAGCGCGCGGAGATGACGTGAAATCAGATCGTCGGCGTCCATGCGGCACAGAATGCCAGCCGGGCGACGGCGGGTGGCGGCCGCCCCGCCCTCCGTTGTCCGTCCCGCCCTCCGTTGTCCGTCCCGCCGTCCCGCCGTCCTGACCGGCCGTGGGCGGGACCCGCCGGCCGACCGCATAGCATCGGGGGCGTCCCGACGCCGCACCGCCCGCAGGAGCGCCCGCCCATGCGCATCGACCTCGCCGCACCCCCGCTGCCCGCCACCGCGCCCGGCCTGGCACGGGCCGCCGAAGAGCGCGGGGCCGGCCGGTTCGTGCTGTCGGAGACCTCGCACAACCCGTTCCTGCAACTGGCCCGGGCCGCCGACCGGACGGACCGGATCGGCCTCGCCACCGGTGTGGCGATCGCGTTCGCCCGCACCCCGATGACGCTCGCCTACGAGGCGTGGGGCCTGCACGAGAGTTCCGCCGGGCGCGCCGCGATCGGGCTCGGGACGCAGATCAAGCCGCACGTGGTGCGCCGCTTCGGCATGCCGTGGGACCGTCCGGCGGCCCGGATGCACGACTACCTGGCGGCGGTCCGCGCGATCTGGCGCAGCTGGCAGACCGGCGAACGCCTCGCCTTCCGCGGCGAGTTCTACCGGCACACCCTGATGACGCCGGTCTTCGCGCCCGCCCCGCTCCCGTACGACCCGCCGCCGCTGCTGCTGGCCGGCGTCGGCCCGCTGATGACGGCCGCCGCCGGGGCCGCCGCCGACGGATTCCTCGCCCACCCGTTCGGCTCGCCGCAGCACCTGGCCACCGCCGTCCTCCCGGCCGTCCGCGCCGCCCGCGCCAAGTCCGAGGCGGACAGGGCCCCGTGGACCGCCCGCCCGTTCGAGGTGGTCGCCAACGTCCTGGTCGCCACCGGCCGCACCGAGGACGAGTACCGCACCAACCTCCGCCTGGTCCGCGAACGCCTCGCCTTCTACGCCTCCACCCCCGCCTACCGCCCCGTCCTGGAGACCCACGGCTGGACGGCCCTCCAGGACGAACTGCACCCCCTGTCGGTCCGCGGCCGCTGGCAGGAGATGGGCCGCCTCGTCGACGACACCGTCCTGAACGCCTTCGCCGTCACCGGCGAACCCACCGCCGTCGCCCGCGAACTCCACCGCCGCTACGGCCCGCTCGCCGACCGCCTCTGCCTCAGCGGCCCGGACGAGACGGACGCCGCCCCGCTGCTCGACGTGGTCTCCGCGGCGGTCGACTCCCAGCCGTAGCGGCACCGCGCACCGGCACGGCACGGCACGACACGACACTGGCACGGCACCGGCCCGCCCTCTGTCGTCGGCCGGGCCGCCGCGGGCACCGTGGAGCCATGCACGTCACCAAGCCCTGCGCCGCCCTGCTGCTCGCCACCGCCCTGCTGACCGGCTGCACCCGGACACCGCCGGCCCCCGCCCCTCGTACCACCGCCTCGACCGCCGGCTCCACCGCCGCCTCGACCACCGGCTCCACCGCCGACTCGACCGCCGGCTCCACGACGGACTCCACGGCCGACGCCTTCCACGAGCTGGAGCAGCGCTTCGGCGCCCGCCTCGGCGTGTACGCACTGGACACCGGCAGCGGCCGGGAGATCGCCCACCGCGCCGACGAGCGCTTCGCGTTCGCCTCCACCTCCAAGGCGCTGGCCGCCGGCGCGCTGCTGCGCCGCGCCTCCGACGCCGACCTGGATCGGGTGGTGACGTACCGTCAGGAGGACGTGCTGTCCTGGGCGCCGGTCACCTCGCAGCACGTCGCCACCGGCATGACGCTGCGCGACCTGCTCGCCGCGTCCCTCGACCACAGCGACAACACCGCCGCCGACCTGGTCACCGCCGAACTCGGGGGCCCCGCCGCCGTGCAGCAGATGCTGCGCGACCTCGGCGACACCACCACGGACGTCAGCCGCACCGAACCGGCCCTGAACGAGGCGACCCCGGGCGACCCCCGGGACACCAGCACGCCCCGCGTCCTCGCCGCGGACCTGCGCCAGTACGTCCTCGGCGACCTGCTCCCCGCCGACCGGCGGCGACTCCTCACCGACTGGCTGCTCGCCAACACCACCGGCGGCCCCTACATCCGGGCCGGCGTCCCCACCGGCTGGAAGGTCGGCGACAAGACCGGCAACGCCGCCCACGGCACCCGCAACGACATCGCCGTCCTCTGGCCCGACGGCGGCCGAAGCCCCCTGATCGTCGCCGTCCTCTCCGACCGCGGCCGCCCGGACGCCCCCTCCGACGACGAGCTGATCGCCCTGGCCACCAGCACCGCACTGAACGCCCTGGCCACCAGCACCGCACTGGACGCCCTCGGCCGACCGCCCGCCGGAGCAGGGCCGACCCCGTGACCCGCGCAGGTGTGGCTGACGGCCGGTCGCCGGGGCCGGGCCTAGCCTGGCGGGATGAGCGAGCAGCAGCACAGCGGGCGGGGCCGGCGGCCGCACTACCGGGCGTTGTCGCCGCTGCGCGAGCACCTGCGGGAGTCGTTCTGGTTCGCGCCGCTGGTGGCGTGCGTCGGGGCGGTGGTGCTGGCCGGGCTGACCGATCTGGTCGACCAGGAGATCTTCGCCGAGGCGACGGCCGAGCAGACCGCGGACACGCTGCTGTCGTTCGCGTCCGGCAGAACCGACTATTCCGTGGAAGGCCGCATGAAGGCTCTCCGCGTGGGTGTGGAGGCGCTGGAACGGGCTGGGCGCGCCTGACGGCGGGCTTCCCCGGGGCCAGGTTCGCCCGTTCAGCGGCGCGAGCCGCCCCGGCCCCTGGGGAACACATGCCCACCATGACCAGCACCAACGACGCGCCCGTGACGCCGTATGACGGTTGCGGGCGTTGTCTGCTCGGCGTCCGCCGACTCTCCCGCGTGCAGGCTGCCACCAGCTCACCCGCGCGGCAGCGTGACCTGATTCTCGACGCTGTGGCCCGCGAGGGAGGGCACATCATCGGATGGGCGGACGACTGGGAGGTATCCGGCGCGTCCGACCCGTTCACCCGGCCGAAGCTGGGGCCCTGGCTCAAGGGCCTACACGGGCTGTACGACGGTCTTGCAGCGTCTGCCGTGGACCGCATCGGCCGAGACGTGTACGAGGGGCTGCGACTGGCTCGGGAGAACGCCGCAGCCGGCCGGACCCTGCTCACCGCCGACCACGCCGGGTACTGGGACCTGAACGACCCGCAGCAGGAGCAAGAGTTCACGCTCAAGCTGTTCATGGCGCAGGGGGAACACCGGAACATCAGGACCCGCAACCGGCAGGAGGCCGAGCGGGCTCGCCGTGACGGGGAGGTTGCCGGGCGTCCCGCGTACGGATTCATGCACGTGCGCCTGCCCTACGGGGGGAAGGTGTCTCACACAGAGCACGAACCCGATTCGGCGACCGTTGCCCGCGAGTTCGCTCGCCGACTGCTGACCGACGAAACCGGCCGAGTGACGGTGGATTCGGAGGCGGCTCGGCTGACCCGTTCCGGGGAGCTCTCGCCGTCCGATTGGTCGCGCGTGATGTACGGCAAGGAACCGAAGGGCCTCCGCTGGATCGGTAACGCCATCAAGCGCATCTGCCTCTCGGACGCTTCCCTGGGCTACCTCACGCACAAGGGGAAGGCGGTGCTGGGGCCGGATGGGCATCCCGTCCGGATCGCTCCGGGCCTCTGGGATCGGCAGACTCAAGCCGCGCTGAGGGAGAAGCTCACCAAGGCTCCAAAGGGGTCCCGGGCCGCCAAAGGCGAGCTGCTGCTGCCCAACGTGGCGATTTGCGGCTGCTGCACTGTGAGGCTCTATTGGACCAGCACGCGTGACAAGAGGGGTGTCCTCCCCGGATGGGGGTGCAGGGCCCGTACGAACGGCCTGTTGGGGTCTGAAGAGTGTCCGCAGCCGGTTGCGCCGATGGTTGACATAGATGAGTTCGCGGAGCGGCAGTTCCTCGCTGAATTCGGTTCTGCCGAGTTCACGGAGCGGGTGTGGGAGCCGGGCAACGGCGTGGCACAGCGCATCGCGGATCTGGAGGCCGACAGGGAGCGGCTGCGGGCTGACCGTGCTGCGGGCTTGTACGACGATCAGGACGATGCCGAGTGGTTCCGGCGGGAGTATGCACGGATGGGGGCTGAGTTGAGGGAAGCGAAGGCAACCCCGGAGAAGTCAGCGGGATGGTACTCGGTGCCGACCGGGCGGACGGTGGCCAGTGAGTGGAAGAAGGCAGATGTTGTGGGGCGACGTGAGCTTCTTGAGGAATTCGGGGTCAAGATTCTGCTGTTTCCGGGCCGAGGGCCCCTGAAGCGCAGTCCACGAATGAAGTTCATCACGACAGATGAAGCTGCCGAGCGGCTGGCGGATGCGCTGGAAGCTGCTTCAGCCAACGCAGCATAGGAAACGCAGAAAAGGCCCCCGGTCAGCACTGTTCGAGCAGTGCCAGCCGGGGGCCTTGGTGTTGGGCGCTGAGGTCACCACCCGACGTTTTCGATGTCGGTGGCGAGGTGGAGTGCGACGTCGTGGGGCAGGGGGACGGTCGTTCGGGTGAGCTGTCCGGGGGTGGTGTGTTCGGTCTCGATGACGATGACGCGTTCGCCTGCGGGGGTGCGGGCTTCGTAGGCGCGGGCGGCCTGGTGGACGACGGCGTGGATGACGGGGAGGGTCACGCCGCGCCCTTCAGCAGGTAGTTCGCCATAGCGATCTTGGAGGCCACCCCGGCGTCGGAGCCGAGCAGTTCGGAGGCGCGGAGGAAGGCGCGTTCACGGTCCGCGGTGGTGTCGTCCTGCGCGGGCGTCGTCTCGGACGGGGTGTCGGGGACTGTCTGCTGCGGGGCGGTAAGCAGGTCGGCCAGGGAAGGCTGCGGGAGGGCGGTGGGCGAGGTGGAGCCGCCGGCCACCAGGTAGGGCTGTCCGTTCTGGCGGGCCTGTTCGGCACGGTGGGCGGCATCCAGCTCGCCGAGGCGGAGGGCGGCTTCGGCCTCGCTGCGGCGGACTCGCTCGATTTCCTGGGCGATGGTGCGGGAGGTGGTGGCGGCTCGGGTGAGGGTGATGCCCAGGTCCTCGGCGACTTCGGGGCTCAGGTAGATGGACGTGGTGGTCTCGCCGCTGTGCACGAGGAGGCCGATGTCTCCTTCGGCGTCCACGTGGGCCTGGGCGTAGTCGCGGGGGCCGTAGTACTTGCAGGGGAAGACCTGGTCGTCCGGGCGGACGATCTGCTGCTGTTCAGGGGCGGTCGTCAAGGGGGGTCTCTCCGGTCGTGGTCAGGTAGTCGGCGATGCGCAGGACGGCGCTCACCCGGGCGTCGAAGGGCTGGTCCTGGTAGCCCCGGGCGTTGGCGGCCATCTCGGCGACGGTCTTCTGCGCGAGGGCGAGCGCCTCGGTGCGGGTCATGGCTTGCGTCTCGCCGTCAGGTGAACAGGCCTATGAATGCCTGGACTTCACGGGCGGAGTGACCGCCGTCGTAGCGGACGGTCTCGCCGTCGCAGACGACTTCCAGGTTGTAGAGGGAGTCGTCGCGGGGGTCGGCGAAGACGTGCAGGGTCGCGCCGCGCAGATCGTAGGTGCCTATCGGGTTCGTCATCGTGGTGCCTTTCGAAGGGGGTTCGCCGGTGTTGAGGCAGGGCGGTCAACAGCCATCCTCACGTGGCGGCCCGGAGCTTCTTCAGGGCGCGCGACCAGGTGGCCTTGACGGTGCCGGGGGTCTTTCCGAGGGCTTCGGCTATGGCGGTGGCGTCGAGCTTTCCGGTGTCGGTGAGCATCGGGGGTTCGCCGTCGAAGCCGAAGGCGAGTCGGGCGATGGCGGCCTCGGTCGGCGACATGCCGGCCAGCAGTTCCGCGGCCTTGACTTCGGCGGCGGCGGTGAAGCGGGCGCTGGACTCGGCGTCGGCGGCGTGGTCGATGATCGCGCCGGTGGCGTGCTTGCCGCGCTTGGCGCCGGTGACCCGAACTCCCTTGCAGCGCACGGCGTCGCGGGAGACGGCGAGGGGGTTGTGGGCCAGGGACGGCTGGAGGTCGGTGCACCAGCCTTCGCGGGTGGCCGCGCCGACGACGGGCCGGCCGTCCTTGACGGCGAGGTGGAGGCGGGCGGCGCGGGGGGTGGTGCCGAGCGGGGTGTACTCCACCAGGTGATCGGGGTCCTGGGCGGGCGAGGCTTCGAGCGTGCTGTCCGCGACGGCGGCGATCGGCACGGGGCGGACGAAGGCGGCGGCGACGAGGTCGGCCCGCTGCGGGGAGAACCGGTGCTTGGCGTCGGGGAGGCCGGTCAGCTCGGCCTTGGCCTTGGCGAAGTCCCCGTCGTTGCGCTGGAGGGCGCCCATGAAGGCGCGGGCGGCGGCCCGGGGTGCTGCGGGGGCTGCCTCCTGGGCGGCTGCCGAGCGGCCGTCGAGCTTGGCCCGCTGGAAGGCGTAGGAGGTGAACTTCGCGGTGTTGTCGGCCTCGGTGTCCCAGGCGTGGATGGCGCGCCAGAAGCTGAGGCGCATCTCCTGGGCGATGTCCTGCGCGGCCTGGTGGCTGTCGCCCTCCATCGTCGCGGCGCGCATGCGGGAGACGGAACGGGCGATGCCCTCAAGCCCGTTGAGGATCTCCTCGGTGGCGACGCGGCCCCGGTCGAGCTTTCCCATACCCGTCAGCGCGGGGAGCGGCTTGGGGGTCTGTGCCTGGCGGATCAGGGCGGGGGTGATGCAGGGCGAAGACATGGAGGTTCCTTGGCATGTTCAGAACAGAAGGCTGGGCGTGCGGTATTGGCGCGCGGCGGACCGCAAAAGGGCATGGCGAAATCGCCGGTCGGCGCTCGGCCCGCGTCAGGACGCGGAGAGGCCGCCGGCCGGTGCTCGGGCCGCGTCAGGGCATGAAAAAGCCCCGGCGGGCGCACGGCCGCGTCGGGGCATGAAGAAGCCCCTGCCGGTTCGGGTCAGCCGAAGGCAGGGGCGTGCGGGTGGGTCTGAGGTTGGATCAGGCGGTGCGTGCTCCCGGGATGCTTCGGCGAGGTGCCGGGGCTCCGGTGAGGGTGAGCCGCCGCGAGGTGAGTGCCATGCTGCGGGCGAGGCGGAGGTGAAGTGCGCGCCCGAAGCGCGACCGGTGGGGTGCGGGCCTGACGGTCCGGTGGGTGTGCAGTGAGGCCAGGGCTCGGAGCTGTTCGAGGCGGTAGCGCCTGAACCAGTCCGACTGGCGACCCGTCGGGCGAGGGTCCACGAGGTCGATGATGTAAAGGAGTTCGGCTTCGAAGGCGGGACATCCGGGGGCCTGGGGCGATTGGCCGGCGCGGGCCAGCTGCGCGAGGAGTTGGCGGGCGCCGACCGGGGCAGTCCACTCCCGCCTTAACATTTCCAGCTCCAGATCTTTACGAAAAACTCACAGTTGAAGATTTGACGGTAGGTGGATGCCTCACCCCCCGCAACCGGAGGGTTCGGGACCTTCAACCCTGTCGAAAGTCCCGAACCACCCAACAGCCTGCAACGTTTACGCAAAGTGAGCGTAAAGTGTGATGGGCGTCACTTGCCGAACTTCCGGAGGTAGTCCGCTCCCTGGTCGAGGCGGGTGGAGGAGTCGCCGAAGTGGCCGAGCGCGCTGTTCTCGCCCCTGCACAGCAGTCTCCTGACGGCCTGTCCGTGGGGCTTGTCGTGGTCGTGATCGACTACGAGGCGGTCGCCGACGGCGGCCTTGTTCCCGCAGATCGCGCACCGCCACCGCTGCCGGCGGCCCATCCGCTCGTAGTCCGCCAGCGTGAGCCCGTAGACGCGGCGCAGCCGGGCGTCGCGGCGCTTGCGGATCACTGCCGGGTCGCGGTTGGCCTTGTGGTTGGCGGCCTTGACGCACCCTCGGCAGACGTTCGCCCGGCCGTTGGGGGCGCGTTTGCGCCGGCCGAACTGCCCGAGGGGCTTTTCGTCGTCGCAGACCTCGCAGAACTGGGTGAACGGGCTTTCCGGTTCACGCCGCACAGGCCCACTCCTTCGGCAGGCCGTAGCCGTCGGCCCAGCTCGGGCCGTAGATCTCGGCGTCGGTGTCCAGCGGGACGCCGAGCAGGGTCATCTTCATGGCATTGGCGCAGGCGCGGGCGACGTCCGCGGCCTCCTTCTTCGGGGCGGTGCCGACCACTTCGTCGTGCACCCACATCGTCAGATACGGGGTGAGGCCCTGGGCGTCCATCGTGATCAGCGCCTGGCCCATGGTGTCGCGCGCGGTGGACTGGCAGGCGTAGGCGACGGACTTGTAGAGCTTGTCGCGGTCCAGGTGCAGCCGCCGGCCGGTCACCGTGGTCATGGTGCACCGTTCTGCGAGCGCGGTCCGTTGCATCGCTCTGGCCCACCGCTTGATGCCGGGGAAGGCCCGGCTGTAGCGCCGGAGGGTGTCGCGCATGACGTCCACCTCCTGGCCTGTCTGCTTCGCCAGCGTCGCCGCGCCGCCCTGGTAGGCGGTGCCGAGTCCGGCGATCTTCGCCAGCGTGCGCTGGCCCTTGTCGTACCCCTTGCCGAACATCATCTCCGCCGCGAAGCCGTGCAGGTCCGCACCGGAGGCGATAGCCCGGATCATCCTGGATTCCCCCGACAGGGCGGCCAGCACCCGGAGTTCAACCGCCTGCTGGTCCACCGAGAAGTACACGCTTCCCGGCTCCGCGACCACGCACCGGCGCACCTCCCAGCCGTGGGAGGGAAGCTGAGCCATCGCCGGGTCGGAGTGAGAGGCGCGGCCGGTCTGGGCACCCAGCGGGTTGATCTTCGGATGGATGCGGTCGCGCTCGTCGCGGCCCGCCAACATCGCCTCGGCGTAGCTGGTGGACCACTTCCCGGCGCGCTTCGCCCGCAGCACGGCGTCCGCGAGGACGTTGGGCTCGCGCATGCCGAGCCGCTTCCAGTCCTGGTCGAGGTCCGCCATCGGCAGCAGCACGTCCTTGGCGACCGACAGCGCGCCGCTGTCGGTCTTCTCCGTCAGTGCTTCGCCCATGCCGAGCAGCGCGCTGGCCACCTGGTCGGGGCTGTTCACCGAGGACACGCCGAACCGGGCGGCCACGGCGGAGAACCGCGCCTTCTCGTCGGCCAGGCGACCGACGAGTCCCTCGGTGTATGCGGGGTCGATCAGCATCCCCGTGCGCTGCAACTTCGCACACACCAAAGCGAGTTGATGCTCATACGGCAGCAGCGCCGAGCGCAGGCCCTCCGCCTTGTAACGGTCCAGCAGCTTGGGCAGCAGCCGGGCGACGAGAAGGGCGTCGAGACCGGCGTACAACTCGTAGACGGGATGCGAGAGGCTGATCCCTGCCCAGCCGGTCTCCTTGGTCAGCCTGAGCCCGTTGAACACCTTCGTCAGGTCGCCCTGGGTGTCGGGCGCGGCCGGATCGACGTACCAGGCCGACAGCGGCTTGAGGGACAGGCCGACGCCGCCCTCGTAGTCGTGGCGGCTGTCGAGGAGGTGCGCGGCCACCCGCGAGTCCTGGGCGCGGGGGTAGAGGTCTTCGAGTCGGATACCCAGCTCGGTGTCCACCTTCAGGGCGTCGAACGCCAGGTTGTGGGCGACCAGGTTGGGCAGCGCGGTCAGGGCCTCGATCGCTGCGGCGCGGAACGGGTCGCCGAGTTCGACGGGGAGGACGTACGCGGTGTGGGTGTCGCCGAACTGGGCGAGCCGTATTCGGTCCGTCCACGCCAGGCCCGTGGTCTCGGTGTCGAAGCCGATCAGCGTGCCCGCGTTCGCGTGGGTGGTCCACCAGGTGCGGAACTCCCGCAGGTCGTCACCGTTCTCGGCGACCTTGATCTCGACCGGCTCTCCGGCCAGTCGGTACGGGTGTACCCGCATGTGCTCTCTTCCTAGTCGTTGGCGGTGTCGAAGACCCCGGGGCCGGCGGGCGGCTGGTCGGCGAAGCGGACGCCGAGCAGGACGCGGCCCTTCGTCATGCGGTGCTGACGGATGCCGCGCTCGTCCAGCGCGGAGACGAATCCGCGGCGGGTCCACGCCTTCTCGCCCTGGGCCTCGCACCAGTCGCGGTACGCGGTGTACGCGTCCTGCGAGGGAACGTGGCTCTTGTCGCTGTCGGTCTTCACCAGGACGTCCGTCAGGAACTCCGCCAAGGCGTCGCTGTTCTCCTTGAAGTTGGACGTGGCGGCCCTGATGCAGTCGGGTTCCTTCAAGCCTTCCGCGTACCACTCGACCGCCCCGGCGACCGCCCACGCGGCGATGCCCTCGGCCTCGGTGCGCAACTCGGCGAAGATGCCGTGGTCGCGCTCCTCCGGCTTGAAGTACCGGTCGAACTTGATGAGCTTGACGCGGCGCCAGAGCCCTTCGTCCTGCGAGCGGAAGGCCGGGGTGTGGTTGGACGCCAGCCACAGCAGGAAGGTGGGCTGGTAGGTGAAGAAGTTCTCCCGCATGAACCTCGCGGTGAGGCGGTCCGAGCCGGTGGCGCGCTTCAGCACGGACTCGCTCATCGGCTTGCCGGCCTCACCCTCTGAGGCCATGACCATGCGGGCGCCGCGCAGGGCGGCGAGGTCGGCGGGGATCGAGCTGCCCCGGTCCTCGAACGTCTCGAAGCGGGTGGTCTCCGACAGGTCGCCGAAGACGTGGCTGAGGGTGTCCAGGAACACGCTCTTGCCGTTCGCACCGATGCCTACCAGCACCGCGAACGCCTGCTCCGCGGTGGAGCCGGTGATGCCGTACCCGCACAGGCGCCGGATGTAGGCCGGCATCAGCGGCTCGGCGGGAAAGACCTCGCCGAGGAAGCGCAGCCAACGCGGGGCCTTCGCCTTGGGGTTGTACTTCCACGGGAGCGCCTTGGTCAGCATGTCGGCCGGGTCGTGCGGCTGAAGTTCGCCGGTGCGCAGGTCCACGGTCCCGTTGGCGAACGACAGCAGGTGCGGCTGGTTGTCGAAGTCGTCCACCGAGCAGTTCACCCCGCGCACCGACGCCAGCTCGCGCATCAGGTCGTCGATCCGGCGGGCCATCGTGAAGCCCTTCGCGGCCTTCGCCAAAGGCAGCGCCGCGACCTGCTTCTCGTACTCTGCTTGGAGCGCGTCACCGGCGAGCTTCAGCGCCAGCGCCTCGCGGATGACCGACTTCTCGCGGGCGAGGGTCTCCACCATCGCCGCGCCGAGGTCGTGGGCGGCCTGGCGCACCAGCACCTCGTTGCGCACCCAGTGCGTTCCCGACCAGACGTGGAAGCCCACGCCGTCGGCGTACTTGATGCCGCCCCGGGTGTACTGCACCAGGGCGTGGGCGTTGACGATGTCCGAGGCTCCGTACCGGGACGCCGCCTCGCGGTAGGCGGCCACCGCGTCGGCCGGCGGCAGCGTCAACGACGGCCGGTCCGGCTCGAACGGGGTGGTCAGACTGTCGATGGCGTACACCGTCACCGTTTCTCTCTCCATACTGCGTAGTCCTTGAAGCCCACGGGCAGCGTCAACTCACCGGCGGGCACGTCTCGTTGGTGGAGGGCGGCGAGGATCGTCCGGGTGAACTCCCGGCCGGAGCGGTCGTTGTCGCCGCACACCCGCACGTCACGCCCCGCCAGTCCGCTGGCTAGGCTGTCCAGCGTCGCGGGGTCGTTGTTGAGCAGTGCGGCCCCGCGCACCCCCACCGCGTTGTAGCCGTCGGCGACGACCGCCAACGGGTCCGACAGACCCTCGGCGATCACCCACGGCGCGGCGGGGTCCGGGCCGGGGAACACCCCGAAGCGCTGCCACTCGAAGCCCTCGGGGTTGGCGAGCGAGATCCACCGCCCGGGGCAGCGGCCCGACAGGTCGCGGCCCTGGGCGCCCCTCGCCACCCCGGCGAAGTCGTGCATCGGCACGACCAGACGGGGATAGCGGATGAACGAGGTCGGAACCCACTTGGGGCACGGCTGCGGGCCCGGCCACCAGCGCAGGCCTAGGCGCTCCTGCTCAGCCTCCGTCAGGCCGAAACGTTTCTGCGCGTAGCCGACGGCCGGGGCCGCGTCGTCACCGGCCGGCAGGCTGTCCAGCCACACCCGCAGCCCTGCCGTCAGGAACGGCGAGACCGGTTCCGGCCGGGCCTCGGCCACCGTGATCAGCCCCTCGGCGTCCACGTTGAACAGCTGCCGGGGCAACAGCCCCATCCCGGCCACGATGTCCTCGAAGGCGCACCCGGCACGGCACGCCAGCCCCACCATGCCGTTGGTCTTCAGGTTGAGCCACAGCGACGGCTTCCCGTCGTCGTGGGCCGGGCAGCGGGCCACCCACTCGCCCGGCTGGTAGTCCCGCCGCTCTTCCAAGCGGTCCAGGATCGCCGACATGCGCACGGCGGCCTCCTTCTTCAGTAACCGGCCTCCCGAAGGGCCTTGACGATCGCCGCGTGCGTGCGGATGGACGTGACGGCGTACCCGTCCTCGGTCTTCGCCCGGGGCCGCTTCACGTACGCGACCCCGAACAACAGACCCGCGTTGATCGCCTCGGCCTCGGCCTGGCGAACATAAGAGGCGAGGTCGTACGACCGCTCGGCCTTGCACTCCCCGGCGAACGGGCGCACCCCGAGGTCGCCGATGTCGTTGACGCCCTCCTGGACCTGGCGGCGGACGTTGTCCGGGTCGCTGGGGTCCCTCCACCGCACCGAGCGGTCGCCGTCCTTCCAGAACTTCCGGTACTGGCCAAGCTGTTCGTTTAGGTAGTCGGCCACCGCGGTCTCCCAGGCGGTGCCTTTCGTTTTGCTGGTGTTGCCCATCAGGGCGTGTCTCCTTGGTTCGCTCGATCGTTGGCGGGTCGTATCCGTCCGGCCAACACTCACCACCGCGAGGCGGGATCGGATCGACTTGCCGGCGCTGGCTGTTGCGGCACGGGCCCGCGTTGGATCGCAGAACCTGGGCCACACTCACCGGCGCACCCGCAAGGCGTTCATGACTTTCCGTACTTGATCCAGTACATTCGGCGACGGTTTTTGGTTGAACCGGCGCCAACTGTCGAATCTCTGGAGGATTCGTGACACGTTTCCGTACCCGCCTGGCACTGCTCGGCTCGGCCGTAGCCCTTACCGCCGTCCAGCTCGCCGGCGTTCACCCCGCCGCTGCGGCCGACGTGCGGCAGTGGGTCGCCCTGGGCGACTCGTACACCGCCGGGGTCATTCCGGCCGCGGGCAACGCCTTCGAAATCCCGCGCGACGGCTGCGAACGCACTGACCGGTCCTACCCCCAGGTCATCGACCGCGATCTCGGCAGTCTGTTCGAGCTGACCAACGTCAGCTGTGGTGCCGCCACCATCGAGAACGTCACCGACACTCCCCAGAACCCGATCGGCCGTCACCTGCCGCCCTTCTCCGATGACCCGGACTATCCCTTCCCCGCGGTTCCCGCTCAGTCCGGAGCAGTCGGCGCGGACACCGACGTCATCACCGTCGGTGTGGGCGGCAACTCCCTCGGCTTCGCCGAATTCCTCACCAAGTGCGCGCAGTTGGGCGGCGAGAACGACGGCAAGGGCACCCCGTGCAAGGACTCCCTGGCCGCCGGCGTCCCGGACCGGCTGAAGAAGGTTCGCCATGAGTACGACCGGATGCTCGCCGTGCTCCACGAGCGCGCCCCGAAGGCGAAGATCCTTGCCGTCGGCTACCCCACGATCATCCCCCGGGACGCTTCCAAGTGCGGTTACGGCGACCTGGCGAAGTTCGGCACGATCACCCCGGGCGATCTGGAGTGGCTGCGCAAGGATGTCCTGGAGCCTCTCAACAAGGCCATCGACGACTCCACCGGCACACAGGATGCCGCCAGCTTCGTCGACCTCTACACCTCTTCGCGGGACCACAGCGTTTGCGACGACACCAAGTGGGTTGAAGGCTTCGTCACCCTTCCCGACCAGCTGTCCTTCGTGCACCCCAACGCCCTCGGTCACCGCAACGCCGCTGACCATGTGGAGGAAGCAATGCTGAACGCCATCGGCTGATTCGCACCTGGATGCCGACTTCTGAGTGAATTGGTGCCTGGCGCCAGCCGGGCACCAATTCCGAGCACCGGAGCCACTAGGCAGTCGCCACCATCAGGGCCGCGCCCCGGAAGACCGCCAGGCCGGCGGCGTCCCAGTAGCGGGAGAAGTCCGGGCGCTGGCGGGCGTCGTGCAGGAACAGCAGCCGGTCACCGGGCCCGGCGCGGCGCAGGTCTCCGAGCGCGGGGGCGATGCCCAGCCCGATGCGGTAGGTCATGTCTCCTCCGGCGGTCGCGGCTCGCGGAAGTCGGCGGTGTGCGCGGCGTCGGAGGCCCGCAGCAGACGGCGCGGTGACGCACCCTCAGCGGCCAGCGCCCGCGCACGGGCGTGGAGGAACGCCCGCCGATGCTCGGGAGGTATCTTCCACAGCGGGGTGAAGTGGTCGTCCAACACTCAGGCCCCCTCCGGCAGGTGGGCCCAGGACGTGCGGTCGGCGATGTGCCGGCAGGCGCGCTCCGAGATGCCGAACGCCACGGCGAGCGCGGCGAGGTTGGCGCCCACGTCGGCCGCGCCACGGATCGCGTGTACCTTGCGCTCGGTGAGCTTGGCCTGCGAGTTGCGGGTGCCGCCCTGCGGACGTGGCGCGGGGTCGCGGAACGCGGCGCGCATGATCTCCTGCGAACGGTCGGCGGAGGGCAGCGGGTTGACGAGTCGGGCCGGGATCGGCTGATCGCCGGTCAGGTACTGCATGGTTCTCTCTCCATGGAAACGGGGGCGGGACCGGCCCCGAAGGGCCGGTCCCGCTGGTGGTGCTGGGGGTCGGGCGCCGGTTAGAACGGCGGCTCCTCCTCGATCGCCGACGCCTTGCTGTCGGCGATGGCGCGCTCGTAGGGCTTGATGACCTTGATCGTGGCCTTCTGGTAGTCCACGTCGCGGCCGGCCTTGCTCGTGTACTGCACGCGCTCGTTGACGAGGTGGGCCAGCGACGGGCCGCCGGAGCGGGCCAATGCGCCCTTCAGCGCGGGCAGTTCGGGGATCAGCGACCAGCCCGAGGACTTGTAGCGGAACCGACCGAGCTCAAGGGCGTGGGGCAGGGTGAAGTCGATCTCGATGCTGGGCTTCGGGCCGCGTTCGGCCTTCGCCCGGTCGCGCAGCTCGGCGAGGGTGCCGGGGCAGCGGCACGGCACGCCGACGTCCTCCGGCGGGCTGAGGAACTGGCGGGTGTCGCAGTGGTGCGCGAGCTTGCCGTTCACCCACTGCTTGAAGTCCATCGACACGGCCTCGGGGCCGTCGATGATCACCTCCACCCGATCGGCGTCGGTCTTCACCGCCATCGCGTCCTCGGCCTCGGTGTCCCGCTCGTACGGGGTTCCGCCCAGCAGCTCGGCGACGGCGTCGGCGACGGCCGGCACGGCGGAGGTGACCATCCACTGGTGCTGGGCGATCGGGAAGCCGCCGTCCGGGGCGGCCTCGTAGTTGCGGAAGACGCCGGCCAGATCCGGGCGGGCGTTGGCTTCGGCGCGCTCCGCGCGCTCGGCCAGCTCGGGGTCCGAGGCGAAGATGTTGTCGAGTGCGTTGCTCAAGGGCGTCCGTTCTCTCGGGAGGGGTTCGTCATGTGTGAGGCGGGGCGGTCAACAGCCGTGCCCACGAGGGTTGAGGCGGGACGGTCAGCAGCCCGCTCCGCGGCTCGTTGTACGTGAGGTGCGGCGGTCAACAGCCGTGCCCGTGGAGGTTGAGGCGGGACGGTCAACAGCGGTGGTCAGGCGGCGCGGCGGGCGGTGCCGGTCTGGCGGCCGGCCTCGTTCTTCCAGGCGACGCGGCCGATGATCCCGGCGTCGGAGGCCCGGTCGTCGGCGAAGCGGCGGCGCAGGTTGAGGAACCGGCCGAAGATGGCGTGGTCGATCTTCACCGGACGGAACTCGGCGCGGGCCGGGGTGATGTGGAGCACCGCCCCGGCGTCGATCTTCGGGAACGCCTGGATCTTGCGGTCCACGGTGATCAGGTCGTCCGCGTAGGCGTAGGCCGCGAGCTGGTAGGCCACCGACAGGTAGACGCTCTTGCTGGTCTTCAGGTCGCCGAGGATGGTCCTGCCGTTGATCTTCACCATGAAGTCGAAGCTCCCGGCGTACTCGTGCCCGCGCGACCACGCCACGTCCTCCGCGTGCAGCAGCTCGGGCTGGTAGCGGTCCAGCCACGCTTCGATGTGCGGGACGTACGGCTCCACGTCGTGGTGCGGATACGGCACCTCTTCGCCTCGCAGGCGCAGTTCGAAGTAGTCGTGGACCAGCGAGCCGACGTCGGCGCGGACCTTGGTGTAGCGCTTGCCCGCGTACTTGAGGAAGTCCACGGCGGCCTGGCGGTCGCGGGCGGCTATGCGCTGGACGACCTCCAGGTCCGTCACCGCGCACTCGGCGGCCATGCCGGCCGACCAGTCCTGGAGGAACGGCTTCGCCTCCATGTTCAGGATGGAGGTCACCGAGGGGGCGAGGTCGCCCGACTCCGGGTGGACGTAGTAGCGGGAGCCTTTCTGGTGGATCGTGCGGACGCCGTCGGACATGCTTGCTCGTTTCTGTGGCGGGGCATGGGAAGGGCCCGCCCCGGGGGTCGGGACGGGCCGAAGGGGTGAGGGGCCGTCAGGCCGCGGCGGCGATCGACGGCAGGGTGTCCGAGAAGCCGGGCACCTCCGCGCCGACGCGGGCGTTCGCGGCCTGCTCGTCGGCCTCGCGCTCCTCGCGGGTGAGTGGGTCCGGCACGGGGGTGTAGATGAACAGGACGTTCTCGATCGCGGTCGCAGTGCGGTCGATCGCGTCGTAGCGGTCGCGCAGGGTCATGCGGTGGCCTCCAGGGCTGCGTGGATCCGGGCGTGGAAGTCGGCGCGGGTGCCGGTGTTGGGGATGACGAGGTCGGCGTGCTCGGGGCCGAGCTGCTCGCTCGGGTGGTCGCCGTCGGGGCTGCCCCGGTCGATGAACCAGACCGTGGCGCCCACGACGCGAAGCGCCTTCACCTCGTTGGCGAACCGCACGTCGGTGACGACGACGGGCCGGTCCGAGGCGGCGACAGCGGCGGTGCACCGGGTGATCCAGAAGTCCTCGGCGACGTGGCGGCGGACGCCTTCCGTGCCGAGGCGCTGCAAGAAGCGGCGGGCCTGCGGGTACTCGTCCTTGACCTCCTCCCAGCCGTGGCGGTCCACGGCGTCGGCGAGGCCGAGTGGGACGGGGGCGTTGACGCCCAGCAGCTCGACGCCGATCACCGGGTCGATGTCGTACGCCATGGCCTTCAGCGGGTCAGCCAGCGCGAGCCGGGCGTATCCGTGCTCGGCGAGCACGCCGGCGGCCGTGTCCTTCCCGGACCGGGCCCGGCCGATCAGCGCGATGTTCTTCATGTCTGCACACTCCTTCGCCACCGTTCAGGCAGGCCGGTTAACAACCCGCCTCGCGGTCCGCGCCGGAACGCGAAAAGGCCCCGACTCGTCCGAGGACGAGCCGGGGCCCGGGTGGTGCTACGGCTTGCGCTTCATGCCGTCGCCCTGCGGCGGGGCGATGGTGCGAGGGTCGGCGTGCGGGCACGCGCAGCACTCGGCGAGTGCTGCGGCGCGGGCGGCGTCGCTGTTCGCGGTGTCGGTCGCGTGGGTGACGACGCGTTTGCCCGCGGAGTGGCCGGCGGCCATCGCAGCGGCGGCGAGCAGCAGGCCGACGACGGCCTCGTTGCTCTGGATTCCGGCGAGGCTCGGCACGACGGTGCCCAGCACGGTGAGCAGCGCGACGACGGCCGAGCGCGCCTTGACCGGGTTGTCGGTGATCCAGGTCTTCAGGTCTTCGATGGTGCTCAGCCCTTCAGGCGTGCGACGACGTCGGTGATCAGTGCGGTGCCTCCGGCGAGTCCGGAGGCGACGACGCCGTAGCGCCAGCGCTCCAAGGCGCGGACGCGGTCTTCGTGGTCGTTCAGGGTCTGGTCCACGGTGGCGCTGCTCTGGGCCAGCGAGCGGACGTCCTCGCGGACGCCCACCAGCTGGTCGTAGATCTCGCGCGGCCCGATGACCACGCCGCCCAGGCGCTCGTCGTCGGGCATCAGTAGCCCCCGCTGTTCCAGGCGATCGACTCGAACGAGCCATACGTCGCGTTGGCGTAGCGGACTCCGGCGATGATCGAGTCCACCGGGTCGAGGATGTCGCGGTGGCCGGGCAGCGAGTACGTGTCGAAGGTCGGGCGGATGGTCTGGAGCAGGCCGTAAGTGCCGCCGTAGGCCGCTTCGTTGCTGTCCCAGTGGTTTTCGGCGAGCGGGTTGCCGCCGGACTCGACCATCGCCCGGTACTCGATCGCGGCGGCGGACGGGACCAGGTCGCCGTTCGCGCGCAGGATGTCCCGGGCCTCTTCGATCCAGCCCGCGAGGTCGTTCGAGTAGCCGCTGCTCGGGGCGGCCGGCGTCTCCGCGACGGGCGCGGCCGGGGCCGGGGCCGGTTCGGGCGCGGCGGGTGCCGACGGTGCGGGCGTCGGGGCGGCCGGGCACGGGACGGGTGCGGAGCCGTCCGGGATCACGATGTCCTGCCCGGGGTAGATCAGGTCCGGGTTCGCGACGGTGGAGGTGTTGGCGGCCACCAGCGCTTCCAGCGTGACGCGGTAGCGGGCGGCGATGTCCCACAGGGTGTCGCCGGGCACCACCGTGTGGACCGGTGCAGCAGTGGGCAGCGGGTCCGGGTCGGTCTGCTCGGCCTCGGCCGGGGTCTCGCTCGGCTCCGGGTCCGGGGTGGCCGGGTCGGCGGTCGGCGAGGCGGCGGGGACGGTGAGCTGCTGCCCGGCGTCGATCCGGTCCGGGTCGGTGATCTGCGGGTTGAGGGTGAGCAGCCCGGCAACGGTGGTGCCGAGCGCCAGCGCGATGCCGCCCAGGGTCATGTCCCGGCGGACGGTGAAGGGCCGGGTGGCCGGCGGCTGTGGCGCGGGAGCGGAGGGCGTGCCGTGCTCAGAGAGGAGGCGGGCGAGCTGCTTCGGGCCGGGGATGCCGTCGGCGTCCGCGCCGCTGTCGCCGATCTTGAGCTGCCAGGCGCGGAAGCTCTCGGTGTCGGCGTTGCCCCACACCGGGCTGGGGCCCTCGGTGTAGCGGGAGCAGCCCGCGCGGACGAGGGCGCGGCCCATGGCGGTGACGTGTTCGCCGTGCGAGCCCGGGCCGTACGCCTTGCCGTTGATGGTGACGGCCTGTCCGGTCGGCGGGACGGTGGTGCCGGTGCTGCTGCCGCCACCGCTGCCGGTGGCGTTGTAGGCGGGGCGGCCGACGCCGAGGATGCTGGAGCGGGGGCGGGTCTTGCGGACGACGCAGCCGCCGGAGCCCTGGCCCGCGCCGGAGGTGCGGGCGGTGTTGCCCTCCACCGTGCTGACCTGCTGGCCGGGGGCGGAGTCCTGAAGGACGATGCCGACGTGATCGGCGGTCGGGCCGCCGTCCCAGGAGAAGAACACGATGTCGCCGCGCTTGAACGCGGCGGAACTGCCGTACCACTGGCCCTTGTTGCGGAAGTACTGGACGTGCGAGGGACAGTACGCGAACTTGCCGACGGTCGCCGCTTCGCCGCCCTTGTCGGCGCACCAGGAGACGAACATGTCGCAGTACGGTTCGTGGTTGAGCCCGTACCAGCGGCCGAACGGGGTGTCGTAGTACTTGCCCGAGGGGCTGAGGCCGCCCCGGTAGTTCTGGTCGGCCCAGGTCAGGGCCTCGGTGATGACTGCTTCGCGGGAAATGCGGGGTCCTTTCGGGCGGTGAAGGTCAGGCGTAGCCGGGCGGGAGCGGCACGGGGGTCCAGGTGCCGGCCTCGGTCGCCTTCGGTGCCTGGTTGAACGGGAGGGCGGTGGCGACGCCGGGATCGACGGTGCCTCCGCCGTCCACGTCGGTGCGGGTCTGGAGCAGGACGCGCTGCCACTCGCCGGGCTGGCCTCCGCCCATCGGCAGCAGCCAGTCCAGGCGGACCCAGCCGTTGTTGAGTGCGCCGCCGGTGTACTTCCACTCGGTGGTGACGGGGCGGGCCTTGTCCACGTCGAACAGGCGCAGCCAGACGTTGGCGCCCTGTTTGGCGGAGACGCGCAGGTCGAGGCGGATGACGGGGTGGGCGATGCCGGCGGTGGGGATGGTGGCGGCGGCCCGCCACGTGGTGGTGGCGTCGAGGCCGGGCCGGTAGGGGGTCATGGGCAGCACCGCGCCGAGCGCGGACGCGGTGCGTTCCATGGAGTCCAGGCGGGTGCCGATCTCCTGGAACTCGTCGGCGAGGGAGGGGCGGCCGTAGACGGTCATGCGGTCAGCTCCAACTGCCCCTGGACCCAGTCGTCCACGCGCTCGAAGACGGTGACGGGCACGAGTGCGAGGGTGGTTTCCTCGCCGGTCCGGCTGACCGTGGTGCTGATCTCCTGGACGACGTATTCGGCGTCGATGCCGGGCCAGGAGGCGGTCTTCGCGCGGACGCGGATCTTGTGGCCGACGCGGAGTTCGGCGGCGGAGTACTCGCCGCCCGGGTGCAGGGTGACCTCGGGGACGACGATCGGGAACGCGCCGACCGCGACCATGCGTTCGGCCTGCGCGGTCAGGGTCTCCGTCCGCACCACCGAGTTGTTGGTGGCGACGGCGGCCAGGCGCGGGATGCGGCGGCCGTCCTCGGTCTCCAACTGGCCGTTGTACCACCAGGATTTGAGCTGTGACCAGCCTTCGCCCGCACCGTTGACGGCGGTCTCGGTGCACATCTGGTCGCCGTCGCTCGTGACGGTGGTGACGGTGCAGTTGGTGCCGTGCTCCAGCACGATGCCGGTGTCCTGGCCGCCGGCCGGGTAGAGCCAGCGCATGCGGTTGCGGATCACCCGGGCGTCGATGTCCCAGTCGTGGTCGATGCGGAAGTCGAAGCCCTTGATCACCGCGCCGAGCTGCTCGACGGCCTCGCCCACCGACTTCCACTCGAACCACGGGTACGTGCGGTCGCGCTTCATGCTGTCGAGGTCGGGGTCGAAGGTGAGCGCGCCGGGGCCGTTGCTGCCCCAGTAGCCCGACTGGCCGGGGGCCGCGGGTGAGGGGTTGTCGGCGAAGGTCTGGATCAACTCGCGGGCGATCGTGGTCTGTTCGCGCGGTGTTGTGCCGGTGGTGTAGCCGAGATTGATGATGTTGCGGCGGTAGTACTCCCACAGGCCCACGCAGTCGAGGGTTATCTCTTCGGCGGTCAGGTCCACGGACCAGGTGAGCAGCGGCCCGCCCCACAGGACGCGGCTGCCGCGCTGGACGTGGGCGGTGATCCGCCACGGCGAGATCAGTGACCAGTCGAGTCCGGCGAGCGGCTCGGCGGCCAGCGGCACGGTGAAGCTCGCGGCCCCGGGAGCGTTGAGGATCGAGGCGAACTTGAGGCCGGAGACGGGGAGTTCCGCGAGCAGCCGCCCGCCCTTGAACTCGCTGAGGATCACGCGGTATTCGGGTATGTCGAGCATCAGGCGGGCATCACCACGGCGTCGGCCTGCGACGTCCAGGCGGCCGTCAGCCTGATGTTGTTGGAGTTGGCGTTGTCCGGCGCGGCGGTGGTGGAGACGTTCAGCGGGGTGTTCGCCGGGACCTTGACAGTGGCGGTCCCGCGACAGTCTCGGGTGTCTCCGGCGCGGGTGTACTGCGCGCGGCCGGCGCGGCGGCGCTCGCCGTGGCCGACCACCAGGGGCGTGATCCAGCCCTCGCCGAAGTCGCCCTTGTACGTGCACTCGAAGGACACGGTGACCAGCCGGGGGTAGTTGACGGCCGGGGCGGTGAACTGCTGCCAGGCGTCCGAGCCCCAGGTGCCGTCGGCGGCCTGGTAGGCGATGTCCAGGCGCACGGCACCGGGCACGAGCGGCGCGGTGGAGCCTGGGCCGGTGACCTTGTGCAGGGTCGTGGAGACCGAGTCGTAGACGAGGCTGCCGGCCGGGGCCCCGGCGGCGACCGTGGCCACTCCCTGGGAGGCAGCGGTGCGCAGGTGCCGCAGCGGCGTCGTGTCCAACTGCCCGGCGACTACGAAGCGGACGTCTTCGATGCCGGTGATGCCGGTCTGTGCGATCGACACGAAGGCGAGGCGGATGCAGTTCGACGGGACCGGCCAGTCCTTCGCGCCGGGAGTGGACTCGGCGAGCACCGCGACGGACCAGCCCTTCGCGCCCTCCTTCGTCACCTGGGCGCCGGAGGCCGCGGTGGCGTACGGGGTGCCGTCGGCGGCGAAGGACACGGCCTGCATGTACTGGTCGGCGGTGGTGCGGATGTCGGCGAGTTGCGGGCCGATGGGCGCGGTGTCGGGGTCGGCGAACGCGACGACCAGATCGGTGCGTGCGGCCTCGCCGGGCTTCGGGGTGGAGCACTGGAGCTGAATGCTCGCGTCCAGGTTGGCGAAGTGCACCGCTCCCTTGTGGGAGGCGGCGACGTCGTCCGGCAGCCACACCGACCCGGCCGCGACGGAGACTCGGGGGGTGGGGTTGTCCACCTTCTCCACCAGCAGGGCGGCGGGACCGGAGACGCCGACGTGGGCGCCCCGGGTCCCACCGATCATCGTTCGCAGGTCCAACGCGTCGTAGCGGCCCTGCTGCACGAACAGCGGGGCGCGGAGTTCTGTTGCCAAGGGGGTCCTTACATCCAGGCGGAGCGCCAGAGCACGTCCGCCGTGACCCCGTCGGGGCCTTCCAGTACGTCGAGTTGAACGGCGCTCGGCCCCGGGGGCAGGGCGAACCAGGTGGAGGTGGGCTCGACCTGACCGAAGCGTGAAGCACCGTTGAGGGTGATGCGGCGGCGGCCCATGTCGATCACCAGGGCATCACCGCGGCCGACCCGCAAGCCCCGGGTGGCGAAGCGGCTGCGCTCGCCGTTGTGGACGAGCGTCAGCGACGGATCGCGGATCTCGCCCGCGCTCGGGGTGAGCCGGACGACGGGCCAGGTGTCCACCGAGCCGGAGTTGGTGATGTCCGGTGCCGCACCGGCGGTGGGATCGTTGCCCATGTCGAGCGGCAGCGTGAGCGGGAACAGCGGCCGACCGCCCCGGGGAGCGGCCACCGCCACCTGCGCCCGCGCCTCGTCGGCCGAGTACAACCGGGGGTCGGTCGCGGCCAGCTCGACCGTCACGCGGCGTCGGCCGGCGTGGAAGTCGCTGTCCACGGTGACGGCGCGCTTGCGCACCCTCGCCATGATCCTGGACCGGCCGCCGGCGACGCCGGGAAAGGCGAACTCGAACGGCCTCTCCGGGCCGCCGGGCGCGAACGCGGCCAGCAGCGCGGGGAGTTCACGGTCCTCCAGGGCGAGCATCGTCAAGGTGACGGTGCGGGCGCCCATGTAGTCGGTGCCGGGGGTGAGGCCGTCGCGCTGGAGCAGCTCGGCGTCCGAGCTGCGGACCTCCGGGGCGTCCAGCAGGCCGGCGACTTCCTCCAGGACGACGGTGGAGTCCTCGCCGAGCAGCAGCCCGCCCCACCACGCCGTCCACGGACGGCCGGTGTAGGGGCCCAGGGCGCTGGGCTGCGGGCCGATGTCGGGCGGCTGCGCGGGGTCGGCGGCGGGCAGGGTCCGGAACGTTACGGTGTCGGACCAGGTGTCGGCGTCAGCTCCGTTGGAGCGGTACCGGACCTCGTAGAGGGTGTCCGGTGCCAGCGTGAGGCCGTAGCCCCACCGGCCCGGATCACCGACCAGCGCCGAACCCGGAGACTCCGAGTCCTCGTAGGCGTAGACCTCGGCCCCGGTCGCCGGGTCGGTGGCGACGACGGCGGCGTACGCACCGTCCGGCTTGTCGAACCAGACGCGGGCGGTGCTGGCGGTGATGTCGGTGACGACGGGTGGGGAAAGAGCCCCCAAGAGCGGTTACCTCCCGGAGGTCTTCAGCTCCCACGCGATGGCCTTGCCGATCTCGTGGGGGTCCGCGTTCGTGCGGGCGTTGACGGTGATGTGGTTGCCGTAGCGCTCCCGGCCGGCGTCCTTGGGCACGGTGTCGGGGGGGCGCAGACTCGCGGCGGCGCGCTGGCCGTAGCCGTAGGAGTCGAGCGAGCGCAGCCCGGTGGCGACCGGGCGCAGGGCCTGTTCCAGCGGGCTCGCGTACGCGGCGGCCGGCATCGCGGCGAGCACCATCGGCGCGGCCATCCGTGCGAGCGGCGCAGAGGCCGGAGCCGCTGGGGCGGATGCCTTGAACGGGTTGAGCGACGAGACGATCCCGGAGACGACGCTGCCGACGCTGATCGACTTCATGCCGTTGACCAGGCCCTGGATCGCCTGCTTGCCCTTGTCGAACAGCAGCGAACCCAAGTCGCCGATGGCGGACAGGATCTGACCGGGCAGGCCGGCGACGTACGAGATCACAGCGGAGATCCCGGAGGCCACGCCGGAGACGATGTTCGACCAGGCCGAGGCCACGGTACGGACGCAGGCGTCCCAGGCCGACGCCGTCCACGACTGGACGGTGCGCCACGCCGCCGCGACAGCCGAGCCCGTGGCGGAGGCCGCCGAGGACACGGTCGAGGTGACGGACTGCCAGGACGACACCGTCCACGACGTCACGGAGCCCCACGCCTCGGCCGTCCAAGCAGAAACGTTTCTCCACGCGGTCGAAGCGGCGGAGGCCGCCGACGACGCCGCCGAGGAGACGGCGGAGGAGACGGAGGACCAGGTGGACGCGGTCCAGGAGGTCACCGCGGACCAGGCCGCGGCGGTGGCGGCCGTCAGGCCGTCCCACGCTGCCTGCACGGCGTGCCAGGCGGCCACGGCTCCCTGGGCCAAGAGGTCCCAGGCTTGCATCGTGACCGAGAAGGCGATCACGAGCGCGCGCAGGCTGAGATCGACCAGCCGCATCATGGCGGCCGTGGCCTGGGCGTTGTCCTGGAAGACCTGGAAGAACTCGCGGAGCGTGCCCGCGAACCAGGAGATCGACGCGGCGGCCTCGGGCGCGAGCGCCACCGCGAGCTGCGCGATGCCTTGCAGGAAGACGTCGAGCAGGCTGTTCAGCGGCGGCAGCAGCGCCTTGAGGCGGTCGCCCCCGTTGGCCAGGGTGAGGAAGAAGTCGCCGAGGCTGGCGCCGATGCCGACGAGCGATTTGGGCAGCTCGTCGGTGAACGCCTTCATCCCCGGCGAGTTCATCGCCGCCGTGAGCTTGGGGACGAGCGTGTCGGTGAAGCTGGTGACCGACTTCACCATGGGGCGGACGTACTGCGCCCCGGCGTCGAAGAACGCCTTGATCTCGGGCTTGGCCTGGCGGAACCAGCCCTTGATGTCCTTGAGCGCGCCCCCGAACTCGGAGCGCATGGCGGCGGTGGCGGGCTTGAGCGCCGCCGACGCCTTCTGCATCGCCTCCTGGGCCTGGTCGCCCAGGTTCTTCATGTCGCCGGCCGCCGCGATGGCGGCGAGGCCGATCGGCAGGACCGGCAGCGCGGCCAGCGCCAGGACGCCGATCAGCCCGGAGGCCACGACCATCACCCAGGAGGCGATGGCCATGACGGCGACCAGCAGCGGCAGCGCCGCAGCGGCCGACTGGGCGAAGCCGGCCGCGATGCCCAGGGTGCCCTGGGCGGCCGAGCTGATGCCCGACCCGATGCCCTCCAGCGCGGACGCTGTCTGGCTGATCGAGAGGGTGAACAGCCGCCCGAAGTTCCGGGCGACCTCGGCGGCCCCCGAACCGATCGACGCCAGACCGGACTTGACCCGGTCGAGTCCGCCCCTCGCGAGGTGGACGTTGACGCCCAGGCGCCACTTGCGGCCGGTGAAGGCCCGGAGCTGGGCCTCGGCGGGCGCGGTGTCCGCGTCCGCCCGGACCCGGGCTCGTCGCTCACGGGTGAGCGCGGCGATCCGGGCTGCGGCCTCGCCGGTGTCGGCGACGACGTTGACCCGGACGTTGCGGTCGTGGGTCAGCTCCCGCAGCCGGGCGTTCACACCCGCCGTGTCCAGGTCGAGCTTGACGGAGAGCTTGGTGTACTTCTCCAGCATCTCCAGGTACCGCTTCAAGCGGTTCCGGAAGCCGTCGGTGTCCGGCAGGACGCGCACGTGCACGCGTCCGGCTTCCTTGCCGCCGGGGCCGGCCACAGGCTCACCTCCTACGTGAGTCGGACCGGCGCGGGCCGCACAGGCGCGGTGGAGCGCGCGAGCACGGCCGCCGGAAGGCGGAACGTTTCTGCAAGGGGGGAAAGAGGCTCGGCGACGGCCGGACCCCCACCCTCACCGACCTCACGGCGGAGCGCGGCGGCGAAGGGATTGTCAGCACCGGTCGGCCGGCGGGACTTCTTGGCGTACGGGCGCGGGTACGGCTTCGGCCGCTCCACGCTGCGCGGGTTCTTCGACGCCTTGGCGACCTGAACGTGGGTCAGCGCCTGCACTGCGTCCACCAGGTCCGCCAGCACATAGGCCTTGGCATCCCAGCCTGCGGCCTCACGGCCACCGCGCATCGCGGCCACCGTCGCCGAGTCGTCGGGCAGTGTCCCGATCAGGGCGAGGACGTAGCGGGCAGAGTGCCGGCCCCGGACGAAGTCCAGGACATCGACGCCACAGAAGCGGCGCAGGTCGGCGGCGATCTCCGCGCCGTGCCGGTCCAGCAGCCTGATCAGGCCAGCGCTTCCCCCGGCGCGGCCTGCTCCATCCACGCCTCGACCACGGCCATGGCCTGCTCCAGCGGCAGCGCGCCCAGGGACTCGCGCATCGCCTTCTTGTCGGAGGCCACCGCAACCAGCAGTCCGGTCATGGCGTCGATACGGCGCTCGTTGGACACCTTCTTCGACTGCACCAGGTCCAGCAGGGCCAGTGCCGCCTTCAGGTCGTCACCGGGCAGGGCCTCGATCCGGCGCAGCCGGACCTTCTTGCCGTTGGCGGCGATGAACTTCAGGCCCTTGCCCGCGTGCTTGCGCTCGGCCTCGGCGGCGAGGGCGGCATAACTGATGGTGGTCAAGGTGTGCAAACTCCAGACGGTTTGACAAGGCTGACGCCCAGTCACGAAACTAAAGCGGGGCAACTGACTGGCCCCTAGGTGTCGACGGGACGCTACGGCAGCGCCCGATTCATCCTGCGTGAAGCGAACCGAGTACCGGTGTGCTCGTCATTCGACAAGGTTCACGTGGGACTCGAACTGCGTTCGAGAAGGGGCCCAAGGGCCCGTGGTCCATCAGCGCCATCTGCTGGACTCTGGAGATCATCTCCAGAGTCCGCCGAGAACCTGCACCGGCGGGTCTCGATTCGTCTACCGCTTGCGGTAGGTCGGGTCGAGCCTGCCCAGAAACAGGTCACTCCCGATCTGCCGTCAGATCAGAGGAGTTGTGGTGCAGGTTCCTGACTGGCTGGCACCCGTTGCCATCGGTGCCGCCGGAGTGGTTACCGTCCTCCGGCTGGCACTCCGGAAGTGGATTCCATGGCTCACCGGGGACTTCATCGTCTCGCTGCGTGCAGTCCGCGAGCTGCGGGCCGAGCTGCGGGACGGACAGGAACCTGCCCGACCGGCACTACCGGACAAGAACGATCAGGCGGCGGCCTGAAGCCCCGCGTCCAGGTCGAAGACCGGGGTGACGGTGCCGAGCGGGGCGGACTGGTTGAGGGCCACGACGGTGGCCTTCACCGGCATCTCGCCGAGTGCGGCGGGGTCCATGGTCA
Organism: Kitasatospora sp. NPDC092948; assembly: GCF_044754805.1. Classification (NCBI taxonomy): domain Bacteria; kingdom Bacillati; phylum Actinomycetota; class Actinomycetes; order Kitasatosporales; family Streptomycetaceae; genus Kitasatospora; species Kitasatospora sp. NPDC092948. The sequence continues at coordinate 71,479 of NZ_JBIVPU010000006.1, read as the reverse complement.
CCGAGTCCGCGCCGATGATCGACGTCTTCGGGTAGTGCCACACGACGGCCTTCGTGCCGTCCACGGCGGCGATCATCAGCGCCCGGTTCTGCGCGGCCGGGCTGGTGGGGATCGAGAACAGGCCCTTGCTGTCGAGGCCCTTGTCGGTGCCGTAGTACAGGCGGTACGACTCGGCGGTGAAGTCCGACAGGTTGATCGTCACCGCGTAGGTCTTGCCGGGGTCGGTCGTCTTGAGGGACTTGTTCTGCCAGCTCCCCAGCACCTCGGGCTCGTCGCCGTCCACGGTCATCTCGATGCCGTTGTCCAGCGAGGTATTGCCGATGGACTTCCAAGTCAGCCCTTCGGGGCCCCACTTGGTGTTGTCCTTCGGCTCGAACCCGGCCTTCAGATCGGGGAGCGGGGTGCCCGGCGGGGCGACGTAGATGTATCCGGTGCCCGGTACGAGGACCGGGGCGTCGTCAGCAGCCATCGCTGACTCCTTTCCGGCCCGTCAGCGGGGCCTTGTGGCGATCATGTAGTTGGCCGAGAACCGGTAGAAGTCCGGTTGGGCCTCGGTCATGGTGTCGGTGGTCATGAACGGACCCGTTGCCTCGCGGAAGCGGGACAGGTGCCCGTCGTCGTTGCCGAACTGCTCGAAGGTCAGGCGGACCAGGGCGGCGCGGGCGCGGCGGGCCAGCAGCGAGGCATCCGCCCGCGAGGTGGCGTAGGTCTGGACGGTGAACATGCCCTCGTCGATGAAGCGCTTGTCTTTCATCGTTCCGCCGACCCGGCGGGCGATGACCAGGCCGCCGGACTCCCGCAGGGCGAACTGCCAGTCGGTGGGCAGGTAGACCGCGCAGCGCAGGCCCGGCAGGGCGGTGCGCAGGGCGTCCAGGACGATGCGCTCGGAGTCGGGCATCAGGTAGGGCTCGCGGGTCACCACAGGGCGGCCTCCATCGCGTGGATGCCGTCCACCGGGCGTCCGGCGCGCTCGTTCCAGCCGCCCCAGTTCTTGTGGGCGGCCAGCGGATCGAGGTTGATGATCGCGTAGCCCTTGGAGTGCCGGCGGACCTTCAGCCCGGCGATGAACGCGCCCGTCTCGACGTGCAGCGCGGCCTTGGCGACGACGCGGGCCTTGCGCTCCTCGGCCTCCAGCTTGAGAACGCCCATCACGCCCGGGAGGGCGGCGACGACGGCATCGAGGTCAGGTCGGACTTCCGCCACTCTGGCCACCGCCTTCCACGATCACGGTCACGAACTTCATGCGGTCGGACGCGCCGTGGTGGGCGCGGGGCGGGTCCACCACCGCCCACCGGGTGCCGGGGTCGCCCTGGTCCTCGAAGGACAGGGCGGACCACTTGTCGATCACCGTCTCGGGCGGGAGGACGACCTTGCGGCGGATCGGCGGGGCCCAGCCGACCTGAGCACCGACCGGGGCGCGCCAGCCTGCGGCGTCGCCGACCGGCTGAACCCACGCCATGTAGGTGGCGGACGGGCCGGGTGCCGGCCGAAGATCCCCGTACCCGTCATCGACCATGACGACGGTGTGGACGGTGACGCGAGTACGCCCGCGTTCCAGCAGACTCACGCGGCACCCCGCCAGTCCTCGGGGTCGGGGAACGGGTAGCCGGTGCGCAGCCCGCGTGAGACCGCTTCTCGGCGGCCGGTCACGGACTTGAGGCCGCCGCGGCCTGCCACCCGTTCGATCAGGGCGACTTCGCCCCGGGTGAGGGCGAGGCCGATCGGTGAGCCGTCGGGCATGCGGTAGGAGACCTCTCCGGCCTGCTCCTGCACGTACCCCTCGGGGTTGCGGAAGCGGCGGTCGGCGACGGCCAGCGCCAGGGTGCGGATCACCGGCGGGTGCCGCTGCGGTGTCCACGCGGGGTGGCCGGTGGCGGCGATCACCCAGAACGCGTCCTCCAGCGCGGCGCTGGCCCGCTCCCAGTCCGGCGTGCCGGGTTCGGGAGCGGGCTTGCCCAGGCGCTTGAACAGGTCGGCGACGTCCAGCGCCACCCGGGTCAGGCCGCCAGGGCGAAGTCGGAAGCCTTGAGGGCGGCCGGCTCGCCGGTGAACTTGACCTTGACGCCGCGCACCTTGACCAGGTTCTTCGGGTCCTGCCAGTCGGTGGCACCCTTCTTCAGGTCGGTGACCAGGCTGGCGCCCCAGTACGAGGACAGGAACGAACGCTCCATCGCCGCCGCGCTGTTGTAGTCCTTGATCCACCGCAGGGCGAAGCCCTCCGCCGACTGCCGGCCGCCCTTCGCGGACTCCGGGACCGACGGCGCGCCGGAGACGAGCTGGATCGCCGAGCGGTGGAAGGCGTAGATGCCCATCGGGTCCAGCACATCGCTGGTGGACTCCACCAGGCGGAAGCCGTGGACCCGTCCGAGGGTGCTCTCCTTCAGGGCCGCGCCGCCGTCGGCGTGCTCGGAGGCGTTGAGGATGGAGGAGGAGTTCAGCAGGTAGAACGCGGCCTCCGAGCCGAGCACGGCGGTGCGGCCCTCGGCCGGGATGTTCTCCTTGTTGAGCTGGACGCGCAGGCGGGCAAGTGCCTTGCGGATCATCTGGCCGGCCTGCTCGTCGGTGGTCGCCTTGGAGAGGTCCACGTGGATCTTCGCGGAGGTGGCGACGTCCGGGAACTCGTTCATCGCGGCCGCGACCTTGTTCTCCAGGCGCTCGGTGATGCTGTCCACCTGCGGGACCATCACCTGCTCGCCGAACGAGAAGAGGTCCAGGGAGAGTTCGGCGTCGGAGAGGTCCACCGCGGAGTAGGCGTGGGTGTCCATCTTGACGGTCAGCAGACCCTCGTTCAGGTTCTCCGACTGGATCCAGGTGGAGGCGTCGTTGAACTTGCGCTTGGCGTCGATCGCCTCCTCCGCGCCCTTCAGGCGGGCGGGGCGGCGGATCGAAATGGTCTGGCCGGTCGCGTTGACGAACTCCGCCGCCGAGCGGCGGTCGAACATGTTCGCCAGGACCACGGAGTCCTTCAGGTTGGCGAGAGCCTGAGTGACGAGCTTGTCCGGGTTCTGGAAGGCATTGGCACGTGCGGGGTTGAGAGAGATGGCGCTGTTCCTCGGGGATACGGAAGGCCGCCGACGTGTGGGGGCGGCCTCAGATTCGGATGATCGTTTTAAGTCGATGAATCGGCCAATACCTCGTTGCTGCCTCCTTGCGTAGCGCCCGGGGTGGGAGCATGCGAGAGACCGAAGCATCGGACACGAGAGAAGGAGACGGACATGGCCCAGGGGCAGCAGAGCTTCGAGAACAAGCAGATTCAGGGGCAGGTCATCACGCACACCATCGTCAAGCCGTTCAAGGCAGAACCGATGGTCGACCCGGATCCCGAGGTTGCACCCGCCGCTGCGGAGTCCGAGGAGACGGACGCCACCTCGGAGTGACGACGGGTGAGACCCCGCACGGCCGCTTGATCGGTCAGATACCGTACCGGCGGCGGCGCAGCTTCTCGGCGAGGCCCTTGTACGGGTCGGGCTCGGCGTGCGGGGTCAGGCCCCCGGCGCCCAGCAGCGGCTTCGGCGCGGCAACGGCGGCCAGCTGCTCGGCGTGCGCGCGCACCGCGGCCTCGTCGCCGCCCTGGACCAGGGCGGCGAGGACGGGCGGCAGGGCGTACTCGGCGGCGATCCGGTCGCGCATCGCCTGCTCCTGGAGCTGGGCGACCTGCGCGCGAAGCTCGTCCGCTTCGACGCCGGCCTCGGTGGAGCGCTCGCGGGTCGCGTCCAGGTCGGCCTGCATCTTCTCGTACAGCGCCTTGTAGTCCGGCTCCGCAAGCTTCGGGACCGGGACAGCGCTCTCCTCGCCGTCCTCGGTCGGGGTTTCGGGCTCTTCGGGCGCGGGCGGGGTGTCCGGGTGGGCGACGCCGCCGGGGATCGCCTCGGCCGGGGTCGGGGTCTCGGGTGTGGGGGTCTCGGGCACGTCTCTCCTGAAATTCATCTAATGCGAATAAGTTGCAATGGGTGAATGGTTTTCAGTCACTTTTGAGTGAGTCTGCCGCCACGCTCGTTGAAAGTCGCTAAGGTGAAGCGGGCGCTGCCCTCAATAGTCGAGCTGAAGCCATAGGATCCGCCATGGGATACAAAATCAAGTGCTACGTCAGGTTCAACAACTCCGGCGAGGCTGGAGACCCGGAGCCCTACGGTCGCATCCTGGTCCATCCCGACGGCGAACAAGAGGCCGGGTTCGTGGTGTGGGAGCAGGAGAACAAGTACAACAGCACCCCGACCGTGGCATCCGTCACCAGTATCGTCGAGATCAGCAGCGGCGACCGTCCAGAGGAAATGCACTTCAGCGGTAATGTGATGGAAAGTGACTTCAACAACATGGACGACCTTCTCGCCAGGTCGGACGAGGGGCTTGTATCCGGCCCCGCCGGGAAGGAAATCAAGCTCCCTGGCGGGGAGTCCAGTGGAGACTATGTCGCCATCACGTGGAACTACGAATAGTCGGTCCCGGATTCACGCAGAGCGCGGAATCCGGAAATCGATCCTTTCTCGACGGTCCGCCAGGTCACTCGGCGGGCCGTTTCGGCTTCGACCGGCCGGCTTGCCCCTTGTAGTAGGTGCGCCAGTCCGCCAGCGAACCGCCGCCGAAGTCCCGCCACAACCGGGCGTACTTCCCGTTCTCGGCGGGGAGTTGGTAGCGGCGGGAGAAGATCGGAACGGCCTGGCAGTGGCAGTGGGGGTGGGCGCCGAACGCGGCGGTGCGCTTCGACTTGTAGACCGCGCCCCGACTGGCCATGAGCGCGCAGAAGTAGCAGGGGCTCGCGTCGGTCTTGCGGTAGTAGCCGATCGCCCCGGGGTCGTTCTGCAGGGCGTTGTGGATCATGTCCCGGCCGCCGTCCTGGACGAGCATCCCGCCTGCCCCCGCGCTGCCGGACTTCAGCGACTCCAGGAACTCCTTCTCCCAGGCGACCAGTTCGGCGTCGTCCAGGGCGGCCGAGCCCCGGCCGGCGCGTTCGCGCTCATGCCGGGCCACGCGGTCGGCGACCTCGCGGCGGAACGATTCCTCAGCCCTGCGGGCCTCGCGGGCGAGGTCTTCGGCGGGGAAGGGGTTGCGGGTGTCCACGGGCAGCGGCGTGGACGGGCCGGAGCCGGTCCGCTTGCCCGTCGCCTTGTTGAAGTCGGCCCACAGGGAGCCGAGCGAGGCCCCGGGGCGGTAGCCGGGGCCTCCGATGACGCGGCCGGTCTCCAGCGCGCGCACCAGCCGGTAGAAGGCGATCGACAGGACGCGGGAGGCCGCCGCGGATTCGCGGACCGTTGCCGCGTACTGCGTGCTCAACTCGTCAAGGGAGCTGGCGACTTCGCGGGCTTCGACGGTGGCCAGCACCTCGGCCCAGCGGGCGGCGAAGTCAGCGGCCAGCGCTTCCTGTGCGAGCTGGTACGCGGCCACCGCCCGCAGGATCTCGGCGCTTCGAGGGGTCCATGCCACCGGCGGTCGCCTCCTTCTGCTTCAGGGCTGCGGCCTCGGCGGCCTCCGCCTTGCGGGCGGCTTCCTCGGCGGCCTTCACTGCCTCGTCGATGTCCGCCTGCGAGAAGCCGGGGACCTTGCGCAGCGCGACGGACAACGGCACGCCCTGCTGCATGAGTTTGACCATGGCGTCGGCGGCCTGGGCCAGGCTGCGCGTGGCCTTCTCGGCCCACTCGACCTGGCTCTCGTCCTGCTCGATCTCGCCCCGGCCGGCCGCACGGGCGCACAGCCGGAACACCGACTCCCACGACTCGCCCAGCGAGTCCTGGAGCGTGGACAGGAACCGCTTGAACGAGGTCTCCGCCGCTGCCAGCGCGTCCGCGCTCAGGTTCACCAGGTTCGACCCGGCGAGGTAGTGCGGGGGGACGTCCGCGAGGCCCATCAGCTCCTCGATCGTCTGCCGGCGGGAGGCCAGCAGATCGCCGGTAGGCATCGCCGGGAGCTGCCCGAACTTGGCGTCCGAGTTGGGGGCCATCAGCAGCGTGGACGGGTCCAGCGAGGGCACGTCGTAGACGGGTTCGCCGGTCTCCGGGTCGCGCAGCGGGTCACCGGTCTCCGGGTCCAGGCGCTCGGACGGGGCGAGGCCGGTGCCGAAGCGGATCGCGTGGGCGCCCCAGTGCTCGTTGAGCAGCAGGCTCAGCGTCTGCTGGTTCAGGCGGTCCTGAGAGACGATCAGCGGCTCGATCAGGCCCCGGGTGCGGCCCCGAAGGTCCACCGCCGGGGAGAAGCGCACCACCGGGCACACGTTCATGCCGTGCGGCTCGGCGGCGAGCACCGCGGCCTCCGGCTCGGCGTCCAGGTCGATGGTGTGCTTCGCGACGTCGTCCCACAGGAAGGCGAGCGTGCGGTGCTCGTCGGGCTGCTGCTCGGGCACGTGCAGCGCGTACACGGGGAACTCGTCCCACGCCGGGTCGGTGTAGACGGCCACGGTGCTGATCGCGTCGTAGGCGCGGATCAGCGGCTCGCGGCGGCCCTTGCGCGGGTCCGGACAGACCACGACGTACGCGGCCCCGGAGGTGAGCGCGGCGCGGTGGATGGCGTTCTGCCGCTCGTCCAGCCGGTTGTTCTGCCAGTACCGCCACTCGTACGCGTTCTCGCCGCTGCCCGGCTTGCGGAAGCCCTGCACGCGCAGGGCGTTCAACGGGGCCTCCACCGCCAGGGCGGAGACGTTGACGATCGAGCGCTTCACCAGGTCCTTGAACTCGGCGTTCGCCTTGGCCGGCATCCACGGCGCGCGGTGCAGGCCGCGGGCGTAGCGGTCCATGAGGTTCAGGCGCTCGGCGTCGCGGTCGATCAGGCCCTGCGCGTGCCGGGCACGCTGAAGTACGGCAGGGAGGGACATCAGAACCCTCCTCTGGTCTGTAGCTGTCCGGGCTTCTTGGGGGGCTTGAGCTTGCCGCTCTCGGTCAGGCGCCGGTGGGCGATCCAGGCCAGCACCATCGCGGCGTAGAGGTCGATCTTCAGCTTCGACTCGCGGGACTCCTTGCCGAACGAAATCCCGTACTGGTTGGGGCGCTTGCGGGCGTTGAGGGTGTGCCGGGTCAGCGAGTAGTCCCGCACGTGCGGCAGGGCGGCGTTCTCGATCGCGCCGACCATCGCCATGTGCTCGGTGGTGATCTCGCGCTGGTTGGCGCGCATGTCGAAGCCCACCGTGGACTTCCCCGACGCCTTGATCAGCAGGTGCTTGCCGTACTTCTCCGACCAGTCCGCGACGTAGGACTCCCACCCCGCGACATCGGCGAAGAACCCGACGACGGTGTACCGCTGGAAGACGTGGGCCACCATGTCGTTGACCTCGGTGCCGTCCACTTCCCAGTTCTTGCCGGCCGGGCCGTCGGGCTTCTCCCACAGGGCGAGCTTCTGGACGAGCTTGTCGCGAACGCGCATGGCCAGCAGGCCGGTTGAGTCGTCGGTCTTGCCGCCGTCGAATGACAGGATGATTCTCTCGCCCGGCCGTATTCCGTCGGCGGGCTCGACCGTGGCCAGGTCCCAGGTGTCGCGGTCCACCAGGGCGTCGTCGTGGCTGGACAGCTGGTTGAGGTACTTGCGGCGGGACTCGTCCTCGGTCGTGGACGCCGACCAGATGTCCTTCATCACGCGGTCCGGGTTGATCCACACCGAGTCGCCCCGGGCACACAGGATCGCGGCGCGCAGCTGCTGTTCGTCGGCGAGATCGACCCCGGGCGGAGCCTCCACCGAGTCGTAGTAGATGCCCGCGTCCCGGTTGATCCCGTCGCGTTGCTTCTCGAACGCGTACCACGTGCCCTCGGCGACGGACTCTTCGCCGATCACCGGGGCGTTGGTGATCTCCATCGTCCGGCCGCCAACCTTCGTGGCGTTGGGGCGAATTGTGGCGGCGAGGCGGGGGCCGTGGTTGCCCTCCACCCAGTGCCACGTCTCGTTCAGCAGGGCGAACGACGGGCGCCCGCCCTCGGCGGCGCGGAAGGACGACGCCTTCGCCTCCAGGCGGCACTGGCGGCCGTCGGAGTCGGTCTGCGAGGCGTAGCAGACCTCCTGGCCGAGCTTGATCGCGTACCGGTCGATGGCGGCCTGCGAGAAGATCGTGGACAGCGCCGACATGGTGTTGACGTTCTGGCCGGCCGCGGTGGCGAAGATCTGCACCCACGCCTCCTGCGGCGGGCCGCCGACCGGCGAGCCGTCGGCGCGGAAGCCCACCAGGCGGCAGGGGCCGACGAACTCCATCGCGCAGACCGACGCCATCGCCGGATCCTTGCCCCAGCCCTTGAGACGGCGCAGGGTGCCGGACTCGTGGCGGAAGGCCCGGCCCCACGTCTCGGGGTCGTTCGGGTCCTCGGGCACGGCGTCGTCGCGCAGCTCGTACCAGCGCGCCAGGATGCGGCACTGCTCCGGGGTGTACTTCCAGTCCGGCCGGAAGGCGTGCGCCGACCAGCGCAGCAACTCGCCCGCCAACGTGCGGTGCGGATGCGGGACGGTGTCCGGGATTGTGCGGACCGGCTCGAAGCTAAGCAGTACGGCCCTCCTCGGTCCGAGCACCCGCCTGAGGTACCCGAAGTCACTGACACGGTCGCCCCGACAGGCTTTGTCGCTCAGTCGGGTGATAAGAGCGGCTATGTGACACTGCGTGAACCAGCTGCCTGGTAGGAAGTGCACGATGCGCTGTTCACATGCTTCGAGAGGACTTTGCTGGTGCACCCTGCACGTACTGCTGCTGCGGCGTTGGCCGTCGCTGCCGCACTGCTCGGCACGACGGCCGTTCCCATGGCTGTTGCGGTTCCCCGAGCGAACGCCGCTGTCGGCGTGGCCTCGCTCTCTGCGCCCCGCAACACCACCCGCGTCGAGGAAGGTGTCTACTTCAAGCTGCACCGGACGACTGCGACGTTGAGCTTCAACGGCAGTCTGTCCTGGGGCGGTGACGGAAATCGCACCTACACAGTCGAGGGCTGGCTCACCGCCGGCTGCGACACGACCCGCAGGTACACGGTGTGGCTGCAATATGGCGGCACCAATGAAAAATGGAAGGACTCCGCAGAGATCGAATGCTCGGACCTTTCGAGCACGCACCGTGAGATCACGGTCTCCGGCACCCTCGCGCCGAATGAGAAGCTCGAACTAAGGCTGGGAACTTGGACGTTCTCCTCGTGGGAGTACTCCGAGCGGAAGGTCTACACTCCGCCTGCGTGACGCGTCATCCGAGCCCGGACCGGGCTATGTGACAAGACCCGAGGATTTCCAGACTGCCGCCCGGCCCCGAGAGTGGGGGTCAGGCGGCACGCGCGTTCATGCCGGCGGGCGGTTTACCGACCAGGCGTGCGTTTCAGACACCAGCTGCCTCCCTGTGGGCGCGCTCCTCCAGCAGCCGGGCGACGTCTGCGGAGACGTGCTCACCGGCCGCGAAGGGCAACTTCATGTCGTGGGCCCACAGTTCGCGGGCGACGGCGTGCGGGACCTCGGAGTCCAAGCACGCCTCGTAGTAGACGATCGTCCGGGCGATGCGCAGGGCCTCGTCCGAGGGTCCGGCGGTCTGGGTCTTGCGGCGTGCCACGGCGGGCCCCCTTCTCTCGGAAAGCGTTCGATAGGGGAAGCCCCCAACTGTCCGGCTTTGATCGTGATGGCACGGACCCGGTTTCAAGATCTCGTGGCAGCCGGGTCCGCGTCCGCGATGACGCGGCGAACGGGGGCCGTTCGCTGGCAGGGCGCTTCCGTTCGGATTGACTCTTCCACCGGCGCGGCGTGTCGAGCCCGATCCCGGGAACGAGTGACAACCCGGATTCCACCGGTCACTCCTGAAGGGAACCTCAAATGATCAAGCGTGCCTCGCTGGCCGGCCTCACCTTGATGACCGCAGCACTGACCTCGATGCTGACTCCGACCGCCTCCGCCGCCCCGACAGATGCCCCCGGCTACCTCTGCTCCTACCTGGAGCGCGACACCGGGAACCAGTGGAGCGGCATCGACGACTGCACGCCGATGGGCGGCGCCCCGGAGATCGGCCCCATCCAGGGCACGTTCACCATCACCAGCCGCTCCACCCCCCAGACCGTGACATGTACCCAGCCGAACAACTCGTTCCTGTCCGGCACCGCCGAAACCCCGGACCGCGTCACCGGCCTCCAGTGCGCCCCGGCGTGACCGGGAGGCGACGCCCGACGGGGCGATGTCCGCGAAGACAGCGGCGATCGTGAGCGCGGACGCGCCGGCCCGCCCGTATCAAGGACGGGCGCTCAGAGGGCGTTGAGTAGGGGATTTCCCCAACTGTCCGGCTTTGATCGTGAGGGCACGGGCTCGGTTCCATGATCTCGTGGCGGCCGGGTCCGTGTCCGCGATGTTGATCAACCATGACGGAATGACGCAGTTACTCTCAGACGCGGTTGCCCCAGCGGGCACCGACGGCGTCACGGGCGTTGTGGCCGCGCTTGGGGCCCTCGCCCTCACCTCGGATTTTTCCGAGGTGGCCAGCCGCGCTCGCCCGGTTCGTCTGGGCCTGCGCGATACCGGGGTGCAGGACGAACATCCCGGCGCGGTTGCCGCCGGGGATCATCTGGCCTTCGCGCTTGACCACGGCGTCGAGCTGGGCGGCGCGGGCGAGCATGGCCGCGGCGATGTCGATCGCCACCAAGTCGCCCGGTTCGAGGTCGAGTTCGGTTTCGTACAGCGAGATGAGTGCGGCGCGGACGGCCTGCGGGTCCTTCAGCGTCGGATCGACGATCAACGGACCTCCCCGGGGTGCGGTCGGTGGGTTCGGGCAGGCTGCCAGCGCTTCGCGGCGGCCCTCTTGCGGGCTCGGCCGGCGTCAGCGGCGTCCTTGCGCAGGACGTGCCAGTCGCACAGCGCGCGGAGGTTGGCGGGGTCGTCGCTGCCGCCTTCGGAGGCGGGGACGATGTGGTCGCAGTGGCGGGCGGGCTCGGCGCAGATCTCGCCGGTGTCGTAGCGGACGTGCCGGCAGACCCAGCCGTCGCGGTTCATCACCGCGCGGCGAAGGCGCGGCCAGTGCGGGGGAAGAGGGGTCGTGCGGCGTGAACTCGCGGACACGGCAGCCTCCTTGAAGCGCAGGGCCCTGCCAGGTGCTCGACCACGACCGGGGAGAGAGGGCCGGTGGGGAGCGTTGCCCTGGCAGGGCTGCGAGGGGAGGCCGGCCGGGGTGCCGCGGCAACTACGTGCGCGCACGCGCGCGAACCGCCTCCACAGGTATTAAGGCCGGGCGGTTAACACGCCGGCCGACGCCCGCGGCCTCACTCTCCGCGCACAGTTCGTGGCAACGAGTGCATTCCCGCAGGTCACAATGCGTTTTACCGCCAATAAAAGGGGTCGGCCGATATTCGTATCGAATTTCGGCTGCCATGACGCCCCGGGCAATAAAAGGAAGCGCAGGGGAGTCACCCCCCGGGTATTGCCTGAAATGCATGAGGCGCACATCACATCGCCTCAACTTGCGTCCTGAGCAGTGCATTTGCTTCATTGGAATTGCTCGACCGGAACGACGAAGCGCAGCGAAGCGAAATGCCGCAGCCACGTACGAATTCACCGGTGGGCGTTCGACTGGAAATCCCCCCGACGGCGGCGCGCAGATGGCTGCGCCCCTCGGCCCCCGAAATGAGTCACTGTGCGCAACAACCTCGGTCCCGCAGCCTTCGGGCTGGTCATGTTCCTCGCGGCGTCGCCGTGGCAGACCCACAACTGGGGCGGGACGGCCGCTGCCGCCCTGCTGGCGGCCCTTGCCGCCCACGGGGTGATGCGGGCGGCCGGACTGGTCAAGCGGGCCGTGAGCGGCCCGTCCGTGGCCGTCGCCCCGGTCGGCCCGTACGACCGCGACCGCGCCGCCCGCTAACCCACCCGCCTTACGTCCCCCCGGAGAAACCCGATGCGCCCCCGCCGCACCCTCGCCGTGCTCGCCCTGTCCGCAACCGCCGCCGCTGGATGGCTGGTTGGCCACTCGACCGCCCCGACCCCCGCGCCCGTGTCCGTCACGGCCGATGACGTGTACGCCGTGCTCGGCGAGGCGCAGACCGTCGCAGCGTTCTGCGAACAGGGACACGACGCCTGTGAGTCGGCCCTGAACGGCTCCAAGGGCATGGCGCTGGCCGGACAGGCTGTCGAGTTCTGGGAGGACGGCACGTGGTCGCTGGAGGGCGGCGACCCGGCCAGCGAAGACGCCTACACCGCCGCCTTCAACGACGGATGGGCCGAAGCCATGGCCGACGCCTGCGAGCAGGGCAGCGCGTACGCCTGCAACTGGCTCGCCACCTCCGACTGACCACCGCCCGCACCACCGCAAGGAACACGCCATGAACGCCACTCTCGCCCCCGAACTCTCCGACGCCGTGGACAGGTTCGGCGCACGGTACGACACCGCACAGAACCTGATCAGCGAGTGCGCCGCGCACGACTGGGCCCGCATCGCGCTCGTGATGGACGTGAACGGGTTCCTCGAAGACGGGGACCACTGGTACGCCACCGAGGCCGAGCAGGTTCGCGCGGCGTCCAACTACGCCACCGCCAAGCGCTGGTTCGCCGACGAGTGCGGGCCGATCGGCGGGGCGTGGGACGACACGGGATGGCTCATGTACGACGCCGACCACCCGGCCGCCGCAGCGCTGGCCGAGCGCGTCACGGCGGCACTGCACGGCTATCCGCTGCTGGACGAGACGGACCACGGCGAGCGGGAGCGCGCGGCGATGGTGGAGGAGATCGAAGGCTCGCCCCTCACCCTCCCTGACGGCGTGGACGGGGAGGACGTGCTCCGCGAACTCGACTGCCCGTCCCTGGGCTGGATCACCATGGACATGGTGCAGCAAGCCCTGTCCGGCATGGGGTACGCCGCCTGCTCCGACTGTGACGAATGGCTGACCGTGACCGACGCCCGGCACGGTGAACCCCTGTGCCGCACCTGCGCGTTGGAAGAGTCCCGCCCGGTCGAGACCTCCGTCTGGGTACCGGCGGACGGCGACGTGACCCGGGCCCGCACCGTCTACGACCACGGCAAGCCCCTGGCGGCCGCCCTGACGCCCTACCTCGACGGCTGCGCCACCCGGCAGGGTGCCGCGTACCGGGAGGACGTCCGCGCCATCGTCCGGGGCTCCCGAGAGGGATACCACGCCGTGTACGGCCGCGACGCCTGACACCAGTCCCCACCCCCTCTCAACTCCCTTGACCCAGAACGGAAGCACCATGATGACCCGCGCTGAGATGTTCCGCCTGTCCGGCTACTGGTTCAGCCTTACCCGCCTCGGCATGGACCACCCCGACGACGTGCACGCGATGTTCGACGCGTTCCACGACATGCGCCGCGACCTGGAGTTCGCCCGGGGCCTCGGCATCCTGCTGGACGAGGCGTTCGACGCCCCCGACACCTTCTGACACCCGCCGCGCCAGCCCTCACCCCGCACCGACCCGAGAGAGACCCCCGTGAGCCGCACCGCCGACCACCTCGCCGAACTCGCCGACGACGCCGGTCTGTTGATCGACGACCTCGAAGCCCTCACCGCGTACGCCGCGTACGTCGGCAACGCCGAATACGCCGTCCGCACGTTCCGCGACGCCTACTGCGGCCAGTGGGACGAGTTGGAGGACTTCGCCCATGACTACCTGATGGACACGGACGCCGACTACCGCGCCGTGCGGGAGGAGTGCCGGGGGTGGCGGCCCGAGCTGGACATGGCCGCGTGGGAGTGCGACTACACGCACACCACCGGCGGCCACGTCTTCCGGTCCCTCTGAGCTGTGCGCCCCTGGTGGCGGCCCAGTGCCCGCCTGCCGGGCCCCCGCCAAGGGTGCACAGACACCCCACCCCACCCCACCCCCGGAGGCACAGCCATGACCGAGAACACCCCCGACCCCACCGTCACCGATGCCGCGTTCGCCGCCATCGTCGCCGACCTCCCCGCCGTCGAAGTCGCCGCCAGCACGGAGGAGTTCGGCTGTGAGTTCTGCGGCGGGAAGCTCGAAGCCACAGCCCCTCTGTGGTTCAACGTCTACCGCCGCGCCGACGGCACCCCCGGCGTGGACGTGCGCGGCGTCGGCATCGAAGCCTTCACCGTCAGCTGCCAGTTCTGCGACCAGAACGCCGGAGACCACCTGGCCATGCTGATCGTCGATGCCATGGCCCCGTTCGACGAGGCACTCAAGGGCGCGACGGCCTGAGCCGCCACGGTGGCGGCCGGACACCCCTCCGGCCCCCGCCGTGCCCGCTCAGGCCAGGCCCCACCCCCACCACCCCGAGGAACAGCGCCATGACCACCGCCACCGCCCCGACCAGCCTCCCCGAAGACACCGAACTCGACCTGTACCGCTGCCGCGCCTGCGGCACCCACCTGGAAGCGACCGCCCGCGTGTGGCTGAGCCTCCGCCAGCAGCCCGACGGCACACCGCTGGTGTTCATCGACTCGTTCATCCCCGGCGGCACCCACACTCGCTGCGCGTTCTGCGGCACCGAAGCGCCCGCCCCGCTCCGCGACGCCGTGGCCGCGCTCGTCGCCCGCACCAACGAAGTCGCGGGGGTCGTCCTGTGACCAGCGCCCGCCCCTGGTTCCTCTGCTCGTGCGGCGGACAGCTGCGGCTCACCGCGCCCGTGTCGTTCACCGTCGCCGCCCACCTCGACAACCCAAGCACCCCGGCCGTCACCGTCGGCGGCGTGGACAGCGGCAGCACCCTCGAACTCGACTGCGACGCCTGCGGATCGTGGCACTACTTCGGCCCGCAGTACACCGCCCGCCTGCTGGCCGCCGTGCAAGCCGTCGTCCTGCCCTGACACCAGGCCCCACCCTCCCCACCCCGAAGGAACAGCGCCACCATGAGCACCACCACCGTTGCCCGCCTGCAATCCCTGATCACCCGCGTTCACCGCAACGAGCAGGCGTGGGAGGCAGGGTTCCGGGCGAACGTCCCGACCTATGACCCCGCCGACCCGGAGCAGCCCGCCGAGGACCAGCACATGGGCCAGTTCAACGAGTTGGACACGGAGCGCGCGTTCGACAGCCGGACCCTGCTGCTCGATCTGACCGCCGAACTGGCGGTGCTCGTCTGCGAGATGGAGGGCGACTGGTGATCAGCGCCGAGGACTTCAAGCTGCTGTCGCACTGGGCGTTCTGCGACCGCATCGGGGCGAACGTCGCCGACCCCGACGGCACAGCGGCGCGGCGGCTCGCCGACGCCGGACACCTCGCCCCCGGGGCCGTGACCGGGTACTGGCGCGTCACCCGCGCCGGACAGGCCGCCCGCGCCCAGTACACCAGGGCCCACCCCGTCGGACGGCGCGTCGGAGGCATCCCCCTGTGACCGACGACGAGATCGACGCCGAGACGGTCGAACTCGTCGCCGCCATCGCGGCCGTCAACGCCTCCAACGCCGCACTGCTCGCCGAACTCGCCGAAGCCAGACAGACCCTGTGCCGCCTCCTGCACCAGGCCCCACCCGCACCGCCCGAAAGTGACGCACCACCGATGAGCACCCACCAGTACGGCGACGTCGCCGCTGCCCTCCGCGAACACGCCACCTCGAACGGCGCGAAGGAGTACGCCACAGCGGACGACGCGCCCAGCACCAGTCCCCACGTGCTGGCCCTGCGCCTCGCGCGGCACGCCGTCCACCACGGCGCGGCCCTCACCCCCGGGCCCGGCGGAGCCGTCACCGTCGAATGGCCCCGCCCCGGCCGCACCGTCCGCGTCGTGTGGCTGCCCGTCGTCCAAGCCGCGCGGACCAGCGACCCGCACGACCTGCCCGAGTGGACCGCCGACAGCCGCGCCTACGGCAAGGGGGCCGAGGACGCGAGCCGGATGCGCGGTTGGCGGCTCAGCCGGGCCGGATACAAGGCGTGGGCCGAAGCCGTCGGCCTGAGCGGCGACGACGGCGAGTGGTTCGCCTACGAGACCGGCCAGTCCGACTGGTGGATCTCCTACGAGGGCCGCTGACACCAGGCCCCACCCCCCGGCCGGCCGACGGAACACCCCGACGCCGGCAGGGCCCAGCCCCCACCCCCACCTGGCACCAGGCCCCGCCCCCGCACCGCCGAAGGAACAGCGCCACCATGAGCACCACCGACGTCCTCACCGCCACGCTCCGCCTGCCCTACGAGCACGAGGCGGACGGAGAGGCGACGACGAAGCACCGCGACGTCACCGTCGTCACCAACCCCCGGCAGCGCGGCGCGCAGGCCGAGCACACCCGGGCCGTGCAACTCGCCCTGGACCTGCCCCGCGCCAGCAGCCCCGGCCGCGCGGTGAAGATCGGCCCCGGCCCCCGCCCCGCGACGAAGCCCAGCCGGACCCGATCGGCGGGCAAGGGCTGGCAGCGCTGGACCGAGCCCGACGGGCAGGTGCGGTACGGCGTCGCCAGCGACACCCACCCCAGCGTGCTCGGACTCGCCTGCCCACCGGTGGCCAAGCCCCGCGCCCGGTACCGCGTGGTCGTCCCCGCCGACGGCGGAGAGCCGTTCGCCATCGCCACCGCCCCCGGCTTCCCGTGGATGCGCGACCGCCACACCGAGATGATCCCCGCACTCCTCCAGGACTGCCTGCCCGGACTGATCGTCGGCAACACCGCCCTGGCGGCCTGACCGAACCTCGGTGCGGCCCGGACCATCCTCCGGACCGTGCCGAGGCCCGGCCAGACCCCAGGCCCCACCCCGAGCAGCACAGGAGAGCAAGCAGCATGCCCAAGTACACCGTTGCCGTGGACGTCATCACCGTGCACGTGGTGCCCGTCGAAGCCGACACCCCCGAGGCAGCCCAGGCCGAGGCCGAACGCCTCATCACCGGCGACTGGGAGACCTGGTACCACCACGCCGAACCCGTGTGCGTCGGCGACGCCCTCACCGAGGACGAGTGGGCCGCCCAGAAAGCCGAGTGGGCCCCGCTGAAGGAAGCCGCCGAACGCCAGGCCGACGAGTGGCGCCAGACCCCGCCCCCGGCCCGCCGGCCGAAGCACCACGCGCCCCGCACCGACCACCACACCGACGGCACCGACTGCCCTCCCGCCCACAAGCACACCAGCCGCAACAAGCCACTGACCGAGGGCTGCCCCGGCCGGGCGTACTCCAAGGCCGTGTGCGCCTGCGGCTGGACGATCCAGAGCCCCGGCAAGGGCTACGTGGACGAGGAACGCCGCCGCCACCTCCGCACCCCCCGCTGACACCAGACCCCACCCCCAGGGAACACCATGCACACCACCCCCGAACCGCTGCGGATCATGGACCTGCCCCGGCACCTCACCTTCGGCTACGCCACCCCCAGCACCGCCCCGCACATCACGCCGGTGGACGACCAGGCCCGCCACGCCCTGTGCGACCCGGACGTCCTGCTCGCCCCCGACTGGGCACTCAACGGTGCCCCGTCTGCCCGGCCTGCGCCCGGCAGCTCCGGCCGTGACACCACGCCCCGCCCCCGGGTCGGTGTGTCGAAGTGCCGTATGCCGGAGCCCGATTCGGGTTGGTTCCCACCGTTGTAGTGCTGTTTATAGATTTTTTTGAGATGTCAAAAAAATGACATAACGACATAGACCCTTACGCCGTCCACCCACCCCACCACCCAGCGCAACCACCAGGCCCCACCCCCAGGAGACCCCAGTGCACACCCCCGCCCGCGCCCTCTGGATACCCGGGGGCGGCACCGCCCTGGAATGGGGCCTGCGCGACGCCTGCCCCGTCGGCGTCGGCCCCGCCGGCACCGAACGGGTCCAGTGGTGGGTGGTGTGGTGCCTGTGGTGCGGCGACCGGTACACCGGACGCCCCGCCCAGGTCGGCGACGACCACGGCCACCGCGACGACGCCCACCACGCCGCCCGCCTCCACGCCGACGACCACGAAGCCGACGTCCGCCGCTTCACCGCCGCCGCCCGGCACGCCGAGATCCGCGAGAAGTCCGGGTGGACGAGCAGGGTGTACGACCTCGTCGCGGCGGCCACCCGCGACGACCCCGACGGCGGAGTCTGGTGGGACGGCACCGGATACCGGCTGATCCCCGCCGGAGCCCGCTGGGGCGCGAAGGGCCGCCGTGTGCGCCGCAAGGTGGTGGAACTGGTCATCGCCGCCGGATTCCTCCGCCAGGACGAGCGAGGCGACGTGGTGGCCACCGCCGACGGCCGCGCCATGCTCACCGCCTGGCGTCAGCACCGCGCCGACCTCGCCGAGCCGTGGCCCGCCCGCCACGAGCCCCAGGCCCTGCCCCCGCTCCCTGGCGGCCGGGAAGCCGCGAGACGCCGCGAGAAGGCCCGCCAGAACCTCCTGGAGCTGGAACGCCAGGCCGCCCACTCCCGCGCCGAGTACCTGCGGCTGCGCGAGGACGCCGAACGCCGGCACCGGGCCGAACAGGACGCCGCCCGCCAGCGCCGCGCCGACGAGCAGGCCGAACGCGAACGCGCCGAACGGGCCCGCACTGGCGCGGACATCACCCTCACGTGGTCCGCGGCGGGTGCCGGCCGCTGGACCGTCACAGGCGCCGGACACCACCGCCGCCTCGAAGTCACCCTCAACGAACGCGACTTCGCGCAGGACATGTACGAGATCCGGGAGAACGGCCACTTCCACTCCCGACACCCCTACCGCCACCAGGCCGAGGCCGCCGTCAGGCAGCTGCTCGCCGACGGCGTCGAACTCGGCGTCCGGACACCAGAGCCCACCCCCGCGGCCTCCACCCGCCCGTGCCAGACCAGCCCCGTCGGCCGTGGGCACCAGGCCCCACCCCGATCCACCCGAACGGAAGGCCCAATCCCTGACCATCCACCCCGCCGACCTGCTGCCCGATGGCGGTTGGAACCCCCGGCTCTTCGAACTCGACTACGAAGGCCGCCGAGGCCACTACTGGGTCGTGCGCGGCCTTAGCGAACAGATTGGCACCGTCGAACTGTCCATCACCGTCCCGCTCCCACCCCCGGAAGAGCTTGAGCAGTACCGAGTGACGCCAGGCCCCACCCCCTCGTCGTGACCGAGCGTGAGGCCCAGACGCGGAGCACCCCACCTCCATCGGAAGCGGGGGAGGTGAGCCGTCAGCCGAGGTACACCTTCTGCCACTCCAAGGACGTCATGGTCAGAGCGGCCTCGGCGAGGGTGCGCGCCGACTCGGTCTTGAGGCTGCCGAGGCTGCTGTCGATCCACGGCTGGACGTTCTGATAACCCTGCTCGCGGTACTCCACCGCCTGAATCAGGCACTCCAACTTGTCCGCGTCATGGGCGACGACGACCTCCAGGCTCTCGGCGTTCTCGTACTCCTCCACGATGGCCTGCACTCCGGCAACGACAGCCGGATGAGCGGCGCTGACCTGATCGGCGGTCACGCGTTCGTTCGAGGCCGCGGTGAGGTAGCGCCGGCTGATGTGGGGGATGTCGCTAACCCGGGTCTCCTGGGTGTCGTGGAAGAGGCACAGCAGCGCGACCTTGGCAGGGTCGGCCCCCTCCATCATTGCGAGTACTGCGCCCACGATGCCCGTCCGGAAGGAGTGTTCGGCGATCGTCTCGGGGTCTTTGACCCCAGCGATCCACCAGCCGGAGCGCTTCGCCCGCTTGAGCATGCCCGCCTCGAACAGGTAGCTAGCGGTGCCCTTCGCCTGCTTGTCGTCCGTCATCGCTGTCCTTCGCTGTTGGATCGGTTGTTGCTGTACCCGCCTACCCGCAGACCGTAGTGCACAGACTCAAGCTCCCGACGGGACTGCCCTGAAAGACCGTCACCGTCCAGCAACGTGCACACTCGTGCGGCCAGGTCCTGGGCGGTACGAGGGTCTGCGTCGGCCAGGCCCCGGCGGGTGAGCATGAGTGCCCAGATCGAATGGACGTAGAGATCGGTGTACTCGCCCGCGCGGTCCAGCCGGATGGCGAACTGCCGCAGCAGTGAGGAGGCGTCCCACGCGGGGCGTTCCTGCTCCGCCATGAAGTCATCGCTGGTCTGGGGGCGTGAATCAAGCCCGAGCCAGTGGGCCCAGTAGTTCAGGTTCGCGGCTTCGAAGTCGTCGTTGTCGGTGATCGAACGGGCGATGAAGTCCCGGAGCAGCTCGGGATCTCCCTTCCTTGCCAGTGCTGCCGCGACCGAACGCGCCTCGACCCAGCGGGGTGACCATCCCGAGCCCGCCGAGGGGATCCGCCCTCGACGCTGCATCCCGCCGAACCACTCGGCCACATCGCGGGCCCGGTCGTAGGAGGACAGGTACCAGACCTGCCGCCGGAGTAAGGCGGTCTCCTCGCCTCCGCTCTCAACCAGGTCCGCGGTATACCGGAGGTTGTCGAAGAATCGCGCGCGCAGGTCCTGCCCGAGAAGTGGCGCGGTGGAAACAGGCCCGCGCCGGGCGGCGGGGATGCTCAACTCGGCAGCCACCGCACCGGGCAGAACCCCGCTGACGGCCCAGCCGATCATGTGTGTGGTATCGCGAGTAAGCACCCACCCGGCCAACGGATGGTCCAGAACATCGGCCCTCGCGGGCCTGAACCGCAGTATCTCGCCGAGGACGAAGTCTGCGTCCATGGCAAGGCTGATCAGGTTGACCAACCCACTTGGTGCGCCGAGCAGGATCAGCTTCCGGCGCAGCATCACCAGGTTCCCAGCCCGGGTGGAGGAGAGCGGCCGGCGGCCGGATTCCCAGCCCTGGACGGTGCTCTTGTCGATGCCCAGGTCTACGGCCAACTCGTCCTGAGTCCTCGGGATCTGTTCCCGGATGACCTTGAACAGGAAGCCGGAAATCACCCCCTCGGGGACCCTGACGGACTCGGACGGACTGCCAGTCAGTGTTTCGGTGCGCCTCGGTGGTGTCCGCCCAGCCATTCCTGCCCCCCTTGGCCTTGGTCGTCCAGGTAACTCGTACTGGCAGTCCGTCGAACCCTGGATTCACCGGCCGTAACTTCATGACTACGGCATCGCCGGTGACAGCGGAAGCCTAGTGCCAACTCGGTCTTCTGCGAACGACGGTGCTATCCTGTCGTAGAGCCTCAACCACCGGCCAGGAGGGCCAGCATGTCCACCAGCACCATGCCGTCCGCCGGAGCGCTCGGCGAGCGCTTCCAGTAGATCCGTAGTGATCGCGACACCTGATCCCACAAACCCCCAGGCTGTCGCACGAGTCCCGAGGACCGGCCTCCCCACGGCGGCCTCGGGGACGGAGGGAACACCACCATGGCGACACGCAAGACCCCGAGGGTCTACCGAGACCCCGCGCCCGGCCCGTCGAAGGCCGAGCGGTACACGCTCCCCGAGGGCTGGAACCCGCTGGACGAGTACCGGGCGGCCAACGCGGCCGGCAGGCCCCCGTCCCCGGGCGAGGCCGTGCAGGAGTCGGCCGTGCGGTCCTCGTGTCGCTGCCGCAGCTGCGTCGCCCGCAGGGGTGCCGCGTGAGCACGAGGGACAGCGACAGAGCGGACGTGTCGCTCGCCCGTACCGTGGGTGAGGGGCGCATCGCGGACCGGCCTGATGGCTTCCGTGAGGGAACCTGCTGGGTCTGTCGGCGCGAGACGCTGGTCTGTGCGGGCATCCAGCTCCAGGCCCCCGGCGAAGCCCAGGCCACCTGTCACCCGATCTGCGGCGACTGCATCGTCCGCGCCCGGGCGCCCCACCGTCGCGCAGCGTTGCGGGCCGCGCTCGACCGGCGGCCGGCGTAGCTGTGACGTCCCGAGGAGAGAACGCCGTGGACGATGGCCGGAACGACTGCCGGGACATCGCAGGGCAGGCCTCGGACGAGGCCCTCACACCCTGGCCGCTTGCCGTCGCGTACACGGTCTCCCTGCTCGTGCTCATAGCGGTTGCCACGGCGTTGATCGTCTCCGGCCGCTACTAGCGACCCCCGCGCCCGCTGGGCGCCCATGAGTTCCCGGCCCGCTGGAAAGGGTCCGTCGGGCCGGGTCTGCATCACCCCGCACCACGGCTCGTCCATCTCGGACGAGCGGGGCCAACCCGATTGGAGAGGCATCGTGAGCGACACCACCATCACGCCCGACCCGGAGGTCGCTGCCCTGACGCGGCGGCTGGACCACTCCGTCCCGGACGGCGACTTCGCGCCGGCCACCGGCGTCGCGTCCCTGACGCGGCGGCTGGACCACATGGTCCCGGACGGCGACTTCGCCCCGGCGGGAACCGAGAGCTGACCGCAACTCCGAACTGACGCCGTCCCACTGACGGCACGGCGGGCCGACCCGGCATGCGCAGCCGGGCGGCCTGCCCCCTCCCGACCAGCCACCCGCACGCCTCGACCATGAGGAGAACCATCGTGTCGCCGACGATTGCCACCCGAGTGGAGCCCGGTTCCTTCTTCGACCTCACCCGCAAGGACCCGGCGCTGACCCGGCTCCGCGAGACGGGCGCCGAACCCGTGCTCCCGTTCGTTCTGATGGAGCGCCTGGTGAGGTCGGGCACTCCCTTCGCGGAGCACGCCCGCGCCCTGCGCAGTGACACGGTGACCGTGGCGGGCGTGACCTTCGACTGGTTCGACGCCGGGCTTCCCCGTGAGATCGCCGACGAACTCAGCCTGACGGACTACGAGATCGTTCAGCACACCGACGAGCGCCGCGCGACGCTGATCCAGGCCCTGGACCGCCTGTCGCTGATCCACCTCGAAGGGTTCGCCTGCGTACGGGAGTTCGTCCGAGGCCTGCTGTGGGTCGGCCTCAAGCCCGGTGTCCGGGCGTCCTCGTTGACCAGCTCCAGTGACCCGGCGCTTCCGTACGTCGTCGTGTTCTCCGACAAGGCCCGGCACCACATCCCGCCGAACACCGTCAGCCCCGAATCGTCGTCCCTCTTCCTGGCGGAGAACCTGCTGCACGAGGGGACGCACCAGTCGATCAGCTTCCACATCCTCCAGAACCGGGTGTTCGCCGACGGCTACTCCTCCCGGACCTCGCCCCGGATCACGATCGGCTGGCGTACCGGGCAGGGCGAGGCCCGCAACCAGTCCTGGGAGATCGACCGCGCGTTCCACGCGGCCTGCGTCTACAACCAGCTGCTGCGGTTCCGCCGCACCGAACTGGACCGCGACGACCTGACCGCCAATGAGCGTGCGCACTTCCAGGACGCCTACGACGAGGGCCTGCCGGCCGTCCGCTACCTCACACGCGAACTGGAGCTGCTGGGCGAGCACTTCTCCCCCCACGGGGTCGAGCTGCTGGGCGCCCTGCGCCACCGGACCGACCAGCTGTAATGCGACGCTGAGCGCCACCGAACGAGGGAAGGCCCCGTGCTCCAGCACCTCATCACCCAGGACGACCAGTTGCGGATGGTCCCCGTCGACCGGGACGAGCTGACCATCGTCGTCGGCCAGCTCCGCCAGGAGCTGGACGTCACCACAGACCCCGCCCGGACCCGGTTCCTGGCCCGGGAGATCGGCATCGCCCAGATGACCCTGGGCAACCACGACGAAGCCCGAACCCTTCTGCGGCAGGCACTCGACCTGGCCACCTCCGCCGGCAACACCCGCTCCGTCATCGCCGCCGGAATCAACCTCGCCGACGCCCACCGCTACGCCGGCGATGCCCAGGCCGCGGACGCCCTCTACCGCACCGCGCTGGCCACCGCGCGCAGCCGGCACCCGGAACTCCTCGACTTCGCCCACCAGCACTTCGGCAAGCACCTGATGGAACTCGGCGACCACGCGGGCGCCCTGGCCCACCTGCAAGAGGCACTGCGGCTGCGGATCGCCAAGGGCAACGCGGAACTGGTCGAGTCCACGCAGGCCGCACTCGACCGGGTCGCGCTGCTGCTCGGCCGAGCCAACCCCAGCTCCTCGGCACCGTACGGGTGGAGCGCCGGGTGGACCGCCTGGCTCCAGTCCCGCACCAGCGCCCGGACGCCGGCGCGGTGGGCGGAGGACTTCCCGGGCCTTCGGGACGCGGTGCGGGGACTCACCGCGCACCAGCGTGTGCAGCCGCGCCTCCTCCGCCACCTGCGTGACCAGTCGTTCGCCACCGAGTCGATCGCCGCGATGGCGCATGAGGCCGAGAACGCCCTCGCCGCCAACGGGTACCTCCACAACGGCAAGTGGAACGCGCCCGTGGGAGATGCGGTGACCCGCTTCGCCGACCACGTCGATCTCGCCGCCGTCGTGGCCCGGTCGACGGGGCTGGACGTCGAGCAGCCGCACACCGGCGTCTACATCGCGTACCGGGAGAACGGGCAGTTCCTCGACTTCCACGTCGACGAGTTCGGCTTCGGCGAGGTCAACCTGATCCTGTGCCTCAAGCACGAACACCCCACCAGTACCGGCGCGCGCAGTTCCACCGTCTTCATCACCGCCGACGGCTACCTCGAACACGACCTCTTCGCAGGTGACTGCGTCGTCTTCGACGGCGCGCTCACACCCCACGGCCGCACACCCGTCAGCGCCGACGAGAGCGTCACCCTCATCAGCTTCGGCTTCCGTGCCCGCGACCGAGTCGTGCGTGCGCCCGCGAAACTCCCGCCGCCGCCAAGACCGTGAGGCCTGGAACCTTGACCCACATCCTCCCTGTTCACCACACTCCCGGAGCATCTCGTGGCCCGTGAAGTCCTCCTCACCGCCCTGACCGTCTACCTGCTGACCGGCTTCAGGTACCACTGGGCTTCCCAGGGCGAGAAGGCCCCCGGAAAGCTCATGTACGCGCGGGTCAACGGCCGGCGAACCGTGGAGGTCTGGCGGACGGGCTTGACCTTCGACATCCAGATCTTCGATCACTGACCACCTCGGACCCTGCCGCACCCAACATCCTCAGCGGCAGATCCAGCCCTCCGTCCTGCGCTGCCCCCGAAGCGCAGGGCGGAGGGCCTTCGAACCCTCGGAGAACACCATCTACGCCAGTACTGAGAAAGAGCACGAGCACCTGTGCATGAGGCTCGCGCGGGTGGCTCTGCCAGCCATCGCCGAAAGACTCCGTGCGGGGGTCGAGCTAGACGTTCTCGCGCGGGCGTACGGCTGCGACGGCAAGTGGCTGCATGACCGGCTGGTCGAGTCGCGGCTGCCTATCGAGCGCGACGACATGACACAACTCGGAGCCCCTCGGTCGTGGGAAGCGATCCCGCTCCCGGCCCGCGCTGTGAGGCCGGGGTGCTGAGACTGCCGACCGCTGCCGTACGTGGTGTTTTCGCTGTTGCACCAAGTGCCTGTGGCGTGACCTGCGATTTTGGCTGGCCGGGAACAAGGAAGAGGCAGCGGGCGTTCTCCACTGTGTAAACGAATCTGGCGTCCGCGGCGAAGAGCGTGGTGTCGACCGTCAGCTCCGCGATGCTCACCTTCATCGGCGTGGTGTTCTCGATCTCCCTGGTGTCGCTCCAGATGGCGGCCGGCCAGATGAGCCCCCGGGTGCTGCGCCTGTACGTGCGCAGCCGGCTGACCAAGGCGACGTTCTCCACCTGCCTGGCGACGTTCGTCTTCACGCTGCTGGTGCAGCTCGGCTACGACGACACCACCGACCCGACGCGGGCGATCTCCGTCCCGATCGTGTCGACGGTCGTCGCGCTCCTCCTGGTGATGCTCAGCCTGGGGCTGTTCGTGCTGTACGTGCAGGCGACGCTGCGGCTGCTGCGGGTGCCGCACGTGATCGACCGGGTCACCCGGGAGTCGCTCCAGGTGCTGACCGCCTACCGGTGGCTCAACCCGGAACCCGCGGGCGGCCCCGCCCCGCAGGGGCCGACGCTGCTGCACGAGGGACGGGCCGGCGTGCTGCGGGACGTCAACATCCGCCGCCTGGTGCGGGTCGCCCGGCGGCACGGCGCGGTGCTGCACCTGGTGCCGCGGATCGGCGACTTCATCGCACCCGGCACCCCGACGGTGCTGGTCGCCGGCGGCACCCCGCCCCGGCCGGGCTGGATCACCACCGCGCTGAACGTCGGCGTCGACCGCACCATGCACCAGGACCTCAGCTTCGGCTTCCGTCAGCTCGTCGACATCGCCATCCGCGCCCTGTCGCCGGCCGTCAACGACCCCACCACCGCCGTGCAGGCCGTCGACCGGATCCACCAGCTGCTCGCCGTCCTCGCCCCGCACCACCTCGGCGAGCTGCGCCACCGGGACCGGGACGGCGCGGTGCGACTGGTGCAGCCGGTGCCGGGGTGGGCGGCGACGGTGGACCTGGCGTTCACCGAGATCCGGATCTGCGGGGCCGGCCAGCCCCAGGTCACCCGCCGCCTGGTCGCCGCCCTGGACGACCTGCTGCGGATCACCCCGGAACCGCGGCGCACCCCGCTGCTGGTCCAGCGCCAACTGCTGGAACGGGCCGTCGCCGGGGCGGTCCGCGACCACGACAACCGGCAGTTCGCGCTGACGCCGGACCGCCAGGGCATCGGCTGACCGGCCCCCGAGGACGCGGAATCCGCCCGGAGGAGCTCCGGGCGGATCCAGGAAACGGGGGGAGGAGGACTATCCGGCGGCGCGGTTCAGCGAGGCCAGGTACTTGTTGTACGCCGCCAGCTCGGCGTCGCCGTCACGGTCGGCGGCCCGGTCGCGGCGGCGCGCCTGGCGCTCCTCGGACTTGGCCCACTGGAGGGTCAGCGCGATCAGCACGATCGCGGTGGGGATCTCACCGAACGCCCAGGTGATGCCGCCCGCGAGCTGCTGGTCGGCGTGCAGGTTGGTGCCGACGGGCGCCATCTCCTCGGTGAAGGTGGTGACCAGCTGCCCGGAGGCCATCATCACGGCCACGCCGAAGAACGCGTGGAACGGCATGCCCATGAACAGTTCGAGGATCCGCATCACGAAGCCGGGGCGGTGCGGGCCCGGGTCGACGCCCATGATCGGCCAGAAGAACAGCATGCCGACGGCGAGGAAGTGCAGCATCATCGCCAGATGCCCCAGCTGGTACTGCATCAGGTAGTCGAACAGCGGGGTGAAGTACAGCCCGTACAGGCTGCCGATGAAGACCGGGATGGTGTACGCGGGGTGCGAGACGATCCGGACCAGCCGGCTGTGCAGCAGCGCCACCAGCAGCTCGCGCGGGCCGCGCCCGCTGCCCTTGCGGGCCGGCCGCAGCGAGCGCAGCGTCAGCGTGATCGGCGCGCCGAGCAGCAGCAGGATCGGGGACAGCATCGACAGCACCATGTGCTGCATCATGTGCGCGCTGAACAGAGCCATGCCGTAGTCGTTGAGCTTGGTGTTGGTGACCATGAACACGGTGCCGACACCGAGCGTCCAGGCCACCACCCGGCCGACCGGCCACTTGTCGCCGCGCCGCCACAGCCGGACCGCCCCGAACAGGTACAGGCCGAGGGTGAGCACGCAGAAGGCCAGGTACGGCCAGTCCGGCGACAACCCGATCGCGTTGGAGAAGGAGAACGGCGGCAGAGGGCCACCGCCGTGGTGGTGCATCCCGGTCATGCCGTCCATGCCGTCGCCCATCGGGCGGCCCCGCTTTCGTCCATGCCGTCCGGCGCCGCGTCGCCACGGGTCCGGTTTGGTCGGTTTCGTTCGGACCCAGCCTAGGCGGCGCTTACGGCGGCCCGGGCATCGCCCCCGTCCCCCGGGGCCCGTCGCCGTGCACGGGCGCACCCGTCCGCAGGTGCTCCCCGGCCGCATCGGGGACACCGCGGTCGGCGGGCCCGGTCCTGGGCCGGGCGGTGGCGGGCGGTCGATCCGGCGGGCGGTCAGCCCTTCGGGACGAGGGTGTTCTCGTTGGTGCGGCCCTCGATGAAGTCGTGGACGTTGCGGGCGGTGGCGTCGATGATCTGGCCGACGGCGGTGCGGGTGAAGTACGCCTGGTGGGAGGTGACCAGGACCTGCGGGAAGCTGATCAGGCGGGCCAGGACGTCGTCGGAGATGCCGCTGCCGGAGCGGTCGGTGAAGAAGACGTTGGCCTCCTCCTCGTACACGTCCAGGCCGACGCCGGCCAGGCGTCCGGCGCGCAGGGTCTCCACCAGGGCGACGGCGTCGACGAGGCCGCCGCGGGAGGAGTTGACCAGGATCGCGTCGTGCTTCATCCGGGCCAGTGCGTCGCGGTCGATCAGGTGGTGGGTGGCGTCCAGCAGCGGGACGTGCAGCGAGAGGATGTCGCTGCGGGCGAGCAGTTCGTCCTTCTCGACGTACGTCATGCCGAGCGCCTCGCAGTGCGGGTTGGGCTTGACGTCCCAGCCGAGCAGGGTGGTGCCGAAGCCGGCCGCGATCCGGGCGAAGCACTCGCCGATCTTGCCGGTGCCGAGGACGCCGACCGTCATGCCGTGGATGTCGCGGCCCATCAGGCCGTCGAGGCGGAAGTCGAACTCGCGGGCCCGGTTGACCGAGCGGATCAGCCGGCGGTTGACGGCCAGCGCCAGCGTCCAGGCGTGTTCGGCGACCGCGTAGGGGGAGTAGTAGGAGACCCGGGCGACGGTGAGGCCGAGGGTGGCGGCGGCGTCGAGGTCGATGTTGTTGAAGCCGGTGGCGCGTTGGGCGATCAGGCGGGTGCCGCCGGCGGCGAGCAGGGCCAGTACGTCGGCGTCGAGTTCGTCGTTGACGCTGCTGGAGACCACCGGGTAGCCGGCGGCCAGGGGGGCGGTGTCGGCGGTGAGGAAGACGTTCAGCAGGTGTGGCTGGTGGGCGGCCAGGGCGGCTTCGAGCAGCGGCCGTTCGTCGGACTGGACGCCGTACGCGAGGATCTCCATGCGGCGAAGGCTATCCCCGGGGGCGCGGGCGGTGGACCGCGACGCGCCCCGGGGCCGGTCCGGCCGATCCCGTCGGATCGACCGGACCGGCCCCGGGGTTGACGGTCCGTCAGGTCCGTCGGGTCTGCCGAGTCCGTCAGATGACGGTCTCCGCCTCCAGGTAGCGGTCGGACGGCACGGTCTTCAGTTCGGCGACCGCCTCGCCCAACGGGACCAGCCGGATGTCGGTGCCCTGAAGGGCGGTGATGTGGCCGAACGCGCCCTTGTGGGCGGCCTCCACGGCGTGCCAGCCGAAGCGGGTGGCGAGGACCCGGTCGTAGGCGGTGGGGGTGCCGCCGCGCTGGGTGTGGCCGAGGATGACCGGGCGGGCCTCCTTGCCGAGGCGGTGCTCCAGCTCGCGGGAGAGCTGGGTGGCGATGCCGGTGAACCGCTCGTGGCCGTACATGTCCTTGGTGCCCTCCTCCCAGGCCATGGTGCCGGGCTCGGGCTTGGCGCCCTCGGCGCACACCACGATCGCGAACTTCTTCTGCCGGTCGAAGCGCTCGCGCACCACGTCCGTCAACTTGTCGATGTGGAACGGGCGTTCCGGGACGACGATGGCGTGCGCGCCGGCCGCCATGCCCGCGTTGAGGGCGATCCAGCCGGTGTGGCGGCCCATCACCTCGACCACCATGACGCGCTGGTGCGATTCGGCGGTGGTCTTCAGCCGGTCCAGCGCCTCGGTGGCCACCGACACCGCGGTGTCGAAGCCGAAGGTGACGTCGGTGCAGGCGATGTCGTTGTCGATGGTCTTCGGGACGCCGACCACCGGCAGGCCCGCGTCGCTCATCAGCTTCGCGGCCTTCAGGGTGCCCTCGCCGCCGATCGGGATCACCGCGTCGATGCCGAGGTCCTGGCAGTACTTCTTGGCGCGTTCCACGCCGTCGCGCAGGTGGCTGGGCTGGACCCGGGAGGAACCCAGGATCGTGCCGCCCTGGGCGAGGATGCCGCTCACCGAGTCGAGCGTCAGCGGGCGGTGCACGCCCTCCAGAAGACCGCGCCAACCGTCCTCGAAGCCGATGATCTCGTCGCCGTGGTCGACCACCCCCCGGTGGACCACGGAACGGATGACGGCGTTCAGGCCGGGGCAGTCACCGCCGCTGGTCAGGACACCAATACGCATTGCTTTGCCAACTCCCGAGCAGGATTCGGACGGCCGGACTGGTGGGTGAGAATCGGACATCGCGCCCGAATCGGACATGCTGCACAGCATACGGTTCCTGCGTCCGGCCGAGCCGAAACCGACGCGGGGGCGGCTTCCTCGACGCACCTCACGTAACTGCGACCCGACCGCCGAGGAGGGTGTTGCGCCCGGGCTCTCCTTATTCTCCTATGAAGTTGTTCCACGGTGGACGGCTGCCCACATGGCGGTCAGCCGTCCACCGGGCCAACGGCCGGCGGCTACGCCGGGCGGGACGCCGCGGCGATCCGCTCGGTGCGCAGCGCGTCGTACCAGGTGGTGTCGGCCGGCGGCAGCGCGTTCACGTCCAGCGCCAGCTTGATCAGCAGGTCGGCGACGGCGGGGTTGCGGGCCATCACCGGGCCGTGCAGGTAGGTGCCGAACACGGTGTCGCGCCAGGCGCCCTCGGTGCCGTCGCCGGTGCCGTTGCCCCGGCCGACCTGCACCGTGGCGAACGGCTTGACGCCCTCGCCGAGGTGGGTGACGCCCTGGTGGTTCTCGAAACCGGTCAGCTGCGGCAGACCCAGCTGCGGGTCCACCTCCGCCAGCACGTCGCCGACGCAGCGCGCGCCCTCGCCGCGGGCGGTCCACACGTCCAGCAGGCCCAGGCCCGCCTCGCGCTCGCCGAGGTCGTTGATGAACTCGTGGCCGAGGATCTGGAAACCCGCACAGACCGAGAAGATGATCGCACCGTTCTCCGCGGCCCGGACCAGCCCGCCGTCGTTGCGCAGCCGCTCCGCGGCGAGGCGCTGCGGACGGTCCTCACCGCCGCCGATCAGGTAGATGTCGCCGCTGGTCGGCACCGACTGGTCGGAGCGCACGTCGATCCGCTGCACCCCGAGACCGCGCTGCTGCGCCCGCCGCTCCACCACCAGCGCATTGCCGCGGTCGCCGTACGTGGACAGCAGGTCCGGGTACACCCAGACCACCCGCAGGCTGCTCTCGCTCATCCTCGAAGACCTCCCGTACTGCGGCGCCGCCTCCGGCGCACCGCCCCCGTACTGCTGCTGCGGCTCGTCGAACCCCTGCTGCTGCCCGGCGAACTGCTGCCCGTCGTACGCCTGCTCGCGGTACTGCTGCTGCTCGCCGTACGACTGTTCGTAGTGCTGCTCGTGCGACTGGTCGCCGTAGTGCTGCTGCTCGCCGTAGGGCTGCTGGCCGTACTGCTGCTGGCCGTGCTGCTGGTACTGCTGGTCGTCGAACTGCTGGCCGCCGTACGGCTGCTGACCGTACTGCTGGTACTGGTCGCTCATCAGGCCACCACGGCCTTGCGCAGCTGCTGGAACGCCGTGTAGTTGGCGATCGCCTCGATACGGCCCTCGGGGGCGGCGTCCACCGCCTGCTGGAGCGAGTCGACGACCTGGAACTGCAGGCCGGCGACCTCCAGGCGGACCGCCAGGTCGAGCTTGCGCTGACCCATCACGAAGATCGGGTGACCGGCCAGCCGCTCGTAGTCGACGTCCCACAGCCAGGAGGTGTCGGTGCCGTCGGCGTCCATCGCGTTCACCGACAGGATCACCGGCGCCGGCGGGCCGTCGATCAGCGAGAAGGTCTCCAGCCAGCCGGCCGGGTTCTTCGCCAGCAGCAGCCGGATGTCCCGGCCGCGGTACTGCACCACGTCGTAGCGGCCGGCCACCGCGGCCACCGACTGCATGCGCTGGAGCGCGACCTGCGGGGCCACGCCGAACACCGCGGCGACCGCCGCCGAGCTGGTGGCGTTGGCCAGGTTGGCGCGGCCCGGCAGCTGGAGCTGGATCGGCCAGGCGCCGCGGTGCGGGTCGATCACGTGGGTGCCCTGGAGCGCCCAGTGCGGGTTCGGGCGGCGGAAACCGCACTCGCCGCAGAACCAGTCGTCGCCCGGACGCTGCATCACACCGCCGCACGACGGGCACGACCAGGCGTCCTCCTTCCACGCCTGCCCGGCGGCCACCCAGACCACCTTCTTGCAGGACGAGGCGGCCCAGGTCACCAGCGGGTCGTCCGCGTTGGCGATGATCACGGCCTCGGTGTCCTTCAGGCCCTCGCGCCACTTCTCGGCCATCATCCGGGTCTCGGCGGCCCGGTCGAGCTGGTCACGGGAGAGGTTCAGCAGCGCTATGGCCTTCGGCCGGGTGTCCCGGGCGACCATCGGCAGGTACTTCTCGTCCACCTCGATGACGCCGAACTTGGCGTCCGTGCCGCCCGCCAGGGCCGCCGTGATTCCGGCCGGCATGTTCGCGCCCAGCGCGTTGGAGACCACCGGGCCGGCCGCCCGCAGGGCCTCGGCGATCAGCCGGGTGGTGGTGGTCTTGCCGTTGGTGGCGGAGACCAGAACCACGTCCAGGTGCTCGGCCAGGGTCTTCAGCAGGTCCGGGTCGAGCTTGAGCGCGACCTTGCCGCCGATCACCGACCCACTGCCGCGCCCGGCCTTCTGGGACAGCGCGGCCGCCATCTTGCCGGCCGTCACGGCGATCTTTGCGCGGGCGGGCAGCGAGGCGTCGCGCGCGGCTTCCGAATCGGTGCCTGGCATGCTCAGGGGTTCCTCCTTGCTGCGGCACCGCCCGGGCCGTTCGACGACCTACGGGCGGCAGGGACGGACTCAGCCTACCGACTCCCGCCCGCACACTTGAGCAGGGGCGACCTCCCGGCCCGCGCCGCACCCGGCCGGGCCCGCACCGTTGCGGGACGGGCCCGGCCCGACGGGCCGTCAGCGCGCCGCCCACGGGGCGGGCAGTTTCTCCGCCGCCTCCGCCAGATGCGCGGTGATCACCAGGGTGCCGTCCTCCAGCTGGTAGTCCAGCGGCGCCGACAGCCTGCGCATGGTCGAGATCAGCCCGGTGTTCGCCGCCGTGGTCACCGCGTACACCGTGCCCACGCCCGCCTCCAGCGCCAGCGCCGCCATCCGCAGCACCAGGTCCACGCCGACGCCGCGGCGCTGCCAGGCGTCCTCCACCAGCAGCGCGATCTCCGCGCCCTCGTCGTCCCACATCAGGTGGGCCAGCGCCACCAGCCGGCCCTGCGCGGTCTCCACCGCCAGGGTCTGCCCGTGCCGCGGGTCCAGCAGGTGGTCCAGGTAGCGGTCGGCGTCCTTCACCGGCCCGTGGTAGCGCCGCCGCAGCGACTCCGGCGAGCACCGGGCGTGCATCGCCGCCGCCGCCGGCTTGTCCGCAGGGGTGGCCCGGCGCACCGTCAGGTCGTCCCCCGCCGGGCGGCTGATCCGCGCCGCGACCTGCGGCACCCGCGGGCCCAGCACGGTGTCCAGCTCCACCAGCGCCCGGGCCCGGGCGAACTCCGTCGGCGTGAACGGCAGACTCGGCCGGGACAGCTCCAGCAGGTCCCCGTTCGGCAGCGGCAGCCGCATCAGGTGTCCGTCCACGCCGGGCTGCGCCGCCGCGCCCCGCCCCGGGTACTGGCGGATCGCCGCCCGCCCGAACAGCTGCCGCAGCGCCACCGGCAGCTCCGCCGCGTCCAGCGCCGTGCGGGTCGCCAGCGCCAGGACCTGCCGGGGCACGTCCACCAGTTCGTGGGCGTCCGCCCGGTCGGACCAGATGTCCCGGCCGCCGCCCGCCGCGACCGCCGCCACCAGCTCGGCCCGGGTCAGCGCGGCCGGCGCGCGGACGATGAACTCGTCCACCGTGCAGTCCGGCAGCGGGTGCGCCTGCATCGAGACGATGTTCACCTGCCGCTCCGCCAGCGCCGTGCACACCCGGGCCAGGCTGCCCGGGGCGTCCGCGACGCTGGTCCGCAGCCGCCACAGCGCGGTCGGCTCCCCGGTGTCGCTCACCTCGGCCCCGCCCGGTGGTGCGAGGGCATCCGGGCCGGGCGGGTGCCGGTGCGCGAGCCGGACGCGCAGCAGCGCGGCGGCGAGCAGCGCCCCGGCGGAGGCGAACAGCAGCACCGGCCCGTCGTGGCCGTGCACCACCACGTTCGCGACCAGGTCGGCGGCCGCGACCGCGGTGAACACCGCCGCGAGCTCGACCGCCTCCCGGCGCCAGCGCTGCCGATGCGTTCCGTTTCTGTGGGTGTACGCCGTGTCATCCATGCCTGAATGGTGGCGCTCCGCTGTTTCACGATCACGAACCCCCCGTGACCCGACGGTTAATGTCTGCGCGGCCCCCGTCGGATCGGCGCTGATCCGCTCCCGCGATCACTCTGACGTGCGGCCCCGGTCCAGGAGTTCCGCACCGGCCGATTTCACCTCGGCCAGCAGCAGCCGCAGATCCTCGTCGGTGGTCGCCGCGTTCAGCAGGCACGCCCGCAGCATCTCCTGCCCGCGGTACACCGCGCCGGTCACGAACACCCGGCCGCGCTGCTGGATCGCCGCCGGCAGACGGGAGTTGAGCCACTGCGTGGTCGCCTCGTCCAGGCCGGCGGGGCGGAGGCGGAACGCGACGATCGACGTCTCCACCGGGGCCACCAGCTCCAGCTCCGGGTCCTGCTCCACCCACCCGCCGAGGCGGCGGGCCTGGCCCGTGCAGTGCGCGATGTCCCGGGCCACGCCCGAGCGGCCGCGGTGCGCGATCGACGCCCACACCTTCAGCGAACGGAACGGGCGGGTCTGCTCGGTGCCGTACTCCGAGAACCAGCCCAGCCCGCCCGCGTCCTCGTCCCGCAGGTACGACGGCACCAGGCTGAACGTGCCCCGCAGCTCCTGCGCGTCGCGCACCAGCGCGCAGCCGCAGTCCACCGGCACGCCCAGCCACTTGTGCGGGTCCAGGGCGAGCGAGTCGGCGCGGTCGAGCCCCGCGTAGCGGTGCGCGATCGTCCCGTCGAGGACGCCGAACGCGCCGTACGCGCCGTCGACGTGGAACCAGAGCCCCTCCCGGGCGGCCAGGTCCGCGATCGGCTCGAACGGGTCGACGGCGCCGGTGCCGACCGTTCCGGCCGAGGCCACCACCAGGAACGGCAGCCGGCCCGCGGCCCGGTCCTCGGCGACCGCCGCTTCGAGACTGTCCAGCCGCAGGTGGCCCTCGGCGTCCGCCGCGACCACCCGCAGGTGCTTCGACCCCAGTCCCAGCAGCTCCGCGGCCTTGCGCACACAGCTGTGTGCCTCGCCGGTGACGTACCCCACCAGCGGCGGCATCCCCGCCAGCCCGTCCTCGCGGACGTCCCAACCGGCGTTGCGCGCCGCCCGGTTGCGGGCCGCGGCCAGGCAGACGATGGTCGCCATCGACGTCCCGGACGTCAGCAGGCCGCCGCCCGCCGGGTGCGGGAACCCCACCAGCTCGGCGATCCACCGCACCACGGCGCGCTCCAGGTGCACATCCGCGTGGTCGCCGCCCGCCGAGCTCGGATTCATCGCGGACGCGGCGAGCGCCGCCAGCACACCCGCGGGCTGCGGGGAGGAGTTCACCCACCCGAAGAACCGCGGGTTCCCGTTGCCCATCGGGTGCGGCATGATCCGCTGCTCGACGGTCCTCAGCAGCTCCTCGAAGCCCGCCCCGTCCTCCGGCAGCTCCAGCTCCAGCAGCGCGGAGCGCTCCGCCGGGTCCATCGGCTGCCACACCGGGCGGGAGGGGAGGCCGTCGAGATAGTCCGCCACCAGCTGCGCAGCCGCCTGGGCGGCGGTTCGGAAGTCGTCGTTCATGGGACGGAAGGTTAAGAGGCAGGCGGGTGCGAATCCAGGTGCCCCCCACGCGCCCCTGGTTGCGCGCCCCACTTCGGTGCTTCGATGGACGGACATCGTTCTCGGGGGAGACGTCGTGGTGATCCGGATCGACATGAACGCGGGCATGCTGCTCAACACCCGGTTCGCGATATCGCCGTTGCACACCCTGGTCGACAGCCTGTGGCTGATCCACTGGTCCGGGCAGCCCCGGCCCGGCGGGTGGAGTGCTCTCATGCACGCGTCGGTGCGGGAGCGGCGGCTGACACTGCTGCGGGCGATCTTCACGGGGCAGTGGAAGTACGTCCCGGACTTCATCAGTCCGCAGCCGGAGTCCCACGAGGACTCGCTGGAGCGGCAGTTGCACGCCGTCGCCGCCGTCGATCCGGAGCGGCTGGCGCAGGAACTGGTGCTGATGTTCGACGGGGACGTGGAGCGCGGGGTGCGCGGCGGCACCGCGTCCCGGCCGCTGCTGGATGCCATCGACCGGGGCGAGAGCGAGTTCGCCGGGCAGGTGGCGGCCGAACTGGACCAGCTGTGGCGGACGGCGATCCGGCCGCACTGGCCGGAGTTGCGTGGGCGGATCGAGGCGGACATCGCCCGCCGGGGGCAGCTGATCGCGCGGCACGGACTCGGGAGCGTGATCGGCGGGCTGCACCCGAGAATGATGTGGGGCGACGACCACCTCCGGCTGATCACCGACTTCCATGGCCAGGTGTGCGAAGCGACGTCGCTGACCCTGACGCCGTCGGTGTTCGGCGGCGACCTCCAGATGACGATCGACCCGCTGCCCGGGCCCGGGCAGCGCCAGCCGCTGCTGGTCTACCCGGCCGATCCCGACCCGGGCAACGCCCAGCCGCCCTCGCGTCCGACGTTCGACCTGATCGGCGTGACCCGGGCCCGCATCCTCTCCGACCTCGGGACCCCCCGGACCACCACCGAACTCGCCGAACGCCACTGGATCGCCGCCAGCACCGTCTCCTACCACCTGGGCGTCCTGCACCGCTCCGGCCTGGTGGTCAGGACGCGCGCCCAGCACCGCGTCCTGTACCAGCAGTCCCCGAACGCCGGCCAGCTGCTCTAGTCGAGCGTGCTGGACAGCCCGCCCGCGGAGCGGCAGTAGCCCTGGATCTCCTTGTCGGTGATCTTGGCGCAGAGCCGTCCGGCCGCGCCGCTGTCCGTGTAGTTGACGGTGTAGTAGCTCACCAGCCCCTGCGCGCAGGCCTTGCGCTGCCAGCCGTCCTTCGCGGTGGCGCACTGCTGGGCGGCCCAGTCCTCGCGGTCGAGGTTGTACTTCATGGTGCGCGAGCCCACGCCGCGCGAGCAGTCGTTCTCCCCGCCGCTGGCCTGCGCGTTCAGGCACCACTGGAGGGCCTGGGAGAACACCTCCGGGTGATTGGCGTAGTCGTGCGAGGAGAGGAAGTACGTGGGGGCGTAGAAGAAGCACGCGGACTGGTAGAGCGACGGCTGCTCCGGGCACGGGTAGAGCGGCTCGGCGGCGAGCTTGTCCGCGGGGAGGTTGGCCTTGGCCTTCTCGTCCTCCTCGTCGGGGGCGAAGAGCTGCATGAAGACGCCCTCGGAGCAGGTGATCCGCCGGTTCTGCGACGGGAACTTGTCGCACAGGGCGCGGGCGGAGGGGATGTCCTGCTTGGTGACGAACATGATGCCGTGGCCGACGCCGTGGATGCAGGGGCCGGTGTTGGTGGGCGCGCACAGGGTGAGGATGTCCGCCTGCGGGTTCTGCGAGTTGGCGAGCATCTCCTCGACCGCGCCGTGCAGGTAGCCGGCCGCGCAGGTCTCGTGCGGGAAGGAGATCACCTTCTGGAAGTCCTGGTGGTAGCGCTGCACCGCGGCGTGCCCGAGCTCGTGCGCGATGGGGTGGCAGAACCGCACGGTGTACGGCTTGTCCTTGGTGATCTTGTCGAGGTCGGCCAGGGCGACGCCGGGGTCGGCGGCGTCCATCTCGGCCATCAGCTTGTTGCGCAGCGTGGAGCGGGTCCACACCGCCGGGTCGCCGGTGGGGGAGGGGGACGCCGAGCCGGGAGCCGGCGCGGTGCGCCCGCCCGGGCCGGCGGTCGCGGCGGCGTTGGCGGATCTGGGCGTCCAGTCGGTGACCAGGACCGCCCCGAGGCCGAGAGCGGCCAGCAGGACGGCGGTGACGACGGCGAACACGCGCGGTTGCATGACGGACAGTCCCCCTGTGATCGACACGGACAGTACGCGGCCCATCCTCCGGGGTGACCGCCGGAAACCCCGGATCGGACACCGCCGACGGATGCAAGCACCGGGCCACGATCACCCGATCACCGGCTGCGCACCGTCCTTCAACGACAGCCCCCCATCCGGGGTGTGCCGCTGCTCACCCGTTCGGCCGCCGTGGAATGACTACGCGCCGGGGACGTGATCGGTTGCGCCCGGGTCCGGCGCGGCGTCCGGGTCCGGTCCGGCGGGCGTGGCCGGCCTGCCGGTGCGGCGGGTCGCGCCGAGCACCGTGCGGATCCAGAGCCAGACGATGGCCGCCAGCGCGAACGGGGCGATGTACGCCGTGTCCTTGAGGTCGTCGTCGGCCGCAGCCACGGGGTCCACCCAGCCGGCCGGGTCGACCAGGTAGAGCTCGGGCAGGCCGAGCTCGGGCTGGCCGGGCTCGGCCGGCGGTGTGCAGCCGCGGACCACCGCGTGCGCCAGCGGCTTCCCGTCCGTCCGGCGCAGCACGCAGGCCGGGTCGCCACTGCCGTTCCGGCCGGCCGTCAGGACGAGTTCGGTGTGCTCGCCGCGGAAGTGCCGGATCTGGGTGGCCAGGACGGCCCCGGGAAGGGCGACCAGGGCGAAGCCCATCAGGGCGGCGACGGCGATCGGCCGTCCGCCGGGTCGGAGCAGGAACAGGGCGAGCAGCGCTGCCGCGAGCACCGTCAGGGCGGCGATCCCGCCGGCCGTCGTGTAGTCGGAGTTGGCGGTCGCCACCCCCAGGCCCAGCAGGGCGACCGGGGTGAGCAGCGCGATCGTCGCTCCGGCAGGGGTGGACCGGCTGAAGGTGTCCAATATGCGCACGGGGCGGCCTCTCTGACCTGGCGTCGGAAATCGAACGTGTTGGACGCGCACTGTACGGGAGCGCCGGGCGGGGCCGTGGGAGAGGGGCCGCGTCAGGGGGTCCGCAGGAATCGGGCGAGGTCGGCGGATTCGGCGGCGATGCCTGCGGCGAGACCGGGTGCGGCCGTCGGGTCGAAGAGGGTGGCGTCGGCGTGGTCGCGGCACCAGGCCCAGGTGCCGCGGGCGAGTCCGTCGGCGAGGACGGCGGCGCGGATCAGGCCGCCGCCGGGGCGGATCCGCTTCTCGTGGGCGGCGGGGACGGACAGTGCCGAGGAACGGTGGCCGACCAGGTAGTTGTCGTACCCGGGCAGCAGCCGCACGTCGGGGGCGGGCAGCGGGGCGAGATCGAGCTCGGCGGCCCGGCCGGCGGGCAGTGCGCAGTCCTGCCCCCGGACCTGGACGGTCAGCAGGTCCAGGGCCTGCCAGGCGCGGCGGGCGGCGGAGAGGGGCAGGCCGGACCAGCCCGCGAAGTCCTCGGGGGCGGCCGGGCCGTGGGCGTGCAGGTAGCGGCCGGCCAGGGCGGTGACGGCGTCCTGGCCGGTGGGCCCGTCGTCGGGGGCGTCGGGCAGCCAGTCGGCGAGCAGGACGAAGGTGGCGTCGCCGTCCCGGTCGGGGCCGAAGCAGATCCGGCCGCGCAGCGCGGCCCGGCGGATCAGGTGGAACGGTGCCTGGCCCTCGGCGGGGAGGCCGGCCCCGGCGAGCCGCTGGGTCAACTCGGCGCGGGTGGACGGGCCGTGGGCGGCCAGGGTGTCCGTGATCACGGTCTCGGCGTGGTCGCAGAGGCTCTCGTCGAGGCCGAGTTCGCGGTGCCGGCGGGCGCTCAGGCGCAGGACGTGCGGCCCGAGCAGGTCGAGCAGCCAGTGCAGGTCGGCGGTGGTGACGGTGTGCAGGGTGCCGCGCAGGAGCCAGCTCCGGACCAGGGTGCGGTCCTGCTCCAGTGCCTGCCGCAGGTCGCCCGCGGTGATCCCTGCGGTGCGGGCGCGGATTCCCAGCGCCCCGGCCCGGGCGTCCTGCGTCTGGATGCCGACGACCCGTTCGACCGTATCGGCGGCGGTGCGGAAGCGGACGCCGCCGCCGAGGCCCTGTCCCCGGGTGCGCAGGGCCCGTACCTGATCGTCGTCCAGTGCGTGCATGGGCCCACCGTATCGGCCCCCGGTTCGCCGTCCTGCCCGAAATCGGGCAGGATCTTTGGCAAATGGACACTTCACGCCTAGGCTCACCGACCGTGCCTGCCTCACCACACCCTCATGAGGACCTGCTCGCCCATCTCGCCCGGACCACGGCACTGGCCCCGGGGGAGGCGGCCCGGGTCGTCGCGGAGGTGCTGGCGTACTTCTCCGAGACCACCGAGGAGTTCGTGCGCCGCCGTCACGGTGAGCTCCAGGCCAGGGGCCTGACCAACGATCGGATCTTCGCCCGCCTCGGCGTGGAGCTGGCCGCCCGCCGGGTGGCCGCGCCGGAGCTGTCGGTGCGTCAGCTGCGGCGGATGGTCTACGGCTGATCACGGCCCCGCCCGTCCGAACCCTCGAACATCACTCGAACATCAGGAGTCCACGCCCATGTGCGGAATCGTGGCCTACATCGGCCCCAAGGATGCGTCCCCGTTCCTGCTGGAGGGCCTGCAGCGGCTGGAGTACCGGGGATACGACTCGGCGGGCGTGGCGGTCGTCGCCCCGGCCACCAAGTCCGTCCCGGCGAAGCTGAAGGTGTGCAAGGTCAAGGGCCGGGTTGCGGACCTGGCGGCGGCGCTGCCGGCCCGGTTCAAGGGCGGCGTCGGCATCGGCCACACCCGCTGGGCGACCCACGGCGTGCCGTCGGACGCGAACGCGCACCCGCACACCGACAACGAGGGCCGGATCGCGGTGGTGCACAACGGCATCATCGAGAACGCCGACGAGCTGCGCGCCAAGCTGGCGGCGGACGGCGCGGTGTTCCGCTCGGAGACCGACACCGAGGTGCTGGCCCACCTGATCGCCGCGCACCGCGCGGACGGCGGCGAGCTGGAGGACGCGGTCCGGTCCGCGCTGAAGCTGGTGGTCGGCACGTACGGCATCGCGGTGCTGGACGCCGAGCAGGCCGACCGGATCGTGGTCGCCCGCAACGGCAGCCCGATCGTGCTCGGCATAGGCGAGAAGGAGATGTTCGTGGCCTCCGACGTCTCCGCGCTGGTCCGCTACACCCGGCAGGTGGTGCACCTGGAGGACGGCGAGCTGGCGACGGTCCGCGCCGACAGCTTCCGGACCTTCACCGAGGACGCCCGGACCGTCACCCGGCAGCCGTCCACCGTCGACTGGGAGATCGGCTCGTACGACACCGGCGGCTTCGCGCACTACCTGCTGAAGGAGATCCACGAGCAGCCCGGCGCGGTCGAGCGCACGCTGTCCGGACGGCTCGACGAGCGGTTCTCCACCGCGCACCTGGGCGGGCTGAACCTGGACGCCCGGGAGCTGCGGGAGATCCGCCGGGTGAAGATCCTCGGCTGCGGGTCGGCGTACTACGCGGGCGAGATGGGCGCGCAGCTGATCGAGGAGCTGGCCCGGATCCCCGCGCACTCCGAGCCGGCCTCCGAGTTCCGCTACCGCAACCCGGTGATCGAGGCGGACACCCTGTACGTGGCGGTCAGCCAGTCCGGCGAGACGTACGACACGCTGGCGGCCGTGCAGGAGGTCAAGCGCAAGGGCGGCCGGGTGCTGGGCGTGGTCAACACCGTCGGCTCGGCGATCGCCCGCGAGTGCGACGGCGGCATCTACCTGCACGCCGGCCCGGAGATCTCGGTCGCCTCCACCAAGGCGTTCACCTCCACCGTGGTGGCATTCGCCCTGCTGGCGCTGCACTTCGGGCGGATCCACGACCTGTCGCCCGCCGACGGCCGGCGGATCGTGGGCGCGCTCAAGGCGCTGCCCGAGCAGATCCGGGAGGTGCTCGGACAGCAGGAGCAGATCGAGAAGCTCGCCGCCGAGTACGCCGAGAGCCAGGGCATGATGTTCATCGGCCGGGTGCGCGGCTACCCCGTGGCCCGGGAGGGCGCGCAGAAGCTGAAGGAGATCTCCTACGTGCACGCCGAGGCGTACCCCGCCTCCGAGCTGAAGCACGGCCCGCTGGCGCTGATCAGCCCCGAGCTGCCGACCGTCGCACTGGTCCCGGACGACGAGCTGCTCGACAAGAACCTGACGGCGCTCGGCGAGATCAAGGCCCGCTCCGGTCGGGTGCTGGCCGTCGCGCACCGGCCGATCGGGGCGAAGCTGGCCGACCACTGCGTGGTGGTCCCGAAGAGCGAGCCGGAACTCGACCCGCTGCTGCTCAACATCCCGCTCCAGTTGCTGGCCTACCACGCCGCGGTGGCCCTCGGCCGGGACGTGGACAAGCCGCGAAACCTGGCCAAGAGCGTCACCGTGGAGTGACGTTTCGCCGCGCCGGACAGCGTGATGTTCCGCAGGGCCGGACGGGGTGACGTTCCGTCGGGCCGGGTGGCGTGATGTTTCGTCGGGCCGGACAGGGCGACGTTCCGTGGGGCCGGGCAGCGTGATGTTTCGTCGGGCCGGGCGGCGTTCGGTGAGGCCGGAGAAACGCGACGGCGGCGGGTGCGCCATGCACCCGCCGCCGTTGTGCCGTTCGTCCGTCAGGGGCTGACGGCGAGCACCAGATAGGCGCCGAGGATCGCCAGGTGGACGCCGCCCTGGAGCGGGGTGGCGCGCTTGGGGATGACGGTGAGGGTGCCGACCGCGACGGTCAGCGCCAGCAGGATCATGTGGGACGCGTTGAGGCCGAGTTCGAGTGGGCCGCTCAGCCAGGTGGACGCCACCGCGACCGCCGGGATGGTCAGGCCGATCGACGCCAGCGCCGAGCCGAGCGCCAGGTTGAGGCTGATCTGCACCCGGTTGCGGACCGCCGCCCGGACCGCCGCGATCGACTCCGGCAGCAGCACCAGCAGGGCGATCACCACGCCGACCACCGCGTTCGGCAGCCCCGCCGACGCCACCCCGCGCTCGATCGTCGGCGAGACGCCCTTGGCCAGACCGACCACCGACACCAGGGCGAGCGAGAGCATCCCGACGCTGATCAGCGTCTCCTTGCGGGACGGCGGCTCGGCGTGGTCGTCCGAGGATTCGATCACCTCGCCCGTCGGGGTGACCGGCAGGAAGTAGTCCCGGTGACGGATCGTCAGGGTCGACACGAACAGGCCGTAGATGACGATCGACGCGGTCGCCGCGAACACCAGCTGGGTGGGGGAGAACTGCGGACCCGGCGTGGAGGTGGTGAACGTCGGCAGCACCAGACTCAGCGTCGCCAGCGTCGCGATCGCGCCGAGCGCCGCGCCGGTGCCCTCCGCGTTGAACACCGCCTCCCGGTACTTCACCGCGCCGACCAGGATCGACAGGCCGAGGATGCCGTTGCAGGTGATCATCACGGCGGCGAACACCGTGTCCCTGGCCAGGCCCGCGCTCTTGTCGCCGCCGTCCGCCATCAGCGTCACGATCAGCGCCACCTCGATGATGGTGACCGCGACCGCCAGCACCAGTGAGCCGTACGGCTCGCCGACCCGGTGCGCGATCAGCTCCGCGTGGTGCACGGCCGCCACCACCGACACCGCCAGGAAGCACGCGACCAGCGCCACCACCGGCCACGGAAGTTCTCGATGCCAGGTCGCCAGGAGCAGCAGGAACGCCATCACCGGGGCGATGGTCGTCCACTGCAGATAGTGCGGTCGTGAGGGAGAAGCCATACGGCTGAGCTTCGCAGACGGCACCGGCCCGGCCCGGAAGTGACACTCGTGGCAGTCGTCACGATGGACGTTGACGGACAGTGAGGAGCGGCGCGATGGTCGGACGGCGGACGGTACTGGCGGCGGCCCTCGGCCTCGCGACGGGGTGCGCGCACTCCGGCCCGCCGGCGGACGTCGGAGCGCGGCCGGCGCCCTCGTCCGTCTCCGCCTCCGCCTCCGCCTCCGTCGGGCCGTCGCCGTGGCCGTCGCCGTCCGCGCCCCGGGCCGGGTCTGTGACGTTCGCGCCGCCGGTTCGGGAGGAGGTGCTCGCCCGGTACGGGGGTCAGCGGCCCACCCAGTGGGGGACGGACCTGGCCGGGGTGGTGGCGGAGGTTCCGGACGGGGCGCTGGCGCTGACCTTCGACGCCTGCGGCGGGCCCGGCGGGGACGGCTACGACGCGGCGCTGATCGACACCCTGCGCCGGCACCGGGTGCCCGCCACGCTGTTCCTGAACGCCCGGTGGATCGACGCCAACCCCGGGCCGTTCGGCGAACTGGCCGCCGACCCGCTGTTCGAACTCGGCAACCACGGCACCGCGCACCGCCCGCTGTCCGTCACCGGCCGTTCGGCGTACGGCATCACCGGGACCGCCGACGCCGCGGCGGCCTACCAGGAGGTGGCGGACAACGCGGCGAAGCTGGCCGGGCTGCTCGGAAGGCCGCCGCGCTGGTTCCGCTCCGGGACGGCGCACTACGACGACGTCGCGGTGCGGATCGTCGGCGAACTCGGCGAGCGGGTCGCCGGGTTCGCGGTGAACGGCGACGGCGGCGCGACGTTCACCGCCGAGCAGGTGGCGCGGACGGTGGCCGCGGCCCCACCGGGCTCGGTGGTGATCAGCCACTTCAACCACCCCGACGCGGGCACCGGGCCCGGCTATGCGCAGGCGCTGCCCCGGCTGCTGGACGCGGGCCGGCGATTTGTCCGCCTGTCGGACTGACGGACCGGTGGATTGCGGGGTGGGTGCCCGGGCGGCTCGGCGTGCTGCCGGGTGGGTGCCCGGGCGGTTGGGCGTGCTGCCGGGTGGGTGCCCGGGCGGCTCGGCGGACTGTCGGATCGTCAGACTGTTGCCGGTGTGTCGAGCTCGTCCAGCCGTCGCAGGCCCCGCACCCGCGAGCAGAGCAGTACCACCGGCGCCACCGCCGTCAGCGCGCAGGCCGCCCAGAGCGCGGTGCGGGTGCCGCACAGCGAGGCGGCGGTGCCGGCGG
The DNA here is from genome assembly GCF_044754805.1 of Kitasatospora sp. NPDC092948. Taxonomy (NCBI): domain Bacteria; kingdom Bacillati; phylum Actinomycetota; class Actinomycetes; order Kitasatosporales; family Streptomycetaceae; genus Kitasatospora; species Kitasatospora sp. NPDC092948. The sequence continues at coordinate 27,179 of NZ_JBIVPU010000006.1, read as the reverse complement.
CCAGCGCGCCGATCGGGATCGCGCCCCAGGAGACGAAGCGGACGGTGGCCATCACCCGGGGCAGCAGCTCGGCGGGGACGGTGGACTGGCGGTGCGTCCGGGTGGTGATGCTCAGCACCACCACGCCCGCCGCGAACCCCGCGTTGCCGAGCGCGAACAGCAGCAGCCCGGCCCCGTCGGTGGCCAGCGGCATCAGCATGGCCAGCGCCGCGCCGAAGACCGGGGCCACCAGCAGTGCCCGGGCGCTGCCGAGACGCCCGCTGAGCCGCGGGGTGAGCGCCGCGCCGATCAGGCTGCCCACGCCCTCGGTGGCCATCAGCAGGCCCACCAGCCCGGGCGGCGCGCCCAGCGTGCGGACCAGGAACACCGGGGTCAGCGTCATCAGCGCGCCGCAGACGAAGTTCACCGAGGTGGCCATCGCCACGCACGGGCCGACCACCGGATGCCGGGTGACGTACCGCCAGCCCTCGCCGATCTGCGCCGCCACCGACGGCGCCGCCCCCGGCGCGGGCCGGTCGGGCGCCGCCGCCCGGGGCAGGGTGCGCAGCAGCGCCGCCGACAGCAGGTAGCTGACCGCGTCGGTGACCAGTGCGGTGGCCGCGCCCAGCAGCTGCACCAGCGCGCCGCCGACCGACGGCCCGGCCAGCTGGTTCACCGCATGGGTGCCGGAGGTCAGGCTGTTGCGGGCGGTCAGCTGCTCGCGCGGCACCACGGTCGGCAGGAAGGTCGAGTTCCCGACGTCGAACACCACACTGGCCATGCCCACCAGCAGTGCCACCACGGCCAGTTGGGTCAGGCTCAGGGCGCCGAACGCCGCTGCCAGCGGCACCGAGCCGATCGCGGCGGCGCGCAGCAGGTCCATGGCGATCTGGGTGCCGCGCAGCGGCAGACGTTGCACCAGCACGCCGGCGGGCAGGCCGATCAGCAGCCAGGCGGCGAAGCCCGCGGCCGTCACCAGGCCGACCTGGAAGCCGCTCGCGTGCAGCACGGAGACGGCGGTGAGCGGCAGTGCGACGGAGGTGACGGCGTCGCCGAGGCCGCTGATCGCGGACGCCGACCAGTACCGCCAGAACGCGGACGCGGACGGGGTGGCGGCCACCGGTGGTCGGGTCGGCGTCCCCGGTGGGGCCGTACTCGTGCTGGACATGGCTTCCCCCGATGTCTGGGATGAGTGAGTTCCCTTGGGGAACTCACTATGGAGCAGCGACGACGCAAGTGGCAAGGTGGATCCATGCGCTACACCGACGTCGGCGACACCGACTGCTCCATCGCCCAGGCGCTGTCCGTGGTCGGCGACTGGTGGACCCTGCTGCTGATCCGCGACCTCGCCGGCGGCACCCACCAGTTCGACGCCCTGCACGAATCCCTCGGCATCAGCCGCAAGGTGCTCACCGCCCGGCTGCGCTCACTCGTCGAGGACGGCGTCGTGGAGAAGCGCCTCTACCACGCCCACCCGCCGCGCTACGCCTACCACTTGACCGAGAAGGGCTGGGGCCTGCTGCCCGTGCTGGTCGCCCTCCAGGACTGGGGCGGACGCCACCTGCTCGGCGACGGTACCCTCACCGCCACCACCGGACCCGACTCCGCCGAAGCGCACCGCGTGCACGGCCTGGTCGGCGCCCGCGTCCCCGAACTGGCCCTGCCCGTCGCCTCCGCCGACCTGCGCCCCCGCTCCGCCGACCCCGTCGGCGACACCCCGTGGACCGTCCTGTACTGCTTCCCCGGCGCCTACGCCCCCGGCGTCCAGGGCCACCCGCCCGGCTGGGACGAGATCCCCGGCGCCGCCGGCTGCACGCTGGAGTCCTGCACCTACCGCGACCGGCTCGCCGACTTCACCGCCCGCGGCGCCACCGTCCACGGCGTCTCCACCCAACGTCCCGACCAGCAGGCCGCGTTCGCCGCCCACCAGGCCATCCCGTTCCCGCTGCTGTCCGACGCCGCGCTGCGCCTCACCGGCGCCCTGCGGCTGCCCACCTTCCGGGCCGGCGGCGCCGAACGGCTCAAGCGCCTCACCCTGCTGATCGACGCCACCCGCACGGTGCGCGGCGTGCTCTACCCCGTCCCCGACCCGGGCGGCTCGGTACAGGACGCGCTGGCGCTCATCGACGCTGCCGGGAACGGGAGTTGACGTCGGGCTCGGCGGCCCAGTCGTACAGCAGGACGGAGGCGACGGCGGCCAGCGCGCACCAGGTGGAGACGAACGCCAGCCGCCACAGCAGGCCGCAGACCAGTGCGCCCGCGCCGAGCACCGCGCCGAGGCGGCGCAGCCGGCGGTCGCCCGAGCAGAGCAGCGCGCCCACGGTCGCGGCCAGGTAGCCCGCCAGCAGCAGGCCGGCGGCCGGGACGCCGATCGCGTAGTCGAGGGTGTGGCCGTGCGGGTGCGCCGTCGCCGGATGCCGGGCGAGTGCGACGGCGAGCGGCACGGCGACGGCCGCGCCCAGCACGGAGAACCAGGCCGCCGAGCGGCGGCCGGTCGCGCACCGCACCGCCGCCGGCACGTACACCGGCAGCAGTGGCAGCGCGATCACCAGCCACACCGTGCGGGCCCACGCCCAACCCGACCAGACGCCCGCCTCCACCACCTGGTGCACGCCCAGCAGCACCGGCAGTGCCGCCAACGGCAGTCGACGGGTCGGCCCGGCGCGCAGCACCGCGGCGACCCCGACCGCCGTGACGGCGCTGCCGACCAGCAGATCGGCCCCGGCGCTCCAGCACACCCCGCCAGCGTACTGACCGCCCCCGGCGATCAGTACGACTGAAGCTCGATCAGCGTGCCCTGCGGGTCGCGCAGATGGGCGCTGCGCAGCGTCGGCCCCCACTCCGGCCGGTCGGCCGGCGGCAGTACCGGCGTCGCGCCGCCGGCCAGGCAGAGCGCGTACCCGGCGTCCACGTCCGCGACCCGGCAGACGAACATGCCGGTGTCGGCCGGGGGCGCGTCCGCCGGTGTCGGCGCGGCGCCGAGGGTGGCCGCCATCGCGGCCCGGTCGAACAGCACCAGCACCGCCTGGTCGCCCACGTCCCAGTGGGCGTACGGCCCGGCGGCGGCGCCCCTGACCAGGTGCGCGCCGAGCAGCGCGGGCAGGACGGCGTCGTAGAAGGCGAAGCAGGCGGCGAAATCGGCGACCAGCAGGCGGGGGTGGAGCGCGTCCACGAGCAGATCCTTCCGTCGTGAAATCGTGGGTGTCGACCCACTATAGGCCTGCACCTACCATGTTCGACATGGCCGATCCGAACGAAACCCCGCCCTTGCTCGCCGAGTTGACGACCTATCTGCTCTCCCGGGTCGGCAAGGACGCCCGCAACCGCCTCGCCGAACTCCTCGCCGCCGACGGCCTGCGCCTCCACCACCACGCGGCCCTCGCCGCCCTCGCCGACCTCGGCCCGCACACCCAGCGCGACCTCGCCACCCGCCTGCGCCTCGACCCCAGCGACCTCGCCAAGGCCGCCGACCACCTCGCCGCCGCAGGCTGGCTCGACCGCACCCGCGACCCCGCCGACCGCCGCCGCCTCACCCTCAGCCTCACCCCCGCCGGCGCCACCCGCCTCGCCGAACTCGACACCCTGGCCCGCGGCGTCCAGGACACCGTCCTGGCCCCGCTGACCGCTGCCGAACGCGCCACCCTGCACCGCCTGTTGCTGCGCCTGCACGGGTGACTTCCCTGCGGCGGCGGCCCGTTGTGCGGGCGGGCTGCGAATTCGGCGCGCTCCCATGGCGGTTGACTCCGTGTGCGGCGCTGGGTGTGCTCGGCGTGTTGCTCAGCGGCTGTGACCGCGTGATCGTCGCGGCCGGCGCACCACGACGCGGCCGAACTGCTTCTCGCCGACCAGTTCCACCCGCAGCGCGGTCGGGCCGGGGGCGTCCGGAGGCCGGTTCTTGACCCGGCTGTGCTGGAGCATCAGGCCGTCGGTGTCGACCACCGTGTCCGGGCCGACGATCAGCGTCAGGGTCTTGCCGCGCATGTCGACGTCGATCTGCACGGTGTCCCGGGTGATCACCGCCTGCGTGAAGTCGAGCGTCACCGCGCACCATTCGACGGACAGCTCCAGTCGGCGCGGCACCACCCAGCGCCCGGTCCGCTCGACCGGGCTCCACTTCTGGTCGATCCGCAGGACGTCCTTCGCCTCCGCCGCCACCCCGCCGCCACCGAACGGGACGGTCGGCAAGTCGGCGGTGAGATCGGCCAGTTCGCGGACCGTGCGGGCGGAGAGGGCGAGCTCCAGGCGCTGGTCCAGCTCCTCGGCGGTCAGCCGCCCGTCGCCCGCCGCGATGCGCAGGACGTCGGCCGCCCGGTCCCGGTCCGCGTGGGAGGCGCGCAGTTCGGGCTGCGCGCCGAGGCCGGAGGGCTTCCCGGCGGGCGAGATCTCTCCTGGCATGCGTTCCGTCCTGGGCTCGGCTCGGGTGTCGCCGCGGCGGGGCCGGCGGCGGTGACTCACGATATATCGCGATAGGTGTTCCCGCCAAGGGGGATCGGAGGCGTGCGGCCCGCTCTGTCGAATCGCCGTGTGGGACCCGGTGGTTGTGTGCAACGCTCCTGCCCATGGCTGACGCAGACGACAACAAGCGGTACATATTCCTGGACCCCGACAGCATCGGGTCGGATCAGGGCTGGATGTTCGTCATCGTGGCCGCGCCGACCGGCGTGATCTACCAGAACCAGGGCGGCGGGTTCGGGTGCATCCAGTACCAGCAGGAGGGCTACCTGATCCCGCTGTTCGGGCCGGACCTGGACCGCGACCTGAAGGACATCTTCGTCGGCGAGCTGAAGGGCCAGGGATCGCGGCGCTTCGACTGGCCCGCCGACCTGCTCGACCGGCTGAGGGCCGCGGTCGGCTACTACGTCTACGGCTCGGCGAACCGCGAAGCCCTGTTCCCGGTGCCGCTGGTGCTCGACGAGTCCCGCCTGGCGGAGGTCGACGAGGCGTGGGTGCCGGTGGTGACGCCCGACGGCCCGGGGATCCTGGTCTGGGAGAACTCCGACTGACCGGCGCCTCGCCCGGACCTCGCCCGGCGCCTCGCCCGGACCTCGCCCGGCGCCTCGCCCGGACCTCGTGGTGCACGGGAAGCCGGGCGGGCCGGCCTCCCGTGCGGGTCCTGCGGGTCTGCCGCTCCGGGCAGTGCGGTGCTGTCGGTGGCGGCGTCGGCCGTATCGGTGCTGTCAGTTGTGCAGGAAGCCCTCCAGGGATGCCGCGAGGGCGACCGGGGTCTCGTACATCGGGTAGTGGCCGCTGCCGCCCAGCTCCTCGAGTTCCGCGTTGGGGTAGTGGGCGAGGAAGGTGCCGCGCATGACGTCGGCGGTGAGGGCGAGATCGTGCTGGCCGACGATCACCTTGACCGGCACCGGGTTGCCGTTGATCCGCTGCTCCAGGTCGGCCGTCGCCCAGTCGCGGACGTAGCCGCCGAAGGCCTCGGGGGTGGACAGCCGGAGAGACTGGTCGACCATGTGGTCCAGCCAGACCCGGCCCGCCCGCTGGCCGGTGACCAGGTCGAGGATCGCGCGGCGCTTCTCCCGGTCCTCGAAGGCGCCGTAGAACAGCGCCTCGCCCGCCTCGTCCAGCGGGTACGCCCCCGCCGGCACCGGAGCCAGGCCGACCAGCTTGCGCACCCGCAGCGGCGCCTCGGCGAGGACCTGCTGGGCCGCCTTCCCGCCCATCGAGTGGCCGACCAACGAGAAGCGCTCCCAGCCGAGTTGGTCGGCCAGGGCGAGCGCATCGGCGGCGATCTCGGCGAGCGTGTACGTGCCGGCGACCTCCTTGCGCTGCCCGTAGCCGCGGTAGTCGAGGAAGGCGTAGCTGAACGCGTCGCCGTCGAGGTAGTCGAGGAACGGACCCCAGCCGGCGCTGGTGCCGAACCAGTCGTGGAGGACCAGCACGTGGTGGTCGCCGGTCCCGGTCAAGCGGTGAGCAATCGTCATGCCCTCCGTCGTTCCCCACGAACTGTCCGCTTGAACGGGACGGTCACGCGGCCTCTTCGCCGCCCGGGTCGAGGCCGGGCGTGGCGAGAACCCGGTCGACGTCCGAGCCGGCCATCAGGACCGCGTGCGGCTCTCCGCAGAGCGGGACGAGAGCTTCGGGGCCGTCCGGGTGCGGGCAGCGGCCGCTGACGCGGAGGCGAGGACGAGGAAGCTGCTGAGCCCGTTGAACAGGAGCGGGGCGGCGCTGAAGATCCGGAGTTGGCCCTTCAGCGCCTCGTGGTACTCGGGCTCGGTGAGCTCCACCCTGACGCTGTGCTGCGGGTCTGCGGTCTTGTCCCAGTAGGTGTAGTAGTAGCCCGACGCGTCTGCCTGTGCATCCTTGGCCGCGCCGGCGCCGGTGGCAAAGCCAAGCACGGCCAGGAGGACGATGAACACGTAGGTGAGCTTGATGGCAAGCGGCAGCGCCAGGACGTACTTGATGAACCGGTCGCCATGGTTTCGGTTTATCAGGTGAGTTGTGGCTCCGCTGGTGTAGGTGCGGATGAACGAGACGATGGCGACGGGGAACATCGCGACGGACAAGCCGACTACGAGCCACTTCGGCACGGTGTACTCGTCGGGCAGCCAGGTCGAGGCCATGCACAACAGACCGGCCCCGCAGAGCGCCAACGCCAGTCCGAAGTGCACCCGGTAGCTGCCTCGCAGCTCTCCCATGCCGATCCCCCCGTAAGCGAATGATCGGTGCACCCTAGCCTGCAACGCCTCCGCTGTCACGAAAAGTCTTGGGACGCGGGACTCGCACAACTCGGCGGCGGCGGCGGCCCGTCAAGGCGACTCGAAATCACGGATCTTGTCGGCCGCCGAGGAGATTTCCCGGCCGCTCGCGTCGTAGGCGGTGAGATCGGATGCCGCACCGGGGGCGGTGGCGTAGGCGAAGAAGGACTTGCCGTCGTACGGGGCGGTGAGGGGGACGGGGCGTGAGGGAGTGGCGGTGAGGTGGGTGACGGTGGGGTCGGCGGCCCCGTAGACGAGCAGGACGCGGGGGTCGACCGCGTCCAGGGCGATGTTCAGCGGGGACTGCGGGGAGACCGGCGGGTCGCAGCCCTGGCCGGCGGGGCGGTCGTCGACGGTGGCGCGGGTGCAGAGCCGGCCCGCCACGGACACCAGGTCGACCTGCCAGGGCACCCCGTTCAGTGTCCCAGCGGCGATCAGTGCGACCGGAATGACGGCGGCGGAGACGTCGACGGCCGGCGGCGCCGGGTGGCGGGTCGGGGTGCAGGCGGCGAGCAGGGCCGTCAGCAGGGTGAGGGCGGCGAGGGCGCGCCGTGGCGTCACGGGTTCCTCCGGGACTGGGCGGCGGGCAGCCGGCCCCGGCGCAAGGGAGCCGCCGGGGCCGGCCGTCGGGGGCTACGCGGTGTACGCCGACGCGCAGGGGGCGGACGCGTCGTTGCCGCCGTTGTCCTTGCCGTACCAGCGCAGGTAGTACGAGGTGCCGGTGCTGACGCCGATACCGCGCGGGTCGGTGTGGCGCCGGCCGTCGGTGCCGTAGCTGTAGCTGGAGAACACCTTGGAGCTGTCGCGGGTGCGGACGAGTTGGACGTAGAAGCTGCGGGCGGCACCGCCGGTGCAGCCCTTTCCGCCGATCCTGATGGTGCCCGAGGAGGGGACGAAGTCCTTACTGGCGTGGTAGGAGCCGCTGCCCCAGGACTGGGAGAACACGGCGGCCGGGGCCGCCGACAGGGCGAGGACGCCGGTGGCCGCCGCCGTCACTGCGGCGGCGCGGGTGACAGAACGCCAACGTATTGCCATGGATCGACGGTAGGAGCAGGGCAATCGGTCGACAACGAATCGAACCGCGATTCACCGGAACAGGGGATGCGGCGACAGTTTGTTCGTGCCGCAACTCCGCGCGCACAGCGCGGAGTTGCGGCGTCGGCACGGCGCCTGGAGAGGCGTCGGATCAGCCGGTGACCACCTGCAGCACCGGCGGGTACGCGGCGTTCTCCCGGCTGTTGAGATTCACCGCCAGACCCACCCGCCCGGCCGGCTGACCGACCGTCAGGGTGAGCGCCGGATCGGCGGTGACGGCCGCGGTGACGTCCAGGGCGATCCAGTCGGCGGCGGTGGAGATCCGGCCCGTGCCGAGCGCGGCGGTCGGGGCCGGGCAGCGGTTCCAGGTGGCGGCGGTCTCCTGCCAGGCGCCGGGCGCGGTCGCGAACGCCTGGAGGTCCGTCTCGGTGCCGCCCGAGTCCGCGACCACGCCGCGCACCCAGAGCACCGCACGCCGCACCGTCCCCGTCAACTGCGAGGTGTCGAAGGCCAGCAGCGCCCGCCGCGAGAAACCGGAGCCCGTGGTCTCGGTGTTCTTCACCGTCAGCACGTTCGCCGTCCCGTAGTTGGCGTCCGCGTACGAGCCGTCCCGGACGTACGTGTCCTGCACCGGGGCGAGCAGCACGGCGGTGGCGGACGACCCGGCGCCCGAGGTGCGCAGCGTCACCGTGCGGCTCGCGCCCTGGCTGCCGCCCAGCTCCGCCAGCAGCTGCACCGACGACCCCGTGGACAGCACCGTGACACCCGTGGCCGGGTCCGCCGCCACGTAGCCCGGCCGGGCCACCGTCACCTGCACCGTGGCGACCGTCCGGGACGGGTCGGCCACCGAGACGCTCAGCGTGCCGCCCGACTCGCGGACCAGCACCGAGCACGGCGCCGAGACACTGATCGGACCGGCACTGCCCGCCGCGAAGAAGTTCGCCGCCGTCACGCCCGACGCCGAGTCCGAAATCGCCTGCACAGAAGCCGAGTTGGCGAGGACCGTCACCGTGGGGGAAGCGGCCCGGGCCGCCGTGGCAGCCGCGTCCGCGCCCGGCAGCAGCAGATACGCGTACCCGGCGTTCGACGGGTCGGTGCCGTGGTCGAACCAGAGCGTCAGATAGCGGCGGGTCAACGCCTCCGACGTACCACCGGAGTTGATGTCGTGCCAACTGCCGCTCCGCGCCTCCCGCTTGGCCTTCACCGTCGCACCGCCCGGGAACACGTACCCGCCGAAACCGGCGATCGCCATCGACTTCGCGCCCGTGAACTGCTGCGACCAGCCGAGCGTCACCGGCTGCGCCACCCCGTCCACCGTGAACGCATGGGTGCCGGACGCGCCCAGGTTGCGGTTCTCCACCACCGTCTCCACCGGGACACCGTCCGCGCAGCCGATGCCCGCACCCAGGCAGACCACCGAATCGTCCAGCAGGAACCAGGACTTCCAACCCGACAGCGACGACGACAGCCCGCGCACCGCCTGCCCCACCGCCGCGTACGCGCCGTCGCTCGCCCCGCCCGCCCACACCCCGTCCGGCCGGGCCGCCCCCCACGCGCCGCCCGCCGCATCCGCCAGCTTCTTCGTGGACACCGTCGTCCCCGGCAGCCGGTACGGGTCGACCGTCGGCCAGAACGCGTCCGCGTACTGGCCGTTGCCCGTGGTCGCGTTCCACCACGCCAGCAGACCGTTGTTGGTGTGCCAGCCGCGCACGTTCTCGCCGTTGCCGGTCTCGTAGAACGTGGTGCGCGCCGAACACATCGACAGCGACACCGCCCAGCCCGGACGGCGCACCACCGCCCGGTCCATCGCGAACACCCGCGCCCCCACCGGCTCCGCCGACGCCGCCACCGCACCGTCGCCCATCAGCGACTGCGCCCGCGCCAACTCCGGTACGTCCACCGCCGCGTCCGACAGGTACGGACGGTAGTAGTCCCGGCCGATCCAGCCCTTCACCGCCGCCCGCCACCGCGCCGACTGCACCGCCGGCGCGGCCCCCGAATCCGCCAGCCGCAGAATGTGCCCGATGATGGTGTGCCCGCGACCGTGGTCGTCCTGCTGGAGGTGCAACAGGTCCGAGGACTGCAGACCCCGACTGCTGGCCCGGCCCACCACCGAGTCCATCACCAGACCGTTGAACAGGAACGGCGCGTACGCCGAATCCACCGCGTCGAACACGTTCTGCCGCTGCGGGTCGGTGATCTCCCACGACGACCCGGCCAGCAGCGCGAACAGCCGGGACAGCCCGCTCAGCAGCACCTCGCCGTACGAACCCGTGTACGGCACCCAGGTGTGCTGCACGAACGACCCGTCCGGGTACAGCCCGTCGCCCGTCAGCACATACGGGAACACCGGCGACAGCGCCGCCGACGCCGTCGCCAGCTTCGCCGCGCTGCGCCCGACGACCCCGCGCAGCGCGAGCACCCGACACAGGTCCACCCGGTTCGCGCCCGTGCTCGTCCCCGAGTACGCGGCCACCTTGGAATCCGGGACCGCGTGGTCCACCGCCGCACAGTACGCTGCGGTTTGCGTGCCCGTCAGCTGAGGAGCGATCAGCACACAGGTGTCCAGCAGCGCCTGCGGCGCACCGATCTGCCAGTCCCACCAGTTGTCGTACGCCGTCGCCGTCGCGGTGTACGCGGACGCACACAGCTGGTCCAGGCCCGCCGTGACCGCCGCCGCCAGCGCCGCGTCACCCGTCAGCCCCGTGCCCGGCTGCGCCCACGCCAACGCCATGGTGCGCAGCCGGACGAAGCTGCCGGTGATGTTCGCCGAGACCGAGCCCAGCGGCAGGTCCGGCCAGAGCGACCCCGCCGTCGGGGCCATCGCCTGCAGCTGCGCCCGGGCCCGATCGCCGAGCGCCCGCAGCGCGGAGCCGAACGGCTCGGCGGCCGGGTCGAACCCCGTGCCGGTCATCAGCGCCGACCAGCGCAGTCGGAGCGTCTCGTAGGGATCGGACGCGGAGGCCGCGGAGGCCGCGGAGGCGGCCGAGGCGGCGGGGGTGGGGGTGGTGCCGGTGACGGCCAGCGCGACAGCGCCGGCGGTGCCGGCCTGGAGCAGGGTGCGGCGGGACAGGGCAGGAAGGGACACGACGCCTCCGTGAGGGGGGTGGGAAAGCGCTTTCCGGCAGCCGACGGTAAGCGCTTTCCAGTCGGGTCGTCAACGGTTTGGAGCGGTGCTCGGTAAGCGCTTTCCGCGCTTTCCACCCCTACCCGGTAAGCGCTTTCCGGCTCCCCGGTGTGGCAGGTTCGCCGAAGCAGCCGTGTGGCTCGGCGCGGGCGGCGCAGGTGGCGTTCGGGCGGCAGGGGTCGCATGGTGGTGGGCGGGGGGACGGGGGCGAGTGCGCCGGGCGGGTACGTCGGGAGGGGCGAGTCGGGAAACCTGACTGTGCGTCAGCAGCCGCTCGGGTAAGGTGCGTTCGGATTTTCTGGACCGCTCCGAAGCCGGATTCTCGGGATCGGTCCGAAGCGTTCGAAGCGGGCGGGACGAACGGGGACGGAGTAGCAAATGCGGATCGGAATCATCGGCACCGGAACGGTCGGGCAGACCCTCGGCAGCAAGCTGGTGGCACTGGGCCACGACGTCACCCTCGGGTCGCGCAGCAAGGGCAACGCCGCCGCCACCGACTGGGCCGAACGCAACGGCCCGCGCGGGCACGCCGGCACGTTCGCGGAGGCGGCCGAGTTCGGCGAACTGGTGATCGTCGCCACCGGCGGCACCGTCGCACCCGCCGCCGTCGCGCTCGCCGGCCCGGCGAACCTGGCCGGAAAGACCGTGCTGGACGTCTCGAACCCGCTGGTGTTCTCGCCGACCGGGGAGATGACACTCGACCCGGTCAACACCGACAGCGTCGGCGAGCAGCTCCAGCGCGCACTGCCCGAGAGCCGGGTGGTGAAGGCGCTCAACACCGTCACCGTGAGCGTGATGGTGGCGCCCGACCGGGTGCCCGGCGAGCACCAGCTGTTCGTGGCGGGGGAGGACGCCGAGGCGAAGTCACAGGTCACGGCGCTGCTCGGCGAGTTCGGGTGGCCCGCGGAGCGGGTGCTCGACCTCGGGGGCATCGACGCGGCCCGGGGGATGGAGATGCTGATGCCGTTCTGGATGCGGCTGATGCGGCACTACGGCCACGCCGACTTCAACTACTCGATCCGCACGGCGGACTGAGTGCAACCGGCTCCCGCCCAGCCCAGGACCGAACGCGGGGGGCCGAAGCCGGTTCCGCACGGAGGACCGAGTGGAACCGGACCCCCGGGGCCGAAGCCCGAATCCGGGGGCGGAAGTCGAAGCCCGGGGGCGGGCGCCGAAGCCCGGGGGCGGGGGCCGGAGGCCGGAGCCCGAACCCGGGGCCGACGCCGACGCCGAGGTTGGAGCCCGAACGCGGCGCCGAAACCGAGGCCAGAGCCGAGGCCGGAAGCCGGGGTGGAAGCCGAAGTCCGGGGGCTGGGGCCGGAGCCCAACCCGGGGTCGACGCCGAAGCCGAAGCCGAGGCGGAGCCCGGGCCCGAACCCGGGGTCCGAAGCCGAAGCCCGACGCCGAGGCCAACGCCCGAACCCCGGGGCCGGGGCCGAAGCCCGGGGCCGGAGCCCAACCCGGGGCCGACTCCGACGCCGACGCCGGGGCCGAGGCGGAGCCCGAACCCTGAGCCGAAGCCGAAGCCGAAGCCGAAGCCGAAGCCGAAGCCGACGCCGAAGCCGAAGCCCGGGGCCGGGGGCCGGAGCCCAACCCGGGGCCGACTCCGACGCCGAGGCGGAGCCCGAACGCTGGGCCGAAGCCCGACGCCGAGGCCAACGCTCGAACCCGGGGTCCGAAGCCGAAGCCCGACGCCGAGGCCAACGCCCGAACCCCGGGGCCGGGGCCGAAGCCCGGGGCCGGGGCCGAATTCGGGGTCGGAACCCCGGGGCGGAACAAGGAAAGGTGCCACCATGAGCAACCCCACCGAGCAACCCCCGTACCTCCCGCTGGACGAGGACTGGACCACCGCCCTCGCGATCGTCGCGCATCCCGACGACATGGAGTACGGCGCTGCCGCCGCCGTCGCCCGTTGGACCGCGCAGGGAAAGCGCATCAGCTACTTGATGGTCACCAGCGGTGAGGCCGGCATCGACGGCATGGAGCCTGAGCAGTGTCGGCCGATCCGCGAACGCGAACAGGTCGAGTCGGCGGCGGTGGTGGGCGTCGACACCGTCGAGTTCCTCGGCTATCCGGACGGCATGGTGGAGTACGGGTTGCCGCTGCGCCGCGACCTGTCGCGGGCGATCCGGCGGCACCGGCCGGAGATCGTGATCACCACCAACTTCCGGGACACGTACGGCGGGAGGTTCCCCAACCAGGCCGACCACATCGCCGTCGGCCGGGCCGCGCTGGACGCGGTGCCGGATGCCGGAAACCGCTGGGTGTTCCGCGAGCTCACCGCCGAAGGCCACCGGCCGTGGAACGGCGTCCGGCAGGTGTGGGCGGCCGGCTCGTCCGACAGCCGGCACGCCGTGGACATCACGGACACCTTCGCGGCCGGCGTCGCCTCACTGGAGGCCCACCGCGCCTACCTGGCGGGCCTCAGCGGGGACATGGCCAATGCCGCCGAGTTCCTGGAGGCGATGGGCCGGATCGCCGGTACCCGCCTCGGCACCACGTTCGCCTCGGCGTTCGAGGTGATCAACTTCCGCTGAGCCCCGGGGTCGTCCCCTCGGGCCGGTCACCGGAGTCGCTCCCGGTGGCGGTGTGGCCGCTGGCGGTGTCCTCACTGCCGGTGTCTTCGCTGAGGACGAGCGCGAGGTCGCCGAGGTCGAGGCGCCCGAGTTCGCCGAAGTGGCGGACGCCCGGGGCGAGCAGGGCGACCGCGGAGGCCAGCAGGAACGGGTCGACCCGGCACAGGCTGGTGTCGCGGCGGACCTGGGTGGCCGTCCGGTAGATCTCGACGAACTCCGGATCGTCTATCCGGGTCAGGAGTTGGTTGAACATGATCATGGCCGGGTGGTCCGCAGGAGCCCGGAACGGGCTGGCCCCGGGGGCGGTGCGTCGGAAGACCACCAGCTCGGTCCTCCAGTGGTCGCTGCGGTGCAGGGCCACGGCCAGGACGTCGGACCAGGGGATGGTCTCGGCGCGGCGGGGCAGCCAGAAGTGGTGGAGCGTGACCCCCCGTTCATCGAACTCCACGCTCTTGCGGCGGCTGGAGCAGACGACCAGGAAGAGCAGCACGATCGGGCTGAGCAGGAGTTCGACGTGGTGCTCCAGCCCGAAGCCGGGGATGAAGCACACCGCGATGGCCACGGACATGCTCAAGGTGCAGAAGGTGGGGAGCCGCGTCCACCCGTGCCGGATCACGTACGAACCGCTGAAATCGTATCTGTGCACCATGATCCACATGATGGCGCACGGCAGAGTTGGCGTACAGAGAGATCACCGCTCGTTATTGACGGAGAGTCAGCGTCGACCGTCGGCCGGAACGTCCTCACCGCCGTCCTGGTGCGGGATCCGGTCACCGGCGTCCTGCGGCGCGCGGCGCCGGTGGCGGAGCCAGGCACGGCAGACGAGTAGGCCGAGCACGGCCAGGACGGTGACCAGCAGCAGGACCTGGTAGCGGACGGCCTGCCGGTACAGGGCGGTGATGTTGCTGCCCGCGTAGGAGCCGACCGCCGCCCAGACGCCCGACCACAGCACGGCGCCCGCCGCGTTGGCGGGCAGGAAGCGCCGCAGCGGCATCCCGGTGGTCCCGGCGACCAGGCCGTTGGTCTGCCGCAGGCCGTCCACGAAGCGGGCGCCGGTGACCACCAGGGTGCCGCGGCGGCGGAAGAAGTCCTCGGCGCGGGCCATCCGTTCCGGGGTGAGCCGCAGGTAGCGGCCCCAGCGGTGGACGAACGCCAGGCCGCCGGTGCGCCCGATCAGGTACGCCGCGCTGTTGCCGGCGAACGCGGCGAGCACCGCGACGGTCAGCACCACGGGCAGCGACAGCTGCCCCGCGCCCGCGTACACCGCGGCCAGCACCAGGATGGTCTGGCCGGGCGCCGGGATCGCGCAGTTGTCGAAGAAGACCAGGACGCCGACCGCCAGGTAGCCGTAGTCGTCCAGCAGCGGCGCGAGCTGGGCCAGTGGGCCCGGCAGAGGTGGTGGCAAGTGGGACCGCTCCTCCCACCGGGCCGTGGCCCGGGATCAGCGCTGCTCTTCGGCGAGCCGGTGCTCGACGAGGCAGTCGGGGCCGGGGTAGACGAGGCCCTCGTGGCCGTCCTCGAAGCGGACAACGTACGGCGGCTCGCCGTCGGCGCCGCGCACCTCGACGATCTCACCCTTGCGATCGGTCATGCCGACCGACCTGCTGAACATGTGGACGTGGTCTCCCACTGTGGCTTGCATCGCTGCTCCTGCGGTTCGGCGGGACCGGTGGGCCGGTGGCCGGGACCGGTGGGACGGGGGCGAACCCCTGTTTCCACTGTGCGGCGGTGCTCCGGGCGGTGCAATGGCGGAACCGGTCAGCCCACGGTGCGCGGCGGTCCGGTCACCCGGCGGGTGTCAGTCGGCGGTCGGCGGGGCGGCGAGGTAGCTGCGGACCAGGCGCTTGCACTCCGCGATCAGCTGCGGGTCGCCGTCCGGGTCGGCGCGGAAGGCGAGCTTGAGGACGGCGTCCGCGCACTCCATGGCGACCCGCAGGGCGAGCGCGTAGCCGGGGGCGGCGAACAGGTCGCCGCTGATGGTGCGCAGGCGCAGCGCCACGGCCGCGTTGTTGTCGAGCTCGGCGTCCAGCAGGTGCAGGTCGTCGATCTCGGCGGGGACGGCGTCGACCAGGCCGAAGTCGAGGTGGCCGAAGCCGGGGAGGGCGCGCTTCATCGCCACGAACTCCTCGACCGCGAGGTCGGTGAACTCGGCGACGCCCGGGCGCCCCGCGGCGTCCACCCGGCGGGCCAGGCCGTCCAGGAAGGACGCCAGGTTGCGTTCGGCGAGGGCGGCGAGCAGGCCCTCCTTGCCGGAGAAGAACTGGTACAGGGTGCCGATCGGCACCTCGGCGCGGAGCGCGACCTCCTTGGTGGTCAGCCCCGTCGAGCCGACCTCGTCGAGCAGGCCGGCGCAGGCGTCCAACAGCCGCTCGTACCGCTCCTGGCTGCGTTGCTGGACCGGGCGGCGGCGGGCGCCGGCCACCGGGGCGCGGGAGGCGGAGGCGGGTGCGGAGGGCTGCGCGGTCATGGCGGACACTCTGCCGCATCGGGTCGCGTCGCGGCCAATCCCGGTGCCGGGCAGGCGGGTCGGTGTGATTGGGTGGCCGTTCGACGACGGACGGGAACGTTCCGGCAGCCGCGGCGGCGGTGCTGGATCGGGTGGTGGAGCGGGAGGCGGAGGTGGCGGGCGTGGACGGGTGGCGGCCGGTGACGGTGCAGCGGGCCGGACGGCTGGAGGACGGCGGGTGCCGGCACCTGCTGGTGTGGCGGGCCGGACCGGGTTGGCGGATGGTCAGCTCCGGGGTGCTCGGCGGCGGCCTCGGCGAGCGTCACTGGGTGCTCAACGCGCAGGTCCGGGCCGGCTACGGCCGAATGGACCCGGACCTGCACCTGGCCGAACTCGCCGCCGCACAGGGCCTGGTGGGCCCCGGAGTGGGCCTGATGACGGCCGCCGAGGTGGACGCCTGCACCTGGGCGGAGGACGGCGGCGTGACGGCCGTGGTCACCACCGGGATCGGCGTGCCGACCTGGGCCGCTGCAGCTGACGCATCGTCAAATTCCACTCCGGGGGAGGAGTTGTACATCCCCGGGACGATCAATGTGCTGGCGGTGGTCCCGGCGGCGGTGGCGGACGCCGGGCTGGTGAACCTGCTGGCGACGGCCACCGAGGCGAAGGTGCAGGCCCTGCTGGAGGCCGGTCGCGACTGCTCCGGCACCCCGTCGGACGCGGTGTGCATCGCCGTGCGGACGCCGGTCGCGGGCGAGCCGGCCGAGCCGTTCGGCGGCCCGCGCTCGCACTGGGGCTCCCGACTGGCGCGGGCGGTGCGGGCGGCGGTGTTCGAGGGTGCGGTGCTGGACCGCGAGCGCCGCGCCGAGTGGGACGGGCCGCCGGTGCACCCGGCGACGGTGCCCGGCTGCGAGCTCGCGGACGTCCTGACGTCCTGACGCCTTGACGCGCTGACGCGCTGGCGTTCTGACGTGCTGGGGTCCTGACCTGCTGGCGTCCTGACCGGGCGTGGGTTTCAGCGGGGCGGGGGAGGCCGGGGTCGGTCAGGGGTGGTCAGGTGCCGGGCAGCTGATCCTGGTCGATGACGTACACCCGGGTGCGCTCGGGCTCATCGGCGCAGTGCTTGCCGAGTTTCTCCCACCGGGACTCGGGGGAGCGCAGCGGCCGGTGGCACCGACGGCACCGGACGACCGGGGCGGGGCGGCGCTCGACAGCTGTCCCCGGCAGCGGTGGTTCGACGGTTTTCAGGACGGTGCTCATCCCTCCAGTTCATCATTGCGCCCCGGCGGCCGTGCGACGGGGGCTGCCTCTGAGGCACGGCGGGCTGTTGATGCCCGGTCGGCGACCGGGCGGCGGGCCCGGACCGCGGCGTGGTGGGGGAGTCGTTCGGACGTGCTGGTGACGCTGTCCTGGCGTGGGGTCAGGCCGGTGCGGGCCAGCGTGGTCCGGTGTCCGGGTCGCCGAACCACACCCACTGCTCGTGGGGTGTGACGGTCATGCCGTAATGGGCAGGCTGCCGCCCGTGGCCGCGGCGGCTTCGCTACGGTGCTGCCATGCCGAAGACGAGCGTCGACAACGACACCGAGAACTTGCTCTGCCTGTGGCTGGAGCCCTGGGGCACCGATCACTGGATGCGTCCCGGAGAGCAGTTCACGGTCGTCACCGAGGGCGAGCCCGAAGAGTCGCCCTTCGACGTGGTCGTTCATGATCAAGGCATCAGCGTCTGGGTGAACACCGCCGACGCCGCCGAGGTCTTCGACAGGGACGGCAACGAGGTGCTGTGCGGCCATCAGCGCCCGATCGAGGCGGTCAGGCAGTTCCTCGCCGGCGCGGAGACGCTGCTGCACCACGTCGAGGGCGGGTCGGTCGGCGGGTCGGCCACGCACCAGGAGATGGCCCGCAGCCACTACGAGCGGCTGCGGCAGGAGCTGGCCGAGGCCGAAGCGGCGCGAGAGGGCGAGTCGCACGAGACGGACGGCGTCGGCAGCGTCCTGTGAACGGGCTTGCCGAGGCCGACGTGAGCCGCCGTCGTTCAGGTGTGTGCGGGGACGGCGACGCGGAGATCGAGGAGCTGTTGCGTGTGCACGGGCACGTGGTTCTCGGCGAGGCCGTCGATGAGGCTTGCCAGCGGAATCGGCTGGTCCAGGATGAGTGCGCCATTGGACAGGAGGAGCGACGGCACCGGAACCGCGGCGGCTTCCTCGCCGAGCCGATCGGCGATGTCGCACAGGACCGTGGCCTGGCTCCGGACGTGATCAATCAGGTCCGCCCGGCCCGAGTGCCCGGTGATGATCCGGTCGAGGTTCCA
This sequence comes from Kitasatospora sp. NPDC092948, assembly GCF_044754805.1. Taxonomy (NCBI): domain Bacteria; kingdom Bacillati; phylum Actinomycetota; class Actinomycetes; order Kitasatosporales; family Streptomycetaceae; genus Kitasatospora; species Kitasatospora sp. NPDC092948. The sequence goes on along the minus strand of NZ_JBIVPU010000006.1, from coordinate 9,001 downwards.
GGTGTCGAGGGAGATCCGGTTGTCGAAGGTGGGCCGCGAGCCGGCGACGACGGCCAGGGCAACCGCGGCGATCGAGGCGTCGACGCTGAGGAGATGGGCCAATATCTGGTCGGCGTTCCATCCTCCGTCGTCCGCGTCGCCGAGGTCGGGGACGGCCGCCGCATCGAGCAACCGCTCGTAGGCGCTGCGAAGTGCTGTCGTGTCCATAGCGTGCTTCCCTTCAGTCGGGGTGTGTCGAATGCGCATCCCGCTCCGCTGCCTCGGCGACGCGCTTGATGTTCGCCAACCGGCGGTCCCAGTCGGCCGCGAGCGAGGCCATCCACTGTGCCGTCGCGTCCAGCGCCGCGGGCCGTACCGCGTACCGCACCTCGCGCCCGATGCGGCTGCCGGACACCAGTCCGGCGGCGTCCAGGACGGCGAGGTGCTTGACCACCGCCTGCCGCGAGACGGGAAGGTGTTCGGCCAGTGCCGTCGCGGTGGCCTCGCCCTGTGCGGCGAGCAGGTCGAGCAGTTGACGTCGCGTCGGGTCGGCCAGCGCACCGAGGACACTGCCGGCGACCTCGCCGGCGCCGGGACGTTCTTCCGTCACGGGCAGGGCTGTTCGGCGCGCGTCTTGAGAGCGTCGAGCTCCAGGGGCCAGCCGGCGCTGTGGTCCTTCAGGTTCTGACTGCGCAGTTCCTCGGACCCGGCCAGCGTCGCGAACCCGCTCTCGACGACGAGAAGCCGCGTCTGGTCGCCTTCCGGGGTCAACGTGAACTCCACGAGGGTGCTGTTGTCCTCGCGCAGCGCTTCTCCGGGGAACGCGCTGGTCCAGCGGTACGCCAGGTACGTGGGCGGCTCAACCTTCTCCACGCGCACCGGGAAGTCGCCGTGCTCGGCGTTCCTCGCCGTCATCGACTCCCCTTCCCTGGCCACGGTGCCGGGCAGGCTCGCCTTGTCGGCCACCCAGAACCCCGGCTGGGCCACCAGCGACCAGACCCGCTCCAGGGGTGCTGCGATCAGGATTTCGCGTTCGATCCGGTCCTCGCCCATGAGGGACTCACTCCTCTGTCATCGCCGTTGAGTGCAACTGTAGAGTTGCACATCGACCCCTGAGGTGCAACCTGTGGGTTGCACCTCAGGGGTCGTCGCACGCTGTCAGCGGTTTGAAGTGCCGGTCGGCGCCGGGGTGTTGCGCAGCACGCGCAGGCCCTGGACCTGCCAGGAGATCCGGCGGACGTCGGGGCGGGGGCGCAGGTGGCCCCACTGGCCGGCCGAGACGGAGAGGTTGACGATGATCCAGGCCCGCCAGTCGGCGCCGACGCCCAGGCCGTCCGCGTGCACCTGGTGGCCGTCCACCGACCAGACCACCGAGTCGGTGCCGAAGCGGCAGTCGACGGTGAACCAGGTGCCGGGGGTGACCAGGCCGTCCAGGTAGGCGGGGCTTCCCGGGTTGACGTGGTTGCTCAGCTCCAGCATCTGCGGGTGGTCGGGGTGGTACTCGAGGATGTCCACCTCGCCGTGGCCGGGCTGCGAGCGGCCCGCGGCGACGTCCCGGCCCCACGTCCAGATCGCCGGCCAGGCGCCCTGGGTGGCCGACAGCAGGCAGTGCGCCTCCAGGACGTCGTTCGGTCGGAGCTCGAAGCCGCCCTGGGTGTTCTCGGTGGTCACCAGCGGCGTCCGCCAGCTGAACGGGTTCTCCCGCACCGCCGTGAAAGTGTCGCCGTCCGGGCCGTAGCCCGGCACCAGGTGGTCCAGCTTGTTGTCACCGCTGTTGCGGCCGGTGGACGGGTACGCGGAGGTGGCGCCGGCGGCCCACTGCGAGCCGTCCGAGAACGGGGCGTCGAACACGACGGTGGGGGTGCCCGGGTCGGTGGGGGCGACCGGATCGGTGGGGGCGACCGGATCGGTCGGGTCGCCGTTCGGGGGGATCACTTCGGTCACCGGACACTCTCCCGGGTCGTGCGATTGGTTCATCCGAGGGCATTCCCGGCAAACCGTCCCGCGACCGTCCGAACCACCGGCGCATTGAGGTGCGAGCGCCGGAGCAGGGGCGTGCGAGGGCGCGCGGCGGACCGGGCGGGCCGGTCCGGGCGGGGCTGGGCGGCGGGCCCGGTGTGGCAGAGTGGCGCGATGAAGACGATCGGCCTGCTCGGCGGCATGAGTTGGGAATCCACGGCGGAGTACTACCGGCTGCTCAACCAGCTGACCCGGGAACGACTCGGCGGGCTGCACTCCGCCAAGTGCGTGCTGCACTCGGTGGACTTCGCGGAGATCGAGCAACTCCAGGCCACCGGCCAGTGGCAGGCGGCCGGCGAACTGCTCGCCGACGCCGCCCGGTCCGTCGAGGCCGCCGGCGCGGACCTGCTGCTGATCTGCACCAATACCATGCACAAGGTCGCCGACCAGGTGGCCGCCGCAGTCGGCATCCCGCTGCTCCACCTCGGCGACGCCACCGCAGAAGCCGTGCTGGCCACGGGAGTTCGCCGGGTCGGACTGCTCGGCACCGCGTTCACCATGGAGCAGGACTTCTACCGCGACCGCCTCGCCGGCCACGGCCTGGAGGTCCTCGTCCCGGACGCGGCCGGACGCGAACTCGTGCACCGGGTGATCTACCAGGAGCTGTGCGTGGGAGTCGTCCGGGACGAGTCCCGCGAGGCCTACCGGAAGGTGATCGCCGAGCTGGTGGCCGCCGGCGCGCAGGGCGTGATCCTCGGCTGCACGGAGATCGAACTGCTCATCGGCGCGCAGGACAGCCCGGTGCCGGTGTTCCCGACCACGCGGATCCACGCGGCGGCGGCGGTGGCGGCAGCGCTGTGAGTTGAGAACGTGCGGGGCAGTCGGGCGATCACTCGTTATACGGTCCCGGTTCGTTCATGTTCATGTTCGAGGTCGAGGCCCGAGGTCGAGGTCGTGGCCGAGGTCGAGGCCCGAGGTCGAGGTCGTGCACCGGACGCCGATCAGTCGAGTTGTTTGAGGGTGTGCTGGAGCTCACCGGTCTCCAGCAGCCTGACGATCGCCTCCACCATTCCCGCGATGCCCGGGGAGCGGACGATCAGGCCGTCGGAGCACGAGAAGTGCCTGCTGCCCAGGACCTCTCCGGTGCCGTCCCACCGGTTCATCAGCCGGTCGACTTCGTCGATGGTCAGGAATGTCGTGCTCCACCGTGATCCGTCAGGGAGGAGGACTTCGGCGTCGATGTTGTAGACGTAGTCGGGGTGCTCGTACGGATCCGGAAGGAAGCGGATCTCGAATGCGTCGTTGCGGACTCGGTAGAAGGGGCCGTCCCATTCTGCCTCGACATCGGTCAGGTCAGGAGCGTCGGCCGTCTCATGGGCGCCGGCGTAGTTGTCGGGGGCCTGTGGGTGCAGGTCCAGCTCGATGTCCAGGCCGAAGTCCGCCACCTCTCGCAGGAGTGCGGCGGGGAAAGCGCAGCCGCCCTGGCCGTTCTTACTGCCGTAGCCGAGGTACAACTCCATCGTGCAGTCGGCGGCCAGGCTCGCCAATTCGTCGCGCTTGCCGGCCAGATGACGGAGGAGGACGGCGACGTGCTCCTCCGGCCACCGGTCGTTCTCCAGGCCGCTCCGGAGAATCCAGATGGCGGCCTCACGCCGACGGCTGCGCGGATTCCGTGGATTTGTGAGGCTTCCCTGCTCGTACTCGCGATCAGGGGTGATGCCCAGCCGCACCGATATCTCACTCGCGCGGAGAGTCTGGCTCACGATCCGCAGGGACCCGGCCGACCACTTCGATTCCGGCATCGCCGGCAGCTCTGTCGATTCGTCAGACACGGCGACACTATGGCAGCTCGCCTTATGCCGGGCCAGCAGGTTTCTCGGGGGCTGCTGCGCCTCACGTGCCTCAGTCTGTCGTCCCGGTTCCTTGCGCGTCGTTGTGCCGGTGGGCGGGCTTCGGGTCGCCGTTGTGCCGGTCGGCATGCTTCGGGTCGCGGTGGTTCGGGTCGGCTTCGCTCTTCCGAATCAGCTCGCGTACCTTGGCGGCCTTCGGGCTGCCGATCTCGGAGAGGACGGCGTGTGCGGTCCGCCAGTAGGAGACGGCCTCGGCCGTCCGGCCCATGGCGTCGAGGGTGTCGCCGAGGCCGGAGAGGCTGGTCCCGTAGTTGTCGCGGTCGCCGGACTCGTCGGAGATCTTCTGTGCCTGGAAGTAGAAGTCATGGGCGCGTTCGGCCTGGTCGAGGCGCAGGTGGACCTCACCGAGATTGTTCAGGATGACGCATTCACCGCGGCGCTCACCGCACGATCGGGCCGCGGTGAGGGCGTGCCGGAAGTAGGTGTTCGCGGAGTCGAGATCACCGAGCAGGTAGTACGAGACGCCCAGGTTCACCTGGCAGATCATCACGCGCCGCCGGTCGCCGTGTTCTTCGTTGAGCGCCATGCTGCGGGTGAGGATGGCGATCGCCTCGGCGGGTCGGCCGGTGGAGTTGTAGAGGTTCCCCAGATCGCCCAGGGCCTGACCCTCACCCCGACTGTCGTGCAACTCCCGGTAGATGCCGAGTGCTTCGGAGATCACCGCCTCCGCCTCCTCGAACCGGGACAGTTGGTGGAGCGAGGCGTGGGCACCCATCAGATTCCAGGCGGCCACCGGCCGGTCGTCGCGGGCCCGGGCGGACTCCACCGCGACACGGTGCGCCTCCAGACTGTGCGTCCGGTGGAACCGGAGATTGCGGAAATGGTCGAGAACGATCGGCAGTTTCCAGGTGGTTTCGTACTGGTCCTGCTCGGCCGCCGCGCGATGGGTGGCGACCAGGTTGGCGTGCTCCGTGTCGAACCAGGCCAGGGCGGCCTCGCGCGAGTCGAACCGTAGGGGCGCGAGGTCGCCGGCGGCGGCCGGTTCGGGAAGTCCGGGGGCGTTCATGGCAGTTGCCGCACTGTGCGCGGAGCACAGGAACCATCGGGCGAGCCGGTCCAGTGCCGCCGAGGCCTCGACGGCCGTACTGCTCGCGGCCGTGTCGACGGCGTAGGCCCGCAACAGGTCGTGGAGTTCGTAACGGCCGGGCCTGCCCTGGCGGACCAGGTTCTCGTCCTGGAGCAGTTCGAGCGCCTCCTCGGCCTCGTCGGCGGGGACACCGGCGAGCGCGGCCACGATGGCGGGGGTGAAGTCGGGGCCCGGGTGGTGGCCGAGCAGGCGGAAGATCCGCTGCAACGGCTCGGTCAGTCCGCGGTAGGACAGGTCGAAGACCGGGCGCAGCGCGCGGCCGCCGGCCCGGATCGCCGCCAGGCGGCCCTCCTCCAGTCGGTCGGCCAGGTCCGTCAGGCTCCAGGCCGGTCGGGACCGCAGGCGGGCGGCGGCCAGCGCGAGGGCGAGGGGCAGGCGGTCGCAGTACCGCACGATCCGGGCGGCCGCCTCGGGGTCGGCGGCCACCCGGTCGCGGCCGGCGATGCGGACCAGCAGCTCCACGGATTCGGCGTCGGAGAAGGTGTCGATCAGGTGCGGGGTGACGCCGTCGAGCCCGGCGAGGCTGCGGCGGCTGGTGACGAGGACCAGGCAGTCGGGGCCGGCCGGGACGAGATCGCGGACCTGGTCCTCGTCCGCGGCGTTGTCGAGCAGGACCAGCGCGCTGCGGTTCCGCAGCCGGTCTCGGTACATCGCCGCCCGTTCGCTGCGACCGGCGGGGATCTGCGGTGCAGGAACCCCCAGCTGGCGCAGGAACGCCTCCAGCACCGCCGACGGGTCGGCGGGCGGCAGGTCGGGGTCGAACCCCCGCAGATTGATGTGCAGTTGGACATCGGTGAAGTGCCCGTCGCGGACGAGCCGGTGCGCGGCGTGGACGGCGAGCTGGGTCTTGCCCACCCCGGCCATGCCCTCGATCGAGGAGATGACGACCGTGTTCGCGGCCAGGCCTTCGCGGCGGTCCGTCGCCGCCCTGATCAGCCGGTCGAGTTCCGCGCCGCGCCCGGTGAAGGTGGCGAGATCCGTGGGCAACTGGCCGAACACGCCGACCGGGCCGTCGGACCTGGCCGGTGAGTGGACCTTGATGCAGGCCTGGCGCCAACTGCCGACCTCGGCCTCGTCCACGCCGAGCGCCCGGACGACCGCGATCACGAGGTCCAGGTCCAGGCGGCGCCGACCGGCCTTGAACGTGTCCGCCACCGTGGTCGTCGGCAGGACGCGCGGCGGCCGCATGAGCGACCCGACCCGCTTCGCCAGCACCCGGTACGAGGGCATCCCCGCCCACGCCCGCAATTCCCCCAGCAGACCGACGAACTCGGCCAGATCACCTGCCCGGCCCGGATCCGGCAGCGCCCCCCGCTGTTCGGTCACCATGCCCCCCGCGTCGTGAACCCGCCTTCCCGGCAAGCGGATTCTAGGGGTGGGTGTACGGACTTGTACGGAGAACGGGACGGTGCCCTCCGGCCGAACAGGACGGCGTCCTCCGGCCGAACGGAACGGCGCCGTCCGGCCGAGCCGCCCGGTGCCTTCCGGCCGAGCCGCCCGGTGCCTCCGGTCGAGCCGGCCGGCGCCGTCCCTGCGGACGTCAGGCCAGGACGGACACGCAGAACGGATGCCCGGCCGGGTCCAGCAGCACCCGCCAGCGCTCGGGGTCCGGCTGGAACTCGGGCAGGACGGCGCCCAGCGCGACCAGCCGGGCCTGCGCGGCGTCCAGATCGTCGACGCCCAGGTCGAGGTGGGCCTGCTTCGCCCCGGACTCGTCCGGCCAGCTCGGAGGCCGGTGGTCGGCCACCCGGTTGAAGCCCAGGCCGGCCGCGTCGTCCCGGCCGAGCAGCACGAAGCCGTCGGAGGCGTACCTGACGGGCAGGCCGGTGGCCGCGCCGTAGAAGCGGGCGAGTTCGGCGGGGTCCGGGCAGTCGAAGGTGACGGCCGACCAGCGGAAAGTGGTGTTCCCAGTGCTCATGCCGCAGACGCTACGGCCCGACCAGGACAGGTTCTGTCCTGGTCGTACGGCACACTTCCGGGACGTGATCACCACCTCCGCCCGGCTGCTGCGGCTGGTCTCGCTGCTGTCCACCCGGCCGTCGTGGACCTGCGGCGAACTGGCCGACCGGCTCACCGTCACCGAGCGCACCGTCCGGCGCGACATCGCCAGGCTCCGGGAACTCGGCTACGGCGTCGAGTCCGACCCCGGCCCCTGGGGCGGCTACCGGCTCCGCCCCGGGAACCGCGTGCCGCCGCTGGTCCTCGACGAGGAGGAGGCGCTCGCGGTCGCCGTGGGACTGCGCGAGGCCGCGCTCAGCGGCGTCCTCGGCGGCGACCAGGCCGCACTGTCGGCCCTGCTGAAACTCCGTCAGGTCCTGCCGCCCCGGATCGCCGACCGGCTCGGCGAACTGGACGCCGCCCTCGCCCACACCCCCAGGACCGGCGAACCGCCGCTCGTCCCCGGCCTGTTGCTCGACCTGGCCGCCGCGTGTCGACGCGGCGAGCGCAGCCGGCTCTCCTACCGCGACCGGGAAGGGAAGGCCACCGTCCGGGAGGTCGACCCCTACCGCCTGGTCAGCACCGGCCGCCACTGGTACTTCGTGGCCCGGGACGTGGCACGCGACGAGTGGCGGACCTTCCGCGCCGACCGGGTCGCCCGCATCCACCCCACCGGCCGCCCCGTCGAACTCGCCGACCCGCCCGACCCCGCCCTGCTGGTCTCCCACTCCCTCGCGCGCGCCGCCTACCCCCTCTACGTGACGATCCGCCTCCCCCTGCCGCTCGACCGGGCACTGCGCCTGATCCCGCCCACCGTCGGCACCCACCGCCCCGACGGCCCGGACGCCACCATCGCCGAAATCGGCGGCCCCGACGCGGACGGCCTCGCCCGCTACCTGCTCGGCCTCGCCACCCCCCTGTGCGTCCTGGCACCCGACGAGGTACGGCACGCACTACTGCACCGCACCCGGGACCTGCTGGAGCACAACGTCCAGTAGGGCAACGGGCGTTGGCGGTGACGGCGACCGGGCCCGCTCGCTGCCGGAGGAGGCCGGTTCGGGAACCGCGCCGGACGACCGTATGCGGGGCACTCCGGGGGGCGGCCGGTTGCGGTGCGGTTGCGGTGTCTCGCCTCGGTGGCGGTGGGTGCCTGAAACATCCCAGATCTGTGGGATGTCCCGCGCTCGCCGGCGCTGCCAGGATGCCGCTTACGGAGCCGAACACTCCGGCCGGGCCCGGGAGTTCGGGTCCCCGCGCAGCGTCCGCGTGGGGGCGCGCCGGAGTGGCCGGCCGTCCTGAAGGAGGAACCCCCACCCATGAAGATCCGCCGCCTCGCCGCCACCGTCGCCGCCGCAGCCGTACTGACCCCGTTGCTCGTCCTCGCCACCGGCGCCCAGGCGAACGCCCTGCCGGCCCCGATGACCAAGTCGGAGCAGTGCAGGGCGGCGCTCAACGTCAACATGGTGTACCTCCCCGCGGCTGTGGCCCAACGGCAGTACCTCCTCTGCATGGGGGAATGACCACGCTCGCGGCCCCCGGCGCCGGCCGGGGAAGCCGGTAGGAGCAGGCGGCGGATCGTCCGGGAGGTGCAGGTCTTGTCGGCCACGGCCCGATCGGGCTTGGTCCTAGGCCGCCCGCCCTCGACGTGCGGAACGCGGATGGCGTCGAGGGTGGCGGGCAGCACCGTGCAGTCGGCGGTGCTGCCCGCGCTCGGCGCGATCGACAGCGGCAGGCCCCGTCCGTCGACCGGCCAGGTGGACCTTGGTGCTCGGCCCGCGCCAGGACCGGCCGAGTGCCTCGCAACCGGTGCCGGATCATCCGATTCGTCCTCGGACCGGGCCCCTTTTTTGCGGGTACAGGCCGCGTGCTGGCGGACCTTGGCGGCGGTGGAGGAAGCCTCGGCGTCCCCGGGTGGCGGACGCCACTTGCAAATAGCCCGCGTCAGCAACTATTGTCGACGCAAGTAAGGGGCGATTGCATTGAACCTTCGAGGCTGTGATCGCTCCGGGCGGTGAATGCACCGTCCCCCGGCTCCTCCGTTCGAAAAGGCACCACCATGACCCTCAAGAACCTTCTCCCCGGCAAGCTCGGCTTCGGCACCGCCCCGCTCGGCAACATGTTCCGTGCG
>NZ_JBIVPU010000005.1:100318-498694 GCF_044754805.1 Kitasatospora sp. NPDC092948 | reverse complement strand
TCGAACGACTGCACGGGCTTCTTCTTCGCGGCCATGATGCCCTTGAACGACGGGTACCGGGCCTCGCCCGACTGGTCGGTCACCGACACCACCGCTGGCAGCGCCGCCTCGACCAGCTCGGTCGCCGCGTCGCCGTCACGACGGCCCTTCACCACGCCGCCCTCGACCGCGACCTCGGACAGCAGCGTCGCCTGCGCCACGCCCAGACGCTCGGCCAGCAGCGCCGGCAGCACGCCCATCGTGCCGTCGGTCGACGCCATGCCGCACACGACCAGGTCGTAGCCGGTCTTCTCCAGCGCCGCGGCCAGGACCGCCGAGGTGCCCATCACGTCCGTGCCGTGGATGTCGTCGTCGTTGACGTGCACGGCCTTGTCCGCGCCCATCGACAACGCCTTGCGCAGCGCGTCCTTCGCGTCGTCCGGGCCCACCGTCAGCACCGTCACCTCGGTGCCCTCGTTCGCCTCCGCGATGCGCAGCGCCTGCTCGACGCCGTACTCGTCCAGCTCCGACAGGAGGCCGTCCACGCCCTCCCGATCGGTGGTCGCATCGTCCGCGAAGCGACGGTCACCGGTCGCGTCGGGCACGTACTTCACACAGACAACGATCCTCAAGCTCACGGCCACCTAGTCCTTTCACGCCTCACGCCGGAGGGAACTCAGTACCCCAACTAGACCACACTCCGTGCCACAGATCCACTCTTTCGTGAAGTGAGAGGGGACTCAGTGTCCTGAGGGAGGGAACTGAGTGTCAGGCAGGCCGGGCGGGGTGCAGGGCGGCGGCCCAGGGCAGGGAGTACCAGGAGAGGAGGGCGAGCAGGGCGGCGCTGGGGAGCTCGGCGACGTAGGCGAATATCTCGGCGGTGCGGAAAGCGCTTCCCCGGTGGGCCGACCAGAGGTCGAAGAAGGCGTCCATCGCCAGCAGGACGGCGGTCGCGGAGGCGATCGGGCTGGTGGCGCGGTGGCGGCGGCGGACCAGCGAGGCCAGGGCCAGCAGTGCGGCGGACTCGATCAGGTCCAGCCAGACCCAGGAGTTGGACAGGTTGCGGGAGCCGAAATGGCCTCGGACGTTCAGGGCCAGGTCGATGATCCACGGCAGCAGCAGGACGGCGGCGACCCGGAACGCGAGCGGCAGCCACCGCAGCACGGCGTCCTCGTGGTTGGCCAGGGCCTTGCGGATTGCGGGCACGCCGTGATCATAGGGCGGGCAGTTCGTCAGGCGGGTGGACAAAAGGCGGGTGGGGGCGTACTCGGCCGCCCGCGTGCGGGTGCGCGCGGGCGGCCGATGACGGGGCCGGGTGGCTCAGGAGTTGCGGCGCACCCGGACGGTGGAGTCGCGGTGCGGGCGGGCGTCGGGGTCGGTGACGGGGTGCCCGGGGTGGTCGTGCCGGGGGTGCTCCTCGGCGCGCTCCACCGTCCAGGCGTCGGCGGCCAGGTGCAGGGAGTCGAGGACCTCGGCGGGGGTGGGGAAGTTCATGTGGTGGTGGTCGTGCCCGTTGCCGTGTCCGTTGCCCTGCTCGTGCTGGTGTTCGTGATCCTGCCCGTGCCCGTGCCCGTGCCCCTGCCCCTGCGCGTGCTCGTGCTGGTGGTTCTGCGGGTCGTTGAACCGGACGGGGGCGACGGCGTGGCTGACGATCAGCAGGGTGCCGCCGGGGGCGACCGCGTCGGCGGCGTGGCGCAGGACCCGCTCGCGCGGGAACTCGGCGGGGGAGTGCAGGAACTGGGCGGAGACCAGGTCGTAGCGGCCGGTCGGGAAAGCGTTTGCCAGGTCGGTGCGCTGCCAGCTGATCCGGTCGGCGACGCCCTCCACCGCGGCGCGGGCGGCGGCCCGGTCGAGGGCGACCTGGGAGATGTCGACGGCGGTGACCTGCCAGCCCTGCTGGGCCAGCCAGATCGCGTCGCCGCCCTCGCCGCAGCCGAGATCCAGGGCGTGGCCGGGGGCGAGGTCGGCGACCTCGCGGGTGAGCGAGGCGTTGGGGCGGCCGCTCCAGATCTGCTCGCTCTCGCCGTAGCGGTTCTCCCAGAACTCGACGGCCTCGACGGCGAGCCGGGTCTCCTCGGCGACCAGGTCGGCGTTGATCGCGATGGCGGCCCGCAGACCGTCGGCGCCGGCGACGGCGACCTGCGCCATCGGGTCGACGAGGTTGCCGGCCGCCCACACGCCGGGGGCTTCGGTGGCGCCGGTCGGGCCGCTGGTGGGGAGATACTCGCCCAGCTTGACGCCGGCGCGGACCAGGGCGGTCGGGGCGAGGCCGAGGCCGGCGAGGAAGGGCGCGCGCACGGTCGCCGCGGTGGCGATGCCGAGCGCGTCGCAGTCGATCACGGTGCCGTCGGCGAGCCGGACGCCCGTCAGGGGCGTGTCGGTCGCGCCGGACCCGGCCTCGGGGAGGACGGCGGCGACCTCGCCGGTGTGCACGGTGATGCCGCGGGCGGTGAGTTCGCGCTGCTGCTGCTCGGTGAACGGCCCGGCGGTGTGGGCGAGCAGCGTGACGTCGGAGCTCCACTGGCGCCACAGCAGCGCCTGGTGGACGGCGAGGGCGGGGTCGGTGGCGAGCACCGCGATCCGGCGGTCGCGGACCTCCCAGCCGTGGCAGTAGGGGCAGTGCAGCACGCCGCGGCCCCAGCGCTCGGCCAGGCCGGGGAGTTCGGGCAGCAGGTCGGTGGTGCCGGTGGCCAGCAGCACCCGGCGGGCGTGCACGGTGCTGCCGTCGGACAGCTCGGCGCGGAAGGCGCCGTCCGGTTCGCGGGTGATGCCGTGCACCTCGGCGTCGTGGAACTCGCCGCCGTACGAGGCGACTTCGGCCCGGCCGCGGGCGATCAGCCCGGCGGGGGGCAGGCCCTCCAGGCCGAGCAGGCCGTGGATGCCCTCGGCGGGAGTGTTGCGGGGCCGGCCGGCGTCGACCACCAGGACCGAGCGGCGGGCCCGGGCCAGGACGAGGGCGCCGCTCAGGCCGGCGGCGCCGCCGCCGACGACCAGCACGTCGTGGTGGCGGGAAGGGTGCGGGTGGGAGTCACGGTGCGTGGCGGTCATGGTCCGATGGTGCGTCGCGCCGGCCGGATTGACAAACATTGTTGCTGAGGTGGCAAATGGAAGGGGCCGGGTGGACGGACGCCGGTCCGGCGGAAGGAGTGGCGCGGTGGGTGCGGAGAACGAGGACTTCGAGGCGGTGCTGACCGGGGTCGGCCCGCGGCTGCGGGCGATCCGCCAGCAGCGCGGCACCACGCTCGCCCAGCTCAGCGAGGAGACCGGGATCTCGGTGAGCACGCTGTCCCGGCTGGAGTCGGGCGGGCGCCGGCCCACCCTGGAACTGCTGCTGCCGCTGGCCCGCGCGCACGGCGTGGCGCTGGACGAGCTGGTGGACGCCCCGCCGACGGGCGATCCCCGGGTGCGGCTGCGCCCGTTCGTGCGGCACGGCTGGACGTACCTGCCGCTGGCCCGCAACCTCGGCGGGATGCAGGCGTACAAGATGATCGTGCCGCCGGGAGCCCGGGAGGACGCCGAGCAGCGCACCCACGAGGGCCATGAGTGGCTGTACGTGCTCTCGGGGCAGCTGCGGCTGCGGCTCGGCGAGCACGACGTGGTGCTGAAGGCGGGGGAGGCCGCCGAGTTCGACACCCGTACGCCGCACGTGTTCACCAACGCCGGCACCACGCCGGTGGAGTTCCTGAGCCTGTTCGGCCCGCAGGGCGAGCGGGTGCACGTGCGCGCGCGGACCGCCAACGGGCGCTCCGGGAAGGAGAACTGACTGGACGTCATGACGGAGCGCCGCGCCCCGGGGAGGGCGCGGCGCACAAGTGCCGGAGGCGGTGCGTCAGTTGACCGCGACGGTGACGCCGGTGGTGGTGTCCGTGACCGGGCCGTAGGAGGCCGTGAAGTTGATGGCCGAGAAGCAGATGCTCGGGCCGGTGAGCTTGGTGAGGGGCTGGTTGACCAGGTTGATCTGCGGCGGGGTGTTGGTGGCGTTGCCGCTCAGGGTCGCCGCGCTGGACTGGAAGGTGCAGGTGGCGGTGCCCGCCAGCGTGTTGAGGACGGCAGTGGCGTGGATCTGGCTGCCCGCGGCGGGGGCAAGAGTCACCGGGAAGCCGGTCGCGTCGGAGATGCTCAGCGTGTAGGGCAGGTTGTCCATCGTCAGGCTGGCCACGCCGGTGACGCCGACCACGTTGGAGGTGCAGCCGCTGAAGGTCAGCACGTTGACCGGACCGGACGCGGTGGCGGTGCCACCGGCGGCGACGGTGGGGTTGACGGCGACGCTGCCGCCGATGTGGGACGCGGTGCACTTGACGCCCGTGGTGGTGCCCGGGTTGTACATGGTCGCCAGGGTGCCGGAGACCAGGTCCGCGGACAGCGAGTCGTTGACGTTGACGTTGGGGCCGAGCACGGGGCCGGCCACCGAGGCGCTGGCGGAGCCGGGGAGGGCGATCAGGGCGGTGGCGGCGGCCAGGGCGGCGGCGCCGGCGAAGAGGCGGTTGCGCATGAGGGTTCCTTCCGGTGGGTGGGGCATCCGGGGGTCGGCCCCGGCCGGGCGGCCGGGGCGCGGCTCCGACGGCGCGGAGCGCGTGCCCGCCCGGGACGGGGCGGGCACGAGTCGGTGGGGGAGCGCCCGGCCGACCAGCGGCCGTCGCCGGGCGGACCGGGGCACGGATCGGGTCGCGGATCAGGTCGCGGACCGGGTCGCGGACCGGGTCGCGGACCGGGTCGCGGACCGGGTCAGTGTCCGGCGCTCGCGGTCATCGCGGCGGACAGGTCGGAGACGCTCTCGTCCAGCACGAAGTTGGCGTTGGTCTGCTGGAAGCTCACCGAGTTCTTGCCGGGCGCGGCGGGCAGGTTCATGGTCCAGTCGATGATCTGGTTGAGCGAGCCGAGCAGACCGCAGCCGTTGGCGCCGGGCACCGAGAAGGTGTTGTCGACGAGGTTCGCGTTGTTCTCCGAAATCACCAGCGAGTTGTGGCCGTTGGGGTCCATGGTGAAGTCGATGCTGCCCGGGTCGCCGGTCATCGGCGCGGTCGGCGCCGGCGGGGCGGTGACGCCGGTGGTGGGCTTGAGCACCAGCGGCGCGGAGTTCGAGCCGACGTAGCAGTCCGGGCCGAACAGCGCGTTGAACAGGTGCAGCTTGATCGGCAGTTGGAAGACCGGGTACGGCTCGCCGGTCGCCATCGGGGTGAACTTGGTGACCGGGCCCGCCAGTTCGACCTGGGCGAAGACACTGGTGATGCCCGGCAGGAAGTTCGCGATGCCCGGGATGGTGATCTCCACCATCGGCGCGCTCATCAGCGGGGCGCTGGTCGGCGGCACCACGGTGTACTGGTTGGCCGTGGTGCCGTCCGGGAAGGTCACCGACGGCGCGGACTTGTCCCAGTAGAAGCCGAACTGGAGCTTGATGGGCGAGTTGAACGGCACCACCGTGCTGCCCAGGGTGAACTTGCCGGCATTGGTGATCGACACCAGACAGCCGACCTGGAGGTTCGCCGGGTTCGTCATGGCGGGCGCGCTCAACGGGCAGTTGCCCATGCCGGTGTACGGCCCGCCCGGGGTGGCGGCGGAGGCCGGAACGGTGCCGGCCAGCAGCGCGGCACTGGCCAGCGCGGCCGGGACGGCGAGGCGGCCGAGCAGCCGCCGGGAGCCGCGGCGGGCGGCGGGGCGGTCGGAGCTGCTGGCGGAGCTGTCCGGCTGGGTACGGCGCATGGTGGGGGGACTCCTCACGGCAGGGGGACGGGGTGGCGGGCCCGTGCGGGACGCGCCGACGGGCGTGCGGCGTACGGCTGTTCGGCGAGCGGGCGGGTCGCTCGACGCCACGAGCGACCGGGCCCGGAGGCGCACGACTGCCACCGTGCCGCCGGGCGGTCCGTGGTACCGGGCGGAACCCGGTACCGGGCGCGGCGCCCCGGGTCGCGAGGGCACCGACAGGCGGGGCAGAAAGGAACCCGGGGCTGCGCCGTGGAGGCGCGGGGTTACCGCCGGGTACACCGCCAAGTTCTATGGGGGGCGAGCGGCAACGTCAAGAAGGTGTGCGGAAGTTGGCAGGCCGGTGAGCGGAGTTCGAGTGAGGCCCCGCCTCAACAGCCACACGAGTCACAGAAGTTGACTGGTGTTCAGATGTGTGGGGACGGTGCGCGAAGTATTGACCCGCCATGTACCCCGGGGTAACTTCCAGACAGCTCGCAGGTGTGAGAAAGATCGTCAACTTCATTGCAAACAAAGATCGTTGACGTATCCGTCCACGCCAGGACCTCACCGCAGGCGAGCAGCGCATCCCCACTCGAACCCTCTGGAGCTGCACATGCCCCACCCCGCAGAACAACTCGCCGCCACCCCCGCAGGGCGCGGCCGGGTCCGGCTGCGCCGCGCCGCACTGATGGCGATTCCCGCCTGCGTGACCGCCGGCGTCCTGGTGACCTTGACCGCGCAGAACGTCCTCGCCAACCAGTTCGCCATCTCCGGCATGGCCTTCGAGGTCACCGCCGACCAGATGCACGGCTATGGGGTCGAGCAGTTCGGCGTCCTGGACAACATGATCGAAAACAGCCCGAACGCCGGTGACACCGGCGGCCAGATGTTCCTGATCCAGACCGCCGTCAAGACGGCAGATCTGACCAAGCTCTGCCAGAGCGTCAACCTCGGCGGCATCAACCTGCTGATCACGGCCGGTGACAAGGGCAGCCCTGTCCACGCCGAGAACCTCACCACCGACTCCGACCTGATGAGCGGCGACGCCGAGTTCAAGGCCCTCGAAGTCGGCCGGGACGCCAGCACCTTCGACAAGGGCCCCGTCCAGGGCCCGCCCGGAATGTTCGGCCAGCAGGGCGACGAGGTGACGGTCAACCACTTCCGCCAGCAGAACTACGCCACCACCGCCGGACTCTTCCGGCTGCCCAACATGCACCTCAGCTTCAGCACCAATGGCTGCTGAGTTCGACTCGGCACCGGACCGGGCGGCCGAGAACACCGCGGCCGCCCGGCCCACCGGCCCCGAGAGCCCCGAGAACCCCGAGAACCCCGAGTACACCGCGGCCGCCCCGCCCACCGGCCCCGCGTACACCGCGGACGCCCGGGCCACCGGCCCCGAGGGCCCCGAGTACTACTACCCCGTTCCGGACGCCCCGCAGGTCGGCGTCCCCCCTCGTACCGGTTTCGCCGGGTGGTACGACCGGCGGCCGTTCTGGGGCGGCCTGCTGGTCACCCTCGCCGGTGCCTGGATCCTGTTCACCGAAAAAGCTCCGATGCACACCGTCATCCACATCGGGCTGCTCGGCCTGGGCGGTTACATCGTTCCGGTCTTCATGGTGCTCTGTGGACTGCTACTGATTTTCCACCCCGCACAGCGGGTCTTCTACTCCCTGGTTGCGGTCCTCGCCACCCTCGGCAGCTGGATCACCTCCAACATCGGCGGGTTCTTCATCGGGCTGATCCTCGGCCTGGTCGGCAGCACCCTCGCCTTCGGCTGGCTCCCCGACCAGCCCCTCAGCAAGCGCAAGGCGCGCCGCCTCGCCGAACGCCAGACGACCCCGGCCTGACCGGGGCGGCCCACGGTGCGGGAGCGTGGCCCGCGCCGTGCACACCGTCCGCGCCCCCCGCACACCGAGCGGTCGGGGGTCGCGGACGGTGTCCGGTCGCGGAACGGAACTCCGATGTACGGCGCTCCGACGCACGGAACTCCGATGTACGGCGCTCCGATGTACGGCGCTCCGATACGCGGAACTCCAATGCGCGGCGCTCCGATGTACGGCGTACGCACCGGACCCGCCGCCCGCTTGGTAGCTTGTGCCGAGGACGGCCCGGCGGCGGCCGGGAGAGCGGAACAGGACGGTCCGGTGCGAGTACTGCCATGCGGGAGCGACGCCGTCCTGATCGAGGTCGACACCGCCGAACAGGTGCAGCACCTGCACAGTGCACTGCACGGCGCACCACCCGCCGGCGTCACCGAACTCGTCCCCGCCGCCCGCACCGTGCTGGTCCGCTACGACCCTCGGACCACCGACCCGCACCGCCTGCGCGCCGCGCTCACCGCCCTCGCCGCGCAGCCCCGCACCGCCACCACCACGGCCGCCGAGGCGACCGGACCCGTCCGTATCCCCGTGCGCTACGACGGGCCCGACCTCGCCGACGTCGCCGCCCGCACCGGGCTGACCGAACGCCAGGTCGTCGAACGCCACACCGCCGCCCACTACCGCGTCGCGTTCTGCGGCTTCGCCCCCGGCTTCGCCTACCTCACCGGCCTCGACCCGCAGCTGCGCCTGCCCCGCCGCGCCGAACCCCGCACCCGGGTACCGGCCGGGACCGTCGCGGTCGCCGACGAGTACACCGGCATCTACCCCAGCCCCTCGCCCGGCGGCTGGCACCTGCTCGGCACCACCACCCTCACCCTCTGGGACCCGACCGCCGACCCGCCCACCCGGCTGCGCCCCGGCACCGCCGTCCGCTTCGTCGAAGCCCAGGAACACCCCGGGAGCGAAGCATGACGCGCGGTGAACTGCTGGTCGTCCGCGCCGGATTCGGAGCCACCGTGCAGGACCTCGGCCGCCCCGGGCTGGCCGCGCTCGGCGTCGGCCGGTCCGGAGCCGCCGACCGCGACGCGCTGCGCCTCGCCAACCGACTGGTCGGCAACCCCGAGGACGCCGCCGGCCTCGAAGCCCCCATGGGCGGCCTCGAACTGGCCTTCCCGCACACCACCACCTGCGCCCTCACCGGCGCCGACTGCCCGGCCTGGATCGACGGCCGCCCCGCCGCCGGCCGCACCCCGCTGCGCGTCCCCGCCGGCGCCCGGCTGCGCCTCGGCACCCCCACGCGCGGCCTGCGCGTCTATCTCGCCGTCCGCGGCGGCCTGGGCGTCTCCCCGGTGCTCGGCTCCCGCGCCACCGACACCCTCGCCGGGATCGGCCCCGAACGGCTGACGGCCGGTCAACTGCTGCCCCTCGGCGACGCCGCCACCGGCTGGCCCGCCGCCGACCACGCCCCGCGGCCCGCCCCCGCCGACCGCACCGTGCTGCACGTGCTGCCCGGCCCCCGCGACGACTGGTTCACCGCAGACGCGCTGCGCACCCTGCTCACCGAGCCGTACACCGTCACCCCCGACAGCGACCGGATCGGCATGCGCCTGGACGGGCCCGTCCTGGCGCGCGCCCAGGACGGCGAACTCCCCTCCGAGGGCATGGTCGGCGGGGCGCTGCAAGTGCCGCCGTCCGGGCGGCCGATCCTGTTCCTTGCCGACCACCCCGTCACCGGCGGCTACCCCGTCATCGCGGTGGTCCGCCGCGCCGACCTCGGTGCCGCCGCCCAGGCCCGACCCGGCGACACCCTGCACTTCCGGCTCGACCGAAGCGGCTGAGGCACCCGAGACGTCTGAGTCTCGACCGAAGCGGCTGATCCGCCCGAGCCGCCCGAGCCGCCCGAGTCTCGACCGAAGCGGCTGAGCCGCCCGAACCCCCGCCGCAGTCAGCCGAGTTGCACCACCCGCGCCCACTCCGGCGGCTGGTCCGGCCGGTAGTCCGGATCATCCTCGTCGACGGCGGAGGAAGGGCGGCGGAACAGGCCGATCACCGTCCGGCAGGACGGCCGGTGGGACGGCCACGCCGTCTGGCCGTCCGTCAGCGCCACCACCACGTCGGGGGCCGGGCGCAGTCGCAGGGCCGCCGCGAAGCCCTCCCGCAGGTCGGTTCCGCCACCGCCGACCAGAGCCAACTCGCCGTGGTTGCCTATCCGTTCGGCAAGCTCGGCGGCGGCGTCGCAGCAGATCACCGACAGCAACTCCCGCCGCCCGCTCAGGGCGCGGGCGATCGCGGCGATCTCCAGCAGGGCGGTGCCCAGCTCCTGGTCGCTGATCGAGGCGGAGGTGTCCACCACGACGGCCACGCGCGGCAGTTGACGGCGCAGCGCGGGCAGCACGACGCCCGGCAGCGCGGTGGCGCGGCGTGCCGGGCGGCCGTATGTGTAGTCGGAGCCCGCGCCCGCGCCGGCCACTGCGGAGCGGACGGCCCCGGCGAGCAACTCCCGCCACGGCTGCGGCGGATGGAACGCCTCCCGGGCCCAGCGCCGCCAGCCTGCCGGGGCGTCGCCGGGCCGCCCGATGATGCCCTCGGCGACCCGGAACCGCACCAGGTCGCGTTCGTGTTCCCGGAGCGCCCGCCCGCTGGCCGGGCCGAGCTCCCACTCCCGGTCCAGGCCGTCCGCGCCGCTGCCGCACTCCAGCCAGCCGGCCGCGTCGGTGTGCGGGCCGAGCGTGAACATCGGCAGGTAGTCCTCCATCAGCTGGTCCGGCGGCAGGCCGAGGGTCTCCGGGTAGACGGCGTCCTCGGGGCGGACCAGGCCGTCGCCGAACACGTCGTCGTTGATCTCGCAGTCCGCCGCCACGTTGATCCGCAGCCGGTCGCCCGGCCCGTCCAGCCCGAACTTGCGCATCGCCCGGTCGCCGCGGAGGGCGTGGTCGCGCAGCAGGTGGGAGACCTCGTGCACCCAGATCGAGGCGAGTTCCTCCTCCGACCGGGCGGCCACGAACGCCGGCGAGACGTAGCAGCGCCAGTAGCGGTCCACCGCCATGGTCGACACCCGCGCCGACTCGACCACCTGCATCGCGAACAGCGCGGTGGCCAGGAACGGCCGGGCGCGCACCGCCAACAGGCGGGCCGTGTACAGCTTGTCCAGGTCCAGCGGCGGCCCGGCCGCCCGGGTCCGAACCCCGGCCCCGGGGCGAGCCGTCGGCCGGGACGGGCGCGGCTTCGGCGGTCCGGGCACCGGACGGGGCGCGCTCATCGGCGGCCCGCGCCGGCGGCGGGCACCCGGGCGGCGGCCCGCTCGGCACGCCGGGACAGCTCCAGCGCACCCGCGAACCGGTCGATCAACGCAGGTACCTCCCAGTCGGGTCGGCGCAGGGAGGCGAGCGTCGTCACGGGCACCAGCAGCACGTCCGGGCTGCCGGTTTGCAGCGCCCGCGCCATCAACGCCCAGGCCGCGTCCCAGCGTTGCACGGTCGGCCGGGAGCGCACCGCGGAGACCACCGCGTCCAGCACGGCCTGTCGCAGGTCGCCGCGTTCGGGCAGCACCGCGCCGTCCGGGTCGGCGAGCAGATCCTCGGGGGCGGGCAGGTCCAACCGGTCGACGGTGGCCAGCAGTTCGAGCCCGGGCCCGTCACCGACCGTGCCGCGCACCAGCATCGACAGCACCTCACGCGACGAGCCGGCGGCCGAGCCGAACGCCAGCAGGCGTACCGTCATCTCCCAACTGCGCGGTGAGGGCCAGGCCCGGCCGCGCCGGGCTTCGGCGGCGGGCAGTCGGTGGGTCAGCTCGGGGCGCACCGTCAGCAGGTCGCAGACCGCCCGGCGGGCGAACTCGACGGCGGCGGGCAGCCGTTCGGCGTCCAGCCGGGGCAGCTCGGCGCGCGGCCACACCCCGCCGAGGCCGCGCACCACCACCTGCGGGTCGTGCACCCAGTCCAGGTGGACGAACCGGTTGGCCAGCGGGGCGCTCAGCTCCCAGCCGTCGACGGCCGAGGCGCGCGGGTTGGCTGCCGCCACGATCCTTACACCGGGCGGGAGTTGCAGAGCGCCGATGCGGCGCTCCAGCACCAGGCGGAGCAGCGCCGCCTGCACGGCGGGCGGGGCGGTGGACAGTTCGTCGAGGAACAGCAGCCCGCGCCCCTGCCGGACCAGACGTACCGCCCAGTCGGGCGGCGCGAGCGGCACGCCGTCGGCGGCCGGGTCCGCGCCGATCACCGGCAGGCCGGAGAAGTCGGACGGCTCGTGCACGCTGGCGATCACCGTGGTGAGCGGCAGGTCGAGTTCGGCGGCCAGCTGGTTCAGCGCTGCGGTTTTGCCGATGCCTGGCTCACCCCACAGCAGAACCGGGAGGTCGGCGGCGACGGCGAGGGTCAGGGCCTCGATCTGGAGGTCCTGGCGGGGCTCGGTGGTGGACTCGGCGAGCATCGCCAACAGGCGTTCGGCGACGGCGAGTCGGGTGGCAGAAGACATGAGTGATCACCTGGGGGAGGGAAGGGTCGGATCCCGGCGCGGCACGTGCCGGGCGAAGGTCAGGCCCGGTGGTACTTGAAGGAACAGCAGCTGCACCGGCGCCCGCGCGGCGGGCGGCGACGGTGCGGGTGGCCGTCCGGCAGCGGCGCCGCTGGTGTGTCGGCGCGGTGGCCGCGCAGCGCCTTGGGCACGAGCCCGGCCCGGCGGAGCGTGGAGAGGCCCCGTTGCTCGTCGTCCTCGGCCAGCCGGGCGGCGAGCGGGCCGTCCGGCAGCGGCGCCTGGTCGCCGATCAGCCGGCGGACGGCGGTGAGCGCGCCGGGCCGGTCGCCGTGCAGCAGTCGCTGCCCGATGGCGTCCAGGTCGTCGGGCCGCCGGTGCGCACGGTCGATGGTCTGCAGGCAGGGCAGCGGTGGGCCGCCGAACGCCGACAGCAGTTCCTCCCGCCGTAGTTGATCGGGCGAGTGGTCGAGCGCGGTGAGTCGGCCGGCCACCAGTGCCAACCGGTGCCGGGCGCCCCGGCAGTCCACCACCAGCGGATCCGCCGCGGACGTCGGTGCCGTCGGCCTCGGTCGGTGGCCCGGCGCGAGCGCCGCCGCCACCAGCGGGTGCAACTGGTCCGCGCGCAGCGCCCCTGAGCGCAGCAGCCCCGGGTCGGGCGGCGCCCAGGTGGCGGCATCCGGGAGCACGGGCAGACCGCCCGCGTCGCGCAGTTCCGCGCCGGTCGCCCCGGTGACGGGATCGAGCAGCAGGAACCTGCGCGCGGCCAACCGCACCGCGACCGGCGTCCCGTCCGGCAGCCCGTCCGCGGACCGCAGCAGAGCCGCCTCGAGCGCCCATGTCGTCCGACGATCCGTCAGATCGCCGATCCGATCGGCGAGTTCGGGTGCGCGACGGGCGTCCCACAGGTGTCGGTGCAGGTCGAGGCGGAAGCGCGGCTGCGGCCGGGGGTCGCACCCTCGGGCGGTGGAACTCCACAGCCCGAGGGCGACCCGCTGGCCGGCCGCCGCCCGGTGCGGCGCGGTGCGCGCCACCAGGTGGAAGGACGTCGGCCCGTCCCGCGGATAGCGGGCCAGGGTGGCGGTCAGCCCCGGCCGCAACAGCCCGTCAGGGGCCGTTCGCGGCAGGTGCCAGCGCAGCAGGTCCGGAGCCAAATGGCGAAGGTCGGAGCGGAGTTGGCCGGCAAGCTCGGAGCCGTACGCGCGGGCGACAGCCCGGACGTCCAGCTCCACGTCGAACCGGGCAGCAGCGCAGGCGCCGCCCCAGTCGCCGGACTCGCGGCAGGCGGTGGCGGTCTCGATCATGGCCGGGGGGACGGCGAACTGCCGTACGCGCGGCCAGAAACAGGTACGAGTGTCCTCGTCCGTCGGCGAAGTGTGGTGCATCAGCACTCACTTCGGAAGGACGGGACCTCCAATCCGTTAGTAGTCATCGCCGCTGATGATAGTGGGCCCCGCGGGGTGCTGTCAGCCCCGTTCGGCGGCGGGGCCGTACGGCGTAGGGTGGCGACCGGGACGAGCCGGGGAATCCGGGGCGGGAGGTGCACGGCGGTGACAGGTGGGTGGCGGCGGCCGGTCGAGGTGCTGCGGCGCAGGCTGCTGAGGGAGATCAATGCCACGGTGCACGGTGCCGAACTCCACCTGGAACGGTACGACCGGCCACTCGGCGACCCCGGCCTGTTCGGCGCGTCCAGCGTGGTGTGGCGGGTTCACGAACACCCCGCCGGGATGCTGGTCGGCGGGTTCGCCGCGCTGATGCTCCAGTCGCTGCACCCGGTGGCGATGCGGGCCGTCGCCGACCACTCCGACTACCGCACCGACCCCACCGGGCGGTTGAACCGCACCGCGCGCTTCGTGTCCACCACCACGCTCGGCTCCTCGGCCGCCGCCGAGGCCGCGATCGCCGGCGTCCGGCAGATCCACCGGTATGTCCGCGGCTTCGACGCGACCGGCCGGCCGTACCGGGCCGACGACCCCGAACTGCTCTGCTGGGTGCACACCGCGGAGGTGTCCTGCTTCCTGCTGGGGCACCAAGTCTTCGCCGGGGAACGGCGGTTGAGCGGCGCGGAGTGCGATTCCTACCTGGCCGAGGTGGCACTGATCGGCGAACTGCTCGGCGCGGACGGGGTACCCGGCTCACGCGCCGCGCTCGCCGGCTACCTGGGCCGGGTCCGGAGCGAACTGCGGGCCGGGCCCGAGGCGTTGGAGGCGGTCGCGCTGCTGAGGGGCTTCGGGCGCAGCCGACGCGAGCGGCTCGCGGTGCGGGTGCTCACCAACGCGGCGGTCGGACTGCTGCCCGGCTGGGCGCGGTCCCAGCTCGGCATCCGGCGGCCCTGGGCGGTGCGCCGGCTCTGGGACCGGCCACTGGCCCAACTGCTCGGCGCGGTGATGGTGTGGGCGTGCGGCCTGTCCCCGATCAGGGCTGCCGCCCATGCCCGCGCCAACGCCCCGGTCCGGACGGCAGGTTGACGGAGCGAGCCAGGGGTGGAGGCCGACCGGGGCGCACACGGAAACGGCCGCCACCCGGGGCTGGGGTCCGGGCTCGGCGGCCGCTTCGACATCGTCGGTGATCGGTGATCTGATCGGTGATCGGTGATCGGTGGTTGTGCTTCGGCGTTCGGCGTCAGGCGGCGTTCGGTGCTGCGAGGAACGCCGGCGGCCCTCAGTACTGGGGCCGACGGCCGTGGTTCGCCTTGTGCCTGGCGCGGGCCTTCTTCTTGCGGCGTCGTTTCGACGACATGGCCACACTCTCCTCTCACGACAGTGGACAACAGCCCCCCGTCCACCCTGCGCCCGCCGCCGTGATGCTGCCAGCCGGAGCCCGGGACGCCCGGTAGCAGGGCCGACACGCCGTGTGACGACCGGGTGTTGGGGCGGGCCGGGACGCACCATGGAGACGAGGGGGACACCACTTCCGCGGGAGGCGAGATGTCGCACCACACGCACGGAACCCACGACGCACCGGCCGACGAGTGGCCGCCCACCGAGACCCCGGAGGCCCGGATGACCGCCGAGGGGTCGCCGCCGCCGGACGAGAGTGAGAAGACCCCGGAGGACGGCCCGGAGTTCGCCGTCCCGGTCTCCTCGCCGCCGGAGCCCGAGGAGGACTGACCTCGACCGCCGGCAGCCTGCTGCCGGCGGTCCGCAGCCAGCAGGTCGCAGGCAGTAGCTCGAAGGCACCTCGGCAAACCGGCCCCGGAGGGCGTGGTTCGGCCATCGGATCGCGGTTACACGGACGGGCACACCCGTCCGACCACAAGGAGCAGCCGATGACCGTGATCTCCCGTCTGCCCGGCGCCCGCGAGGAGGAGTGGGACTGGCAGCTGCGGGGCGCCTGCCGCGCCGCCGACTCCCGACTGTTCTTCCACCCGTCCGGCGAACGCGGACAGGCGCACGACGACCGCGACCGGGCCGCCAAGGCCGTCTGCGCCCACTGCCCCGTCCGGGAGCGCTGCCTGCGCCACGCGCTCGCCACCCGGGAACGCTACGGAGTGTGGGGCGGCCGTACCGAGGAGGAACGGCAGCACATGCTGCGCCGACGGCGACGCAACCACCGCAGGTGAGGCGTCCAGCGCGAAGGCGGCCCCCGGAACGTCGGGGGCCGCCTCCGTCCGTTGCGGGGGCTGCCGCGCGGCTTACCGGACGGGCGTTCGCCGGCGACGGCGGCTGTGCGTGCGGGCAGCGGGTGTGCGGGCTGGCTGGTCGCCCTGCGGGCGGGCATCGGTTGTGCGGGCAGGCAGCGAGTGTGGGCGGGTAGCCGCTGTGCGGGTGGGGTGGCGGGTGTGGGCGGGCGGGCATCGGTTGTGCGGGCAGGCAGCGAGTGTGGGCGGGTAGCCGCTGTGCGGGTGGGGTGGCGGGTGTGGGCGGGCGGTCTCTGTGCGTGCGGGCAGCGGGCGTGCGGGCGGGTCGCCGCTGTGTGAGCGGGGTGGCGGGGTGTGGGCAGGCGGTCGCTGTGCCGAGCAGGCAGCGGGTGTGCGGGTGGTCGGCCGCTATGCGAGCAGGCGGGAAGCGTCGATCTCCGCCCAGATGGACTTGCCCTGGGCGTGCAGGTCGGCGCCCCAGCGGTCGGAGGTGTGCTGCACGATGTACAGGCCGTGACCGCCGGGGAGGCCGGGGCGGTGCGGGGTGCGCAGCGCGGGCAGCACGGAGGACGTGTCGGAGACCTCGATCCGCAGGCGGGCCGGGGTGGCGTCCAGGACGAGTTCGAGCGGGCCGCCGGCGTGCAGCATCGCGTTGCCGACGAGTTCGGCGACCAGCAGGACGACGTCCTCGCCGAGGTCGGCGTCGGGCGGGGTGGACCACGACCAGTCGCCGAGCGCTTCGGCGGTGAACGCGCGGGCCCGGGCCACCGGCCGGGCGACGCCCGCGAGCCGCAGTCGGCGGCGCTGGCCGCCGGGCGGCATGACCGTGTCGGCGTCCGGGCGGTCGCCGTCCAGGGTTCCCCGACTGGGCGTCACGGGCGGGTTCCCTTCGGTCTCGACGGCTGGCTCACGGGTCGGTTTCCCGCCCGTGGCGGGATTATGCCCGGTGGGGCGGACAGTACGCGGACGGAGGGTCTCACCGACCGGCGTCGAGGGCCGCGTCCACGGTGTCGTGGATGGTGAACACGGCTTTCGCGCCGGTCAGTTCGAGCAGGTGCCGGACCGGCCCGGAGAGCGCGGCCAGCCGGAACGGCAGCTCGATGTCGGCCGCCGCCATCCGGGTCTGCAGCAGCAGGTTCAGCCCGGACGAGTCGCAGAAGTCGACCCGTCCGAGGTCGACCACCAGCGCGAGGGGGCGTTCGGCCAGGAGGCGGTCCAGTGCGTCCCTGGCGGGTTGCAGGGTCTCGATGTCCAGATCGCCCGACAGCGTGCACACCGCCGCGTTCGACGGCGTGTGCCGCACCTCCACCGCCAGGGGGGCCACGGGCATGTTCTCGGCTGGCATCCTCGTCCTGTTCCCTCGACCTGGTCTGGCTCGACCCTACGCACGCCGGGCGTGGCGGTCGAGACGGGGGTGCCCGGTGCGACCTGTCCTCGGGTCGCACCGAGCACCCCCGTGAGCAACGGTGCGTCGGGCCAAGGGCGTTCGACGGCCCGCGACCTGACGTGCCGTCAAGTCCGGTCGATGGTGAGGCCGGTGCGGAGTTTGGCCAGGGTGCGGGACAGCAGCCGGGACACGTGCATCTGGGACAGGCCGAGGCGGGCGCCGATCTGGGACTGGGTGAGGTCCTCGGTGAACCGCATCGAGAGGATCAGCCGGTCGCGCTCGGGGAGTTGGGCGATCAGCGGCTTCAGTGCGACCAGGTTCTCCACCAGCCCGTAGCCGCCGTCGACCCGGCCGAGGCGGTCGCCGGGCGGCTGCCCGTCGCCCTCGCCAGGGGCGGTCAGGTCGAGCGAGCCGGCGGTGTGCGCGTTGGCGGCGGCCAGGCCCTCGACCACGTCCTCCTCGGGCAGCGACAGGTGCTCGGCGAGGTCGGCGACGGTCGGCTCGCGGTCCAGCGTCTGGGCCAGTGCGTCCTGCGCCTTGGCCAGGTCGAGGCGCAACTCCTGGAGCCGGCGCGGCACATGAACGGACCAGGTGGTGTCCCGGAAGTGGCGGCGTATCTCGCCGACGATGGTGGGCACCGCGTACGTGGTGAACTCCACCCCGAGGTCGGGGTCGAACCGGTCGATGGCCTTGATCAGGCCGACCGAGCCGACCTGGAGCAGGTCCTCGTACGGCTCCTTGCTGTGGCCGAAGCGGCGGATGGCGAACCGGACCAGGGTCAGGTTCAGTTCGATCAGCGTGCTGCGGACGTAGCTGAACTCCCGGCTGCCCTCCTCCAGGCCCGCCAGGCGGCGCAGCAGGACACGGGTCAGCTCGCGGGCGTCGGCGGGGGTGGCGCGGGTGGGGTCCGCGAGTGCGTCCAGGGCGGCCCCGGCGTCCAGGGTCGCTCCGGCGCTCAGGGCTGCTTCGGCGTCCAGCGCCGCTTCGGCGCCCAGGGCTGCTCCGGCGCTCGGTGCGGACGGGGCGCCCGGGCCGAGGCCGAGGACCTCGGGGGTGTCGGACCCGGTGACCGAGGGCACTCCGATCGGCTCGGAGGTCGCCCCGGCGGGTGCGGACAGGAGAAGTTCATCAGTGGGCACAGGCATGCCTTTCCTTTCCTCGTCTCCGGCCGGTCCGTCCCCGGGTACCCGGTCGTCCGCAGCCCATGCCTGGCATACGTGTGAAGTTTTGGTGCGCGCGGCGGTGGCGGCGCGGGCCCGGGCGACGGCTCGGAGGTGCTGGTGCATGCCTGTCGGGGGACGGGGCAGGCGCAGCGTGGACGCGGACCGCAGTCGGGCGGCCGCACCCGGTGAGGAGGAACACGCCATGGGCCGGATCGAGGAATCCGTGGAGATCGACGCTCCGATCGAGCAGGTCTACCGCGCATGGACCGACCGCGCGTCGCTGCCTGCCCGCATGCGCGGCGGCGCGGACCGCGGGGCCGCCGCCACCGAGGTGGTGCCGCTGGACCGGATCGCCTGGAGCGGCGGCGAGGAGCAGCCCGGGCACTCCGGAGTGGTGACGTTCCACCGCGCCGGGGACGCGGCGGAGGACGGCACCCGGGTGATGCTGCAGTTGGACACCGAGCCGCACGGCCTGTGGGACCACCTGGTGGAGGGTCTCGGCTTCACCGACCGGCACGTCATCGACGAACTCGCGGCCTTCAAGGCGGACGTCGAGCGGCCCGGCCCGGGCCTGGCCGCCTGAGCCGGTTCCGCGTCCGGCCTCCGTGGCCCCAGGCCTCCGTTCTCGCCCCCGGCCTTCGTTCCCGTTCTCGTTCCCGTTCCCGTTCCCGTTGCCGGGGCGGGGTCAGCGGCGGGCGAGTCGCCGTTCGCCGCCAGCGCCGGTGGCGTAGGCGAGGTTGTAGTGCGAGAACACCTCGGGTTCCTGCTCGGCGGTCAGCACCCCGTCGGGGTCGATGGACGGCGCGCCCTTCACGAGGTTGCGGTCGAACGGGACCCGGACGTAGTCGGGCCCGACCACCGCGTCCGCGACCGGGACGAACACCAGGCGGCGTTTGCTGAACATCGGGCCGACCGTGACGGTGGCGAAGGACGGCAGGTCGGTGGCGGTGTCGACGTAGACGTTCTCCAGGGTGCCGATCTTCTTGCTGTCCTGGTCGACCACGTCGTGGCCACGCCACTCACGGATGTCGGCGATCGAGATCATTGACGGCCTCCGATGGCTGGACGGTCCACCGACCGCACGGCCCGACGGGGTGCGGCCGATGGCTGGACGAGGGGATTCCCCGCCCCGTCCATGGTCACCGACGGTGGTCGGGCCCGCCCGTCCGCACCGCCTGGTCCGGTGGGAGCAGCAGGCCGGCCAGCTCGTCGAGCAGCTCGGCGACCCGGCGGGCCTGCTCCGGGTCGGGGACGGCGTTGGCGATGACGGGCTCGGCGGGGCGGGAGACCCGGGCCCTGATGTAGCGGCGGGCGGGTTCGGAGGCGCTCAGCAGGGTGCGGCGCCCGTCCGCCGGGTCGGGGACGGCGTCCAGCAGCCCGCGTTCGCGCAGACGGGCGACCGAGGTGGAGACGTGGCTCTGGGCGAAGCCGGTGCGGGCGCGGATGTCCTGCACCGAGGTGTTCGGGTGCCGGTACACGTCGGAGATCACCGCGATCTCGCCGGGGGAGAGGGTCGCCGAGGCGTGGTCGGTGACCATTTCCCGGCCGAGCTCGGTCAGTCGCTTGCCGAGCCGCAGAAGCCGTACGCCGTCCATGCCCGGAAGAATACATCTTCACAGATGTATCGCTACCGATGTAGTTTCGAGGGCATGACGACCCAAGAGCCGGCCGGCCCCGGCCTTCCCGTTGCCGAGCAGCCGCCCACCGCCGAGCAGCCGCCTGCCGGCGAGTCACGGCCCACCGCCGGGCAGGTGCCCGCCGCCGAGCAGCTGAGCCCCGTGTCCCGCACCGCGCTCGCCGTGGCGCGGGGGCGCGCCTACGAGAGCGCCCAGCCCGAGCCGCTGTTCATCGACCCCTACGCGCTCGCCTTCGTCACCGCCGCCGGCGCCCCGCCGCGCCCCGGCGACAAGCCGCTCGGGCCGCTCGCCCGCCGCCTGCTGATGCACGGCATCCTGCGCACCCGCCACTACGACGACGGGCTGCTCGCCGCAGACACCCGCCAGGTCGTCATCCTCGCCGCCGGACTCGACACCCGCGCCCACCGACTGCCCTGGCCGGACGGCACCCGCCTGTACGAGATCGATCTGCCGCCCGTCCTCGCCTTCAAGGAGCAGGTCCTCACCGCGCACGGCGCCCGCCCGCAGTGCGAGCGCACCGCGCTGCCCGCCGACCTCACCGACCCCGACTGGCCCGACCGGCTCTGCGCCGAGGGCTTCGACCCCGGGCAGCCCACCGCCTGGCTCGCCGAAGGGCTGCTGGTCTACCTCGAAGCCGACCAGGCCGCCCAACTGCTCACCACGGTCGGCGAATTGTCCGCTCCCGGCAGCCGCCTGCTGGTCGAACAGGGCCGCGACGTCAGCCGCACCCCCGTCGAGGAGGGCCTCACCGAGATGACCTCGCTGTGGCGCGGCGGTCTCGGACCCCGCACCGCCGACTGGCTGGAGGCCCACGGCTGGACCATCCGCTTCACCTCCCTCGACGACCTCGCCGCCCGCCACGGCCGCACTCTGCCGCCCGCCACCGGCACCGCCACCAACGGCTTCCTGGAGGCCGCCCGGGCCTGACCGCCAACCTGCAAACGGCATCCGCCCGTTCGCCACTGCTCGGGTGAACGGGCGAACGGGCGGATGCCGCAGCGCGGTCGCCCCGGTCAGGAGGTCGCCGTGCAGACCGGCGTCGCCGACGCCACCGCCGAGGAGTCCGTACGAGTCGCCTGAACGCCGAACGTGGTGGACGCCGCCGGGGCCAGCGCCCCGTTGTACGACATGCTGGTCGCCGTCACCGTCTGCCCGCTGCGCGCCACGTCCGCGCTCCAACTCCCGCTGATCTGAAGCCCGGTGGGCCAGGTCCAGACCACCTGCCAGCCCGTGGTCGGGGCCGTGCCGGTGTTGGTCACCGTCACCGTCGCGGTCAGGCCGCTGCCCCAGTCGTTCAGGCTGATCGCCGCCGAACACCCGGCGCTGCTCCCGCCGCCCGCCGACGTGGTCGCCGTGACCGCCGCCGAAGCCGCCGACACATTGCCCGCCGCGTCCCTCGCCCGGACCGTGTAGCTGTACGCCGTCGCCGCGCTCAACCCGCTGTCGGTGTACGAGGTTCCGGTGACCGATGCGACCTTCGACCCGCCCCGGTACACGTCGTACCCCGTCACACCGGTGTCGTCGGTCGACGCCGTCCAGGACAGCGACACGCTGCTCGCCGTGGTGCCCGTCACCGTCAACCCGCCCGGAACGGAAGGCGGTTGGGTATCACCCGGGCCGCCGCCACCCGGACCGCCGCCGAAGCCGGGCGACTTGATCGACGCGAGGTAGCCGTCCTTCACCGTGTTCACGGTCGTCCAGTCGTCGTTCAGGATGCCGCCGGTGTCGCCCGAGTTCGGGTTCCACGACCAGAACGTCCACTGGAACGAATCCGCGCCCGCCGTCGCCGTCGGCCGCAAGTACTGCACCAGCGCCCGCAACCAGGTCTGGTCGGTGGCGGACTGCAGCGTGGTGCCGAACTCGCCGACCCACACCGGCGCGACGTTCTGGTTGAACAGGTAGCCCCAGTTCTTGTCCCAGATGCCCGGCATGTTCGACGGGAAGCTCGGGTCGGAGAACCAGGACTGCTGCGCCACACTGGTCGCGTAGTCGTGCGCCGAGTACACCACCCGGTTGGCGACGCTCAGTTGGACCGGATACTGGCCCGCGCCCTGCAGGTTGCCGCCCCACCAGTACGAGGAACCGTTGAAGGACTGCACGCCCTCCACGAAGATCAGCAGCTTCGGATTGGCCGCCAGCACCGCCTCGCCGCCGCGCTGCGCCGCCAGCCGCCAGTCGGTGGCCTGGTCGCCGCAGCCCCAACAGGCCGGGTCGTGCGGCTCGTTGTGCAGGTCGATGCCGACCACCGCCGAGTTGCCGGCGTACCGGGCGGAGATCGTCCGCAGGTTCGCCAGCCAGGTGGACTCCGGCACCGAGGAGGTGTACCAGAGCGCCGACTGCCCGCCGGAGTCCGGCCGGTGCCGGTCGAGGATCACCTTCATGCCCACGCTGCCCGCGTAGTTGACCAGCTTGTCCATCACACCGAGCGAGTTCAGGCCGACCAGGTCGGCGTTCATCCCGCCCGAGGTGTTCAGGCTGGTCGGGGTGGTGCCCTTGAAGATGTCGTCGCTGTACGGCAGCCGGATCGTGTTGTAGCCCAGCGACTTCATCTGGTCGATCATCGACTTGTAGTCGCGGCTCCACAGGCCGTGGGCCACGTAGTTGGCGGTCTCGAAGCCGAACCAGTTGATGCCGGCGATCCGGACCGGGTTCCCGGCCTCGTCCAGGATCTTCCGGCCGCTGGTGTGCCAGTAGCCGGCACCCGCCGCAGCAGCGGCGGACCCGGCCGGGGCGGCGGGCACGACGGACGCCACCGGCGTCGCGGGTGCCGCGGGCGCAGCCGGGGCGGTGGCGACGGTGGCCGCGAGCAGTGCGGCCAGCGCGGCGGCCGGGGCCGCCAACCGGCGCGAGAGGCGTGACAGGTGCGGCAGGCGCGACAGGTGCGACAGGTGCCGGGGGAACGGGAGTCGCATGGGCTCGTTCCTCTCTGGACGCGGACGGGGGCGTCCGACAGGGGTGGGGGAGCGCTCCGACAAGGGCCCTTGGGGATGCGGGACATGACGCCAGATGCGCTCGGGCGGTGTCAATAGCGTTGGGAGCGCTCCCATGTGAGGTGCGGCGGGGCGGGCGGCGCGCTGAAAGGTACATCGTCCGGCGGCGACACCCCGGGGTTCGGCCCGCATTGACTCGGGGCGGGTCGCGGTGATGGAGTCCAGACCGGTCCGATGTGCGTTCGCCCTGATGGGAGGCTGGTTTCGATGGCGGGTCGGTCGATCACCGTGGTCGGGGAGTGCGTCGCCGACGCGTTCGTGGAGCGCGGCGCGGCGCGGCCGGGCGAGTTGGCGCTGCGGGTGCTGCCGGGCGGGGGCCCGGCGAACACCGCGGTGGCGCTGGCCCGCCTGGGGACGCCGACGCGGTTCCTCGGGCGGATCTCCACCGACCCGTTCGGCGAGCTGTTCCGCGCCCACCTGGCCGGCTCCGGGGTGGACCTGTCCGGCACCGTGCGGGCCGCCGAACCGAGCACCCTGGCGCTGGCCGCGCTCGACGGCGACGGCCACGCCGACTACTCCTTCCACGCCGAGGGCACCGCCGACTGGCAGTGGACCGAGCGGGAGTTGACGTCGGCGAAGTCCGACGGGGCGGTGTGTGTGCACACCGGTTCGCTGGCGCTGGTGCGCGAGCCCGGCGGCCCGCGGATCGAGGAGCTGCTGGCCGAGGTGCGGGCCTCGGCCACCGTGTCGATCGACCCGAACGTCCGCCCGCTGCTGGTCGACCCGGCGGTCTACCGGCGGCGGCTGGACCGCTGGTGCGACCTCGCCGACATCCTACGGCTGAGCGCCGACGACCTGGCGCTGCTGCTGCCCGACACCACGCCCGAGCAGGCCTGCGACCACTGGCACCGGGCCGGCGCCCGGCTGGTGGTGATCACCCTGGCCGAACACGGCGCCCTCGCCTCGCTGGACGGCCGACGGGTCCGGGTGCCCGCCCCGCCGACCGCCGTGGCGGACACCGTCGGCGCGGGCGACTCGTTCACCGCCGGCCTGCTCCACTGGCTGGCCGAACAGGGCGTCCTCGGCGGGCGGTTGGACCCGCTGACGGTCGACGGCCTGGAACGCGCCTGCGAGTTCGCGGCGCGGGTCGCGGCCCGGACGGTGGCGGTGGCCGGCGCCAACCCGCCCTGGGCCGCAGAACTTTGATGCCTGTCGGGTGTCCCGTCACCAGGGGAGCGGGCCGTCCTCGTTGAAGAACTGCCCGGTCGGCCCGTCGGCGGGCAGTGTGGCCAGCTGAACCGCGACCACCGCGCCCTGGGCGGGAGTTCGGGGGCCGCTGTGGTTGTTGAGGTCGGTGCCGCAGTGGCCCGGACAGGCCGCGTTGACCAGGATGCCCGTGTCGCTCAACTCCTTGGCGTACTGCACCGTCACCGAGTTCAGGAAGGTCTTGGACGGCACATAGGCGGCCGACGCCGGCAGCCCGGCGTAGTCGCCGGTGTCCGACTGGAGCGCGAACGAGCCCACGCCGCTGGACATGTTGACGATCCGCGGAGCGGCGGAGCGGCGCAGCAGCGGCAGGACCGCATTGGTCACCCGGATCACCCCCAGCACGTTGGTCTCCAGCACCAGCCGCACCGTCGCCAGGTCGACCGTGCTCGGCTGCTGCTCCCAACCACCCGCCACCGCCGCGTTGTTGACCAGCACGTCGAGCCGCCCGAAGCGCTCCGCGAGCAGCTCCGCGGCGGCCTTCGCGGATTCGTCGTCGGTGACGTCGAGCGGCACCCCGAAGGCGTCCACACCGCGAGCGCGCAGCGTCCGCACCGCGTCGTCGCGCCGCTGCCCGTCCCGGGCCCCCACGCCGACCTGCCAGCCCAACGCGCCGAGGCCCGCTGCGATTTCGTACCCGATGCCCTTGTTCGCGCCGGTCACCAGCGCCACGGTCCGCCCGTTCGTATTCTCGTTCATGCCACCATGGTGCGGCCCGGACCGGCGAGCGGCAATCACCGACCCGCCGGGCAGCAATCACCTACCCGCCGGGTCAGGAAGGCGAGTTGACACTTCAGGGTGTCGAACGGCTCGGGTTCGGTGTGATCGGTGTTCTGGTCCGAGAACATATGACTGAGCGTCAACTCCTGGTCTCGACTGCCGGGCTGGGCGGCTGCCAGGTGAACGTGGGGGCCGAGCGGTCGAGCAGGAAGCGGTCGGGGAGGCGTCCGGCGAGGGCGAGTGCGCCGTCGCGGAGCAGGACGCCCGGGCGGGAGCGGACGGCGACCAGGCGGCCCATGGTGTGCGAGCCCGCCACGATCCGGGAGGTGCGGGGCAGCCGGGCGGCGGAGTAGGCGCGGAGGGCGGCGATCGGGTCCGACTCCGCCTGTGGGGAAGGGAGTTCGGAGGCCAGGACCACCGCGTCCTCGACGGCCTGGCAGGCGCCCTGCCCCTGGAACGGTGACATGGCGTGCGCGGCGTCGCCGAGCAGGGCGACCCGGCCGCGGTGGAACGCCGGCAGCGGGTCGGTGAGCGCCCACACGTCGTTGCGCAGCACCCGCGTGGCATCGGTGCGCCGCAGCAACTCCGGCAGCGGGGCGCACCAACTGCCGTACCGGCGAAGCAGTTCGGCGTGCTCGTCGCCGTCAGCGGCACGCTCCCCGGCCGGGGCGAGCGCGGCCGCGTACACGTACACCCGTCCGGCGGCGAGCGGCACGATGCCTGTGAGCGCGCCGCGTCCCCACACCTCGCCGACGGCTGCCGGCGGGCGCTCGGGAGTGTCGATGACGGTCCGCCAGGTGGTGAACCCCGAGTAGCGGGGCCCCGGGTGGTGCGGGAAGAGGTGCGCCCGGGTGGCGGAGCGGATGCCGTCCGCCGCGACGACGAGGGACGCCTCGCGCCGGCCGTCCCGGGTGTCGACCAGGGCCGGGGTCTGCGCGTCGCCGGCGTCGACCAGGGTGGCCGGCGAATCGGTGCGGACGGTCCCGGGCGGCAGGGCGTCCAGCAGGGCGGCGATCAGTTCGGCCCGGGCGACCGCCAGCACCGGGTCGCCGAAGTGCCGCTGTACGGCATCGGTGTCGGTCCGGGCCAGCCACCGGCCGGACGGGCGTCGCAGGCCCACGGCCGGATGCCGCACCGCGAGGGCGCGCAGGCGCGCGCCGACACCCAGCACGTCCAACGCCCGCAGCGCATTGGGCGCCAACGCCAGCCCCGCGCCCACCGGTTCGAGGCTCGCGGCGCGCTCGTGAACGGTGACGGGAAGGCCGCGGCGGTGCAGGGCGAGGGCGGCGGCGAGGCCGCCGATGCCGCCGCCGAGCACGATCGCAGGGCGCTCGTCGGTGGCGGGGTGAGGTGCGGACGGCATGGCAGGGCTCCGATCGGCCGACGTGACTACAACTGTAGTGTCGCTTGCTGAAGCCGAGCGTACTACAGCTGTAGTTGGAGTGGTGCGGGTGCGGGCGGCGGCTGCGCAAGCAGGTCGGCAGGCTGAAGGAACTGCGAGCCTGCCGAGGGCGCCAAGGATCTTGTGGCCCTGCGGGCTGACGTCGAAGCCCGCTGTTCGGCGGGCAGTTGGAGAACCGGCGACTGTGTCGGCAGCTCGCGCTTCCGGGCTACGAGGTGCGGGCCCTTTCCGCCCGGCCCAGGCCGAATGCGCCCCGCACGGGCACGTCGTGAGGGGCCGTCGGCCGACCGGGCGCTCGGAGGCGGGGAGGGGCCGGCCGGCCGCGTTCAGGCGTCAGGCCGCCATGCCGAGCTCGGCGCGGGTGCGGTGCAGGAAGTCGCGCACAGCCGATTCCCGCCGCCAGGGGGCCAGGGCGGTGCTGAACTCACGGACGTAGTCCAGAGCCCGGGCCGATTGGACGCGGGCGAGGATGTCGACGGCCCGATTGCCGAGCTCCAGCCCCTGTTCCAGGTCCTTGCCCTGGAGATGGGCCGTCCCCACGACTGCCAGTCGCATGCCCACCGAGCGGGTGAACACCCCGGTCTGCATGGCGGCGGCCTGAGCGTTCCACGCCAGCGCGGCCTTGGGGTTCTTCAGGTCGCGACAGACCTCGGCGGCATCCGCGGAGAGCCGGGCATGGTGACAGAAGTCGATCCAAGGGGGGTCCCCGGCGTCGTCGCGGGCCTGGTCGAGCAGGCTCTCGGAGGCAGCCAGCGCGGCCGAGGCGGCCTTGGCGTTGTCGTCGCGGGCATGGGCCCGGGCCTCGATGAGCTTGGTGAACGCCAGCACTCTGGGAGCCGCCTCGCCCTTGGCACGTTGGAAGGCGCCCTGGGCCATGTCGATGGCCTCGCCGGCGAAGCCTCGCAGCATGGTCTGCATGGCCATCGTGGTCAGCACGTAGCAGCCGAGCTCGACGTCGCCACCGGCCCGGGCGAGGCGGAGGGCCTGGATGAAGTGCCGCTGGGCGGCGTCGTGCTGGCCGGCGTCGAAAGCGGTCCAGCCGGCCAGCCGGGACAGCTCGGCGGTCACCGAGAACAGCTGGCGCCCCACGCCGTCGCCGAACGAGCCGTTCAGCAGCGGCACCGCCCGCTCCCGCAGGCAGGCGGTGACCGAGTTGGCCTTCCAGTTCCCGCCGCCGTACTTCGAGTCCCACCGGCGGGCGTCGTCGGCGGCGTCCCGCAACTCGGCGAGGTCGGCTGCGCCGACCCGGCCGCGGCCCCGGTGGGCGGCATCGTCGTCGGCGGGGGTGACCAGCCAGCGGGTGACCGGGGTGGTGAACGCGGCGACGGCGAAGCCCGTTCCGGTGAGGAAGTCGCGGCGGTTCACACTGCTCCAGAACGAAGTGGCGACGCGCACGGCGTCGGCGGGGTCTCGCGGGAAATCCAACCCCACCGCGGCGTCCGGTGTCCGCGCGTCCGCCATCCCGATCTCTGCCAACTGCACCGGCCTGCCGAGCCGTTCGCCGATCGCCTGGGCCAGCAGCTTGGGCACCGGCCAGTCCGGGACCATGCCCCTGCGGCACCAGTTCGCGACCGAGGTGTGCGTGTACGTCGTGGCCAGCCCGGCCTCGTGGGCGAGCCGGTTCACGCGCAGGGCCAGCGATTTGTGGCTGGCCCCGTCACACTTTTCGATCATCCGGGTCAGCAAGTCGTTCGGCGGCTTGGCCCGGCGGGTGGTCGGCGCCACAGCGTCCCCCTCAATCGGTCCCGCGCGGGTGGGCACGGGGAGTCGTACGTCCGGCACCGACGCCGGGATCACCGAGGGTATGCCTTCGCCGCTCGCGCCGACCGCTTTCGCGAGTTGTGAGCCCCCTTGCGAGCCCTGCCCCGGCCCGGGCTGGAAGCGGTTGTCTGATGCCCCGGGCCTCCGCCGGAGCGGAACACAGGCCTTCCGGCGGGGACCTTCACGCCGATTCATGCTCGGGGGCAAGAACCAGATGCGCGCACTCGCAGGACCGGCCGGCGCGGACGCCGCCCGCCACGAGATCACGGTCGCGGCGACGGGCCTGGCCCAGCACCGCCGCGGACCGGACGGCACTCGGCCCCCCGGGGCGGCGATGAACGGATCCTGCCGCTCGCGGAGGGCGTCGAGGTCCAGCCCTTCGCCCTCCTGCTCGTCCTGACCGTCCCGCCGTTCGTCCGCCACGGCATCCACCGCCACCCCGCCGCCCGGCCCGGAGCCCGACGCCCCTGTCCCCGACCGGGCCGGGCACCGGTTGGGCGGTCCCACCCCGCTCGAAAGGACACCGTTCGTGAAGCTCACCGTCATCGGCTGCAGCTACCTCGGCGCGACCCACGCCGCCGCGATGGCCGAACTCGGCCACCAAGTCCTCGGCATGGACACCGACCCCGACAAGGTCGCCTCCCTCAACGCCGGCCGCGCACCGTTCTTCGAGCGCGGCCTGGACGAGCTCCTGGCCAAACACACCGCCAGCGGGCAGCTGCGGTTCACCACCTCCCACGCGGAGGCCGCCGCCTTCGCCGACCTGCACTTCATCGGCGTCGGCACCCCGCAGAAGCCCGGCGAGACGGCCTACGACCTGAGCCAGATCTTCTCGGCCGTCCGCCAGCTCGCCCCCTGCCTGACCGGCCCGGCCGTCATCGTCGGCAAGTCCACCGTTCCGGTCGGCACCGCCCGCCAGGTGATCGACATCCTGCGGGAGTTCGCCCCCGCCGGCGACCAGGTCGAGGTCTGCTGGAACCCGGAGTTCCTGCGCGAGTCCTACGCGGTCGAGGACACCCTCCACCCTGACCGGATCGTCCTCGGCTTCACCGGCGAAGGCACCCGCGCGGAGTCGGTGATCCGTCAGGCCTACGGCAGGATCATCGAGTCCGGCACCCCGGTCATCGTCACCGACCTGGCCACCGCGGAGCTGGTGAAGTCCGCCGCGAACGCCTTCCTCGCCACCAAGATCTCCTTCATCAACGCCATGGCCGAGGTCTGCGAGGCCTCCGGAGCCGACGTCCAGCTGCTGGTCGAGGCGCTGGGCCACGACGCCAGGATCGGCCGACGCGGCATGCGGCCCGGCCTCGGGTTCGGCGGCGGCTGCCTGCCCAAGGACCTCCGCGGCTTCATGGCCCGCGCCGGCGAGCTCGGCGCCGACCAGGCCCTGACCTTCCTGCGTGAGGTCGACGCGATCAACGACCGCCGCCGCGAGCGCATGGTCGACCTCGCCCGCGAGCAGTGCGACGGCACCATCAAGGACAGGAACATCACCGTCTGGGGCGCCGCCTTCAAGCCCGGCACCGACGACATCCGCGACTCCCCGGCCCTCGCCGTCGCCCAGAAGCTGCACCGGCTCGGCGCCACCGTCACCGTCTTCGACCCCAAGGCCCTCGACAACGCCCGCAAGGCACACCCGGAGCTCGAATACGCCGACCACCCGATCGAGGCGGCCGACAATGCCGACCTGGTGCTTCACCTGACCGAGTGGCCCGAGTTCACCCGCATCGACCCCAGGACCGTCGCCGCCCGCGTCGCCGCCGCCCGGATGATCGACGGCCGCGGCACCCTCGACCCCGCCCGCTGGCGGGCCGCCGGCTGGACCTACCGCGCCCTCGGGCGCCCTTGAGAGGGACCGCCGCCGTCGGGCCGAAGGCCGTTCGGGCGGCCGACGGGCGGACGGGCCTCGGCGCCATCGAGCAGGCGGGTGAGCTCAAGAGGAAGACCCGGGTGAGCACACCGGCCTTCGAACTCGTGAACCGCTCGGCTGGAACTCCCCGCCGGCTCGGCGTCTCGCGGGCTCACGGGTTCAACCGACAGTGCGTCAGATGGAGGGTCGGGAGGCCGGGCGGATGGCGCGGAGGACGGAGTCGGGGGTCCAGCGGGCGGTGGCGCCGGGGCGGGTGGCGAGGTATGCCGCGGCCTGGCCGGGAGTCCAGCCGTGCGCCTCGCCGAGGCCGGCGGCGAGGTTGGCGAGGTAGGTGGCGGAGGGCGGGTTGAGCGCGGCCTCGGCGAGCGTCCAGGGCGCGGTGAAGGTGAGGACGGGGATGTCGTCGAGGCCGCCCGGGCAGAGCACGGTCTCGTAGCGACCCGGGCCGAACCGCTCGCGGCCGGTGGCCAGGACATGCGTCAGGTCGAGGTCGGCGCCGGTGCCGGGCTTGCGGCGCATCTCCTGGGCGAGGATGTCGGCGAACTGCTCGACGGTGAGCAGGTAGGCCCGGGCCGGCACGTCGCCGGTCCCGGTGGGGTCGTAGAACGCCGAACCACCCGTCCAGGTGGGGGATTCGAGGGCGAAGTACAGCGTTCCGGGCAGCATCACCGGCAGCGTCCGTTCCGGCAGTGTCCGGTCGCGGCAGCCCGGACAGGTCTGGGCGGCACCGGCGGGACGGCCCCCGGCGATGTAGTGCGCGAGGCGGCCCGCGTGCATGTTCGAGCCGTACGCCGCGTACCACACCGAGGTGGGGGCAGCGGGCAGGCCGGGCAGTGGCGACGGCCGGCGGGCCGACGGCAGGGGCTGGGCGCGTGGCGGTCGGGACTCGTTCATGCGGCCGACGGTAGCTGCCGCCTGACGCACTGCAATGCTCGGCGGCGCGGACCGACGGCGGGTCCGGGGAATGGCCGGGTGGCGGTGCGGCGGGGGATTTGGGTGTCGCGGTCGGGGCGCGGGATGATCGCGGCATGACTGTGGCACGACCGACCCGGATCGCCGATGCGGCGATCGCCGTGATCGCGGAGCGTGGCCTGCGCGGGCTGACGCACCGGGCGGTGGACGAGGCGGCCGGGCTCCCGGTGGGATCGACGTCGAACCTGGCGCGGACCCGGTCGGCGCTGCTCGAAGTGGCACTGACCCGGATCGCCGAGGTGGAGGCCGCCGGGATGGTCGGGGACGTGCCGGCCCGGCCGATCGGGGCGGGCGCGGCAGCGCGGCACGTACTGGTGGGCGTGGTCGCGGACGGGCTGGAGCACGCGCTGACGGCGGGCCGGGCACTGACGGTGGCCCGGATGGAACTGGCGCTGGAGGCCGCCCGGCGCCCCGAACTCCGCACCGTCTACGACCGGTTGGGGGCCGGCTTCATGGAGGTGGCGGGGCAACTGCTCCGCGCCTGCGGCTCGGCGGACCCGGCCGCGGACGCACGGCGGCTGGTCCGCTGGTGCGACGGCGTCCTGTTCAACGGAACGGCGGGCAGCGGGCACGCGAACCCGCCCGGCCGCGCCGAGCTGGCGGCGGACGCCGACCGGTACCTGGCCGCCCTGCTCGACCACTGAGAACCCTGGCGATCGAACCGCCCGGGGGTTTCCGGCGGGGCCGGGACCCAGGGCGCCGTCCACCGCCCACAGGTGTGGCGAGTCGGGCCCGGGCGGGCGCTACGCACCGTGGGCGCGGCCGGAGTGGACGACGAGTGCGGGTGGTGTGCCCGTGCGTGCGCGGGCGCTCGGGGCGGGCTTCGCGCCGTGCGTCGCGAAGCGTGTGGAGCCGTGCTGTAGGAACCTGGCGAACTGCCTTGCATGGAACGGGAGTTCGGGCGGATGGGGTCAGTTCTCCACGTCGAACCACTCGTTGCCCGCAGCCCAGTGCGCGACCAGAGCTCTCGGAGCTGCCGACGAGTCAGGTGACGGACGCCCTCCGGCCGGCAACGGTCTCCCCGCAGTCGCCCGATGAAGGGGTGGTGCTCGTGGAGGACCGGCCCGGGTCCATGGTCACGGCGCGGGCCCCGCTGCCGGCGGGGCAGGGACGCCGTTCGCCGCCGGCAAGCCGGGAAGATTCCTGGGGCCGCAGGCGCTACCCGTCGGCGGGCAGTGTCTACGCTGTGGCCTGCGGCCGCGCATGACCGTCCGGCTCCCGCACCGATCATCGAACGGCGGCCGCATCTGTCGGCATCGGCAGGGCGGAACGGTTCGTCGGAGGAGACGTGGTGCTGGGATTGCTGGGCTTCTACGACGAGTTCGAGAACCGCTCCGGTCGGCCGAACGGATCCGTCCGCGATGCCGTCCGGCCCGTCGGCGAGCCGGACGAGGCCGAGCTGGTGGCCTACTTGGACGCCGGCCACACCCTGATCGATGTCATGGAAGGTGGGCACGACGTCCTCACCGGCGAGGCCCATCGGCACTCGTCGGGATGTTCCTCGCTGATGACCGACGGCGCCTGGTTGTGGCGTCAGGACTTCCCGCACTACCTGGAGACACACCACGTCGCGCTGCCCGAGGCATTCCTCGAACACGTCCGCAGCCTGCACCACCGGATGCCCGTCATCACCGTCGCGCGGTTCGCTCCGCACTACGACGAGACCATGCCCCTGGTCGGTTGGGCCTCGGCCGTCCCGTGGCGATCGACGGCGACCACGCTCCAACCGGAACCGCGAGACGTGACCAGCAAAGCCCGGTTCGACGCGATGATGCTGGAACAGAACCGGATTCGGCCGGACGGCAGTTGGGGCAGACGGCGCAAGCCGCGGAGGGCGTAGCGGCCGACAGCGCGACGGGAACCGGGGGCCGGTGACCCGTCACACCGATGTCTAGCGGTGCTCGGCGACGTCCGACCATCCGGATGGGGCGGGTGGTGACGGTCGAGACCGGACGCCATGATCGCGGGACGGCGGAAGAGCCGGTGGTCGAGAAGACCTGGCGGGGAGTACTGGAGCGGCTTCCCGGGGCACGAAGGGGCGAGCCCGCAGTCATCGAGGCCGCCTACGCCGCACCTCGGTTGCGGGCCCTGTTCCCGGTCCCGAGCCACGGGGCGCTCAGCTTTCACCGGAACACGCAGTTCCCGTGGAGCAACGACCTGCCGTTCATCGCGGGCGACGCACGAGGGTGCATGGTGAACGCGCCGCTGGGCGCGCCGGAGCGTGTCCAGGGTGAGTCGCTCACGCCGCAGGAGGCAGCTGCGCTGGTGGTGGCCCATCTGCCCGACGACTGCGGGCCCGCCTTCGAGGGGCCGTGGCCCCCGCCGGGGAGCTCCACCGACTGAACCGGCCGCAGAGTTGCAGCCGGGGTGCCCGTCGAGCTTTGCCGAGACCGCTCAAGCTTCGGTGAGACGGGTCGTCCGGAGACGGTCGGGCCACGGCGTCGAGCTGCTCCTTGCCCGTGTGCCCGTGTGCCCGCAGCGGTCGATGTCGGGCTCCGGGTCGGGTGTCTCGTCGTATCGCGAAGGCTACGAAAACGACCCTAACCACCGTGAAGTGCAAAAACGTCGAATTCGAGTGAGTTTCGACTGCTCCGAAGTGAGCCGGAGCCTTCCGCGCTGTCCAGATCCGCCGGGCGGGCCGGCACGAGAGGTCGCTCCCTGAGACCGCTTGGGAGCTACGGGTGACGGGCGGCGGGCGATACGGTCTCCAGACGTCCTTACTCGCTCGTCCGACTCGACCGTTGAATGCACTTCCGGTCGCTGTTCGTCGGTTCCCTCTGCCACTCGGGTGCGGCTTTTCCGCATTCCTGGGCATGCCCGGGCGACCCTGGGAGCCTTCGGCGGCACCGACCCGCCCGGACGATTCTTCAGCTCAATGGCAGCAGTGTGCAGCACCTTGATGGGTGGACTTTCCGGCGCTGTTCAGGGGGATCAAAAATTGGTCACGGGATTCCGGCGGCATTGGGCAGTGGCCCCCGTACGATATTCCGCTGTGGAACTACGCCGCGGCCCGAGGCGATCAACGGCGGGAAGGTTCAGGAAGCCATTCCCTGAACGTGAGCGGGCTTCCACGGTCGTGGCGGACTTCGGTTCACCGCAACGCGGCGCAAGGTGCAAGTGGAAGTGGGCGCCCCCGTCGGATCACATCCGAGCCGAGGTGGGCCCCTTGGTCGGCACCCCGGCGGTGGTGCCGGCGACGGCTCGGATGCCGGCGGCCCAGTCGAGGCGGGTGGCGGGCTCGTCCGAGGCGGCGTAGGGCCAGGTCGGAGGCTCTCCTGCCGGGCTCCTGGGCGGCGACTGCTTTCCGTAGGCGTCGCTTCCCCGGATGGCTCCGACAAGAGTTCGGGCCACCCCGGGAGCGGTACATCGCGAGGTTTCCGTCGGGCTGGAAGAAGAAGGAAGGGGAAGTGGGAGCCGGAATTGCCCCACCTGCCCGAGCGCCGGGGCGGTGTATCCGGGATTTCGCCGGACTTCGAATGCGCCGCGAGGTTTCCGTCGGCCCGCGTGGTCGCGGCCGCGGTATTGTGCCCATTCGTTCCGCTCGCCCGGATT
This sequence comes from Kitasatospora sp. NPDC092948, assembly GCF_044754805.1. Taxonomy (NCBI): domain Bacteria; kingdom Bacillati; phylum Actinomycetota; class Actinomycetes; order Kitasatosporales; family Streptomycetaceae; genus Kitasatospora; species Kitasatospora sp. NPDC092948. The sequence continues at coordinate 464,503 of NZ_JBIVPU010000005.1, read as the reverse complement.
GTCGATCCGCTCGTGTTGTGCAGCATCAGCTTTCCGTCGCACTGCACGGCCGCGCGCGTAGTTTCCGGTGCAGACCACCTTGCCGGGGCTGATTTCACCCTCCAGGGGCCGGCGCACAACCGCGGCCGCCGTAGTTGGCGCTTATGCGCAGCCGGGAAGACGAGTCGGCGGGCGCCGCGACCGCGCCGGCGGCTGTTCCGGTCACCAGCTTGTCCGGCTCTTCGCGCCCGGGTCTCCGGTAATGGTGATTCCAGGTCGCGTGAAATCCGGCGGGCCGCCTCGCCCTCGGCATTTCGGCTAAGCGTGCCGATAATTCCACCTTTGTGCACTCCTGTCGTGCGCATGGACAGGTCTTCGCGCCGTCGAAATCCGAAATGTGCCCCAGGTTGCCCTGCACGCCTTGATCGTCGATCTGTGGAATTTGGTCCGGATTTGGCTGTTCGTGGGGGAATCTTTTGGTCGCCGCAGTGATCGACCCGGCTGACGGCCGGGCCGGAGACCTGCTGATGGTGTGTCTGCTGCGGCGCGGGCGGCGTCGCCGAGCCGGCTCGACGGCGGGGTGGGGCGGCGGCGATCTCGAGGCGTGGGGCTGGGCCTCGCGAGGTCGGTGATCGTACGGACGTGGGTACCCGATCCATGATCGCCGCGCAGGGATCAGTATGCGAATGGCCCTTGTGGCGCAGGCCACTTCAGGCTTCCTTAAGGTATACAACCGCATTTAATTAAGGGATTATCTTCGATTAAGGTCTGGCTCAGGTGACGGCTGCGGCCCTCGTCGTTGGGCTGAGGTTCACCGGAAGTCCATGTCGCGCGGGGAGTCGGGTCGGCGGCCTTGGTGGGTGCACTGACCAGGCGTCGTACCGCCCCGGCATCGATTCCGGCATCCGATTCGATCGGGACCGGAGGGCTTTCCTGCTTGGATGAGAAATTGCTTTGTTTTCGCGCTTCTTCGCTCGGGAAACCATCAGCTTCGGGCAGGGTGAATGAGCGCACTGTCCACCCGGGAAGATCGTCGGCCGTCATTCCTGTGCAGTGCTTGCTCGGCCCCGTCAGCTCCGTATTCGACCGTTCAGCGACTCGAGGAGATACCCATGGCTGCGAGCCACGACCCGGTGCCCATCACCCATCCGCACCGGTCCGCTCGTGAGGTCGCCGTCTGGCCCGTGACCCCGGTGCCCCAGGCGCGTACCCTGCTCGACATCCTGATCGCCACCGCGCAGGCGTTTCCCCAGGCCCCGGCCCTGGACGCCGACGGCGCGGTGCTCGACTACCAGGCACTGCTCCAAGAGGTGGGCACCCTGGCGAACTGGCTCCACCAACGGGGGATCGGCGCCGGCGACCGGGTCGGCGTCCGGGTCCCCTCCGGCTCCGCCGACCTGTACGTCTCGATCCTCGCGGTGCTCGCCGCCGGCGCCGCCTACGTGCCGGTGGACGCCGACGACCCCGACGAGCGGGCCGAAATGATCTGGCAGGACGCCCGGGTCTGCGCCGTGATCGGCGCCGGCCGGCAGGTCGCCCTGAAGCGGACCGTCCCGCCCGTCGGCCGGGCCGACGGCCCGTCGCTGGACGACGACGCCTGGATCATCTTCACCTCCGGCACCACCGGCCGCCCCAAGGGCGTGGCGGTCACCCACCGCTCCGCCGCCGCCTTCGTGGACGCCGAGGCGCGGATCTTCCTCCAGCAGCAGCCGCTCGGTCCGGGCGACCGGGTGCTGGCCGGCCTCTCGGTCGCCTTCGACGCCTCCTGCGAGGAGATGTGGCTGGCCTGGCGGCACGGCGCCTGCCTGGTCCCGGCCCCGCGCTCGCTGGTCAAGGCCGGCACGGACCTCGGCCCCTGGCTGGTCGAGCGCGCCGTCACGGCGATCTCCACCGTGCCCACCCTGCTCGCGCTCTGGCCCCAGGAGTGCCTGGACCAGGTCCGGCTGATCATCGTCGGCGGCGAGGCCTGCCCGTCCGACCTGGTGCACCGGATCGCCGCCCCGCACCGCGAGTTCTGGAACACCTACGGCCCCACCGAGACCACCGTGGTCGCCACCGCAGCCCAGATGCTGCCCGGCGAACCGGTGCGGATCGGCATCCCGCTGGACGGCTGGCAGCTCGCCGTGGTCAACGAGGCCGGGCACCCGGTCGGCTGGGGCGAGACCGGCGAACTGCTGATCAGCGGCATCGGCACCGCCCGCTACCTGGACCCGGCCAAGGACGCGGAGAAGTTCACCGCCCACCCCGCGCTGCCCGGCGGGCGGGTCTACCGCAGCGGCGACCTGGTGGTGGCCGACCCGCGCGGCCTGATCTTCGTCGGCCGCGCCGACGAGCAGGTCAAGCTCGGCGGCCGGCGGATCGAGCTCGGCGAGGTGGACGCCGCCCTGCAGGCACTGCCCGGGATCCGGGCCGCCGCCGCGGCCGTGCGCACCAACCCGGCCGGCACCCAACTGTTGGTCGGCTACCTGGTGCCGCACCCCGAGGTGGAGCCCGACCTCGCCCTGGCCCGCAAACTCCTCCAGGAACGTCTGCCGGCGGCCCTGGTCCCGCTGCTCGCCGTCGTCGACCAGCTGCCCACCAAGACCTCCGGCAAGGTCGACCGCAACGCCCTGCCCTGGCCGCTGCCCGGCCTCGGCCAGGGCGACGGCGGCGACCGCGCCCGGCTCACCGGCACCGCCGGCTGGCTCGCCGAGCAGTGGGAGGCCACCCTCGGCCTGCCGGTCCAGGCCGACAGCGACTTCTTCGCGCTCGGCGGCTCCAGCCTGGTCGCCGCCCGGCTGATCTCGGTGCTGCGCGCCAGGTTCCCCAGCCTCTCGGTCGCCGACCTGTACGCCAACCCGGTGCTCGCCGACCTCGCCGCCGTCCTGGACGGCCAGGACAGCGGACCCGAACGGCAGCGCGAGGTCCGCCGCACCCCGCGCCGCGCCGCGATCGGCCAGACCCTGGTGCTCGCCGTCCTCTACACCGTCACCAGCGTGCGCTGGGTGCTCGCCGTCGCCGGGGTGGACAACCTGATGGGCGGCCGGCTCAACTGGGCCCCGCACACCCCCTGGTGGCTGATCATCACCGGCCTGCTGCTGTTCTCCAGCTCCATCGGCCGACTGCTGCTGACCACCCTCAGCGCCCGGCTGCTCACCGCCGGGCTGCGTCCCGGCAGCTACCCCCGCGGCGGCCTGGCCCACCTGCGGCTCTGGGCCGCCGAGCGGGCCGCCGTGGCGTTCGGCGCCGGCGACCTGATCGGCACCCCGTGGGCCCGGCACTACGCCCGGCTGCTCGGCTGCAAGGTCGGCCGGGGCGCCCACCTGCACGCCCTGCCGCCGATCACCGGCCTGGCCGTCTTCGGCGCCGACTGCTCGGTGGAGCCGGGCGTGGACCTGGCCGGCTGGTGGCTGGACGGCGACCTGCTGCACCTCGGCTCGATCGAGATCGGCGCCGGTGCCCGGGTCGGCACCCGGGCCACCCTGATGCCCGGCGCCCGGATCGGCGCCGCCGCCGAGGTCGCCCCCGGCAGCTGCGTGGTCGACACCGTCCCGGCCGGCCTGCGCTATCACGGGGCGCCCGCCCGTCCCAGCAGCGAACCGGGCGAGCCCTGGCCCGCCGCGAGCCGGGCCCGCCGCCACGGGGGCTTCTGGAACCTCGCCTACGGCCTCGGCCTGTTCGGTTTCACCCTGCTGCCGCTGATCGCCGCCGTGCCCGGGCTGCTGGTGCTCTACCCGATGCTCGACACCGACCGCACGCTCGGCAGCGCACTGTTCCAACTTGTGTCTTTCAGTGTGGAATTGACGGTAATGACGCTGGCGGTCTACGCGCTGCTGCTGGTGCTGCTGATCCGGATCCTCAGTGTGCCGATCAAGCCCGGCCACCACCCGGCGCACGGCAAGGTCGCCTGGTGCGTCTGGGCCGTCAACCGGCTGATGGACACCGCCCGCCGCACCCTCTTCCCGTTCTACGCCAGCCTCATCACCCCGGTCTGGCTGCGGCTGCTCGGGGCCAGGATCGGCAGCCGGGTGGAGGCCTCCACGGTGCTGGCGCTGCCCGGCCAGATGTCCGTGGACGACGGCGCCTTCCTCGCCGACGACACCCTGATCGCCCCGTTCGAGGTACGCGGCGGCTGGCTGCGGGTCGGCCCGTCCCGGGTCGGCCGGCGGGCCTTCGTCGGCAACTCCGGCATCGTCGGCGCCGACCGCGAGCTGCCCGAGCGGGCCCTGGTCGGGGTGCTCTCCGACGCGCCCGCCGAGGCCGCGCCCGGCTCCTCCTGGCTCGGCCGGCCCGGCATCGAGCTGCCCCGGGTGGCCGACGAGGCCGACGAGGGACGCACCTACGACCCGCCCCGTCGGCTGATGCTGGCCCGGGCCGGCGTGGAGCTGTGCCGGCTGCTGCCGGTGGTGCTCACGGTGATACTGGGCGACCTGGTCTTCGGCGCGCTCCAGGAGGTGATCGACCGGGACGGCCTGGCTGCGGCGCTGGCCGTCGGCGGGATCGTGCTGGCCGGCGCGACGCTGGCCGCCTGCCTGGTCACCACGCTCGCCAAGTGGCTGCTGGTCGGCCGGTTCCGCAGCGGCGAGCACCCGCTTTGGTCCAGCTTCGTCTGGCGCAACGAGCTCTACGACACCTTCGTCGAGGAGCTGGCCATGCCCTGGGGCGGTCAGGCCCTGATCGGCACGCCCTACCTCAACCTGTGGCTGCGCAGCCTCGGCGCCAAGATCGGCCGCGGCGCCTGGTGCGAGACGCACTGGCTGCCGGAGGCCGACCTGGTCACCGTCGGCCCCGGCGCCAGCGTCAACCGGGGCACCGTGCTGCAGACCCACCTGTTCCACGACCGGGTGATGCGGCTGGGCACGGTGGAGCTGGACGAGGGCGCCACCCTCGGGCCCAACTCGATCCTGCTGCCCGGCACCACGATCGGGACCGGCGCGTCGATCGGCGGGGCCTCGCTGGCGATGCGCGGGGAGTCGATCCCGGCGAGCACCCGCTGGATCGGCAACCCGGTGGCCGCCTGGCCGACCGCGCACCCGGTCGGCCTGCCGCCGCGGAGCCCCGAGGAGCAGCAACCGGTCCGCCGGCAGAACCCGCGCCACAAGGCCGGGGCCGGACCGGCCTCGGGTGCGCGCCGAGCCGGTAACTCCTGAAAGTGGAGCGGAGAGCCACGGGGCTCCCCGGCCGGCCGGTCGGTCGAGACGTGAGACGCCTCGCCCGACCGCCGGGGAGCCCCGTCCGTTCCGCCCTCGCGCCGGGCCGGCGCCCGAGACGAACCGGCACACCGTCAGCAGGTGGCTGCTCCGTGCGGCCGAGTGTCGGAGGCGGTCGGTAACGTCCGGAGCGGCGTTGACGCAACGGGTCGAGGACGAGGCACCTGGGTGTGAAGACTGCGGTGCCGGCCTGTGCGGACACGGAGAGGCGAACGGAGTGTTTGGCATGAAGGCCATTGAGCACGCCCATTTCGGGCGGTTGGACATCGGAGCGCTCCGCGAAACGGATGTCGTCTGGCAGAGCACCGTGCAGCTGGGAGCCGGCGAGGTCGAGGTCCGGCTGTGGGCCGGACCGTCCAGCGAGCCGGGTGCGGCAGAGCTGGACGCCCTCGCCGCCCGCCTCACCGAGCCGCCGGCCCTCGACGCGGCAGCACGAACGGCTCTGCGGGCGTACCTGGACGAGGACCGCTCCTTCATCGACTTCCACGTCGACGAGCTGGAGGACAGCGAGACGGTCGGGCGTCTCGTCCGGGAGGCGGCGGGCGAAGAGGTCGGGGCGGGCGCCTTTGTGGCGGCCATGCGCCTGAACGGCATCGAGCTGTGGCTGAGCGGACCGTCCGACGAGTCTCCGGTGATGTTGGACTACGTGTTCGAACCCGAGCTGAGCGATCAGATACTCGTGGTCAGGGTGGCGGCGGACGGCGCGGTGGCCTCGGTCGACTGGGAGAGCTGACCGCCTTCGGGCGCGGCTCCCGGCCGGGGATCGCGAACAGCGGTCCCCGGCCTCTTCGTGCGCGGTGCGGCCGCCGGCGGCGGACGGCGGCCGCACCGCACGGCGGACGAGGGATCGGGCGATGGACCGTCGGTATGGAAAGCGGACCGCAGCCGCACCATCGGCCGGGCGAGCGGTTAGGAATCCTCCGGCAACCCATTACCCGCTTCCGACCGCAGCCGGGCCGCCGCCACAGCGCACGCCGTCCGGCCGGGATCACGAGGAACCCCCCATGGCACCGCATTTCCGAGGCGCCGCGCTGCTCGCGGCCGCCGCCATCACCCTGCTCGCCGCCCCGTCCGCCGCCGCCCTGGGCGCCCCGGTCGGGCTCACCGACTCCGCACCCGTCAAGTACCCCCCTGCCGACACCACGGCCGCCGCACCGAACGGCACCACGAGCAAGCCGGCCACGACCACGACCCTGGACAAGCCGGCCACCACCACGACCCTGGACAAGCCGGCCAAGACCGCGGGCTCGAACCAGCCGAACAGCACCGCAGGGACGTCCAAGCCGAACAGCACCGCGGGGACGTCCAAGCCGAACTCGTCGACGGGCTCGACGAACCCGAACTCGTCCACCGGCACGTCCAAGCCGAACTCCACTGCGGGGACGTCCGAGCCGGCCAAGACCACGGGCTCGAACAAGCCGAGCACCACCGTGCCGGCCAACGCCACCACCGGCGCGCCCGCCTACACCTTCGGGCTCGGTGACGTCGCCGCCCCGGGCGGCGTCGCGCTGCCGGAGGACGTCGCGACCCCGGGTGGCGTGCCGCTGTCGGACGAGGTCGCCACGCCCGGTGGCATCCCGCTGCCCGCCGGTGCCGCCACGCCCGGGGGCACCCCCGCCACGGGTGGCGTTCCCAGTGGGGACGAGGCCGACTCGCACCCGGCGCTTCGGCCCGTCGACAAGGTGTACCCGGCGCTGCCGCCGCCAGGGCGGCTCGTCCACGGCGAGCCTGTTCAGCGCGACGCCGGGTCGCCCGGCCGCTGACCCGCCTGCCCCGCCGTCCGGCCGCCACGCGCTCCGCGCCGGCGGCCGGACGGCGTTCGGTCGGGGGCGTCGCGCGGCGCACCCGGTCGTCCCGGGCGCCGGCCCTCGCGCCGTCCTGGAGAGCGACATCCTGCACCGGGCCGGTCACGTCCTCAACGAGCGGCACCCGCACGTGGGTTGGCCCCCGGGGCCGAGCGCGGAGGGGTGTCGGGTGCGGGGCGTCGGGCGCGGTCGGGTCAGGTCGCGGCGGTGAGGTGCGCGGCCAGGTACGGGGCGGTCGGGCTGCCCGGGGTGGTGGCGAGCGAGGCGGGGGTGCCGGTGGCGAGGACGCGGCCGCCGGCGGTGCCGCCGGCCGGGCCGAGGTCGATGACGTGGTCGGCGCCGGCGACGAGGGGCAGGTGGTGTTCGGCGAGCAGGACGGTGGCGCCGGCGTCGACCAGACGGTGGAGCTGGGCGGTGAGGACTTCGCTGTCGGCGGGGTGCAGGCCGGTGGTGGGTTCGTCGAGCAGGTAGAGGGTGCGGTGGCGGCGGGCGTGCTGCAACTCCGCGGCGAGCTTGACGCGTTGGGCCTCGCCGCCGGAGAGTTCGGGCGCGGGCTGGCCGAGCCGCAGGTAGCCGAGGCCGACCTGCTGGAGGACCGTCAGGACGCGGGCGGCGGCGGGGACGTCGGCGAGGAACGCGGCGGCGGCGTCGACGGTCAGGGCGAGCACGTCGGCGATGGTGGCGCCCCGGTAGGCGATCTCCAGGGTCTGCGGGTTGTAGCGGCTGCCGTGGCAGTCCGGGCACGGGTTCCAGACGGTGGGCAGGAACAGCAGCTCGACCTCGATCGCGCCCGCGCCCTCGCAGGTCGGACAGCGGCCGGAGGCGACGTTGAACGAGAACCGGCCCGCGTCGTAGCCGCGGCGGCGGGCCTCGTCGGTGGCCGCGAACAGCTTGCGGACGGCGTCCAGCAGGCCCGTGTACGTTGCCAGGTTGGAGCGCGGGGTGCGGCCCAGCGGCGTCTGGTCGACCGTCACCACCCGCCCGACGGACGGGTCTTCCGCCGCCGCTTCGGCCGCCGCGCCCAGCAGGGTCGACTTGCCCGCGCCCGAGACGCCCGTGACCGCCGTCAGCACGCCCAGCGGCACGTCCACGTCGACGTCGCGGAGGTTGTGACGAGTCACGCCGCGCAGCCGCAGCACACCGGACGGGGTGCGGCCCCGGGAGGCGGGCGGGGGCGGGGGAGCGAACAGGAAGCGGCGGGTGGCGGAGTCGGGGACGTCGCGCAGGCCGTCCACCGGCCCGCTGTACAGCACCCGGCCGCCGCCGGTGCCCGCGCCCGGGCCGACGTCGACCAGCCAGTCCGCGCCGCGGACCACCGCCATGTCGTGCTCGACCAGGAACACCGAGTTGCCGGCGGCCCGCAGCTCGGCGAGGACCTCGCGCAGCGCCTCGGTGTCCGCCGGGTGCAGGCCCGCCGACGGCTCGTCCAGCACGTACACCACGCCGAACAGGCCCGAGCGCAACTGGGTGGCCAGGCGCAGGCGTTGCAGCTCGCCGGTGGACAGGGTGGGGGCGGCGCGGTCGAGCGACAGGTAGCCGAGGCCGAGGCGGCGCAGCGCGGCGAGGCGGTCCGTCAGGTCGGCGGTGAGCAGGCCGGTCGGGCCCTCGTGGGCGGTGAACGGGTGCAGCAGGGCGGCGAGCCGGTCGGCCGGGAGAGCGGCCAGGTCGGTGATCGGCAGGCCCGCGAACGTCACCGCCAGGGCTTCGGGACGCAGCCGGTGGCCGTGGCACACCGGGCACGGGGACTGCTCCAGGAACGCGGCGGCCTTGGCGCGGGTCGCCTCGCTGCGGGACTCGGAAAACGCTTTCAGCACCAGCCGGCGGGCACTGCTGTACTTGCCCTGGTACGGCCGCTGGATCCGGCCCGGCTCGCGCTCCGGATGGACCGTCACCACCGGCTGCTCGTCGGTGAACAGGATCCACTCCCGTTCCTGCGCGGGCAGTTCCCGCCAGGGCCGGTCCAGGTCGTGGCCGAGGGCGCCCAGGATGTCGCGCAGGTTCTTGCCCTGCCACGCGCCCGGCCAGGAGGCGACCGCGCCTTCGCGAATGGAGCGGGACGGGTCCGGGACGAGGGAGGCCTCCGTCACCCGGTGCAGCACGCCCTGGCCGTGGCACTCCGGGCAGGCGCCGGCCGGGGTGTTCGGCGAGAACGCGTCCGAATCCAGCCGCGACGCGCCCGCCGGGTAGTCGCCGCACCGCGACAGCAGCATCCGCAGCAGGTTCGACATGGTGGAGATGGTGCCCACCGAGGAACGCGAGGACGGCACCGAACGGCGCTGCTCCAGGGCGACCGCCGGCGGCATGCCCGTCACCGACTCCACCTGCGGCGCCTCCACCTGCCGCAGCAGCCGGCGGGCGTACGGCGAGACGGATTCGAGGTAGCGGTGCTGCGCCTCCGCGAACAGCGTGCCGAACGCCAGCGAGGACTTCCCCGACCCGGACACGCCCGTGAACGCGACCACCGCCCCGCGCGGCACGGCCACCGCCACGTCCCGCAGGTTGTGCACCCGGGCCCCGCGCACCCGCACCATGCCGTCGTCGGTGCTGCCGCCGGTGCCCGTGCCGGTGCCCGTGCCGCTGTCGTTGTGGTTGCCGCTGTGGATCTCGGTGCCGTTCACCGGGCCACGCTACCCCGCGACGCACCCCGCGGCGGGCTGCCCCGCGTGCGCGGCGAGGCCGGCCAGGTTGGTGAGCGCCGCGGCGAAACGGGCCTCGGTGTCGCGGGCGGTGCGGCCGTGGAAGAACAGCGCGAGCAGGCCGGTGAAGCGCTCCCGCTGGACGACCCGGACCCGGCCGTCGCCGAGGTCGGTGATCAGGTAGGAGTGCGCGTTGTCGAGCAGCCCCGGCACCAACAGGCGGCCGGCGCGGGAGAGTTCGCGGCCGGCGTCGACCACGGTCAGCACCGGGTGGAAGGTCAGCTCCCGGCCGGAGGCGGTGCGCACCACCTCGGTCTGGCGGGCGCCGACGGCGAGTTCGCCCTCGACCCGGACCACCACCGGGTGCCACTGCGGGTAGCGGGCGTGGTCGGTCAGCAGCGTCCAGACGGCCTCCGGCGTGCCCCGGAACTCGGCCTCGGCGCTGACCTCGCAGCTGAACAGGCTCATGACGCTCTCCCCCTGGTGAATCGGTCGATGTGTGTGTCAGCGGTGGCACGCCAGGGCGGCGTCCACCAAGGCGCGGGCGTACTGGTCGTCCACCGGGTCGCCGCTGATCAGCACCCGGTAGTAGAGCGGCCCGACCAGTTGATCGAGGATCAGCGCCGGGTCGGCGCCCGCCGCGAGGTCGCCGCGGCGGGCGGCCCGGTCGAGCAGTTCGGCGGCGGCGGTGCGGCGCTGCGCCCACAGCGCCCGGAGGGCCTCGCCGAGTTCCGGGTGTCGGGTGCCGGCCGCGATCAACTCGGCCACCAGGGCGCGGGTTTCGGGTCGGCGCAGGCCGGCTCCGATCGCGCCGAGGGTGCTGGTCAGATCGGCCCGGACGTCACCGGTCTCCCGGATCGGCGCGGTCTCGAACATGGTGGCGAAGGCGGCGACCACCAGGTGGTCCTTGGTGGGCCACCGCCGGTACACGGTGGTGCGGGCGACCTCGGCCCGGGCGGCGGTCTCGTCCAGTGCGAACCCGGCGTAGCCGCGCTCGCGCAGCAGCGCCCGGGCCGCCTCCAGCACCTTGGCGTCGACGCCGGTGTCCCGCGGCCTGGCCATGTCCCCACCTCCGGATTCCGCTACGCGTGTCTCGTAACGAGGACGAGGCTAGCGTGGGAGGCTGCCATTTCGCAACGCGTGTAGCGGAATGAGGGCGGAAGCCGGGGTGGCGGGCGGTCGCGGCGGTGGTCTCGGGCCCTGTTTGCCGGACATGTGCGGGCGGCGCAGGCTGGAAGAGCCGAACAGGTCCGGTCCGCCGGGCCGGGAAGCGAGGTTCGCGATGAGCAGGCTTGTGGAACAGATCACCGTCGACGCCCCTGCGCAGGAGGTCTGGGGCCGGATGCACGACATCGAGGCCTATCCGAGATTCATGGACAACGTCCAACGCGCTTATGCGCCCAGCACCGATCGCGCCCACCTGGACGTGCGGGCCGCCGAGATGCAGCGCGAGTTCGACGCCGTCCTCACCGACGACGGCAGGAGCCAGGTCCTCGCCTGGGAGACACAGGGCAGCCCCGAGCTGCGGGGCGAGTTCTCGGTGCGGTCCCTGGACCGGGGCCAGTGCGAGGTGCGGGTGCAGGTGGAGTACGAGCCGGAGGCCATTCAGGACACCTTCGGCGGCCCGAAGGGCATGGCGCAGGTGCATCGGATCGAGAACACCGTCCGGGGCAGCCTGGAGCAGTTCAAGGACCTGATGGAGTCGGAGCAGCGGTAGCCGGCCTCACCGGTCGGCCGGTGGGCTGACCCGCTCGGGCCCCGGCCGAGGCGCCCCGGGCGCGTCCGTGACGACGGCGCGCCGGATCCGGGGCACGTCCGGCCGGGGCCCGCCGGACAGTTGACGGACCGTCAGGTCTCGGACAGGGCGACGGGGGAGGAGGCGCCGGGGGTCAGCAGGTGGGGCCGGCCGGTGCCGTCGGCGGGGACGGACCACAGGTCGCTGCCGCGGCCGTCCGGCCCGGGGAGGGCGTAGCCGAGCGTCCCGGCGTCCAGCCAGGCGGGCTGGTCGTCCACGCCGCGGGTCTCGGCGACGGGGTGTTCGCGCAGGTCGGCGAGGTCGAGGACGTAGAGCCGCCATGGGTCGGTCGGGCCGGTGGAGACGCGCTTCTTGAAGGCGATCCGGGTGCCGTCGGGGGAGAGCGACGGGCATTCGACGTCCTCCAGCAGGGTGCGCGCCGACCAGGCCCGCAGGTCGCCCTCGACCAGGTGGGTGTGGCCGGCCGCGGAGACGGTCGCGTAGAAGCGGTTGTCGTCGGCGGCGAAGGTGACGCTCCAGAAGTTGACGTCGGCGGCGTGGTGGCGGGTGCCGTCGACGGTCAGCGCGACGGTCTCGATCGGTTTGGCGGTGTGGCCGGCCCGCAGGTCGAGGATCCAGGTGTGGGTGGCGAAGCCGGTGGCGGCATAGGAGTTGCCGGTCGCGAACGTCGTCCAGGACAGCACGTGCCCGGACGGGGAGATCCGGGCCCGGCTGGGGATGCCGGGGAGGACGAGGGTCTGGAGCCGGTGGAAGTGCCGGTCGTAGACCACCGCCTCGGTGCAGGCGGGGCGGCCGGGCCTGGTGCGCAGGCACAGCGCCCGGTCGCCCGCCGCGTAGAAACGCTCGCAGGACGGGCCGCCGACCGTCGCGGACCCGCCGTCGGCGTGCGGGGCGCGGGCGATCCGGCCGGAGGTGGCGTCCCGGTAGTACAGGCCCGGCTCGTCCAGGGTGAAGGTGGCGTCGGCGGGGACCACCCGGTGCGGCCCGTCGCGGTGACAGGTGTGCAGGGCGAACCCGAGCGTCGCGCCGAGCATCGTGACCACGACCACCACCAGGACCACCAGTCGGGCCGCGACCGCCGGACGCTCGGTCAAGTCCGGTGCCAGGGCGCTCTCCAGGGCTTCCTCGGATACGTCCCCGGGGGTGGTCTCGGTCGTCATGAGGGTTCCCTTCGAGCAGGATGGCTCAACGGAGATTAGTTGAAAGGAAAGTTTCCTACCAGTAAGTCACGAGCAGGTCGCCACCCCGAACTTCCGTACGGGAAAGGAATGCTGACGCGGCAACGGATTGTCGGAAAGTGTGGGTAACGCTGTTACCGATGGGCTACGGTGTTACCCGTGACCATGCCCACCACGTCGGACATGCCCGACATGCCCGCCACAGCCACCACGCCCTACCAGGACGCGCAACGCGTCGGCCAGAGCGCCGTCCGGACCGCGATCCTCGACCACGCCATCGACCTGCTGGTCAGTGAGGGTCCCGCCGCGCTGACGATGCGGCGCATCGCCACCGGCATCGGCGCCTCGACCAAGGTCCTGTACACCATGTTCGGCGGGAAGGAGGGCCTGGCCGACGCGCTCTACCGGGAGGGCTTCGCCCGGCTTCGCCGGGCCCAGCAGCAAGTGCCGCAGGCCGCAGACCCGTTGACCGCGCTGAACGACCTCGGTGCCGCGTACCGGGCGCACGCCCTCGCCGAACCCGCCTACTACCGGGTGATGTTCGAGCAGGCCGTCCCCGGCTACCGGCCCGGGCCGGAGGCGCTGGCCGCCGCCGACCACGCCTTCGACGCCTCGGTGGCGGCCGTCCGGGCCTGTATCGACGCAGGCGTGTTCGCGCCCGGCGACGCGCACGAGATTTCCAAGCTCCTCTGGGCCGCCGCCCACGGCGCGGTGAGCCTGGAACTCGCCGGCCACTTCCCGGCGGAGAGCGCCGCCGGCCGGTTCGACGCGCTGATGACGGCGGTCGGACAGGCGTTCCTCGCCGACGCGGCGCATGCCACCGCCCCGGCTTCCCCCGCCAACTCGACCGACAGGCAAGGAGATCGGGCATGACGACCACCAACCGCTACCTGACGGGCAGCTTCGCCCCGGTGACCGAGGAGGTCACCGCCCACGACCTGCCGGTCACCGGCCGCATCCCGGCCCACCTGAACGGCCGTTACCTGCGCAACGGCCCCAACGCGCTGGGCATCGAGGACCCTGCCGCGCACATCTGGACCCTCGGCCCGGGCATGGTGCACGGCGTCCGGATCCGGGACGGCCGCGCCGAGTGGTACCGCAACCGCTGGGTGCGCTCGGCGGCCGTCGCCGACCACCTCGGCGAGCCGCGCCGCGGCGCCCCCGTCGACCCCCGCCTGGACTTCGCCCCGAACGTCCAGGTCGCCGCGCTGGCCGGCCGCACCTTCGCACTGATCGAGGGCGGCATCCGCCCCTACGAACTCGGCTACGAACTCGACACCTTGGGGCCCTGCGACCTCGGCGCCACCCCCGAGGGCTACAGCGCCAACGCGCACTCCGTCTTCGACCCGCACACCCGGGAACTGCACTCGCTCGCGTTCCGGTACGGCTCCGAACACGTCCAGCACATCGTGATGGACCGGCACGGCACCGTCCGGCACACCACGCTCGTCCACACCCCCGGAAACCCGTACATGCACGACTTCGCGCTGACCGAGCACCACGTCGTCCTGTTCGACGCGCCCGTCGTGTTCAGCCCCGCGCACCTGCCCACCGGCGTGCCGTTCACCTGGGACGATACCCACCGGGCGCGGGTGGGCGTGATGCCGCGCAGCGGCGGGCCGGTGCGCTGGTTCGAGGTCGCGCCCTGCCTGGTCGGTCACACCCTCAACGCGTACGAGGACGGCGCCGAGCTGGTGATCGACGTGGTCCGCCACCCCGAGGGCTTCGCCATCCGGGACTTCGGCGGCAGCCGCCCCACCCTGGACCGCTGGCGGATCGACCTGGCCGCGGGGACGATCCGCGAGGAACGGCTCGACGACCGCACCCAGGAGTTCCCGCGCGTCGACCCCCGCCGGGTCGGCCGCCCGCACCGCTACGGGTACGCCGTCGCGGCCGAGCTGTACGCCGCACCCACCGGCCCCGACGACCCGCGCCCCGACGCAGGCTTCAGCAGCGCCCTGCTCAAGCACGACCTGCGGCGCGGCACCGTCGAGGCCCACGAGTTCGGCCGGTTCGGGGCGGTCGGCGAAGGCGTGTTCGTCCCCGCCGAGTCGCCCACCGCCGAGGACGACGGCTACGTCATGGCCTACGCGCACAACCCCGAACGCGGCGCGGCCGACCTGGTGATCCTCGCCGCGCAGGACTTCGCCGGCGAACCCGTCGCCCGCATCCACCTGCCCGTCCGCGTCCCGCTCGGCCTGCACGGCAACTGGGTGCCCGACGGGCCGTCAGAGCGCTGACGTCGCCGTACCGGTCGCCACATTCGCGGCCGGGCCCGGGCCCGCGACGGCGTGCCGGGTCGGCGCCGGGAGCGTCGCGGGCCGGCGGCGCTCGCGGTGCAGCTCGACATGGACGGCGACCTTGGCGCGCAGCGCCCACGGGTCGACCGGCTTCGGGATGAAGTCGACCGCGCCCGCCGCGTAGCCGCGCATCGAGTGGTCCGGGTCGGTGCCGATCGCCGTGACGAAGATGATCGGAATGTCACGGGTCCGGGCCCGGCGCTTGATGTGCGCGGCGGTCTCGTACCCGTCCATCCCCGGCATCTGCACATCCAGCAGGATCACCGCGAAATCGTCCGGCTCCAACAGCGCCCGCAGCGCGTCCGGACCGGACTCGGCCCGCACCAGCCGATGCCCGTGCGGCCCGAGGACAGCCTCCAGCACCATCAGGTTGTCCGGCCGGTCGTCCACCAGCAGCACCTTCGGCGACAGGCCCTCCTCCCACGGGCGCGCGGGCGGCACCGGAACATCCGTCAACCCCTGCTGCTGCTCCACCAGGGCGAGTTGACGCTCGAACAGGTCGCAGCGGGTCTCCGCGCACGCCGCCCGCTCCCGGGCCCGGGCCAGCTCCTCCGTGAGCCGGTCCACCTCGCGGGCCAGCGCGTCGCGCTCCGCGAGCAGCCAGGCCCGGTCCGCGGGCGCGACGGCGTCCGCGGGGACGGCGTCGTCCCGCGGGCCGGGCGGCGCGGGCAGCAGCGGACGGGACTCCAGTCGGACCAGCCGGGCGTCCAGCTCGGCCACCGACCGCCGGGTGTCGTCCAACGCCTGATCGAGCTGCTCCTCGCGGGCGCCCGCCCGGCGGGCCTCCCGGTCGGCCGCCTGCAGCTGGTCCTCCAACTGCTGGACCGCCCGGCCGATCGACGCCGCCGTCCGCGCCGCCGCCTGGTGCCGGCGGCGCAGCCGGTCCAGGGCCGGCGGATCGAGCCTGGTCGCGCAGTCCTCGTCGAGGTGGTGCAGCAACTCCTCGACGAACTGCCACGGCGCGATCCGCGACCCGGCCAAGTACCGGGACAGGGTGCCCGGATCGAGGTAGCAGCGGGTCGCGTACCGCCGCACCGAAATGCCCAGTTCCAGGAACAACTCCCGCAAGGTCTCGGCGAACTCCCGGCACTCCCTGTTCAGTTCACGGTCCAGCGGTTGGAGCCCGCCGTCCCGGGCCGGCCCTGCCGTCACGCTCCGCACCCCCGTCGGCCGTCCATCGGTCCGCCGGGTCGCCATGTGTGCCGCACCCGAATCCTCCACCCGTACCCGCCGGACACCGTCGTCCGGTCGCGCCAACCCCGGCCGCCGCTGCGCCGGGGTGGACAGCAGCATGCCGGATCGCGAGGGTGTTGCGCGCCCCGCAACGCGCAGACGCGCCGGACGGCCGCTCAACCGCAACGGCTTTGGCGTTCACCTGATCTGACGTTCCCTCAGTTGAGTGAAATCGGCGCCGGACGGGAACGGCCGGACGAGCCGGGCGGCAGGCCGGTAGGATACTTGCATGGATGTGCAAGGAGAGGCCTGGGACACGGATGCGGCCGAGCGGGTGGTAGCCGTGCTGAAGGCCGTCGCCGACCCGTCCCGCTACCGGCTGCTGTGGGCACTGAGCGGCGGCCGGGAGCTGCCCGTGACGGCACTGGCCGAACTCCTGGGCGCACACGTCGCCGCCACCTCCCAGCACCTGGCCCGGCTGCGCGCCGCCGGACTGGTCGAGGCCCGCCGCGAGGGCACCCGGATCTTCTACCGCGCCGCCGAGGTGCGCGGCCTGCTGGAGGAAGCCACCCGCACCGTGCACCGGCTGCCCGGGCCCGACCGCGACGACGACACCCCCGGCCCGCGCGACGGCCGCGCCACCGCCGAGCAGCCCGCCCGCGCCGCCCTGCTGCGCCGCCGCCCGGCCGCCGGGTAGCGAGGCGGAAGAGGCTCAGTCCAGGAACGCGGCGCCCTCGTCGAGGCGGTACTCGCGGCGGCCCGCGTCGTAGCTGTACAGCTCGGCGTAGCGGCCCCAGTCGGTGGCGGTCTCCAACTGCTGGTCGACCTGTTCGCTGGTGAAGTGGTGGGCCAGCAGGTCGCGGAAGAAGCCGTCGCGCAGGCCTTCCTCGGGCTGTCCGCGCAGGCTGTGGGTGATCAGCCGGATCAGCGGCACCTCCAGGGCGGCGGGCGCGAAGATCTCCTTCGAGAGCTGCACGTCCGCGTCGGCGAAGGCCTCGCCGGTGCCGGTGAGCATCAGGTCGTCGCCGCGGACCTCGGCGAAGCCCAGCAGGTCGAGGGCGTCGACCTGGGGCAGCAGGTCGTCGACGTCGAGGCCGAGCTCGTCGGCCAGGTCGGCGAGGTCGAAGCGGCCGCCGCGGCGCGCGATCATCTCCGCCAGGCCGGACAGGCCGTCGACGCTGGCCGGCGGGAGCGGGGTGGTGGCGACCGTGCGCCGGTCCGGGTGTCCGCTGCCGGGGCGTCCGGGCTGCCGGGTGTCCTTGGGGCGGCCGGTCATGATCCGGTACATCCGGTCCACCAGCTCGTCGAAGGCCGGCGCGTCGCGGTCCCGGGGCCGGGCCAGGTCGATGTCCACGGTCTCCCGCAGCGTCCCGTACGGGCGGGCGCCGAGCACCACGATCCGGTCGGCCATCAGCACGGCCTCCTCGATGTTGTGGGTGACCAGCACCATCGCCCGGGTCGGGAACTGCCCGGACTCCCACAGCTCCAGCAGCTCGCCGCGCAGGTTCTCCGCGGTCAGCACGTCCAGCGCCGAGAACGGCTCGTCCATCATCAGCACGTCCGGCTCGACCACCAGCGCCCGGGCGAAGCCGACCCGCTGGCGCATGCCGCCGGACAGCTCCTTCGGGTACGCGGACTCGAAGCCGTCCAGACCGATCAGGTCGATCGCCTGCACCGCCGCCTCGGCCCGCCGGTCCGGGTCCATGCCGCGGGCCTCCAGGCCGAGTTCGACGTTCTGCTGGACGGTCAGCCAGGGCAGCAGCGCGAAGGTCTGGAACACCATCGCGGTCCCCGGGTTGGCGCCCGTCAGCGGCACGCCCCGGTAGGCGACGGTGCCGGAACTCGGCGGGATCAGCCCCGCCAGGCAGCGCAGCAGGGTGGACTTGCCCGAGCCGGACCGGCCGAGCAGCGCGACGATCTCCCCGGAGCGCACCCGCAGGTCGATGCCGGACAGCACCGGCAGCTCGCCGTCCGCGCCCGCGTAGGCCTTGGTCAGGCCGACCGTCTCCAGCAGCACCTCGCCCTCGACGGGCGGGCCGGACGGCGGCGACGGGAGCGCCGTGCGGCTGCGGCGGTCGGTGCGGGCGGTGCGCCAGAACTTCATCAGGGTTGTCCTCGGGCGGAGTCGACGGGTCGTCAGAGCGAGTAGCGGCGTTCGGCGAGCCGGTACAGGCGGCGCCACAGCAGACGGTTCAGCGCGACCACGTACAGGCTCATCACCGCGACCCCGGCCAGCAGGTGCGGGAAGTCGCCGCTCGCGGTGGCCCGGGCGATGTACGCGCCCAGGCCGGTGGCGGTCAGCGTGGTCGCGCCGAAGGTGACCACCTCGGAGACGATCGAGGCGTTCCAGGCGCCGCCGGACGCGGTGATGCCGCCGGTCACGTACGCCGGGAAGATCCCCGGCAGGATCAGCCGCCGCCAGCGCTGCCAGCCGCGCACGCCGAGGTTGTCCATCGCCTCGCGCAGGTCGGAGGGGATAGCCATGGCCCCGGCGATGGTGTTGAACAGGATGTACCACTGCGCGCCGAGCGCCATCAGCAGGATGCCGCCGATGTTGATCGACACCCCCGTCCTGAGCAGCAGCCAGACCACCAGCGGGAACAGGAAGTTCGCGGGGAAGCTGGCCAGCACCTGGACGGCGGGCTGGGCGATCCGGGTCAGCCGCGGGGACAGCCCGATCCGCACGCCGATCGGCACCCACACCACGGTGGCGACGGCGACCAGCACCACCACCCGGGCCAGCGTCACCAGGCCCAGCAGCAGCGGCTCGCCGAACACGCCGAGGCCGGCGCTGCCGGACAGGTAACCGATCAGGTCGGCCAGCCCCCACAGGATCAGCCCGCCCGCCACCAGCGCGAACAGCACGTCACCGGTCCGGCGCCGCACCGGGCCGACGGCGCGCGGACGGTCGTCGACGCCCAGCAGGCGCCCGGCCCGGGACAGCGCCCGACCGACCGGGCGCAGCAGCCGGCCCAGCAGCGCGGGCCAGTGGGTGCGGCGCAGCAGGTCCAGCACCAGCGAGCGCTGCACCTCGGCGGCCTCGGACTGCTCGTTCTTGAAGCGCTCCGCCCACGCGGTGAGCGGCCGCCAGAACAGGAAGTTCACGCCGATCACCAGCACCGCCATGGTGCCGATCGCCCAGCCGACCTTGCCGAGGTCGCCCGCGGCGATCGCCGCGCCCGCGTAGCTGCCGACGCCGGGCAGGGCGTACCGCTGGTTGTTGACGCTGATCGCCTCCGAGGCGACCAGGAAGAACCAGCCGCCGCCGAAGCTCATCATGCCGTTCCAGACCAGGCTGATCATGCCGGACGGCAGCTCGACCTTCCAGAACCGCATCCACCGGGTGAACCTGAACGACCGTGACAGCTCGTCGAGTTCACGGGGAAGGGAGGTCAGCGAGGCGTAGAAGCCGAAGGTCATGTTCCAGGCCTGCGAGGTGAAGATGGCGAACACCGCCGCGCACTCCAGGCCGAGCATCGAGCCGGGGAACAGCGCCACGAACCCGCTGACCGCGACGGTCAGGAACGCCAGCACGGGCACCGACTGGAGGATGTCCAGCGCCGGGATCAGGATCCGCTCCAGGCGGCGGCTCTTCGCCGCCGCGTACGCGTAGACGAAGGTGAACGTCACCGAGAGCACCAGCGCGGCGAACATCCGCAGCAGCGAGCGCACCGCGTCGTACGGCAGCCGGGCCGGATCGGTCGACACGCCGCTGCTCTGCCCGGGCGAGAAGCGGACGGTGACGCCGTGTCCGACCCGCAGCGCGATGTACAGCAGCACCAGCACGGCGGCGGCCACCAGCAGGTCGGCGCGCGCGGTGGGCCCGCGCCGGGCGGCCGGTGCGGCCGGGGCGGTGCGGGCCCGGCGGGCGGCCGGGGCGGCGAGGGCGGACTTCAGCGGGGACACGGGAACCTCCGGGCCCGCGCGGGGCGAGCGGGACGAGGGGGAGTGTGCCGCTTCTTGCGTCGCTGCGCAAAGAAGCGGCCGGGTCGGACCTGCTGGCGTGGCGTCCACGGCCGGCGCGCCGGCCGAGGCGCGGTGGTGCTTCGGCCGGTGCGTCGACCGGCGGTGCGGTGGTGCGTCGGCCGGTGGTGCGGTGGTGCGTCGACCGGTGGTGCGGTGGTGCGTCGACCGGTGGTGCGGTGGTGCGTCGACCGGTGGTGCGGTGGTGCGTCGACCGGTGGTGCGGCCGTGCGTCGGCCGGCGGCGTGACGGCCCGACGGTCAGTGTGCGGCGCGTTCGCGGGCGGCGTCGGTCAGCAAGCGGGCGGTGTCGGCGGGCAGGCCCAGGTGCCGGGAGATCCAGCTCGCGTCTCGGCCGTCGGTGGCGAACAGCCAGCCGGTGTACAGCAGGTTCAGCCGGGGCGCGCCCGGGCCGAGCAGCACCGGGCGTACCCGGTCCATCGGGAAGCCGTCCGGCAGCGGGCGGGCGCCGGGGACGGTCAGCCGGGGCTCGTTGCGGCGGCGGGTGCGCTCCAGTACGGCGACCAGCACCAGCGCGGCGGTCGAGGACCCGAGCAGCACCCCGCAGAGGAACCCGTTCAGGTCGGCCGGCGCGGTCGCCAGCGCGACGCCCTCCAGTACCAGCAGCATCAGCACCCCGGTCAGGGCCGCGCCCCGGCGGCTCCACGGGTACAGGTGCATTCTCGTCATGGGTGGTGCCTCCTCGGACAGCTGCGGAGATGGTGGGCAGGCAGGAGATGGTGGGCGGGTGGGAGGTGGTGGGCGGGCCGGCGGTCGGTGGTGGGCGAGCCGGGCTCAGGCGAGGGCGGGTTGCGGGGCGGGTTCGTCGTCGAGGTGCCAGTGCAGGTCACGGATGCCCGGCTCCAGGGAGAGCCGGCTGACCAGCTGTTCGAGGCCGTCGGCGACCCGGCCGGCGACGGCGACGGTGGTGCGCAGGGTGGCCGTGCTGTCGGGGCCGCGCCGGGCGTGCAGGCCGGTGGGCGTGAGGCCGGACGCGGCGAGGGACTGCAGGAGCAGGGCGCGGACGTGCGGCTCGGCGGCCCGGTCGCACTCGACGTGGACGGTGGCGCGGGTGGTGGAGTCCGGGTCGGTGCCGGAGTGCGGGGAGCGGTCCAGCAGCCGGCCGGCCGGGCGCAGCAGCAGGTGGACGGCGAGCACGGCGAGCGTGCCGATGGCCGCCAGGTCCAGCCGGCCGGACGCGGCCAGCACCCCGACCGCGGCCGAACACCACAGCGTGGCGGCCGTGTTGAGCCCCCGCACCCCGGCCCCGTCGCGGAGGATCACCCCGCCGCCGAGGAAGCCGATGCCGGACACCACGTACGAGGCGACCCGGGTCGGGCTGCCGCTGTCGCCGACCGCCTCGCTGTACAGCACGAACAGCGTCGCCCCGGCGGCGACCAGCGCGTTGGTGCGCAGGCCCGCCATCCGGGCCCGCCACTGGCGTTCGACGCCGATCAGTGCTCCGCAGGCCACGCCGACGGCCAGCCGCAGGACGAAGTCGAGGGTGTTCAGGGTGTGCACGGGGCACCTCCTCCGGTTCGTGGTGACGGGTCGTCAGCGGTCGGCGTGCCAGCTCGCGACGAGGACGGGCCGGCCGTCCGGTGCGCTGACGGTCTGCCAGCGGGCCCGGAGCGGGGTGCTGCGGGTGGCCGCGGTCGGGGTGTCGGTGGTGGTGTCGGCCGTGATGTCGGTGGTCTCGGCCGGGATGGCGGCGGTGGTGGTGGTGTCGGCGGTTTCGGCCGGGGCTGCGGCGGCGGTGGTGGTCTCGGCCGCTCGGTCGGGGCGGGCGGCCGCCGGGAAGGCGAGCGGTCGGGCGTACAGCGGGGGGAGACGGTGGAACGCGGCGGGGACGTACATCTGTCGCACCTCCGGGGCTGAGTGGGCGTGGCTGACGGCGGGGCCGGGGCGGCGGTGGCGCCGCCCCGGCGGCTGCGGACGGAGCGTCAGCCGGCCATCGCGGTCTGGACGATCTTGATGATCACCAGCACCATCGCCACCAGCAGGTAGCCGCGCAGGGCGCCCATGCCGATCTTGTAGCCGGTGGAGACGACCGGCTTGGAAAGGGTCTCCAGCGGGGGCATCCGCCACTCGTCGCGGCCGGTGCGGTCGATCGGGTCCTCCTTGGTGGCGGTGCGGCGGCGGGTGAAGGCGTACCCGGCGGAGAGCACCCCGGCGACGCCGCAGGCGGCGAGGATCCACTCGATCGCGGTGGCGTTCAGGTCGGGGAAGAGCACCGCGGCGGTGAGGATCACCGAGAGGCTGACCAGCACGCCGACCACCACGGTGGTGAACGCGTTGGTCTTCGGCCCGTTGACCCACGGCCCGAGCACCGCCTTGTCGTTGCACAGCAGCAGCAGGAACACGCTGGCGGAGGGCAGCAGCACCCCGGCGAGGGTCTGCACGCCCTCGGTGAGCAGCCCGAGCGGCGAGCCCGGGATCAGCACGACCGCGGCGGCCACGGCGACCAGTCCGGCGTACACCGCGTAGAAGCCCTTGGCGTCGCCGACGCCCCGGTGCAGCGAGTGCTTGAGGCCGAACACGTCGCCGATGGCATACGCGGTGGACAGCGAGACGGCGAACGCGCCGAGGATCGAGGCGTCCAGCAGGGCGATCGCGAACAGCACGCCGGCCAGGTGTCCGGCCTGGTCGGCGATGCCCTGCGCGGAGCCCGCCGAGTCGGTGAACTGTCCGAAGCCGCCGGTGCCCGCGAAGGCCATCGCGGTCATGCCCATCATCGCGGCGCCGCCGACCACGACCACGGCGATGCCGATCCACAGGTCGGCCTTCTCGTACTTCATGAAGCGCGGGGTGATCCGCTTGTCGATGACGTACGACTGCTGGAAGAACAGCTGCCAGGGCGCGACGGTGGTGCCGACGATGGCGATGATCAGCAGCATCACGTCGGCCAGCCCGCTGTCGCCGCCGGGCAGGCCCGGGGTGACGAAGTCGCGGGCCATCTGCGAGGTGCTGGGGTGGATCATGAAGTACACCGGGATCAGCAGCAGCGAGCCGACGCACAGCGCGATGGCCATCCGCTCGAACCGGCGGAACGACCCGGTGAACGCCGAGGCGACGATCACCACTGCGGCGAGCACCACCGAGGCCACCTTCGGCAGGCCCAAGTAGCCTGCGGCCAAGGTGATTCCGATGAACTCGGTGACCAGGGTGAGCGCGTTGAGCAGGAACAGGTCGATGACCGAGAACGCGCCCCAGAACTTCCCGAACCGCTCCAGGATCAGCCGGGCGTGCCCGACGCCGGTGACCGCGCCCAGGCGCAGCACCATCTCCTGGTTGACGTACAGCACGGGAATCAGCAGGAACAGCGTCCACAGCAGGTGGGTGCCGTAGTTCTGGCCGGCCTGGCCGTAGGTGGCGAACGCGCCGGCGTCGTTGTCGCCGACCATCACGATCAGGCCGGGGCCGACGATCGCCAGCAGGGTCTTGAGCTTGGCGGACAGCCCCTGGCGCGGGGCGTGGTCGTCCACCCGGATGGTGCCGAGGGCGCCCTTGATGTCTCCCAGGTGGGCTTCGTCCAGGACGGCGGCCGTCCGTACCGGGGTTTCGGGAGTGTCCGTCCCGGGGGTGTTCTTCGAGTCGAATGCGATGGTCATGGCGTTCCTCCCGAGCCCCGTGGCAGCGGGGCGGGTCGGGGGCGCGCGGCGGTCGTCCCCCCTGCGGCAGGGCGCGCCGGGGCACGCCGCGACGCACCTCGGCCGGTTGGGCGGGGTGGAGCCGCGAGCGGGCATGACGGAGCGTCAGAAGTGCGCGCAGGGAAGGTCGTTACCGCGAGCCGGAGGTGTACGAGGGCAGGCGGAAGGTCGGGCAACTGTGGCCCGGACTACTGCAATCCATGTCTCTCGCCTCCTCCCGGCCGGGGCGCACCCGTGCGGTGCGCGTCATCGACTCGGCGAAGGGCCCGGCGGCATGCGTGCGCCGCCGGTTCGCCCCCACTCGTCAGAGCTTTGGCACTCCACGGCGTGATCCGGCCCTCGTCGGGTCGGAAGCCACTTGGGATCAACCCTTAGGTCGGGAAGATCTGTCCTGACCCTGGGCGTCTCTCGACGTCGTCGGGTCAGTGGCCTGTGTCCGTGAAGACGCCTCACCGAACGAGGTGCCTCCTTCAACGCTCATCAGCATAGGGCGTGCCGAGCGCCATACTTGCGTTCTTGGTAGAACCTTTACCTTTGTTCGACCGGACCGGGGGAGAAGCGCGCCGGGGCCTCGAACGCGGCGCGACGGGCTGCGCGCCGGAACACCGCGAGCACCGCCGGACCGACAACCAGCACGCACAGACCGGTGGTGACGGCCCGTCCGGTGTCCCAGCCGAGAGACGTGGCCACGTCGAACAGCAGATAGCGGTGCCACTGCTCGGTGAACGGCAGACCCGGCAGATAGGCGATCGAACTGTGCGGGTCGGTGGCGAACGGCCAGAACGAGAGGTTCAGCAGAAACCCGAACAGGTAGCCGGAGAACGCCCCGTACCCCGCGAGCATCACCGCCTCCCACCGACCCCGCAGGCGGGGCAGCAGCCCCGCGATCAGACCGACGAACGCGCAGCCGAACATCTGGTACGGCATCCACGGGCCGACACCGCCGGTGAGCAGCGCGGACGCGAACAGCGACGTGCAACCGAGAGTGAACCCGAAGCCCGGCCCGAACACCCGCCCCGCGAGCACCAGCAGGAAGAACACCGTCTCGACGCCGGCGGTCCCCGCACCGAGAGGCCGCAAGGCGGCATTGACGGCGGACAGCACCCCGAGCATCGCGAGGGCCTTGGCGTCGATGCCGCCGGACGCGATCTCCGAGACGACAACGGCGAGAATCAGCACCAGCAGCGCCCCGAAGATCAGCGGCGGCGCATAGTTGGACCCGAACTTCCCGGGCGCCACGACGAACGGCCACAGGAACGCGACCAGCCCGGCGAGAGCCGCTGCCGCGATGACGGCCCGGGCGCGGAGGGGGATCCGGACGGCGCGGGTGTGGTCGGGGGTGGTCGGGGTGGCGGGGGTCATGGGGTGGCCTCCGGCCGGGCAGGGGTGGGGAGTTGGGTCGCCACGACGAACGGCCACAGGAACGCGACCAGGCCGGCGAGAGCTGCTGCCGCGATGACGGCCCGGGCGCGGAGGGGGATTCGGACGGCGCGGGTGTGGTCGGGGGTGGTCGGGGTGGCGGGGGTCATGGGGTGGCCTCCGGCCGGGCGGGGGTGGGGAGTTGGGTCGCCACGGCGAGCGGCCTCGGGTGCGCTGCCGGCCCGGCGAGAGCTGCTGCCGCGAGGACGGCCCGGGCGCGGAGGGGGATCCGGACGGCGCGGGTGTGGTCGGGGGTCATGGGGTGGCCTCCGGCCGGGCGGGGGTGGGGAGTTGGGTTGCCACGGCGAGCGGCGTCGGGTGCGCTGCCGGCCCGGCTAGGGCTGTGGTTGTGAGGGTGGCCGGGGCGCGGAGGGGGATTCGGACGGCGGGGGTCATGGGGTGGCCTCCGGCCGGGCGGGGGTGAGGGTGGCGGCGAGTTGGGGGACTGTCAGGTAGGGGTGGGGGGCGAGGATCTTTGCGGTTTGGGGGGCGAAGGTGGGGGAGGCGGTGATGACGGCGGGGGTGGGGCCGTCGGAGACGATTTCGCCCTCGGCCATGACGAGGACCCGGTCGGCGGCTGCGGCGGCGAATTCGACGTCGTGGGTGGCGACCACGACGGTGCGGCCCTCGGCGGCGAGGCGGTCGACGATGGCGACGAGGGCGTCCTTCGCCGGGTAGTCGAGGCCGCGGGTGGGCTCGTCGAGCAGGACGACCGGTGGGGCGGCGGTGAGTTGGACGGCCAGGACGAGGGCGAGTTGCTGGCCCTCGGAGAGGTCGCGGGGGTGCAGGTCGCCGGGGATGCCGGGGGCGAGGGTGTCGAGGATCTCGCGGGCGCTGCGGCCGGCGGCGGGGGTGGACTCCCGGTCGGCCTGGGCGAGTTCGGCGTCCACGGTCTCCAGGTAGAGCAGGTCGGTCGGGGTCTGCGGGACGAGGCCGACCAGGCGGCGGGCCTCGGCGGCGGAGACCCTCTTCGGGTCGTGGCCGTCGACCCGCACCGTGCCGCCCTGCCGGGCGCCGGAGCCCTGGAGTGCCCACAGGAGGGAGGACTTGCCGGAGCCGTTGCGTCCCATCAGGGCAGTGACCTGACCGGCCGTCAGCGCGAGCGACACCTCGCGTACCGCCACCGTCCGGCCGTGCTTGACCACCACCCGCTGCGCGTCCAGCAGTTGACCGCCCGAAGGGGCTGCCCGGCGGACCGGCGGCACCGGCAGCCCGGTCAGGCGTTCGCGCAGCGGGGCCGCGGCCCGGCGGGCGTCGCGGACGGAGAGCGGCAGCGGCTGCCACCCGGCCAGCCGGCCGAGCCGGACCACCGGCGGGGCGATGGCCGTGGTGGCGAACAGTTCGGCGGGCGCCCCGTACTGGACGGTGCCGTCGCCGGGCAGGTACACCACCCGGTCGGCGTACTGGACGACCCGCTCCAGGCGGTGTTCGGCGAGCAGCACCGTCACGCCGAGGTCGTGGACCAGGCGGGTGATCGCGGCGAGCACCTCCTCGGCGGCCGTCGGGTCGAGTGCGGAGGTCGGCTCGTCCAGCACCAGGACGCGCGGATGCGCGGTGAGCACCGAGCCGATCGCCACCCGCTGCTGCTGGCCGCCGGAGAGCTCGTACAGCGCGCGGTGCCGCAGCTCGGCCAGGCCGAGCAGGTCGAGGGTCTCCTCGACGCGCTTGCGCATCACGTCCGGCGGGACGGCCAACTGCTCCATTGCGTAGGCGAGTTCCTCCTCCACCGTGTCGGTGGTGAACCCGGCCACCGGGTCCTGGCCGACCACGCCGACCACGTCCGCGAGTTCCCGCGGCGGGTGGTGCGCGGTGTCCCGGCCGTCGACCGTGACCCGGCCGTGCAGGGTGCCGCCGGTGAAGTGCGGCACCAGGCCGTTCACCGCGCCCAGCAGGGTGGACTTGCCGGAACCGGTCCGGCCGACCACCAGGCAGAGTTCGCCCTCGGGGATGTGCAGGTCCACCTCGCGCAGCACGGGCTCGCGCGCGCCGTGGTACACCACACTGACCTGGTCGAAACGGATCACTCGGACACCTCGGAGAGTTCACGGTCGTCGGCGCGGCGCGGGGACGGCGGCGGGCCCGCCGCCGGCGGACGTCCCGGTGGCGGGGCCAGCACACCGGCCGCGCCGGCCAGCAGCAGCGCCACCGCCGGGACGATCGGCAGCGCGGGCCAGGACAGCGGGTACAGCGACGGGTTGAGCGCGGTCGCGTCGTAGCCCACCGACACGCACAGCAGCACCGCGGCCGTCAGCCCGCAGCCCGCCACCCCCCACTCGGGGAGCCGCCACGGATCGGGCCGGTACGTGGTGCGCCGCACCCGACGCCCGCCCAGCGCCAGGCCCGCCACGCACAGCGCCGACCCGGCCGCCAGCGCCGGCAGGCCCAGCAGCGCGGGCGCCGTGCCGTCCAGCAGCCCGTACAGGCCCGCGCACAGGCCGGCCATGCCGCCCAGCAGCAGTGCGCCCGTCGCCCGCCGGGACGCCTTGGTCGCCGTCCCGGAGCGGCCGTAGCCGCGCGAGTCCATCGCCGCCGCCAGGTGCAGCGAACGGTCCAGCGCGTCGCTCAGCACCGGCACCACGATGCCGCGCAGCGCCCGCACGCCCTTGCCCGATCCGGCTCTCAACCGCCGTGCGCGGCGCACCCGTTGGGCGCTCGCCACCAGTTGCGGGGCGACGCTCAGCGACACCGTCACCGCCACGCCCAGCTCGTACAGCGCCCCCGGCAGCACCCGCAGCGCGCGCTTCGGGTTGGCGAGCGTGTTGGCCGCGCCGATGCAGCACATCAGGCAGGCCAGCCGCAGCCCGTCCACCGCCGAGGACAGCACGGCCTCCAGCGACACCGGCCCGCCGATCTCGATTCCCGCGTACCAGGCGGGAGTCGGAAGGTGCGGGAGGGTGAGCAGGACGTGGTCCTGGGGGGTGACGCCGGTGGCGAAGACGCACCGGAACAGCACCCGGATCGCCACCACCGTCAGCGCCAGCCACAGGTAGTACTTGAAGCCGCGCGCCCAGGGGGCCTCGGTGCGCCGCGACGTCACCACGAACCCGAGCACGCCCAGCACCAGCAGGAGCAGCAGCGGGTTGGTGGTCCGGGACGCCGCCGTGCCCAGCGCCAGCGCCCAGGCCCACCAGGCCAGCGGATGCAGATCGCGCGGCACCCGCCGCCCGTCGTCCGCGTCCGCGCCCCCGGCCCGACGGGCGCTCACTCGGCGGAGGCCCGGCGGCGTCGCACCGCGACCACCGCCGTGGCGGTGCCGAGCGCGGCCACCAGCGCCACGCCCGTCACGACCGGAGCGATCGAACCGGACGAGTGGTGCGGGGCGTCCGCGACCGGCGCGGCCTCCACCGCGGTGGGCGGCGTGCTGCCGCCGGCGGACGGGGCACCGGCCGGGTCGGCGGAGTCGGAGGCGGACGGGCTCGGCGGCGGAGAGTCGGAGGGGGCCGGGCTCTCGGTGGGCCGATCGGCCGGAGGAGCGGACGAACTGTCGGTGCTGGCAGGGGCGTTGGGGGCCTTCGGGGTGCTCGGTGCGCCGCCGCTTCCGCCGCCGCTTCCGCCGGTGCCGCCGCTCGTGCTGCCGCCCGTCCCGCCGCTCGTGCTGCCGCCCGTCCCGCCGCCGGCACCGCCTCCCGAGCCGCCGCCTGTCCCGCCGGAGCCGGAGCCGGGGCCGGGGCCCGTGCCCGAACCCGAGCCGCCCGGCGTGGAGTTGAGGGCCCGGACGGTGTCCGGGGCGAAGGACGGGCCGCCCCGGGTGCCGCCGATGTCGGTCTCGCCGAAGATCCACAGGTCGACGCTGCCCGGCACCGGCTTGTAGCTCATCGCCCCCAACTGGCTGTAGGACCAGGTGTTCTGGCCCGGATCGGCGTGCCAGTACGACCAGTACGCGGTGGCCGGCGGGGTCAGCACGCACTTCTCCTGCTCGGGCGGCGGGTACTGCTTCCCGCCCTGGTAGCCGCTGTACCCGATCCGGCAGATGAACGCCGGGCCGTCGTGCTGGGTGCCGGTGGTCTTCCAGCCGCCCTGGTTGAGCAGTTGGTAGCCGGTGGTGGGCACCGTGCCGCAGGAACGCAGCAGCGGACCGCCCCAGCGGCTGAAGTCCACGGCCAGCACCACGTTCTGACTGGTCGTGCACTGCTCGATCGGCAGCGCCGCCGCCCGGGCCGGCGCCGGGGCGAGCCCGCCGAGCGCGACCGCGAGGACCGTCCCCGCTGCCGCGCCCAGCCGGGTCGGACGGGCGAGCCGCGCCCTCACCGCGCGCCCCCGCCGGTCTTGGTCCGGCGGCGCACCGCGACCAGCACCGCACCGCCGGCCGCCGTCAACAGCACGGCGGGGACGACGAGTTCGAGCGCGTCGGTGCCGGTGAACGCCAGTCGGCCGGGCCCGGATCCGCCGGTCGCGGTGTCCACCACGGTGGTGCCGGACGGCAGCGTCGTCGTCGGCGCGGGGGAGGGGAGTCCGGAGGACGGGGCCGCGGAGGGCGAGGCCTCGTGGGAAGCGGACGGCGACGGCGACGGCGAGCCGCTCGGCTCCGGGGCGGTGCCGCCGTCGAGCTTGCGGCTGAGCGTGGCGAAGGACAGGCCGGTGACGCCGCTGAGGGCCTGCGCGGAGGCCCGCACGTCCGACCTGCGGTCGTCCAGGTCCGCCGCCACCGCGAAACCGCCGTCCGGGTTCTGCTGCCCGGCCAGGAACTCGGTGGCCCGGGCGATCTGGCGGGCGTACGTGCCCTCGCGCAGGCTCAGGCCCTGGATGGCGAGACCGGCGGAGTTGACCGAGTCGCCCGCCGTGCCGGGGAACCCGCCGTCGGCCTTCTGCTGGGCGGCCAGCCAGGCCACCGCCCGGTCCACCGCCGGCGCGTTGTCGGCCCCCGGGAGCAGGTCGAGGGCCATCGCCGCCATCGCGGTGGAGTCGACGTCCGGATCGGCGGAGGCCGGGATCAGGCTCGGCCAGGAGCCGTCCGGCCGCTGGAGGCTGCGCAGGAAGGCGATCGCGGGCGCGGCCCGCTCCGCGTCCCCGGCCCGCACCTGGGCGATCACGCCGAGGGACTGGGAGAACACCGACTGCGCCGACAGGTAGTTGCCCGGCGCCGCGCAGCCCGCCGCCACATCGGTGTGGTCGCAGATCAGCCGGTCGAGCGCGGCGATCAGGTCGTGCCCGCCGAAGTCGCGCGGGTCGCGGCCGGTGATCTCGGCGAGCAGCGCCTCCTTGCCGACCGAGCCGCCGCCGGCCCACTCGGTGCCGATCATCGTCCAGTCGTTGACGCCGCGGCCGGTGCCGTCCGCGCCCCGCTCGACGAAGTCGGTGATCCGGCGCAGCGCCGCGTCGTCGGTGCCGGTGGCGGCGAGCGCGTACGCGGTGTCGATGGTCAGGCCGAAGTCGGCCCACCCGGAGTCCGGGAAGGCCTCGTAGTAGTGGCCGTCCAGCAGCCGGGACCGGTCGGTCAGGAAGGCGCCCGCCTTCGCCAGGTCGGGGGTGCGGGTCGGCTGCGGGGTGTTCAGCCGCCGCAGCACGGTGGCCGGGTCGGTGCCCGTGAACGCCAGGATCGCCTGCTCGGTGGCGGGCGCTTCGGAGTCCGGCGTCCACTCGTCGGGGCCGACGCCGCCGTCGGCGTTCTGCCGGGCCGCCACCCAGGCGGTCGCCCGGTCGGCCTCGGCGGTGCGGCCGGCCGCGCGCAGGCCCTGGGCCGCCGCGCCGGTGGAGAAGACGTCGGCGGTGCCTCCGGCGTACGGCAGGAACGAGCCGTCGGCCTGCTGCGCCCGGACCAGCCAGTCCACGCCCTTCGTGACCAACTCCTGCTGGCCGCCCGCGCGTTGGAGGGCGATCACGGCCATGGCGGTGGTCAGCGGGTCGGACTCGCAGTACTGCCCCGGAGTGATCATCGTGCCGGCGAAGCCGCCGTCGGTGCACTGGATCCGGGCGAACCGGTCCAGTACCGCGGGGGCCGGGACCACCCCGGCGCGGGCCAGGGCCAGCACGCCGAGCGCCTGGTTCCACGGGTTGGACGCGCCCTGGAAGTCGCCGGCCGCCGTGCACCGGCCGCCCTGCCCGGCGCTGTCGCAGACGTGGTCGGTGAGCGCGGCGATCAGGTCGCGCCCGCCGAACGCCCGCGGGTCGTCCCCGGTCGCCTCGGCGACCAGCGCCAGCATCGCGGCGGCCTGGGCCTCCGGCGCAGCGGCGGCGCCCTTCGGGTACACGAACGCGTCGGTGTGCGCGGCCAGGAACGCCGCCACCCGGCGCAGCGCCGCGTCCTGGGTGCCCGAGCCGGCCAGCGACAGCGCGGTCAGCGCGGTGCGCGGGTAGTCCGGCCCCTCGGACCACCAGTTCTCCATGTGGTCGCCGTCCACCAGCTGCGCCGCCAGCCAGGCCGCGGCGGCCGCCGGGTCGCCGGTGCGGGCGGGCGGGTTCGAGGTGGCGCTGCCGCTCGGGCTCGGGCTCGGGCTCGAACTCGGGCTGCTGGACGGGCTGTTGCTGCCGGAAGGGGAGGGGGAGGGGGTGGCGGAGTTCTTCGCCCGGACCTCGTCCGGGGTGAACCTCGGGCCGCCGCCCGCGCCGCCGAGATCGGTCGCGCCGTACACCCAGGCCTCGACCTCGCCGGGCTTCGGCTGCTGCGTCATCGCGCCGTACGCGCTGTACGTCCAGCCGGTCGCGCCCGGCGCGGCGATCCAGTACGACCAGTAGGCGGTGGCCTGCGGGGTGGTGGTGCAGGGTTCGGTGGCCGGGGTCGGGTACTGGGTGCCGGTGGAGAACGTGTCGGTGCCGATCCGGCAGATGAAGCCCGGGCCGTCGTGCACCGTGCCGGTGGTGGTGAACCCGGCGTTGTGCAGCAGGTTCATGCCGGTGGTCGGGTGGGCGTCGCAGCCGCGCACCACGCCGCCGCCCCAGGGCGAGAAGTCGACCGCGACGATCGCGCCGGTGGTGGCGGTGCACTGCTCGATCGGGTCGGCGGCGGCCGTGCCCGGGTGGCCGAGCAGCAGCGCGCCGGTGGCGGTGGCCGCGACGGCCGTGGCGAGCAGGACGGCGGCCGGGCGGCGACCGCGTCCGACGTGCGTGTCCGTGGTGGTGTGACTGACCCTCACCGGCATACTCCCTGATCGGGTCGTGGCGGGGTGAGCGGGCAGCGGACGGTGGCGGGCCCCCGTACCGGCTGCGTCGTATTCCGCGACGACGCATGTGCGCTGAACGAACCCTCGGGGCAGGCATTCCGGCTCTCCCGTCGCGGTGGGACGGGACTACGGTTGCGGGTCAGCGCCGGATTCGGACCGGCTTCCCCTGCTGCCGAGGATGAAAAACCCGTTCATCAGACCACGCGGCATGAGGGACCGTCAACGCTTCCGGACCGGCGGCGGATTGGCGGGGCACGGGCCCCCAGCAGGCGTCGGACGTGGGCCTCTTGGCAGGCGGGCAAGGGTAGTTGAACATGTAACCACGTGAGTCGCGCGCCTTCGCGTCCGTCCGACAAGGAGACAGCCATGCCCGCATCCGGTCCGAAGAGCCTCACCGCCGCCGTCGCCACCGGCGCCGCCCTGCTGCTCGGCGGCGCCCTCGCTCAGCCCGCCGCCGCCGTCGACCTGCCGCATGCCTCCGTCGCGTACTTCACCACCGGCAGCGACCTGACGGGCGCCCAGTTCGCCGTCGACACCGCCGCAGGCTGCCACAACCTGCCCGCCGCCGCGAACTCCGCCGTGAACTTCACCGCCGCCGACGTCACGGTGTACTTCAACGCCGACTGCCGCACCGGCGCGCCCGGCCGGGCCGGCGACCTCGCCTACGGACTGGGCAGCCTGCACTGGGCCAACCTCCCCTACGCGGGCCTGAGTTACCGGGTCAACGGCTGACCCGGTCCGCGGGGTGGCCCGGCTGCCGGGTCAGCGGCCGAGCCGGTCCGAGGGGCGGCCCGACTGCCGGGGCAGCGGGTGATCCGCGGGGGTGACCCGCCGCCGACGGGGCGTCATGTTGCCTTCGTCACCCTGTCGGGCGGCGCGGCGGGTGCGGTAGCGTCCCGGTGGCCGTGCGGGGGAATCCGGTGGAAATCCGGGACTGACGCGCA
The DNA here is from genome assembly GCF_044754805.1 of Kitasatospora sp. NPDC092948. Classification (NCBI taxonomy): domain Bacteria; kingdom Bacillati; phylum Actinomycetota; class Actinomycetes; order Kitasatosporales; family Streptomycetaceae; genus Kitasatospora; species Kitasatospora sp. NPDC092948. The sequence continues at coordinate 431,415 of NZ_JBIVPU010000005.1, read as the reverse complement.
GCGGTGTGGGCCCAGAACCCTTCCGGTCGATCGTGCCGGGAGCCCGGTCGGGGCCCGAGTCCGAATGCCCGCCGGCCGTGCACCACGAGCGACAGCCACCCACGCGACCCGGGCGGCGGCCGCCCCGCCGCCGCGCCCGCGGACAGGCAGGGGCCCGGTCGGCCGTCCCGACCCAAGGAGTCCCGCCGTGTCCCTCCGCCATGCTTCCCGTGCCGCCGCCGTCGCCCTCGCGGCCGGCACCCTGCTGGCCGCCGCCGTCCCGGCCCACGCGACCGCGAGCCCGGCCCAGATCGCCACCTCCAAGGCCAACGGCGTCGCCTACCTGAAGACCCTGCAGGCCGCCGACGGCAGCTACGCCTCCGGCGGCCTGTCCAACGAATGGGCGTTCAGCGCGTTCGCCGCCGCCGGCACCGCCGCCGTGGACCTCCTCCCCGGCACCGACCCGAGCAAGAACGCCCGCACCGTGTACCGCGGCCAACTCGCCGCGAGCAGCTGGCCGAGCGCCTCCCCGGTGGTCACCGACTACGAGCGGGCCATCCTCAACTCCTATGCGGCAGGCATCGATCCGGCCCGCGTCGACGCCGGACGGAACCTGATCGCCGACCTCGCCGCCTACTGGCAGACCGCCGAGCCCGGCTACTGGGGCCCGTCCGGGAACTTCAACGGCACCGTCTTCGGCCTGCTCGCGCTCGGCAACGCCCGCACCCAGGCCGGCGGGCAGCGCGTCCCGCAGGCGGTGCTGGACGTCACCGCCGCCGCCGTCCGCGCCAACCAGCACAACGACGGCGGCTGGAACTTCAGCAAGGCCGCCGGCAACCCGACCGCGCTCGCCCAGACCAGCGACATCGACATGACCGGCGCCGCGATGGCCTCGCTGTGCGCCGCCGGCGTGCCGAAGACCGACACCGCGATCACCAACGCCGTCACCTTCCTCAAGGGCAACCTCAACGCCAACGGCTCGTTCGCCTCGATGTACGGCGCGAACACCGACTCCAACGGCTGGGCGGTCTCCGGCCTGAACGCCTGCGGCATCGACCCGCAGGGCGCCGACTTCACCTCCTCCACCGGCAAGACGCCCGTCGACTTCCTGATCGCCCAGCAGTTCAAGCCCGGCGGCGGCTTCAAGTACCTGCCCACCGACACCGCCCCGTCCGCGTACGCCTCGGTCGACGGCCTGCGCGCGGTGGTCGGCGGCGGCTTCACCGCCGCCCCGCCCGCCCCCGTCACCGCCGGGGCCCCCACCTGGGTCGCCACCTCCGCGTTCACCGCCGGCACCGCCTCCCGGGTCGCGCTCACCGTGGACGACGGCACCGGCAACCTCAAGGTCTGCGCCGTCACCGTCACCCCCACCGGCACCACCACCACGCTCGGCGCCGTCCTGGACGCCGCCACCGGCGCCGCCGCCACGCCGAGCGGCTGCGTCACCGCCGTCACCCCGTCCAGCGGCACCGGCACGATCACCGCGCTGGGCGGCACCGCGAACGCGGGCGCGAACAGCTGGAAGGTCTCGCTCGACAACGGCGCGGCCGCCGCCGCGAGCCGGGCCACCGTCGTCAACGTCGGCGACACCGTGTCGCTGCGCTACGGCAGTTGATGCCGTTGATGTCGCGTCAGGACTCCTGACCCAGCGGCGCGCCGGTGCGGAGGTTCCACCGCCCGGCGCGCCCGCTCAGCCGGGTGACGGTGAGCGGGGCGACGTCCAACCGCTCAGAATTCTTGACCCAGCGGCGCGCCGGTGCGGAGGTTCCACCGCCCGGCGCGCCCGCTCAGCCGGGTGACGGTGAGCGGGGCGACGTCCAGCCGCCAGAACGCGGCGGGCGGCAGCGCGAGGGCGTGCAGCACGGCGGCGCGGATCGCGGCCGGTTCGGCGACGGCGAGCACCCGGGCGCCGTCCTGCTCGGCGAGGCGGTCCAGCCGGCGGCCGACGCGGGCGCAGAGCGCGGTGACGGACTCGCCGCCGGGCGGGGCGAAGCCCGGGTCCCCGAGCCAGGACCGGACGGCTTCCGGCTCGTCGGCGGCCAGCTCGGCCAGCGCCCGGCCGCGCCAGGCGCCCGCGTCCAGATCGGCGAGGGCCGGCTCGACCGCGGCCGTCAGGCCGAGCGCCTGCGCCGTCTGCCGACAGCGCCGGGACGGGGCGGTCAGCACGGCCGTCGCCCCGCCCGCCGGGGCGGTGCGGGCGCGGACGGGCGTCAGCTCCGCCTCGTCGAGCGGTCGGTCGTCGCCGAACCGGGCCTCGCGCAGCTCGCCGCCGACCGCCGGTGCGACCAACATCACCCGGACCGTCATATTCCGTCCCCCCTGCGGGTCGTTCGTCTGCGGATTGGTAGTATGCACGGCTGGGCCCCTTGGCGGGGCCCGCCGGGAACGGTACCTTCTCGGCGAACAACCCCACATCAACGACGGTGCGTGGAAGTCCGGTGCAAACCCGGCACGGTCGCGCCACTGTGAACCCGAGGCAGCCCACCCGGCCGCCGACGGCAAGTCAGACCCGCCTCCGTCGTTCCCCTGCTCCACACGACCGGGACGCGAGTTCCCGCAAGGAGGTCAACGGCCATGGCTCACCCCATCGCGCCCGCCGCCACGCCGGCCATCACCCCCATCTCCGTCAAGGCCATCGCCCCGTGGGCGGTCTTCTTCGGCATCCTGCTGCTCACCCTGCTCTACTTCGTCGGCGCCGAGCAGGGCGCCACCTCCCTGATCTCCGGCGAGGCCGTGCACGAGTGGGTGCACGACGGCCGGCACCTGCTCGGCTTCCCCTGCCACTGACCCGGGGAACAACGGCGAACAACTGAAATGAACTCCCACACCGTCAGAAACCTGCTGGTCCGCGGCATGCTCGCGGGCCTCGGCGCAGGCGTCCTCGCACTGATCGTCGCCTACCTGCTCGGCGAACCCCGCGTGGACGCGGCGATCGCCTTCGAGGAGGGCCACAGCCACGAGCACGGCGAAGAACTGGTCAGCCGCACCCTTCAGTCCACCGCGGGCCTGGCCACCGGCGTCCTGATCTACGGCATAGCCCTCGGCGGCATCGCCGCCCTCGTCTACTGCTTCGCCCTCGGCCGCACCGGCCGGTTCGGCCCGCGGGCCACCGCACTGCTGCTCTCCGGCGGCGCGCTGGCGGCCGTCTACCTCGTGCCGTTCCTCAAGTACCCCGCCAACCCGCCGTCCGTGGGCGACCCCGAGACCATCGGACGACGTACCCTGCTCTACTTCCTGATGATGCTGCTGAGCGTGCTGCTCGCCGTCGCCGCCGTGGTGGCCGGCAAGCAACTCGCTCCGCGGCTGGGCAACTGGAACGCGACCCTGGCCGCAGGCCTCGGCTACCTGGTCGTCATCGGCCTCGGCTACGTCCTGCTGCCCGCCGTCAACGAAGTCCCCGAAGACTTCTCCGCCACCCTGCTCTGGCAGTTCCGGGTCGCGGCGCTGGCCATCCAACTCACCCTCTGGCTGTCCTTCGGCCTCCTCTTCGGCCACCTCGCCGAACGCCACCTGCTCCCCAAGCCCGCTCGCGCGGCCACGGTGCCGGTGACCAACTAACCTGCCCCCCGGGCCGGTTGACGCTTCGCTCCGTCGCGTCGACCGGCCCTTCGGCATGCTCAGAGACTCAACTTGAACCCCTCGTGGCTCGGCACGAAGCGCGGCCCGTCGGCGATCGCGGGGAGCAGGGTGCGGCCGGCGGGGGCGATGAGTGCCTTCTCCATGGTGAACGAGCCGGGCAGGCGGCCCAGTTGGGCGAGGAGGTCCGCGGGTGTGTCGGGTTCGGCGGTCAACAGGCGGGCGGCGGCCGGAGTGAGGGGTGCCCATCGGTCGGCGGGCAGCACGGCACCGCGCTCGTAGGCCGGGTCGCGGTTCTCGACGTGGAGCGTCCCGGCCTCGCCACGGTCGGTCAGCGTGTCCAGGCCGGAATGCGCGCGCGGGCTCGCACCCGCCCCGGTCCAGGGCCGTGTACATCGCTCCGTGCCCGCGCCGGTGCTCGGCCGCCAGCGACGGCTCGGCCGAGGTCCTCGCCGGCCTGTCCGCGACAGCGCCGCGTCGGTGAGCTCGAACAGTGCGTCAGCACGGGCGTACAGACGCTCGTACTCGACATCTCGAAGCGCGGAGAACGGCCGTATCACGTGTTGCCGGATCCGGAAGATCTCAGCAGGTCGAGTGACGTGCGAGATTGAACGACAAGCTCAGGGGCCCCGTCCCACTCATCGCACCTCAGTGTGCGATCAGCTCTCGAACCGCGTCGCTCACCTCCGGTAGCTCACCCGGGAGGGCCCACTGATGGGCGTCGTGTTCGGTGAGGACGACCGGTTCGGTCTTCTCGACGGTGACGGCGAAGTTGAACTGGCGGGTCGTGCCGCCCCGGCTGTTCTGGTAGTCGAAGTGTCCGATGTAGCCGGTGATCTGGTCGACGGTCAGGCCGGTCTCCTCGGCGGTCTCCCTGAACATGGCCTCCAGGATGCTCTCCCCGGGCTCGACCGTGCCGGAGGGGATCTCCCACATGCCGCCCAGGTAGTCGTCGGGGTTGCGCCGCACGAGCAGGACCCGGCCCTCGTGGTTGATCACGGCGGCGGCGACGAGGCCGGTGATGCCGGCGGCTTCGGCGTCGGCCGCCAGGCCGGCCACGAATTCGGGGGAGGTGACAGTCACTGCAGCTCCTTGTGGTGGTCGCTGATCTTGATGGCCGCGCGGACGTACTGCTCGGCCGGTTCGAGATCCTGCTCACGATGCCAGACCGGGAGCTTGATCGTGTGGGCGTGGGCGCGCTCGGCGACGGGGAAGTCCCCTGCCTGGTACCGGCGGTGGGAGTGCGGGTGGCCGGGGAACAGCATGCCGGGCTTGCTGGTACAGCGGCAGCTGGTTGAGCGGGCAGGTGGAGCCGGGGCGGTCGAACTCGGTGGTGCCCTCGGCGATCAGCGCCTGGTGGAACCTCTCGATCGGCAGGCCGCCGAGCTCGTCGGGCCGGTAGGTGAGCGTCAACCCGTACCAGGACGGGATCAATCCGTCGGGCAAGGCGGCGACTTCCAGACCGGGTGTCCCGGCCAGCCGGCCGGTGAGGTGGCGGGCGATCTCCGCCTGTCCAGCGAGGTAGCCGTCGAGGCGGGCGAGCTGGTCGTGGGCGATGGCGGCGGCGAGCGGGTGGATGCGGAGCTTGAGTCCGGCCCCGGTGACCGCGTACCGCGCGAGCGGGTGGCCTTCCGGGATCTCGGACTTGGCGCGTTTGTTGTAGTGCGCGAGCGTGATGACCCGGTGGTACGTGTCGTCGTCGTCCGTGAGGACGAAGCCGCCCTCGCCGCCGGAGAGCGGCTTGGGACCGTTGAGGGAGAACGCCGAGGCAAGGCCGAAGGCGCCGACCTTCCGCCCGGTGACGCTCGCGCCGTGGGCGTGGGAGCCGTCATCCAGCACTGCCAGGTCGTGGGCGTTCGCCACGGCGACGATGCCGGCCATGCCGGCGGGCTTGCCCCACAGGTGGGTGACCATGACCGCGGCCCATGTCGATGATGCAGCCGCCCCCGGCCTGGCGGGCGTCTCCGCGCCAGCCGCCGCCGGGGTCGTCGGTGTGGAAGGTGTACTGGCCGTCGATCAGGAACGGGGTGCCGATCTGGTCCAGCAGCCCGGCGGCGCTGGCGTGGATCGGGTTGGACCGTCGTTGGAGGGTGACCATCAGCTCGACCTGCCCGGCTTGGCAGATCTCGGCGAGCTCCCGGGCCTCGTCCATCGAGGTGGCGAACGGCTTCTCCTTGAGGACGTGGACGCCCCGGGCGGCGCACTCCTGGACGACCTCGCGGCCGGCGTGGTGCGGGACGGCGACGACCACGAAGTCCGGTTTCACGGTATCCAGCAGGTCACCGGCACGGGTGAATCCGGGGACCTGGAGGGCGTCCTGCCGCTGCCGCAGGGTGTCGGGGTCGCTGTCGCAGACGGCGACCAGCTCGGCCCTGCTGGATGCGAGCAGGCCGGGAAGGTGGTCTTCGAGTGCCTGATGGCCGAGGCCGATGACCGCAGCGCGTCGGACTCCTTCCGCGTGGTGACGAAATTCGTCGGTGCACGACGAGTAGAGCCCAACTCGCGGCCACCATCCAGGGATTGTCCGTAGTCCCAGGGTGGTCCCGCCCCTACGCGCAGTAGGCTCAAGGTCACCGTCGATGATGGGATTGGCCCCGTGGACGACCAGATCCGGCACCCCCTCGCGTACGCCCGCGCGCTTCGCGGCTGGTCCCAGGCCGACCTCGCGGCCCGCATCCACCACGTCGCCCGGCACCGGCCCGAGGGTCTTCGCTCCGGCACCGACAAGGCCGCCGTCAGCAAGTGGGAGAACTGGCGCAAGACGCCCAGAGAGCTGCCATGGACCACCGCCGCCGCACCTTCATGACCTTCAGCGCGCTCGCGCTGGCCGGCCTCTCGGCCCAGTGGGCCGCCCTCGAACCCGACCGGCTCATCACCGCACTGGACGGCAAGCACGTCGACGGCGAACTGGTCGACTGGCTGGAGGACACCAGTGCCAAGCTGACCGCCCTGCCCACCGAACAGCGCCAGCACACGGCCAAGTTGATGGATGCCCAGCTGGACACGGTCACCGACCTGCTGGAGCAAGGCCGCTGCACCGAGCCCATCGGTCAGCGCCTGCACCTGCTGGCCGCCTCCCTGGCCAGTACCTGCGGCTGGCACCGCTTCGACCAGGGCCAGCACCATGTGGCGGGAAAGCTGTGGAACGCGGCCCTCAGCAACGCGCACGCCGCCCGTGACCGCGACCTCGGCGCCGGCATCCTCTCCGACCTCGCTTGTGCGCGACCGGTCATTGACCTCACCCCTGTACGGTCCGGTCGTGTTGAGTCGAAATGCCTGGTCCGTCCACTTCACCTCGCGGGATCTGCCGCGGTTGCGTGAAGGGCTCTGGTACCTGCGGATTCGTCCTGAGGAGTGGGAGTGCTGGCTCGATGACCAGGGCATTCCTGACGGGACTCCGTATCTTTTGTCGCCCCGGTACGTCTACGACGTCAACCCGAATGCGTACCTCCATCGGGTGGACTACCTCGAAGGTCCGCTGAACAGCCAGCGGAACCGGGCGAGGGCGATGGCGGGTTACTTCACCTTCCTGCATGTGGCGCGCGGGGGAAAGGGCTGGCGCGACGCCACGATGGACGACCACCGGGCCTACCGGCACTGGCGGCGCCAGGACGCGAAGGGACCCCGGATCGACGGCTCGACATGGAGCCAGGACACCTCGCACGTGTTCCAGTTCTACGAGCACGCGAAGCGCGAGGGCTGGGTCTCCGAGATCCCGATCCCGCTGCGGGAGGCCCGGGAAAGCGCGACCTCGCCCGGGGGCCCGCCGGTCGTCGACAAGAGGGGCCGGAAGAGTAGGAAGGTCCCGGCGTCCTACGCGCACGACGAAGGCGGCCAGCGGATCGAGTGGCTGCCGGCCGCTTCCTACCGACGCTGGCGGGACGTTGGGGTCCGGGGCTACGACCGCTGCGGACTACCGAGGGACAACTTCCGAGGTCGGTGGGCCTCACGCAACTCAACGTTCACGGACAAGCTGGTCCGCACCGGGATGCGGCTTGAAGAGCAGGGCACCCTTCTCAGGACCGAGATCCCGTTGGGAAAGGGGCCACCGGGCTACAGCAAGTTCTGGCTGCCGAGGTCGATCGCGAAGCGGCAGTCTGCCCGGTGGGTCTACCTGCCGGCATCCACGCGGCGGGATCTGACCGCCTACGACCTCGAAGACCGGGCCCTGGTGGTGGCGGAGGCCCAGGCCGCGGGCCGCTACCACCGCATCCGCCGTCCCATGGTCATCACGGACCCGGCGTCTCCGCGGATGGCCCAGTACACCTCGGGCGCGATGGTCGGGAAGCGCGTGGACGTGCGGCTACTCGGCCCGCTGGAGCGCCGCCGGCTGTTTGTGGACACCGAGCGGGGCTTGGAGCCGGCGATGTTCTGGCTCGGCGAGGACGGGATGCCGCTGTCCCTGTCGACCTGGAAGGACATGTTCACCACGGCCAACAGCCGCTGCGAAGAGGCTGGGCTGGAGGAACGAGCCCATGCCCACCTCTGTCGGCACACCTTCGCCGTGATCACGCTTGAACAGCTTCAGCGCGGCCATATCGCGGCGCTCGGCGAGATGAATCCGGGCCAGCGCCAGCACTACCAGAGGATCTTCGGGGACCCGGTGGACTGGATCCGCCGCCGACTCGGTCATACCTCTCAGCTGTCCACTTTGATCTATCTGCACGCCCTGCAGGAACTGGAGATGGAGACGCGCATGGCCCTGGTCCCGGACACCTGGGAGGACCCGCGGGACACCCCGGTTGCCGAACTCGGGGACGAGGCGCCGCCCTTCGACTTGCCTGAGGCGGAGGTGACGCAGTGAGTCGGCGAGGAGGCCGCGGCAGCACTGGACCTGGCCGCCCGGCCGCGACACCGGCTGGAAGCTACGAAGCTCCGCCACTGGTCAGAACGGAAGCGCCAGGTTCCCTGCTCGTCGACTTCTACGGCGAGGACGGCCGCACCCGCACCTACGACTTCAGCTCACTGCCGATGCCGGGCTGGCATCCGTTCCTGGCCCGGTCCTTCGCCCTGCGGACCGGCTACAGCGGCGGTGCCAGGACCCTGGAGAGTGCGAGGGGCGCCTGGAGCGCGGTCCGGCACTGGGCCAAGTTCCTCCCAACTCTCTTTCCGTCGCCCGAGACTCCACAGCAGCTGACCCGTGCGCACGTTGACGCGTTCCAGGACCGCGCGGATATCTCCCCGCGAACGAAGTACCCGGTGCTGCTGGAACTGCGCACGCAGTTCACTGACCCGCAGCTGAAGGACGATCTCCCGGCCGAGGCCCTGGACGCCTTCGAGCGACGACTGTTGAAGCCGCCCGCAGCGAAGCCAGTGGGGGGCTACTCAAGCGGAGAGCTGGAGCGACTGACAGCTGCAGCGCGGGCCGACACCGCTCGCATCGCCCGCCGCCTACGCGCGAGCGAGGACCTGCTGCGACGCTACCGCGAGGACCGCGGTCAACTCGGCACGGATGATCTCCGGCGGGGCGAGGTACTGGCCTCGATGGCTGACAGTGGTGCAGTTCCCGAGCCCGTTCGGCGGTTTCAGGAATGGCAGAGTCAACGGGTTGCCATTGCCTCCGACCTGTTCCTGACTTGGAAGGATCTGGCGCCCTTGGTGGTCCTCCTGATGGTTGTCACGGAGCGGAACGGGGAGTCGATCAAGGAGTTGCCGGTCAAGCACCGAGTGCTGGAAGGCCGCGTCGTCGAGCTGTCCGTGGTCAAGCGCCGGCGCGGCACCAAGCGCTGGTTCGAGACAGTGACCTGGGAGATTGGACCGAAGGACCGTGAACTCCACACGCCCGGGGGTCTCTATCTCCTGCTGCTGGAGCTGACTGCTCGCGGCCGGTCCTTCTGCGGCGCCTCCACCGCGTTCGCGATCTGGCGCAACAACCACCGCACCGGCGCCAAGGGCATCACGGAGCACTGGGCGCCGTTCGAGGCGAGCCTCGGCCATGGAGGGGCGATCCACATGTCTGCCTGGGCTGCGGAGCGTCCCAAGCCGGTACTGGCGGACTTGCCGCCGAAGAAGAACGGCCAGCAGCCCCCGGCGCCGCCGCTGTCGGTCACATTCAACCGGATCAAGACCAGCGTGGACGCGCGCCGCACCCGGCAGATGGGCGGTCACCTGCCGTCCTCCGCGAAGAGCAACACTGCTCAAGTCCTGTATGCCAACTACCTCAAGGCGGATGAGCCGACCCGGGAGTGGGCCGCGGAGGTGGTCGCGGAAGCGCTCGTGGACGCCGAACACGCCGCTGTCGAAGCCCACAAGCGTGCTGCCGAACGCAGGGGTGGCGGCCCGAAGGTCCTGCCCAAGGTCGGCACTGCGCGGGACCTGGAGGAAGCCGGTATGGCGCCGGACGTCGCGCGCAAACTGGCGGACGGCGAACTGGACACGGCCTGGACCGCCTGCGAAGACCATGATCACAACCCGGAGACCCAGGCCCCTTGCGGCGACTCGTTCCTGGACTGCTTCCACTGCGGGAACTGCCTGGTCACTCGCGCCCACCTGCCCGGGCTGCTCGGACTCCTTGACAGCCTCGGTGCCCTGCGACAGCGGATGAACGAGATCGACTGGTGGTAACGCTACGGGCCGGCCTGGGTTGCGATCCGGCGTGACATCCTCACCAAGTTCTCGCCGGCCGAGGTCGCTCAAGAACGAAAGAACCCCCTGCCCGACGCCCTCCTCGACCTTGTCGACGCCCCCTGGGAACAGCCATGAGTCTTGCCACCTTCGCCGTTCCTCCGCCCAGCGACGCCGCTCTACAGAACACTCACGTTCTGCACGGTCGCCAGCTCCGATCCGGGTTTCGGCTGGAGAACACCTCCCGCTACGGCGAGGACATCTGGCGGCTCTTCCCCGCGCAGCGCAAGGAACACGACGTTGCACTCATCCTGAACTTCCTGGCCCTGCCGTCGCGGTTTCGTCCAGCGGCCAAGAAGCTCTTCTACCACCTGCTGTCCGCCGACCCGCCGGACGGCGAAGACCCGCCGAGCATCGCCACCGTCAGGGTCACCTTCACCCACATGAAGGCGATCCTGACCTGGCTGGACAAGCGCTGGGAAGAGCACCGCACCGACCTGTCAACCCTGACTCCGGACGACCTGACCGCTTACCGCAAGTATCTCAACGTGCTCCACCCCCGGTCCTCGGACCACCGGACGCTCGCGCGAGGCGTCATCCGACTCCTCTGGCGCTGGCGATCCCATCTCGACGAGCATGCACTGTCCTTCGACCCGCGCCACCTTCCGGAGTGGGGCGAGTCCAAGGCTCCCCGCCGCAGCGAGAACGCCACCGATCGGCTGCCCGAAGAGACCCTGGGACCGCTACTGGGCTGGGCACTTCGGTTCGTCGATGAGTTCTCCACTGACATCCTGGCCGCAGACGCGCACTGGCGGGCCACCCGAACCGGCACCTTCCGCCGGCCAGACGACGCCACGGACATCGGGCTTCGCATCCGCACCCTGATGGACGAGTACATCGCCTCGCGGAGACCGCTGCCCGGCTACCGCGGCCGTCCGAACATCGTCTACCTCGCCCGCTCACTGCAATGCGACCGCTCCTGCGTCGAACGTCACGCCGACGTCGTGACCGCGACGGCCGAGATCGTTGGCATCGGCACAGACAGCTACTTCAGTATCCCGATTACCGGCCGACTTGACGGCGCCCCATGGGTCGAGGGAATCGCCACCCATCACACAGCAACCCACAGCCTGGCCCGGCTCGAACGCCACCTGCAGGCCGCCTGCTACATCGTGATCGCGTTCCTCAGCGGGATGCGTGACTCGGAGGTCAAGCACCTTCGACGCGGATGCCTGCGCATCAAGAGGGACGAGGACAAGACCCCCTACCGCTGGACCGTCACCAGCCTGGCCTTCAAGGGCGAGGACGACGACGTCGGCGTTGAGGCTACCTGGGTCGTCGGCGAGCCCGTCGCCCGAGCCATCGACGTCCTCGAACGCCTCCAGCCCGCCGAAGCGGACTTCCTTTTCGCCCGCCTTCGCTACGGATCCGACGCCAAGACGGGCTCCGCCGAAGCCCTCACGACCAAGGCGACCTCTCGGCAGATCAGAAACTTCGTCACCTACGTCGGCCAGCTCTGCGACACCGCCCATCGCTCCGACCACGTCCCACCAGTCGGCGACACCCGCACCGGGTTCAAGACCAGCGTCTTCCGGCGCACACTCGCGTGGTTCATCGCACGACGGCCCGGCGGGGCCATCGCCGGCGCCATGCACTACCGACACCACAGCATCCAAATGTTCGAAGGCTACGCAGGCACCAGCGCTTCCGGGTTCCGGGCAGAAGTGGAGAGCGAACAGGCCCTCGCCCGGGGCGAGGCATACACCGCGATGATCGACGCGCACGAGCACACTGACCTGAGCGGCCCGTCAGCCGAAGAGGCTGCCCGGAGGCTAGGAGAATTCGGCGAACGAGCCCAGTTCCAGGGACAAGTCGCCCTGGACAAGCACCGCCTGAAACGGATCATGAAGCGGCATGATCCAGCGATCTATCCCGGTGAGTACATCACCTGCGTCCACGATCCGGCCAAGGCACTCTGCGACAGGGCGAAGCGCGGCGGAGGCGACGGGCTGCCCGACCACGGCGGATGCAAGCCCCTCGCCTGCAGAAATGTTGCCCTCACTCCTGAGAACGTGGCTGCCTGGACCCGAGAGCTGGCCCGCCTGGAGAAGAGGATGGCCGCCCGACCGGCCATGCCTCCCCTCCTGCAGCACCGTCTTCAGCAACGTCACGCCGAGATCACCGAGTTCTTGTCCACCAACACCCGCACGGAGTCCATCGCATGACCACCAACGTCTGCGATCTGCCCGAGGCCCTGGTCCGCAAGCGGATGACGGAGATGGTCGAGGCATGCATTCAGACCAACACCAAGCCCAGCGTCCTGAAGCTGGCCCGTCAGCTTGGCCTGAGCAACACCACGTTCCGCCGCCGCTTTCCCGACATTGCCAGAGAACTCAGTCGTTTCCGGTCCGCTCCTGTCGATCCCGCAGACGAGCCGACCGCCCACGATAGGCTCATCGCCAGGAACGCGAAGCTCCGTCGTCGGAACCAGGAGCTGACCTCAGACCTCGCGCTCGCCGTCGCTCAACTCCAGCAGCTCGCGCTGGCCAACGATCAGCTCCGCAAAGCGCTCGAGGACGCCTCCAAGGTCACGAACATCCGAGCCAGGAAGGGGAATTACTGAGCCGACTCCGCTGGGAGATGTGATCGACTGCTCATCGCTGGTCACGAGATCCCACTCGGTCCCCAAGGGCCGGGCGAGACCTTTGTCTCAGCCATCGAAACGGCGCCAAGAGAAGCCCCGCTCGCCGAGCGGGCGCAGCGCGTTGCGGTGTTTGGCACCGACCCAGACGTCGAACCCCCCGTTGCCGTGGTCGCTGACGTAGGCGGCGAGGCCGGGAGCAACGTAGAAGTGCGTGGGATCGGAGGGCCACTGCCACGGCCGTAGAGGCACCTGGTGGAGCGTACGCGTGATCTCGCGGGTGAGCCTTTCCGGCAGGCAGTCCACGCTGGCCCAGTAAGGCGCGCTGACCACGGCTTCGAACAGCGAGAACTGCAGAAGGAAGCCGCTCATCGGCTCGCGCTCGGGGCTCGGCTCTTCCTCCGTGAACCACACAGTCGGGTCACTCTCAGCGAAGTCGAGGGACCATCGAAACGACCAGACGAAGCCGCCCTGGTTCTCCTCTCCGAAGACGAGATGGTCCGCGCTGTCGTCGGTATAGAGCTTTGCCTCTGGAAGGATCCTGTTCTGAGCGCCGAGTATCGCAGGCCGCTCTTGAGCAAGCCGATAGAAGCTCGCCAGCGGCCCCGGCGTGCAGTTGCTGAGCTTCGGCCTCGACGGCGCCTCCGACGCGGGGTACCAACCCGTGACGAAGCGTTCCAGCGCAGTGGCCGGATCGGTCCTCACGTAGTCGAGCCACTCCAGGTCGGGCAGGGCAACCGGTGTGCTTGGTGGCCGCACGGTGTCGAGGACCTCCCGGCTCAGTTCTGAATCGAGCCGCCAAACACAGAGCACGAACTGCTCGCGGGTCTGTTCACCCCTCACGCGCTGGGCCGTGCCCAAGTAAATGCAGCGGTCCTTCAACCGGGTGAACACATGAGCCCGCTGGAACGGGTCGGCCTCCCAGATCCGCGCTGCAATCGTGGCCGGGCCGGGACCGCGCAGCCGGAACTCTCTACTGTTCCAGACACCGCTGGTCGTCAGTTCATCCACGGCATCGGCGATGATCACAGGCCCGGCAGGCCCGAACGCGATGACGGTGCTACCGATTCCGAACATCTCCGCATCCGGACCGGCAAGAGCCACCGCCATGCCTTCATCGATCAAGTCCAGGCGGGTCAAAGGCATGTCGGCGAGTGTAACCATGGCTCAGCTGGGCCCTGCAGCGCGGGCCCAACCCACTGACCAACTCCACCCCGACAGCGACTCGGACTTCCGGAAGCGATCACCCGTCGCGCGGGAAGCGGTTACCACCACGTCCCCTGGGGCCCTGATCAGCCGCACTCGTGAGCACTCTGTGATACCGGATGCCCGTGGTCGGGGGAACGGGCCGACTGACCGGTCAACGGTCAGTTCTGAAGAGCGGCTACAACTTCGCCTACCAGTCGATCTGGCTCACTCAGCCCGACGCCGCCGTGGAACCGCTCAGCCAGGCCTTCATCCACACCCGGCACCCCACCGCTCAGTCCTCGCTCTTCCTTCGCCGAGCCCGTGCACATGCCGCCCTTGGCGCCGCCGCCGACTGCCATCGGGATCTGGCCGCCGCCGAGACCGCCCTGCTGACCGACAGTCCCGACCCGGCGCCGACCTGGTGCCGGTGGATGAGCACCGCGGACCTCGCCGTTGACTCCGGCCAGTGCATGCTCGACCTCGGCCGCACCGGCGAGGCCCACGCGCGGATCGACGAAGGCATGAGCCTGCTGCAGAAGGTTGTCGGCCGGAGGACGACCTGCCGGGGCCGGTCGGCGATCCGCCGCGGGCAGCGGGCCCGTGGCCCGAGGACCGGCGAGCAGGTTTCGGGCTGGGACGGTGCCGGCTGTTGCACGTCTACCTCCGGCGGTCGATGGCCGATGCGATCGGCGCGTGGGCGTGCGGGCCGCGAACGACCAGCAGATGCAGGCCTGCGCCGGCGAGCTGTCGGTGGCGCGAGGCACGTTCCGGGGCCGCGCCCAGGCGGGCGAGGACGGGTCGCTGCACGGTGAGTTCCACACTGCGCCCCCTTTCTGCCGGCCGGGCGGCCCGGCTGTTGTCCCAGCGTGCCGTTGGTGCGGAGAGGCGGGAATGCCCTGCCGTGGCAGTTCTGACACCCCGACAGGTCGTAGGGTGCTTCGACGGTCGCCGAGGCAGGAGGTGGTCATGGCGGCGGTGGGCGAGTGGAACGGGGTGGAGGCACGGGCACTGCGGCAGGCCGGCCGCAGGAGCGTACGTGACTTCGCAGCTGTCAACGGACGCGCCGAGATCCGCGTGGGCGGACATCTGATCTCCCTACCCGATGTGACAAGTAGTCACTCAGTCGGGCCCGTCAACGTAGGGTTGGTGGGTGTCAGCTGACCTGGGAGACCGGCCGAAGCCCGAGCCGTTCGATGAGTTGCAGAATGTCTATGACGTGCTCGAACACGTGCGGCAGCGGCCCGGCATGTTCGTGCGCAACGGCTCGCTGGACGAGTTGGGCCTCTTGCTTTCGGGGTATGGCCTGGCGCTGCGGATTCATGGCGTGGACGAGCAGTTCGATCTCGATCCGGCAGGTCCGTTTGCCCAGTGGTTGAGCTGGACGCGCGGGTGGCCTATGGTCTGCGGCTGGGCGATGGCCATCGAGCAGAACCGCGGGGACGAGCCACCACTGGAGGCGTTCTTCCGGCTGTTGGACGAGTGGCGGGTGGGCCTCGCGGCTGCGTCGAACGCGCCGGCTGGGGCCTGACGCAACGGGCTGCACCGACTCGATCATGGGGCGAGTGGGACGACGGACGGCCAATCATTTCCTGGCTGGCGTCTTCGGGGTAATCGTTAGACGGCTAACGTCTCCAGGGGGTCTGATGGCACTGGTCACCGGAGCCACCGGAAACATCGGCCGCGAGCTCGTCCGCGAGCTCGACGAGAAGGGCGCCAGGTTCCGCATCCTCGTCCGCGACCCCGCCCGCGCCGCCGGACTGCCCGAGCGCGCCGAGCGCATCATCGGCGACCTGGGCGAGCCTGCGACACTGGCACCCGCCTTCGCCGGCGTCGACAGGCTGTTCCTGCTCACGCCGGGCATCGGAACCGCCCACACCGCCCACGCCGTCTCGGCCGCGAAGGCGGCCCGGGTGAGCCACATCGTGCACCTGTCCTCCATCAACGTCGTCGGCGACCCGATGCCCGCGATGGGCCGCTGGCACCACCGGCGCGAAGGGATCGTCCGCGCCTCCGGCATACCCGCCACGATCCTGCGGCCCGGCGGCTTCGCGACCAACGCCCTCGAGTGGGCGCCCACCATCCACGCGGAAGGGTATGTCCTCGACCCCGTCGGCCCGGGCCGCTTCGCGCCGATCGACCCCGCCGACATCGCGGCCGTCGCCGCCCTCGTCCTCACCGAGAGCGGCCACCAGGGTGAGGAGTACGCCCTCACCGGCAACGAGGCGCTCACCGTGGCGGATCAGGTTCAGATCATCGCCGAGGCGGTGGGCCGCGACATCGAGGTCCGTGAGACGGCCACACCGGCTCAAGCCGTCCAGTCCCGCTTCCCCGACGGAGCACCCCAGGCGCTTGCCGACGCCATCACCGAGGGGTTCACGCTCATGCGTGCCGACACCGTCGGGTTCCGAACCGACACGGTGGAGCGGCTGCTCGGACGCCGGCCACGGACGTTCGCAGACTGGTGCGCGCGCAACGCCGACGCCTTCCGGCAGCCGACCGCAATCTGAACGGGCCGACGGCTGCGCCAACTTCCGATTCGCCGAGCCGGGACTGGCGGGCCTGGCCGATTGCCGGCGTCCGGGCCGTCGACGGCGCTCTTCGCCGCGCTGAAGGCCGCCCAGGTCAAGGCCCTGGCCTGCCGACCGCCCGCCGAAACCGGCGTTCCGCCGTTCCGCCGTTCCGCGGTTCCGCTGTTCCGCTGGTCGTGCTCGGAGCGGGTGGCTCGGCAACGCTGCTCCCCAGGGCCGGGGCGTCCCGCTGGGTCGGCCAAGTCGTCGGCCTGGGTGCGGTGTTCGCGCCGTACCGGCGGGTGTCCGGTGGCGGGGAGTTCTGCGGCGCAGGCCGGGTGGGCGCGGGATCGTGGGTGTTGCCGGCGGCGGGTGGTGGACGGATCCCGTGCCCTGACGCGGTCGGCCGCGTTGATCAGGGCAGCAGGATCAGCGCGAGAAGGAGCACAACCACCTTGACTGCACTTCGGATTCGCCGGACGGCCGTGGCCGTTGCCGCGACGGCCCTGGCCATGACGGCGGCGATGCCGCCCGCGACGGCAGCCGGGCCGGCGTCCCGGCGGGCGTTCACGGACCGGACGGACAGCGAGTTCCAGAACGACTGCCTGGCCGCCGTCAACGCGTACCGCGCCAAGCACCAGGCACCCCCGCTCACCGTCGACCCGGCGATCGTGGACTACGCCAAGTCCCGGGCGCAGCAGGTCTCCCGGCCGGGCGGCTTCAACCACGACGGCCTGGCACGCGGGTACGGCGAGACCCTGAGCTGGGGCTCGACCGCGACCGAGGGCGGCTACACCCCGGACACCTGCAAGGACGCGGTGGACTCCTGGTACGAGGGGAGCGCGCGCTACGACTACAACAGGCCCGGGTTCTCCCGCGAGACCGGCAACTTCACCCAACTCGTGTGGAAGTCCAGCACGAAGTTCGGCTGCGCGAGGGTGGGCGGCCTCCGCGACGGCGGGCCGGACGCCGACGGCTTCTCCTGGTCCGACACCTACATCGTGTGCGACTTCATGCCGCGGGGGAACGTCACCCTGGACCCGCAGAACCCG
The DNA here is from genome assembly GCF_044754805.1 of Kitasatospora sp. NPDC092948. NCBI lineage: Bacteria > Bacillati > Actinomycetota > Actinomycetes > Kitasatosporales > Streptomycetaceae > Kitasatospora > Kitasatospora sp. NPDC092948. The sequence continues at coordinate 413,908 of NZ_JBIVPU010000005.1, read as the reverse complement.
ACGAAGGCGTACCGGGAGAACGTCCTGCCGCCCAGGCTGTAGAGGACGTCGCGGGACGGAGGGATGGCGGGACGGAGGGACGGCGGTACCGCGGGACTGCGGGGCCGGGATCGTCGGGGCATCGCGCCGTGGCACACTGCGGGCGTTCGGCGGGCTCGGTTCCGAACGGTGCCCGTCGGCGGTCTGCGATGATCGTTTCCCGCACTTGAGGAGGCATCGTGGACACCCGGACGAGACCGGCCGGAGCCGGCGTGCAGGGGGTTGGCGGCGCGAGCCGTCGGTTCCGGCCGGGTGACGTGTTGCGGATGGAGTGCCCGTTCACCGAGGCCACGGTCACCGGGGTCTCCCGGTCGCATGTCTCCGTGCGCTGGCCGTGGTGGGAGGTCGACACCTCGGCGGACGGGATCGAGTGGAACGGTGAGGTGGCTCTTCCGACGCCGGCGGACGACGGCTGGAGCGGCGGCTACTTCCGCACGAGGCCGGCCGAGGAGACGCTGAAGGCCGGAGACCGGTGTTCGGTGGGGATCCCCGCGGCCGTCGTGCACGTCCTGGCGGTCCACCACTTCGATCCGCCCCTGGAGACCGGCTGGCTTCCACGGCCCGGGACCTACCTCGACGTCCTGCGCCAGGGCGAGTCCTACGACGCCGGGCTTGAGGAGCAGGGCCATCGGATCGACCCGGACGGCGGGGTGCCGTTCCGGCTCGAACTGCTCTTCCGGCCTTTCGCGTTCCTGGAGACGGGCGACGAGGTCGTCGACCGCGACGGGCGCGCATGGAGGTTCGACGCTCCCTGGCACTGGACCCCGTTCGACGGCGAGGGGCCGAGCGCTCCGTCCTGGCCGCTCGCCCTGCTCTTCCGCAACGGCGAGCCCGCACCGGAGGCTGTCTCGGCCGTCGCGGCGGCCACGGCTTCGGGCAGCCACGCCGACGAGCTGGGCCGGTGGGTGGAACTCACCCGGGCGGAGCCGGTCACACCCGTCTGAGGTGCGTCCGGTGTCGACGCCGCGCGCGGGTGCCTGGTAGCGCGGGTGCCCAGTACCGGAAGGCCTTGACCACCGAGTGACCCGCGCCGGCTGCCTGACGGTGGAAGGCGTGCAGGTCGGTGTGGTGCTGAAGGAAGAAATCTCTGGCTTCGACCTCGTACAGGTGACCGCGGAGAGGGGTGAAGATCCCGTCCTTGGAGGCGGCCCAGAGCTCGTCGAACGAGGCGGCTTCCAGGAAGGCCGTGGCCTGGCTCACCTGGAGCGGAGTCAGGATCAGAAACGGTGGGCCGTCCTCGGAGCCGACGGGAGTGCCCCCGAAGGCGGGCGGCGCGGCCGGGACGTCGGAGTCTTCGGCGCCGTCCGCGGAACCCGTGTAGAGGTGGTTCACCCCGTGGAAGTCCTTCTCGACCGCGGTGGCGATTCCTGCGGTGAACTCCCCTGGTCGCGCCAGGAGTTCAGCATGAACGTGGTCAGCCACCCGCCGTCGGATTCGATCTCGTCGGGCGGAACGGCACGAGGGTGCATGTGGTAGCTCACTGCGGGGGACCGCGCTCGCTGCCGTGGTTGTCCGGTCGGTGGGCGAAACCTGGCCGTCGACACCGACACCGACACTGCGGTGAGAGGTGCGCGGTCAGGAGGTCGCGGCTGCGAGGAGCGCGTCGAGGAGGCCGGGGAAGCGGGTGTCGAGATCGGTGCGGCGGAGGCTGACGAAGCGGTTGCGGCCGGCGACGCGGGTGGTGGTGACGCCGGCTTCGCGCAGGACGCGCATGTGGTGGGAGACGGTCGACTTGTGGAGGTGGTCCAGGCCGAGACCGTGCGGGTCGCAGGAGTGTTCGGCGTTGTCGGCGTAGCTGAGCAGCAGGTTCATGCGCACGGGGTCGCCGAGGGCCTGTAGGACGGTGACGAGGTCGATGTCGGCGAGGTCGGGCTGGGGAAGCCGCTCGGTGTCGCTCATGGTGGCGCGTGCTCCTCGGGGCAGGGGTCGGGGACGAGGCCAGGGTAGGGGCGCGGTCGGGTCGGGTCGGGGCCAGGACGGTTTGACAATCATCCACCCATCGTCGAATGTTTGGCGAGCGTCAAACTGTTGCATGTGTATCCAACAGAGCGTGCAGCAGTGTCCTGCCCGCTGCCCGCTGCCTGCTGCTCGCCTGTACGACGAACCAATTCCTGCGCCCCGGGGGGCTTTCCCATGCCGGTACGTCTGCTTCTGCTCGCCCTCGGCACCTTCGCCATGGGTACCGATTCGATGGTGGTGGCCGGCATCCTCGGCCCGGTCTCCGCCGACCTGGGGGTGTCGGTGCCGGCCGCCGGCCAGCTGGTCACCGTCTTCGCGCTCGGCTACGCACTGCTGGCACCGGTGCTGGCCACGCTCACCGCCCGCTGGCCGCGCCGGCGCCTGCTGCTGACCGCGCTCGTGGTGTTCAGTGCCGCCAACGCGCTCAGCGCGCTCGCCCCCACGTACGAACTGCTGCTGGCCACCCGGATACTGGCGGCGGCCGGCGCCGCCCTCTACACGCCGACCGCCAACGCGGTGGCCACCACTCTGGTCGCCCCCGAGCGGCGCGGACGGGCGCTGGCCACTGTGCTCGGCGGGATGACGGTGGCCACCGCGCTGGGCGTGCCGCTCGGCACCTGGGTCGGACGCACCGACTGGCGGCTGACGATGTGGCTGGTCACCGCCCTTGGCCTGGCCGCGCTCGCGGGCCTGGCTCTGCTGCTGCGCGACCTGCCCTCTCCTGCCGCCGCCCCCACCCTGCGGGCGCGCCTCGCTCCGCTCGGCCGGCCCCGGGTGCTCGGCGCGGCGGCCACCACGCTGGTGTTCTTCCTCGCCTTCCAGAGCGTCTACATCTATCTGGCCACCGCCGTCTCGGGCGCCACCGGCGGCGACGGCGGCCGGCTGAGCGCCATCCTGCTGACCAGCGGCGTGATGTCGGTGGCCGGCAGCTGGCTGGGCGGACGCCTGGTGGACCGGGTGGGGGTGCGCCGGGTACTGCTGGTCGGCTCGACGGTGGCCGCGGGCGCGTTCGCGGCACTGCCGTGGCTGGGGCTCTCGATGCCGGGCGCGCTCGGGTACGCCCTGGTGGTGCCGCTCGCGGGGTGGACGGTGTCGGTGGCGCTGCCGCACCGCCTGGCGTCGATCGACCCGGACAGCGCACCGCTACTGATCTCGCTGAACAGCAGCGCGCTGTACCTCGGCACGGCGGTCGGCGGCGTGGCCGGCTCGGCGGCGATCGGGCTGCTGGGCGGCCGCTGGTTCCCGCTCGCGGCAGCGGCGCTCGCACTGGTGGCATGCGCGGTGGCCGCAGCGACCACCCGCGACGAACGGACGGCCCGGACCCGTGCCGAGGCACCGGAGCCCGTGCACGCCTGAGCAGGGACCCCGGCCCGGGAGCGAGGGCCCGTGGGACCTCGCCGACCGGCACCCGCGTGAAGTGCCCGTCCTGCAAAGGTGATTGCGTGCGGGACTCGACCGCCGCAGGGCCCGCAGGCACCGGAGAGGCGGAACGCGCCGGCGCGGCCGAGACGGGCCGACCGGGCCGACCGGGCCGGGGTGCCGTCGAAGCCGAGATCGGTGCCTGCCGGACGCGCGGCTGGGCGGTGACTCGCCATCGTCCAACGGAGTGGGGACCACCGCCGTGCGGTCAGACCCGTACAGCGCCGGCCGGACAGTCCAGGCCGAGGAGCCCGGCCCGGGCGGCGAGGTCCACGGTGTCGGCGCGGGGGAGGTGCGGGCGGCGAAGGTTCGCGGCGGTGCGCAGCGGCGTGAGGTCGGCCGGGGTGGCGGTGCCCGGGTTCCACCGCCCCCGAGGCCCGCAGCGGGCAGTTCATCGGACCGCGCGGCGCGGGCGAGCTGCGCCGGGGGCTGACCATGGTGCGGCCGGCCCCGGCCCCGGCCCGGCCTCGGCGGAGGGCACCGGGGCCGGCCGGAGGCTGCGGGAGGTGTCGGAGCGGTTTGACCGGCTTCCGGCTGGCTGACCTCTGGCTGGCTGACCTCCGATTGGCCGGCCTTTGGCTGGCTGACCTCGGGCTGACCGGCCTCCGGCTGGCCGGCCTTCGGTTGGCCGGCCTTCGGTTGGCTGACCTTGGGTTGGCCGGCCTTCGGTTGGCTGACCTTGGGTTGACCGGCCTTCGGTTGGCTGACCTTCGGCTGACCGGCCTCCGGTTGACCGGCTTCCGGCTGGCCGGCCTCCGATCGGCCGGCCTCCGATCGGCCGGACCTCGCGGACCTCGCGGACCTCGCGGAGCGGGCGGGTTGTCGGCCCGCCGGCTCCGCGCGGAGGGGGGTGGAGAACGGGCGGGGCGTCAGCCCGCGAGTTCCGCGCGGAGGGTGCGGGCTGCGGAGACCAGGCTGTCGAGCGAGTCGCGGGTCTCCGGCCAGCCGCGGGTCTTCAGGCCGCAGTCCGGGTTGATCCACAGGCGCTCGGCGGGTACGGCGGTCAGGGCGAGTCGCAGCAGCAGGACGGTCTCGGCGGCGGACGGGACGCGCGGTGAGTGGATGTCCCACACGCCCGGGCCGACCTCGGCCGAGTAGCCGACGGCGGCCAGCTCGTGGGCGACCTGCATGTGCGAGCGGGCCGCCTCGAGGGAGATCACGTCCGCGTCCAACTCCTCGATGGCGCGCAGGATGTCACCGAACTCGGCGTAGCACATGTGGGTGTGGATCTGGGTGTCGGACCGCACCGGGGAAGTGGCCAGCCGGAAGGCCTCGGTCGCCCAGTCCAGGTACGTGGGCCACCCGGCCCGGCGCAGCGGCAGCGTCTCGCGCAGCGCGGGTTCGTCGACCTGGATGACGGCGGCGCCCGCGGCCTCCAGGTCGGCGACCTCGTCGCGCAGGGCGAGGGCGACCTGCCGGGCGGTGTCGGCGAGCGGCTGGTCGTCGCGGACGAACGACCAGGCCAGCATGGTGACCGGGCCGGTCAGCATGCCCTTGACCGGACGGTCCGTCAGGCTCTGCGCGTACCGGTACCAGTCGACGGTCATCGGGTGCGGGCGGGAGAGGTCGCCGGCCAGCACCGGCGGCCGCACGTAGCGGGTGCCGTACGACTGCACCCAGCCGTGCCGGGTGGTCAGGTAACCGGTGAGCTGCTCGGCGAAGTACTGCACCATGTCGTTGCGTTCGGGTTCGCCGTGCACCAGCACGTCCAGGCCGGTCTTCTCCTGGAAGGCGATCACCTCGCGGACCTCGTCCGCCATCCGCGCCCGGTAGTCCGCCTCCTCCAGTCGGCCCGCGTTCAACTCGGCCCGGGCGGCCCGTAGTTCGGCGGTCTGCGGGAAGGACCCGATGGTGGTGGTGGGCAGCGGCGGCAGCTTCAGCCGGGCTCGCTGCGCCTCGGCGCGGACGGCGTAGGGGGCGTCGCGGCGGGTGTCGGCGTCGGTGACGGCCGCGGCGCGGGCCCGGACGGCCGGGTCCCGGGTGATCGGGGACACCGCGCGGGACGCCAGGTCCGCCCGGTTGGCGGCGAGTTGGGCGGTGACGGCGGAGGTGCCCTCGCGCAGGGCGCGGGCCAGCAGCGCCGTCTCGGCGGCCTTCTGCCGGGCGAACGCCAGCCAGCGGCCGATCTGCGGGTCCAGGTCGCGCTCGGCGGCCACGTCCAGCGGGACGTGCAGCAGCGAGCAGGACGCGGCGACGTCCACCCGGTCGGCCAGGCCGAGCAGGGTGCCGAGGGTGGCCAGCGACTTCTCCAGGTCGTTGATCCACACGTTGCGGCCGTCCACGACGCCCGCGACCAGCCGCTTGCCGGGCAGGCCGCCGACCGCGGCCAGGTCGGCGAGGTTGCCCGCGGCGGGGCCGGTGAAGTCCAGCGCCAGGCCCTCGACCGGAGACTTGGCGAGCACCATCAGGGCCTCGCCGAGCCGGTCGAAGTACGAGGCGACCAGCAGCTTCGGACGGTCCGTCAGCGCGCCGAGGTCGCGGTACGCGCGGGCGGCGGCGTTCAGCTCGGCCGGGGTGCGGTCCTGGACCAGCGCCGGCTCGTCGAGCTGCACCCACTCGGCGCCGGCGGCCCGCAGGTCGGCCAGCAGCTCGGCGTACACCGGCAGCAGCCGGTCCAGCAGGGTGAGCGGCTCGAATCCGTCCGGCGCGCCGGGCGCGGCCTTGGCGAGCAGCAGGTAGCTGATCGGGCCGAGCAGCACCGGGCGGGCCCGGTAGCCCTGGCCGAGCGCCTCGCGGAACTCGCCGACCTGCTTGGCGGAGTTCGCGGCGAACACCGTGTCCGGGCCCAACTCGGGCACCAGATAGTGGTAGTTGGTGTCGAACCACTTGGTCATTTCGAGCGGCGAAAGCTCCTGGGTGCCGCGCGCCATGGCGAAGTAGCCGGCCAGCGGATCGGCCTCCACCGCGGCCCGGTGCCGGGGCGGGACCGCACCGAGGGCGACGGTGGTGTCCAGCACGTGGTCGTACAGCGAGAAGTCGCCGGTGGGGACTTCGGTGATGCCGGCGCCGGCCAGTTGACGCCAGTTGGCGCAACGCAGTTCGGCGGCGGTGGCGAGCAGCGCGTCAGCGGTGACGGCGCCCTTCCAGTAGCCCTCGACGGCCTTCTTCAGTTCCCGGTTGCCACCCTGGCGGGGGTAGCCGTGGACAGTTGCCGCGGCTGCGGACTTCGTGGTCAAGGGGACTCTCCTTCGCGAGCCTCGAACCTGGGTCCGACGGCACAGGAGGACGCGAAAGGAGACGCCAGCGGTGCGGTGCCGCGCTCTCGACTGCGCCTGCCCGCCCGGTGGTTCGCCGACCCGCCCTCGAGGTCATCGGAGGCCGGGCGCGAGCTCTTCGCACCCGGGCAACGGGCAGGTCTTCGGACTCGCGGGCCCGCCAGGGCCGAGGCCCGGACACCTACTGGCCGTCGCTTCCCGGGCCCTTGCGGACCCAGTGCTGATGACGGCGGTCGTTCCCACTCACCGCTGCGGGGCAGTCCCGGATTCCCACCGGGTTCCCTCTTACGACGCGCCTGCCTGGCTGGCAGGGCGAACCAGTTGCGCGGTCAGTGTAGAACGAAGCGGACGGGCGGCGGGACGTCGTTCCGCCATCCGTCCGCTCCATGAGACGCGGAAGAGGCCCCGCGGCCGGGGCGGCCGGCCGGTCAGTCCTCGGTGCGGCGCAGCAGGTAGCTGTCCATGATCCAGCCCTTGCGCTCGCGCGCCCGCTCGCGCAACTCCGCGATGCGGTCGGCCTGTTCGGCGAGCGGCCCGGCGGCCAGGATCTCGTCCTCGGTGCCCAGGTAGGCGCCGTAGTGGATGTGCACACCCGCGGGGTCGATCTTGGTGAACGCGGCCTGCCCGTCCAGCATCACCACCGCGTCCTCCGAGCCCGGGCCGAAACCCTCGGCGGCGAGGCGCCGGCCGGTGGTGATCCGCACGGGGCGCGCGGTGCGGGTCAAGGTGGTGCGGTGGCGGGCCGCCAGCACCGAGATGCTGCTGATGCCGGGGACGACGGTGTACTCGAACGCGGTGCGCCCGCGCGCCAGGATCCGGTCCAGGACGGCGATCACGCTGTCGTACAGCGCCGGGTCGCCCCAGACCAGCAGCGCACCGGTCTGGTCCTCCGCCAGCTCGTCGACGACCGCCTGCTCGACCAGGTCGGCGCGCCGCTCCCGCCACTCCTCGACGGCCTCCTTGTACGCCGCCGTGGCGCGGTCCCGCGCCGGGTCGATCAACTCCACCACCCGGTGCCCGGGCCGCCCGTGCTCGGCGATCATCTGTCGCCGCAGCCGGATCAGGTCCTGGCGCTCCTCGGGCTTGTCCAGCAGCAGGAACGCATCCGTGCGGCCGATCGCCTTGACCGCCTCCAGAGTGAGGTGGTCGGGATCGCCCGCGCCGATGCCGATGACGAGAAGGGTACGCATGACGCCGATTGTGCCTGGTGGCTCCGGCGGCACCGCAGGTGGGAGGCGCGGGAGGCACGGGAGGCACACCGGCCGAGGCCGCTCCGGACCCCCGTACCGGAGCGGCGCGCGGTCGTGCCTCCCGTCCCGCACCCAAGGAAACCGGAACGCCCGGCCCGCCTGCGACTGATTCGACCAGGTTCGAAAGCCCTTGCGGCGTCCGGCCGTTCGGACACCACCGGGGGAGCGTTGTCGGTGCCGGGTGCGATGCTGTCGGGATGACTCCGTGGAACCTGCTCGACCTCGACCGGGCCCTGCGCGCCAGTTGGGCCGCCGACACCTGCTCGCCCGACGACCTGGCCGGCGCCGGGTGGGGGCCCGACAATCCGGCGTGGGGGCACTGCGACATCACGGCCCTGCTGGTGAACGACCTCTTCGGCGGCGAGCTGGTGGTCGGCGAGGTGCACCGGGACGGGGAGCAGCAGGGGTTCCACTGGTGGAACCGGCTGCCGAGCGGCGTGGAGCTCGACCTGACGCTCGAACAGTTCCGGGACGGCCAGCGGGTGACGGGGGCGCGGACCGTCGAACGCCCGGTCGGTCCGACCGTCCGCCGGTGGGAGGAGTACCTGCTGCTGCGGGAGCGGGTCGGGGCGCAGCTCGGCGGCCTGCCGGAGTGACGCGCCGGGCCCGCTGCGCCGATGGGCGCAGCGCGGCGGGCCGGGGGCGGCGGGGGAGGGCGACGATCGGCGGACAGGAGGCTCGCGCGCGCGGCGCGGGCGGAGAGGTTCGCCATGGGTATGGATCGTCGGCGGTTTCTGACCGCCGCTGCGGTGTCGGCGGCAGGCGTGGCCACCGGGACGGGGAACGCGCGGGCGGTGGCGGCGTTCCCTGCCAGGCCGAGGGGCCCGCGGTCGGCGCCGCCGGACTGGCAGGCGCTGCGGAAGCGGCTGGGGGACCGGCTGGTGCTGCCCGACGACGCCGGGTACGGGACGGCCCGGCTCGGCTACAACGAGCTGAACGACGGTCAACTGCCCGCCGCCGTCGCCAAGTGCGGCTCGCCGGACGACGTCCGCGCCTGCCTGGACGTCGCACGCGGCCACGGCATTCCGATCGCGGCCCGCAGCGGCGGCCACAGCTACCTCGGCTACAGCATCCCCGCCCGGGGCCTGGTGATCGACCTGCGCGGCATGGCGGACGTCGAGGTGCGCTCGGACGGGACGGCCGAGGTCGGCGCCGGAGCGCGGCTGATCGACGTGTACGCCGCGCTGGCGGCGGCCGGGCGGCTGCTGCCGGCCGGGAGCTGTCCGACGGTCGGCGTCGGCGGGCTCACGCTGGGCGGCGGCATCGGGGTGCTGGCCCGAAAGTACGGGCTGACCTGCGACCGGCTCGGCGCGGCCCAGGTGGTGACCGCCGACTCCGCCCTGCACACCGCCTCGCCCGACCGCAACGCGGACCTGTACTGGGCGCTGCGCGGCGGCGGTGGCGGAAACTTCGGCGTGGTCACCCGGTTCACCTTCGACACCGCGCCCGCGCCCGGACTGACCGTCATCTCGCTGGCGTTCCCGGCCGGCTCGGCGCCGCAGGTGCTCGGCGCCTGGCAGGAGTGGGTGGCCCGCGCGCCCGAGGAGCTGTGGGCCAACTGCCAGATCGCCGCCGGGAGCCCGCCGAGCTGCCGGGTCGTCGGCTGCTGGGTGGGCGACCCGGACGGCGCGAACCAGCAGGTCGACCGGCTGGTGAAGGCCGCCGGGACGACGCCGACCAGCCGGACGGTCGCCCCCAAGGACTACCTGGCCGCGATGAAGTACATGGCGGGCTGCGCCGGCGACACCGTCGCCCAGTGCCACCCCACCTGGGAGGGCGGCCGGCTGCCGCGGGCCGGATTCGTCGCGGTCTCCCGGATGCTCGGCCCCGGGCCGATCGACCCCGCGAAGGCCGTCGAGCTGATGACCGGCCACAGCGGCATCGACCTCCTGCTCGACTCGCTCGGCGGCGCGGTCGGCCAACTCGCGCCCGACGCAACGGCGTTCCCGCATCGGGCCGCCCTCGCCAGCGCCCAGGTGTACGCGGCCGCGACGCCGTCGACCTCGGCCCGCACGACGGCCACGGTCGACGCGATCCGCGACGGCCTGGCCCGCCTCGGCGCGACCGGCGCGTACGTCAACTACATCGACGCGACGCTGCCGGACTGGGGCTGCGCCTACTACGGCGACAACCTGCCGCGCCTGCGGACGATCGCCCGCCGGTACGACCCCGACGGCGTGTTCGCCTTCCCGCAGTCGGTCACCGCCGCGGCGGGCGGATTCGGGAAGGCCGCCTGACGGCTCCGACGGCTCCGACGGCTCCGACGCTCCGACCTGCCGTCGGGGCGTCGGGGCGTGCGGGCGTCCGGGCGTCGCGGCGTTCGGGTCGTCGCCGGGAGCGCGACCCCGACCTGTCGTCAGGGCGTCCAGGTCATCTCGGGGAAGCGCGGCGACGGGCCGTCCAGCAGGCGGGTGTCCCGGCCGCGGAGCCAGCGGTCGAAGAAGGCGGCGACGTAACTGCGGGTGGCGTCCTCGGCGCGGTCGGCGGGAACGCCGCCGATGTCGGCCTCCAGCCGGCCGACGTCGAGGGCGCCCTGTGGGGCCAGTTGGGGGAGGAGCGGCTCCGCGTCGGTGTACGAGCCGTGCCGGGAGCCCTCCATGGTGAAGTCCGCGTGCCAGCCGTGGCTGTGCTGCCAGAGCGCGGCCCAGCCGGGCTGGTGGTGGTAGTCGCCGGAGCCGTCGTCCCGGGTGCCCAGGAGGAGGAACGGGCGGTCCAGGCCGTCCTCGGCGACGGTGGAGAGGTACACGCCGGTGCGCCCGTCCGGGCCGGGGAAGTGCAACTGGCCGTCGAGGTCGACGCCAGCGGCGATGCGCGGGTCGTCGTGCATCGTCTGCAACGCGGTGAAGCCGCCCGCGGAGTGGCCGGCCATCCCGATCCGCGTCAGGTCGAGCGCGTCGGCCAGGCCGGCCGGCAGCCCGGGAACCTCGCCGAGGCGGGCCAGCCGGTCCAGCACGAAGCGGGTGTCGGCGACCCGGACGTCCACCGCCTTGCGCAGCAACGCCCCGACGTCCAGGCCCGGTTGGCCGAGCAGCCCGGGCAGCACCGAGGTCGCCAGCGGACGGCCGGGAAACGCCACCTCGGACGCCTCGTAGGTGTGATCGACCGTCACGACCAGGTAGCCGCGCGAGGCGAGATCCGCCACCAGCGCCGTCCCCCAGGTCCGCGGATCGCCGAGCCCCGCCGAGTACAGCACCACCGGTCGTCGCCCGCCCGCCGCCACCGGCGCGCCCTCCCGCGCCCGGACCCCGATCCCCGCCCAGTCCGTACTCCCAGGCGTCACCCCGTAGTTGACCAGCCCCGCCCCCGCCGGCCCCCCGAAGTGCGCCGCCGCCTCCGGCACCATGTACCGGGCCCGCTCCCCGCCAGGCCCGGCCGGGTACCACACGCTCACCATCAGCCGCCGCGGCTGCCCGGGCACCCAGGGATCCTCCCGCGCGTCGTCGGTGAGCGGCACCGCCACCGTCCCGACCCCGAACGGTCCGGTGGGCGCGGGAAGTTGCGCCCGAGCCCAGTCCCCGGCACCCGCCGGCACCCCCAGCAGTGACGCGACCACCAGCACCGCCGCGACCACTCGTCCCCGACCGCCCATCACCCGTCCTCCTCGACGCTGCGACCACCAGCACCGTAGGACGGCGCCCCGGCCGCCGCACCCGGCGGTGACACCGGTTCAGGAGGCGCGGCGACGCAGCAGGTACAGGCCCGAGGCGGCGGCGAGGACGGCCATGCAGGCGGTGAAGACCAGGCCGGCGTGGGTGAGGCCGAGGGGGCGGGCGAGCAGGCCGATGCCGATGACGGGGATGGAGATGCCGAAGTAGGCGACGACGAAGAGGGCGGACAGCACGCCGCCGCGGTCCTGGGGCGGGGCGGCGTCCGCGACCTCGCCGACCGCGCCGCGCAGGCCCATGCCCTGGCCGGTGCCGCCGACCAGGGCCGCCAGCACCAGCGGGACGAGGGTGCTGGTGGCGAGCGAGAGGGCGAGCAGGCCGAGCCCGGCGATCAGCACCAGACAGCCGAGCGGGATGGCACGGGCCGCGCCCAGCCGGGGGACCAGCAGCTGGCCGGCGGTGGACGCGAAGAACGCCAGGCAGACGATCACCCCGACGGTGGCGTGGTTGTGCACGCCCAGGTCCTCGGCGAGGAACGCCGGACTGACCGAGGTGAACACGCCGAGCAGCGAGAACCCGGCGAACGCGGCGATCCCCGCCGGGACGAACACCCCGCGCACCTGCGGCGGCAGACTCGGCCGACGCGGACGCGCGGCGCGCAGCGGACGGGCCCCCGCCACCGTCTCGGGAAGCAGCCAGACGACGGCGAACGAGGCCGCCAGCAGGACCAGATGGACCAGGTAGGGAAGTGTCAGCGGGTGCGAGGTGTACTCGGCGAGCAGCCCGGACAGCAGCGGCCCGAGACCGAGGCCGCCCATGTTCGCGGCGGTGGCGACGAACCCGGCGCGGCCCCTGCCGCCGGGCGGGGCGAGTTCCAGCACGTACGCGGTGGCGGTGCCCGTGAACAGGCCCGCGGAGAACCCCGACAGCAGCCGGCCGACGAACAGCAGCGGCAGACCCTGCTCGGCCAGGAACGCCACCGCGGCCGCCGCCGCACACCCGAGGCCGCACAGCAGCACCGGGCGCCGCCCCACCGCGTCCGACACGTTGCCGACCAGCAGCAGCACGCCGATCACCCCCAGCGCGTAGACGGCGAACACCACCGTCACCATCAGCTCGGAGAACCCGATCTGCTGCTGGTACAGCCCGTACAGCGGCGTCGGCAGCGTCGTCCCCGCCATGCAGACGGCGAACGCGCCCGCGGCCCCCAGGTACCGCAACTGCTGGCGATCGGTCACCCACCCACGGTAAGCGCGGGGTTCGCGGCAGGGGAACCGCCGGACCCGGGCGGATCCGGCCGGTCGCACGGTCGGCGCAGCGCCATGCCGCCTCCCGACCGGCCTGCCGGGAAACCCGGCCGGCGGTTCGTACGATCCGGCGAAGCGGACCCCGACCTGCCCCGTGGAGGGTGCTCATGCGTTCCCGGCCCACCGTGGTGCTGCTGCTCGCAGCCGCCCTGTTGCCGATGGCGCTCGGCGCGCACACCGCCCACGCGGCGGGCGGCAGCATGGTCACCGCCTGCCCCGGCACGGGAACCGGGGTGCTGCTGGCCGCCGCCGTCGCCGTGCTGCTGGCCGGTGGAATGCTGCTGACGCTCCGTCGCCTGCGGCGCTGGCGCTGGCGCTGACGCTGACGCGGACGCGGACGCTGACCGGGCGGGCGGCAGGTCCGGTGCGCTGCGCGCGGCGTACCGGGCACCGCACCTCGCGTACCGCGTACCGCGTACCGCGCATTGCGCACTGCGCCAGGAAGGTGAGGCTTGCGCTGTTCGGCTATGGCCTGCGGGGGAGCGGGCGGGGCGGGTGCCAGAGTGACGGGGGTTCCGAGGGACCGGACGGATGTGCGGCGGCGGGCGGTGGGCTCGACGGCGCGTTCGAGGCAAGCGAACGAGCGAGGACGGTGGGCGCAATGAACCGTGGCACCGCACGGGGCCGGCGCGTGGCGGCACTCCCGCTGGCCGTGGCGCTGCTGCTCGCGGTGGCCCCGCCCGGAGTCGCCGACCCGGCGCCGCCGCCGGGCGCCGCCGGACCGTCGGGGCCCGCTGCTTCCGGGTCGGCCGCTCCGCCCGGGCCCGCCGCCGACCCGGTGGTGCCGCCCGGCGCGTTACCGGAACCACCGCCCGAGAACGTGACCGCCGGGGCGGCGCTCGAAGAGTTCGGCCGCGACCTCGCGGACGCCCGGCACGCCGCCGAGACGGCCGAGCAGCGCTCCACCGCCGCCGACCTCCAACTCGACCGGAAGAAACGGGAGTCGGCGGACGCCGAAGCCGGGGCCGAGCGTGAACGGGCCAGGGTCGCGGAGGCCGAGTCGCAGGCCGAGCAACTGGTCGCCGACCTGTACCGCAACGGCCCGCTGGGCGCGCTCGGCCCGCTCGCCCGACTGCTGTTCTCCGACCGCCCGGAGGAGTTCCTCGGCCGCCAGCAGCGGGCGTCCGAGCAGACCCGCACCGCCGCCGAAGTCCTGAACCAGCTGCGCGAGGCACGGGCCCGGCTGGTGCAGGCCGCCGACCAGGCCCGGCAGGCCGAGCAGGCCGCCGCCGTCGCCTCGCAGGACGCCCAGCAGGCCCTGGAGGTGGCCCGTACCGCCTCCGACCGCACCGCCCAGCTGCTCGAATCCACCCCCGCCGACCAACTGGAGCTGCTGGAACAGCTGGAGAGCGACCGCGCCGACCGGGCCCGCGAGGAGATGCTCGCCGCCGGCGTGTTCGGCCCCGGCGGCAGCGCGTCCGAGGGCGGCCGCCGGGCCATCGCCTACGCCCTCGACCAGCTCGGCAAGCCCTATCTGTGGGGCGGCACCGGCCCCGACGCCTACGACTGCTCCGGCCTCACCTCGCAGGCCTGGCAGGCCGCGGGCGTCACCATCCCGCGCACCAGCGAGGAACAGTGGGCCGGCCTGAGGCGGATCCCGCTGCGCGAGCTGCGCCCCGGTGACCTGGTCATCTACGACAACGACGCCGGCCACGTCGCCCTCTACCTCGGCGGCGGCACCGTCGTCCACGCCCCGCACACCGGGACGGTGATCAAGCTCGCGCCCGTCCCCCTGCTCCCGATCCTCGGCGCGGTCCGGCCCGACCCGCAGGCCCCGTCCACGCCCTGACCTGCCGTCGGCCGGACGACCGCGGCCCGGCGGATGTCCGGCGGAGGCCGGCCCGGCGGATGCCCGATGGATGCCCGGCGGTTCCCGGTGGATGCCCGGCGGAGGCAGGCCCGGCGGCCCGCTGCTCAGCGGGTCGCGGTGACCGGACGGACCTGGGTGCCCGGCTGCGGTGCGGGGCGGCGGTCCTGCGGGTTGGCGCCCTCCCAGTGGACGGTGAGCTGCCCGGTGTCGTCCGGCGGGGTCAGCACCATCGAGGTCACCTTGAACTCGGACTGCCCGCGCTGCCCGCGCCCCCGGTACGGCAGGTAGTCGATCAGGACGTAGGCCGTCCCGCCGGGCGGCAGTGTCACCGTCCGGGCCTGCTCCGCCCGGGCGCGCGGCAGGCTCCAGGTCGTGCCGTCGCTCACCAGGTCGACGCCCGGGAACCCATGCATGGTGCAGGTGGCCGCGCTCCGGTTGGCCAGCTCGATCCGCTCCACCACCGGCCCGTCCGAGGCGGTCACCACCGACCCCGCCGCCACCGTCGCCCGCAGGTCCGCCGCCGTGCACCGGTGCGTCCCCTGCCCGGCGGGGGCGGTGGGTTCGCTCTCCACGACAGGCGACACCGGCAGCTCCGCCGCGACGGGAGCCACCGGCCCGGTCCGCACGGCCGGCGGCTCCTCGGCGCACGCGGTGAGAGAGACGCCCAGGGCCGCCACCACGGCGGTGGCGGCGGACAGCTGACGGACACGCATGATCGGTTCCACCCATGATCCCGGCGGCCCCGCACCGGGAGCCGCGCCGAAACTGACGGCCGCCCCCTCTCGAACCCACCCCCGGGACCGGCACGTCAGCCATGGTGGACGCCGTCGATCAACAACGGATCAACACGGACGAGACGCGCTCCGGCAGCGGCTCACCGCGGGGCCAGGCCGAGGTGGTCGCGGAGGGTGGTGCCCCGGTACTCGGTGCGGAAGACGCCGCGTTCCTGGAGGAGCGGGACGACCTTGTCGGCGAACTCGTCGAGGCCGGTGGGGGTGAGGTGCGGGGCGAGGATGAAGCCGTCGCTCGCGTCCTGTTGGACGAAGAGGTTCATCTCCTCGGCGATCCGCGCGGGGGTTCCGATGAACGACTGGCGGCCGGTCACCTCGATGATCAGCTCGCGGACGGACAGCCGCTTGGCCTCGGCGAGCACCCGCCACTCCCGGGCGACGGCCAGCGGGTCGCGGGTCATCCGGACCGAGGCACGGCCGCGGGCGACGGTGTGCTCGCCGACCAGCGGGTCCTGCGCCGGGAGCGGGCCGTCCGGGTCGAGGTCGGAGAGGTCGCGGTTCCACACCTGCTCAAGCAGCCGGATCGCGGTCTGCCCGCCGACCTGCTGGCGGCGGATCAGCGCGGCCCGCTCGTGCGCCTCGGCGTCGGTGTCGCCGAGCGCGAACGTCACCGCGGGCAGGATCTTCAGCTCGTCGCGCTGCCGCCCGTACCGGCCCAGCCGGCCCTTCACGTCCGCGTAGAACGCCTGCCCGGCGGGCAGGGTGCCGTGCCGGGAGAAGATCGCGTCGGCGGAGGCGGCGGCGAACTCGCGGCCCTGGTCGGAGTCCCCGGCCTGGAAGATCACCGGCCGCCCCTGCGGGCTGCGCGGCACGTCGAACCGCCCGGAGATGTCGAACTCGGAGGAGCGGTAGGCGAATCGGCCCGCGTCCGGGTCGCCCAGGAACGTGCCGGACGCCGGGTCGACGCGAAGCTCGTCACCGCGCCAGGAGTCGAACAGCTGCCAGGACGCCTCCAGGAACTGCCTGGCCCGGGCGTACCGGTCCTCCTCCCGCAGGAAGCCGCCGCGGCGGAAGTTCTCGCCGGTGAACGCGTCCCAGGAGGTCACCACGTTCCACGCCGAGCGCCCCGCCGAGAGGTGGTCCAGCGAGGCGAACTGCCGTGCCACCTCGTACGGTTCGTTGAACGTCGAGTTGATGGTGCCGGCCAGGCCGAGCCGGTCGGTGACGGCCGCGAGCGCCGCCAGCACGGTGAAGGTGTCCGGCCGGCCGACCACGTCCAGGTCGTAGATCCGCCCGTTCTGCTCGCGCAGCCGCAGGCCCTCGGCGAGGAACAGGAAGTCGAACTTGGCACGTTCGGCGGTCCGGGCCAGGTGCGCGAAGGACGCGAACTCGACCTGACTGCCGGCCGCCGGGTCGCTCCACACCGTGGTGTTGTTCACGCCGGGAAAGTGTGCGGCCAGATGGATCTGCTTGACGGGCTTGCTGGTCATGGTGGTTGAGATCCTTCCGGACATCAGACGGTCGGGGCGGTGCGCGCGTAGCGGTTTGCGGGGCGCGGCAGTCCGAGCAGGCCGCGCAGCGTGTTCGCCCGGTAGGCGGTACGGAACCGGCCGCGCCGCTGGAGTTCCGGCACCAGCGCGCGGGTGATCCGCTCCAGGTCGTACGGCAGCGCACCCGGGCGCAGCCGGAAGCCGGTCAGCCCGGTCGACGCCAACTCCTCGATCAGGTCGGCGAGTTCGGACGGCGTTCCGGTGAAGATCCGGGCGTCACTGCGGTACTCGGCACCCGCCGCCGCATTCAGCCGGGCCAGCCGGTCGGCCGCCGCACCGGGCCGCTCGTCCAGGAACACCACCAGGTCGGCGAAGACGTGCACGGTCTCGCCGCCGCGCTTGGCGGCCTGCTGCGCGGCGCGGATCTCGGCCAGCGCGGCCCGGGCGTGCTGTGGATCGTGCGGGGTGATGAAGGCCAAGTCAGATGCTGTGCCCGCGAGTTGGTACGGCTCGGTGCGGTGGGCGAGGGAGGCGACGATCGGTTGGCCCTGCGGCGGGCGCGGGGTGATCGACGGGCCGCGGACACTGAACCGGGACCCGGTGAAGTCGATGTAGTGCAACTTGTCGCGGTCGACGAACCGGCCGGTCGCGGCGTCGCGGATCTCCGCGCCGTCCTCCCAGCTGTCCCACAGCCGCCGCAGCACCTCGACATAGTCCGCCACCTCGCCGAACTCCTCGGCGAGAGTGGCGAGTTTCTCCGGGGAGTCGGGTTCGTCCAGGCGCAGCAGAGCGGCCGGCCGGCGGCCGAAGTGCGCGGCCTCGTCCGGACGGGCGGAGACCTTCACCCGCAGGCCGGCCCGGCCGCCGCTGACGAAGTCGAGCGTGGCCACCGCCTTGGACAGGTGGAACGGCTCGGTGAACGGCACGACGGCCGTCGGCACCAGCCCGATGTGCCTGGTCAGCGGCGCGATCCGGGCCGCGACCAGCACCGAGTCCAGCCGCCCCCGCACCTGGTCGGTCCGGTCGTCCGCGACGAACGGATCGTCGGACTGCAGGCTCAGCCCGTCCTCGAAGGTCAGCAGGTCGAGCAGCCCGCGCTCGGCCTCGGCAGCCAGAGCGGCCCAGTACCCGGCGGTGAACAACTCCGCAGGCCGGGCGTCCGGCTCCCGCCACGCGGCGGGATGCCAGCCGGTGCCGTCCAGCGCGACGGCCAGATGAAGGGGCGTGGAAGTGGATTCGGGCATGGCGAACCGTTCCTGTTCGGAGGAGAGGTGACGGCACGTCGACCGCCGGGCGGCGGCAGGTGCCGGAACGCCCGGGCGCGGCGACGGATCGGACGGCGACGGTTCGGCCGCCTGCCGTGCGTGGGGCGACGGGTCGGCCGGTGACGGATCGTCCGGCTGCCGTGCGTGGGGCGACGGATCGGACGGCGGCGGATCGGCCGGTGACGGGTCGGTCGGTGGCGGGTCGGTCGGCCGCCGCGGGTGACGCGACGGATCAGGCGGCGGTCGCGGCCGTCGGACAGAGCGCGGTGCTCACCCGCAGCAGGTCAATGTGCAGCCGCGCGGCGAGGACCCACCCCGGGTGGGCGACCGCACCCGCGCACCGACCACCGTCCACGAACCGCACCGCCGCCACCTCCTCCGCCACCGGACTCCTTCGCACCGTAACCCCGCCCCGAGACCCGGCACAACGCTGTTCATCCAGCGGTAATGTGACGGATCGTCAGACCGGCGTCGAGCGAACGGCGACGGCGACACCGCCGAGCGGGACGTCGACCGTCTCACGTCTCGCTCTCACGTCTCGCTCTCACGGCTCATGTCTCGCGTGCTACGTCTTGCGGTCGATCGTCTTCGCGTCCGCAGGGCACCGACGGGCGGGGCAAGGGACTTGAGGCCCGGCCGGGCCCGTGCAGAGGGGCCGGACGGCCCGGCGCGGGGGGACGTCCGGGACCTACGGCGGCGGGGGAGCGGCTCCGTAGCGTGAAGGCACGCCCGTGCGTGGGGCCCACCGGCCCCGGGGCGAGGTGTACGGAGTCCAGGAGGACCGCATGTTCTGTTACCAGTGCGAGCAGACCGACCGTACCGGGACAGTTCCCGGGTGCGCGGGAGCGATCGGCAACTGCGGCAAGGATGCCACCACCTCCGACCTGCAGGACCTGCTGATCCACGCGGCCAAGGGCATCGCCCAGTACGCTGCCGAAGCTCGCGCGCTCGGCGCGCCGGACGACGACGCGGCCCGCTTCCTCCTCTACTCGGTGTTCACCACGCTGACCAACGTCAACTTCAACCCGTCCCGGTTCGGCGCCCTGATCCAGCAGTCCGTCACCCACCGCGACCGGGCCCGCGCCGCCTACGAGCAGGCCGCCCGCGCCGCCGGCCACGAACCGCGCGAACTGACCGGCCCCGCCGCCTGGCAGCCCGCCGCCGACCCGGACGCACTGCTGCGCCAGGCCGCCGACGTCCGGGTGGACACCGGCCTGGCGCTCGTCGGACCGGACGTCGTCGGCCTGCGCTCGCTGCACCTGTACGCCCTGAAGGGCATCTGCGCGTACGCCCACCACGCGCACGTCCTCGGCAAGGAGAGCGCCGAGGTGTTCGCCGGAGTGGAGAACGCCCTCGCGTACCTCGCGGGCGAACCCGCCGACGCCGCCGAGCTGCTGGAACGCGCCGTCGGCCTGGGCAGCCTCAACCTGACCGTGATGGAACTCCTCGACGCCGCCAACACCGGCGCGTACGGCGCCCAGCAGCCCACCGCGGTGCGCACCACGCCCGTCGCCGGCAAGGCGGTCCTGGTCAGCGGCCACGACCTGCACGACCTGGAGCAGCTGCTGGAGCAGACCGCCGGCCAGGGTGTCAACGTGTACACCCACGGCGAGATGCTGCCCGCGCACGCCTACCCGCTGCTGAAGGCCCACCCCCACCTGGTCGGCAACTACGGCGGTGCCTGGCAGGACCAGCAGCGCGAGTTCGGAGCCTTCCCCGGCCCGATCCTGATGACCTCCAACTGCATCGTCGAACCCCATGTCAGCTACCGCCGACGGATCTTCACCACCGGCCCCGTCGGCTGGCCCGGCGTCCGCCACCTCTCCGAGGGCGACTTCACCCCCGTCCTCCAGGCCGCCCGCGCCCTGCCCGGCTTCGCCGCCGCGTCGGAGACCGAATCCGAACAGCTGCTCACCGTCGGCTTCGGCGCCGACGCCGTCCTCGCCGTCGCCGACCGCGTCACCGCCGCCGTCCGCAGCGGCGCGATCCGGCACTTCTTCCTGGTCGGCGGCTGCGACGGGCCCACCCCCGGGCGCGACTACTACACCGAGTTCGCGCTCGGCGCGCCCGCGGACTCCGTCGTCCTCACCCTCGGCTGCGCCAAGTACCGTTTCAACGGGCACGAGTTCGGCGACATCGACGGTGTCCCGCGGCTGCTCGACCTCGGCCAGTGCAACGACACCCACTCGGCGATCCGGATCGCCTCCGCCCTGGCCGAGGCCTTCGACTGCCCGGTCAACGACCTGCCGCTGACTCTCGTCCTCTCCTGGACCGAACAGAAGGCCGTCGCCGTCCTGCTCGCCCTGCTCGCCCTCGGCATCCGCAACATCCACCTCGGCCCGACGCTGCCCGGCTTCCTCACCCCCGACCTGGTGGACGCCCTCGTCCGGCGCTTCGACCTGCGGGTGATCGGCGACCCGGCCGCGGACCTCGCCGCGCTCGCGCCGGTCGCGAAGTGACCGGCAACCAGGTGGTGTTGACCACCACCGACGGTGCCCGGCTGGAACTCTCCTGCCCGCCCGGCGACACCGTCCTGGAGGCCGCCGCCGAGGCCGGGGTCGCGCTGCCCGCCTCCTGCAAGCAGGGCACCTGCGGCTCCTGCCACGCCACCGTCACCTCCGGCGCGTACGACCTCGGCCCGCACAGCCAGTTGGCCCTCCCGCCCGACCAACTCGACTGCGGCGGCGTACTGTTGTGCCGCACCGTTCCGCGCGGGCCGCTCACCGCCGAACTGCCCTACCCGCAGTCGCGCATCCTGTACGGCGGCGTCCCGCAACGTGCCGCCGAGGTCTCCTCCCTCACCCTGGTCGCCCGGGACACCGTGCACCTCGTCCTCACCCTGACCGACAGCCTCGACTGCCAGTTCGACGCCGGCCAGTTCGTCGAACTCGAATGGCCCGGCACCGGCGTCCGCCGTGCCTACTCGCTCGCCAACACCGGCAACTGGGAAGGGCGGATGGAGTTCTACATCCGACTCCGCCCCGACGGCGCGTTCTCCGCCGCGCTGGCCTCACGCGTCCGCCCCGGCGACCCGCTCACCGTCCACGGCCCGCAAGGCGCCTTCGGCCTCCATGAGACCGGCCTGCGCCCCCGCTGGCTCCTCGCCGGCGGCACCGGCCTGGCCCCCCTGCTCGCGATGGCCCGCCAGATGGCCGAATGGCAGGACCCGCAACCGGTCCGCCTCTTCCTCGGCGCCAACACCCCCGCCGACCTCTTCGGCGCCCCCGAACTCGCGGCCGTCGCCGCCGAACTCCCCGGCTTCCACCACGAGTTCTGCGTCCGCACCCCCGACCCCACCTGGCCCGGCCCGGTCGGCACCCCCGCCGACCTCCTGGCATCCGCCCTCGCCACCCACACCGGCCCGGCCCCCGACATCTACGCCTGCGGCCCCCCGCCCATGGTCGACGCAATCCGCCGCGCGGCCCCCGCCTGCCGGCTCTTCCACGAACGCTTCCTGGCCACCTGAACACCCCGGGGTCGTCGACGGCGGCCTTGCGGCGGCAACCCCGCGAGCGCGGGGACCTCCCGGGCGCCGACGCGGAAGGTGCTGAGCGCCGGCAGTCAGTCCCGCGCGAGCCGGAGTCGTCCGAGGGAACGCTCGTCCGCAAGCCACTCATCGGCCTCATGGGCGGCGATGAGCTCCGCCAGTCCGGCCCGCAACTCCGGTTCCAGGCGGCCGCAATCGGTGGCGAACGTCCTCAGGTCGTCGGCAGTGCCCAGCAAGGTCAAGAGCTGGAGGACCTGGCCACTGTGGAGGTGGGGGATGCGCAGAAGGTCGACGGCAGCCAGGACTGTGCCGTCGACCAGGTCCTGGCCGGGGAATTGCTCCAGGGCGCCGTAGATCGCTTCGTGGGCTCCCTCGCCCTGCTCCACCTGGAGCGACGAGATCAGGGCGTGCACTGCGGCGGGCCCCTCGGTGCCGTCGACCATGTCCGCGAGAGCGACGTAGCGGTCGTAACGGTAGCCGGCCTCCTCCTCGGAGACCGAAGTGTCACCATCCTGGACGAGCCGGCCCGTCCAGAGCAGTTCTCGCCGCCACGCCTCGAAGTCCCCGAACGGCATGAGCGCTCTCCCTCGTCGCGGCCCGCCGGACCGATGACAGCGGGTTCGACCTGGGATATTACCGAGCGCCCGCGTCGCAGCCTTGAGCAACCCCCGCGAGCGCGGGGACGACCGCCGCTCACGATCGGCAGCCTGCTGGTTCAAGGAGCAACCCCCGCGAGCGCGGGGACGACGCCCGCAGGGTCTCCACCGCGCTGTCGTCGTGGGAGCAACCCCCGCGAGCGCGGGGACGACTCCGGTCGCCGGTCGCCCATGAAGGCGCAGTAGGAGCAACCCCCGCGAGCGCGGGGACGACGGAAAGCCACTGCGCCCATACCTCCTCCGGGAAGAGCAACCCCCGCGAGCGCGGGGACGACGGCCCGTCGCTGGTGCCCGGAGAGCCTGGCGCGGAGCAACCCCCGCGAGCGCGGGGACGACCGGGTCACGCTCGCCACCGGGCACGAGTGCACGGAGCAACCCCCGCGAGCGCGGGGACGACGCAGAACACCACCGGACGCCCCGTCGACTTCCGGAGCAACCCCCGCGAGCGCGGGGACGACCCGGACACCGAGCTGTTCAAGAGGTCACAGCCGGAGCAACCCCCGCGAGCGCGGGGACGACACTTCGTGACCTGCGGTGTTGTGTGTCAGGCGGGGCTGATTGATTCAGTTCGAGTGGGGAGGGGGAGTGTAGGACGCTTCATGAGTATCCGTCAGGTTCCTTGCGAATTGGTGAGGTTGTCAGTCCCTGACCCTAGGCTTCCGAAGCGTACCCGCACGTGGAGGTCGGAACAGTGCCCGAGGATCGCTGGCAGTCGTACCCGCCTGAGGTCAGGACGTGGCTGGGTGCGTTGTGGGGGAAGTCGGCGGGGTGGGGCGGGGGGACTTCCAATCTGCTGCTTTCGCACATGTTGGACACGGCGGCCGTGGCTGAGGTCATGTGGGACTGCTACCTGCCGCTGGCTACGCGGCGGAGGGTGGACGGGCTCGCCGGTGGGGCTGGGAAGGGGCGGCGGCTTTTTGCGTGGTTGTGCGGGATGCATGACTTCGGTAAGGCCGTTCCGGCGTTTCAGCGTATTGATGCAGCTGGCGAGGCCGCGGTCCGGAAGGCCGGCCTGTCGTGGGACAAGTACGCGGTGGGTAAGGAGACTTGGCGTCATGATCGGGCCGGCGGCCGACTGTTGCGGGTGGCGTTGACCGCTGCGGGATGGGCGGAGGAGCAGGTCGAGTGGGTGTGGCCGTTGGTGGCTGGGCACCATGGGCGGTTCCCCACGTTGGGGGAGTTGCGGCCGAAGAGGGAGGACCTTCAGGGGAAGGGCCCGTCCTGGAGGCTGGCGCAGTCGGCGTTGGTGGAGGTGTTCTCGCGGGAGCTCGGTTACAACGGCGAGGCCCCGCTGCTCGCGGCGCAGCCCGTCGCGGTGCCGTGTCGCGCGGCGCAGCTCCAACTGTCCGGCTTCGTCGTGATGGCCGATTGGATCGCCAGTGACGAGCGGCACTTCCAAGGGGTCTCGGACCTGACGGCCGTGACGATGCCTCAGGCACGGACACGCGCCGCCACGGCATGGGCGAAGCTGGGCCTGCGCGGTGGTTGGGGAACGCTGCCGGTGCCGGGCCCGGAGGCGTTTCGGGACCGTTTCGGGCACGGGCCCCGGGCCTCGCAGGAACTGGTCCTGGACGTGGTGCGTCGGATGGGCGGGCCGGGGCTGGTGATCGTCGAGGCGCCGATGGGGGAGGGGAAGACCAAGGCGGCGCTGGCGGCAGCCGAGTTGACGGCTGCGCGGTGCGGTGCGGACGGCGTGTTCCAGGGGATGCCGACCCAGGCGACGGCCGATCCGATGTTCACTCAGGTGCGGTCGTGGCTGGGCAAGGTCGGCGAGGGGCTGGACGGTCAGGTGGCCCTGCTGCACGGCAAGCGGATGTTCAACAAGGAGTGGCGCGGCCTTCTCGAAGGTGCCGGCGAGTGGGGGCAGGACACCGACGACTGCTTCGCGTCGGTGGGAGAGGACGAGTACGGCCTGCCGGTAACATGGCCGGACAGCACCCCGGAGGCGGAGCGGCGAGCGCCCGCCGAGTGGTTCCTGGGCCGCCGTCGCGGCCTGCTGAGCCCGTTCGCGGTCGGCACGATCGACCAACTCCTGTACGCCGCGACCCGTACCAAGCACGTGATGCTCCGGATGGCGGGGCTGGTCGGCAAGGTGGTGATCCTCGACGAAGTCCATGCCGCCGACGTCTACATGTCGCAGTTCCTGCTGGAGGGCCTGTGGTGGCTCGGTCAGGCCGGCGTACCGGTGGTGCTGCTGTCGGCGACGCTGCCGCCCGAGCAACGGCGCCGCCTGGTCGCCGCCTATCTGGCAGGCGCACGGTCGGTCGAGGTGGCGGAGGTGGCTGAGCAGGTCGAGAAGCTCGCCGAGCCGCAGGGCTATCCGAGCGTGACGGCGGTCTGGTCGGAGGACGGTGCGGTCCCGGAGCCGCTGGTCGAGAGCACCGAATCGTGGCGCGAGAACCTCCCGGTGCAGGTCGAGGTCCTGGACGAACCGCAGGAACAGGCCGCCGCCCGAGGCCCGCAGCACGAACCGGGCCCGGCGGACGCCGCCGTCGCCGACTACCTGAGGGCGCGTCTGGTCGACGGCGGCTGCGTCCTGGTCATCCGGAACACCGTGGCCCGTGCCCAGGCCACGTTCCAGGCGCTCAGGAAGGAGTTCGGCGACGACGTACGTCTCCTGCACGGACGCCTGCACGCGGGCCACCGGGCGGACCGGACGCAGGAGGTGCTGCGCCTGCTCGGTCCGCCGAGCGAGGGCGTCGAACGCCCGGACCGGCTGATCGCGGTCGCCACCCAGCTCGCCGAGCAGTCCTTCGACGTCGACCTGCTGATCACCGACCTCGCCCCGATAGACCTGCTTCTCCAGCGCATCGGCCGCCTCCACCGCCACGACGGCGTGCGGCGCCCCCGCACGCTGTCCCGGCCCACCGTGGTCGTCACCGGCGTCAGCTTCGACCGCGACCGCGACGGTGGGGGCGCGCCGCGCCTCCTGCCCGCGTCCGAAGACATCTACGGCCGCTACCTGCTGCTGCGCACCGCCGCCGAGGTGCAGCGGGCGGCAGGAAACGGGTGGAGCATCCCCAGCCGGGTGCCGGACCTGGTGGCCCGCGTCTACGGCACCGAGCCCGTCGTCCCGGAAGGGTGGGCGGGCAGCGAAGCCGAAGCCGGACAGAAGTGGGAGGCGCGGCAGGCCGAGCGCCGCGCGAACGCCGCCGAGTACGTGCTGACCAGGGCGGGGGAGCACGGGGCGGCAACGCTGGCAGGCCTGCACTTCGGCGGCCACGGCACGCTGTCGGAAGGGCAGTTCGAGGCGCTCGTCCGGGACGGGAAACGCAGCGTGGAGGTGGTCCTGGTCCGCCGGAACAGCGGCCGCGGCTATCGGGCGGTGACGGGCCGCCGACTCGGGCCGAACGGCGAAGTCGCGGCAGAGGTGGTGGACGACGTGCTGGCCGGAACGGTACGCCTGCCTGCCGCGCTGACGGAGGCGGCCGAGCGGGCGCTCGGCCCGCTGCCGGGCTGGCGCGACCACCCGTGGTTGCGTCACAGCCCAGCCCTGGAGTTCGACGAGCATGGTGACGCTGCCATCGGCGACGTCCGACTGCGCTACGACGACCTGCTCGGCATCGTGGTGACGGGCGGACAGCAGTACCGGTGAGGGGGCGTGCAGGCGGATCGCCCACCCGCGCGCCCCTCCTCCCGCGAACGCGGGGCCGACCTGCGCCCGGCGAGGAGCCGAAAACACAGCCAGGAGCCATTCCCGTCCGACCGAAGTCCCGGGACCGACGGGGCAATTCAAGCATTCGCCCGCAACCGGGATCCGTCGGATGCCACGATGAGTCAACAGCGGGATAAACAGAGCCAGTTGGGAGAACGGCGCGTGCCTGGCTACAACCTTGTCGACGAGCCCTGGCTGACGGCGCGCCCCGTCGGCGGCGGGCCGCCCGCAGAGCTGGGGATCGCCGAGGTGCTGGCACGGGCCCACGAACTCGAAGGCCTTGTGATCGAGTTCCCGACCCAACTTCCGGCAGTCCTGCGCCAGGTCCTGCTGCCCGTCGTCGCTCACGCCACCGGCGCGCCCGGGACGCTCCGCGAGAAGGGTGAGCGGCTCGGGCGGAAGGACGGGTTCACGAAGGGTGAACTGGACGGGATCCAGGCCTACTTCGAGGAGCACCGGGCCGAGTTCGACCTCTTCGACCCGGCTGTCCCGTTCGCACAGGTCGCCGGTCTGCGCACCGCCAAGGGCGAGACGAAGGGCTCCGCCGCGCTGGTGGCCACTGCG
Source organism: Kitasatospora sp. NPDC092948 (assembly GCF_044754805.1). Lineage (NCBI taxonomy): Bacteria > Bacillati > Actinomycetota > Actinomycetes > Kitasatosporales > Streptomycetaceae > Kitasatospora > Kitasatospora sp. NPDC092948. The sequence goes on along the minus strand of NZ_JBIVPU010000005.1, from coordinate 387,456 downwards.
GCGAGTGGCAACAACGTCCCGCTGTTCGCCAGCCGGACGGACGCGGACCCGCTCGACCTGACGCCCGCCCAGGCCGCCCACTGGCTCGTACATGCCCACTGCTGGGACACTGCGGCGATCAAGACCGGGGTCGTCGGTGACGACAACGTCAAGGCGGGCAAGACGACCGGAAATCCGACCGGCCCGCTCGGCCAACTCGGCGTCATCGTCCCCGCCGGGCGGACGCTGTACGAGACCCTGCTGCTGAACCTCCCGGTCACGCCGCCCTCCGTCCTCGGCGTCCCGCAGTGGGCGCGGGGCCCGCACGGGCCGGCCTGGACGTCGCGCCCGGCCGCGGGACTGCTCGACCTGTGGACCTGGCAGGCCCGCCGGATCCGGTTGATCCCGCATCAGGACCGGGCCGGCCGGACGAAGGTCGCCCGGGTGGTCATCAGTGCCGGTGACCGGCTCACGCCCCTGCCCGGGCAGGAACCGCACACAGCTTGGACGTTCACCAAGCCCGCGAAGAAGTCCGCCGCCACCACGCCCGAGCGCAGGCCGCGCCGGCACACCCCGGGCAAGGCCGCCTGGAGAGGACTGGACGCGCTCCTCGCACCCACCCAGCAGGACGTCGAGGGCGCGTTCGAGACCAGCACGCTGCTCGACGAGGTCAGCGCCCTACAGGAACTCGGCACACTCGACCCCGACTACCCCCTTCAGATCGAGACCTTCGGCGTGGTCTACGGCACCCAGTCGGCCGTCGTCGAAGACGTCATCCACGACGCCATCCCGCTGCCGCTGCTGGCACTCCGTCAGGACAGCGAGGCCCACCAGTTGGTGCTGGACGTCGCCGAGCAGGCGGAGCGACTGGCCAACGCCGTGAACAACCTGTCGGCGGATCTGCGCCGGGCCGTAGGCGCCGACCCCGTTCCGTGGGACAGGGGCCAGCGCCCAGGGGAGCTTCTCCTGCACGCCCTCGATCCCGTGGTGCGCCGACTGCTCGCGGGTGTCCGTGGCGCCGGTGCCGGCGAGTACGTCATGGACTGGGGCCGCCTCGCATGGGAGCAGGTTGCCCAACGCCACGCGTGGGACGCGGCAACCGCGCTCCTGCTGGCCGCACCCGCCGGTACGGTCGGCGGCCGGACGCTCAGCCAGAGCGGCGGAACGGGAAAGACCAGGACCTACAAGCTCGGCACGGCCTGCGCCAACTTCCTGCGCCAGGTCGACGAGATCCTCCCCAGGCATGCCGACGCCGCGCGGCAGGCGGCCGCCGCCCGGGCAGCCGAGACCGGTTCCCACCCCGACCCCGTCACTGGAGCGGACTTTGACGACTGAGCAGACCACCACGGCCCAACGACGCCGGTACTGGGACAGGTTCACCGCCCCCGACCACACCTGGCGCATCGACCCCCGCACCGGGCAACCCGGCCGACCGCCCGGGGAGGACCTCGCCGCGCTGCGCTCCGGACTCGGATGTCCCGCCATGGACAGCCCCAAGATGTGGCGGCTCTACACCTGCGAGGTCAACGACGCCCTCGCGCTGCGCGACGAGGTCTCCGACGAACAGCAGGCCGAGCACGCCGCCCTCGCGCTCTACGGCCTCCACCAACAGGGCCAGTCGACGCCGATGCACCGGCAGGGCGTCAAACTCGGGGCGGCACTGCGCGCGCTACGCCGCACCGGCAAGTTCAGCGAGGACGCACTCGACACCCGGGTCGCCCAACTCGCGGCCGCCACCAGCGTCTCCGCACTGCTGGTCCACCTGCGCGGGCTGGTCGCCCAACTCCGAACCGTCGGCCAGCCGTTGGACTACAACCACCTGATGGCGGACATCCAGGCCTGGCACCACGCCGACCGGCGCCCCCGGATCCGTCTCAAGTGGGCCGTCGGCTACCAGGCCTGGAAGGACAAGGAACCCGACGGCCGCTGACAGCCCATGCCCCCGCCACAGCCAGCCCTGCCATCCGCGAGGAGAAGCGCGTGACCGACCGCCTCTACATCGACGTCCACATCCTGCAGACCGTCCCACCGGCCAACCTCAACCGCGACGACAACGGCAACCCCAAAGAGGCCCACTTCGGTGGCAAGCGCCGCTCCCGCGTCTCCTCCCAGGCCTGGAAGCGCGCCACCCGCCTCCACTTCACCCAGGGCCGCGACCCGCAGGACTTCGCCACCCGCACCAAGCGGATCGCCGTCCAGCTCGCCAAGGGCATCGTCACACGCACCGGCCTCGGAGGCGAGGACGCCCGGCGGATCGCCGGCGCCCTGATCAAGTCGATGGGGATCTCGGCCGGGAAGAAGGAGGGCGACACCGCCTATCTGCTCTTCTACGGGCACCGCCAGCTGAACGGCATCGTCGACCTGGTCGCCGGGAACGCCGCCGACCTCGCCGCCCTCGACGCGAAGGATCTGGAAGAAGCCGTCAAGGCCCTGCCGGTCAAGGAGCAGTTGCAGAGCGGCCACCCGGCCGATGTCGCGCTCTTCGGTCGCATGGTCGCCGACATTCCCGGCCTGAACGTCGACGCCGCGACGCAGGTCGCCCACGCGATCTCCACCCACGCCACTGAGCTCGAATTCGACTACTACACGGCCGTGGACGACGAGAACACCGCCGACGAGACCGGTGCCGGAATGATCGGCACCATCGGCTTCAACTCCGCCACGCTCTACCGCTACGCCACCGTCGGACTGCACCAGCTGCGGGAGAACCTCGGCGACGACAAGGCCGCCGTCGACGCCGTCGACCTGTTCGTCGACTCCTTCGCCCGCTCCATGCCCACCGGCTACGGCAACTCCTTCGCCCACCGCACCCGCCCGAGCCTGGTGGCCGTCGTCGTCCGCGCCGACCAGCCGGTGAACCTCGTGTCCGCCTACGAGAACCCCGTCCCGGCGAGCCGGGGCATCGTCGCGGAGTCCGCGCGCCGCCTCGCCGTGGAGTTCGCCACCGCCACCGAGCAGTGGGGCGACTGCCCGGTGCACATCGGCATCTGCCACACCGTTGGCGCGGACGCCGACGGGACCGGGCAGCAGCTGGCGGACGCGTTCGGCGCCAACCGCACCTTCGCCGAACTGCGCGACGGCCTGCGGACCGTCCTCGCCGAGCGGATGAACGACAACTGATGCCCGCCGACCCCACCCCCGCGCCGGGCCTGCCCGAGACTCCCGTGCCGGGCCCGCACGAGGAGCAGGCGGTGCTCGTCCTGCGCCTGGCCGGGCCGCTCCAGTCCTGGGGCGATCGCAGTGCGTTCAACCGCCGTGACACCAGGCCCCAGCCGACCAAGTCCGGAGTCGTCGGCCTGCTCGCCGCCGCCGAGGGGCGTCCCCGCGAGGCGGACCTCGCCGACCTGGTCGGTCTCCGCCTCGGCGTGCGCGTCGACCAGCCCGGGACGCTGCTGCGCGACTACCACACCGTCAGCGACTACCGGGGGCGGCCGCTGCCGCAGGCCGGGGTCAACGCGAAGGGCGTCCAGAAGCCGACCTCGCCGGCCAAGGACACCCATGTCACGCACCGTTACTACCTTCAGGACGCGGTGTTCGTCGTCGCCGTCCAGGGCCCGGCCGCCCTCGTCGCGACGCTCGCCGACGCGATCCGCCGCCCCGCCTTTCCGCTTGCGCTCGGCCGCCGGTCCTGCGTCCCCATCCAGCCGATCACCCTCGGTACGGTGCGCGGCGGCACCCTGGAGGACGTCCTGGCTGCCGAGCCCTGGCAGGCGGGCCCGGCAGCCAGGGAGGCCTACCGGCGGCGTGCCGCACGGGGGCCCCGGCCGTACTCCCCGCACCGCATCGACCTGGCCGCCACCTTTGACGACCCGTCGGGCGACGACACCCTCCAGGACGTTCCGCGCTCCTTCGCGCCCCGCGAGCGCGGCTTCACCACCCGCCGGATCCGCCACGCCTGGCTCGACGTCCCCACCGGCCTCGACCCGTCCACCACGACCACGCAGTCGCCTCCGGCGGCCGGCGGCCACGACCCGTTCGCCCTGCTGGGCTGGTGACTTGATGACCTACCTGTCCCGCGTCCGCGTCAACCCGCTGCGCGCCGCCAGCCGCACCCTGCTCGCGAATCCCCGTGCCCTGCACGGCGCCGTCCTGGCCGGAGTCCCCGACACCGCCCCCGGCGACCGGATCCTGTGGCGGCTGGACGCCGACCACCCGCGCCGCCCGGTCCTGCTGGTCCTGACGCCGTCCAAGCCGGACTGGACCCACCTCGTCGAACAGGCAGGATGGCCGGACGCCGAAGGCGAGCACTACGCCGTCCGCGACTACCGTCCGCTGCTCGACCGGCTGGCCGTCGGCCGCGAGTTCGCCTTCCGGCTCAAGGCGAGCCCCGTCCAGAACACCTCCAAACCCGACAAGCCCGGCGCCCACCAGACCAAGACCGCCGCCGAACTGCACCACCGCTCCTACCGGATGCCCCACCGCACCGCCGGCCAGCAACTCGGCTGGTTCCTGGACCGCACGAGCCGATGGGGCTTCACGATTCCCGCAGCACACACCGACGAGCCGGCACCGGGCCTCGAACCGCCGGTCGGAGCGCCGCAGGCCGGGGACGTCCGGATCACCGACCGCAGCCGCGCCACCTTCACCAAACCCGGCACCCGCACCCCCGTCACCCTCACCACCGCCACCTTCGAAGGCCGTCTGCGCATCGCCGACCCCGGGCTCCTGAAGGCGGCCCTCCTCGGCGGCATCGGCCCGTCCAAGGCCTACGGCTGCGGCCTGCTCACCCTCGCCCCACTGCCCGCCGGAGCGCGCTGACCGATGGCCGACATCTGGTGGAAGGCCCACCCCCACGACCTGCACCGCCTCGCCGACCGGGTCTCCAGCGTCTACGTCGAACGCAGCCACATCGACCGCGACGAGAATGCCGTCGTGGTGATCAACGGACGCGAGACCGTCCGCGTCCCCGCCGCGATGGTCGCCGTCATGCTCCTGGGCCCCGGCACCCGCATCACCCACGGCGCGATCAACCTCCTCGCCGACTCCGGCACCACCGTGTGCTGGGTCGGCGAGCAGGGCGTCCGCATGTACGCCGCCGGCCTCGGCCCCAGCCGTGCTGCGGGCCTCCTCAACCGGCAGGCGTGGCTGGTGAGTCGGACCAAGGAACGCCTGGCCGTCGCCCGGAACATGTACCGGATGCGGTTCCCCGGCGAGGACGTCTCCACCGCCACCATGCAGCAGCTGCGCGGCCGTGAGGGCGCTCGCATCCGCAAGCTCTACCAGTCCGAAGCCCGTCGAACCGGAGTCACGTGGAACGGCCGGGTCTACAAGGCCGGCGACGCACACGCCGCGGGCGACGACCTCAACCGGCTCCTGCCGGCGGCCAACGCGGCGCTCTACGGCATCTGCCACGCCGTCATCACCGGGCTGGGCGCCAGCCCCGGGCTCGGCTTCGTCCACACCGGCCTGGCGACGTCGTTCGTTCTCGACATCGCCGACCTCTACAAGGCCGAATACACCATCCCGCTCGCTTTCGACCTCGTGAAGGACGGCCACACCGAGGAGCGCGACGCCCGTCTCGGCCTGCGGGACCGCATCGCCGGAGACCGACTGCTCGGCCGGATCGTCAACGACGTCAAGACCCTCCTCAGCCCGGACGGCACCGAGATGCCCGACGCCGAGGCCAACGAACTCTGGGACGAACGCGTCGGCACCGTCCAGGGCGGCGTCAACTGGTCGGGCGGCACGGCCGACGACCACTTGGCCGTCATCGGCCCGGAGTTCACCCAGGACGCGGGCAGCCCATGACCGTCATCATCCTCATCGCCGCCCCCGAGGGCCTCCGCGGCCACCTCACCCGCTGGATGGTAGAAGTCAACGCCGGCGTCTTCGTCGGCACCCCGAGCCGCCGCATCCGCGACCGCCTCTGGGACCTCCTCGCCACCCGCATCGCCGACGGCCAAGCCGTCCTCGTCGAACCCGCTACCAACGAACAGGGCTGGACCGTCCGTACCGCCGGCAAGGACCGCTGGAAGCCAACCGACTTCGACGGACTGATCCTCTCGGCCCGCCCCCACCGATAACACCGCAGCTCACAAAGCCTCGGCCCCGCGCTCGCGGGGATGGTCCCTCCTACACCCGGGCCTTGCTGTGGCCCGGGTCCTCGGCCCCGCGCTCGCGGGGATGGTCCCACGCCGCTCACGGTTACGGCGCTCACCGCCGACTCGGCCCCGCGCTCGCGGGGATGGTCCCGCGTTGCCGTTGGGCACGTCCGCCACGATTCGCTCGGCCCCGCGCTCGCGGGGATGGTCCCGGGGTCGAGGTGGTTCTGCACGGTGCGTCGGGCTCGGCCCCGCGCTCGCGGGGATGGTCCCCAGGAAACACCGGTGAGGCAGGAAGCGGTACGCTCGGCCCCGCGCTCGGGCCGTACCGCAGGTACCAGCGCGGCGGCATGGTGCGGGCCCAGTGGGACGAGGTTGCGCAGGGTGTCCGCGGGGGCGAGCGTGATGGCGGCCGGACCGGCGGTGTAGTCGATCATGTGGTCCGCCTCTTGTCGGCGTACGGCGTACGGCGTACGGCGTACGGCCTGCGAGAACTGGCCGTGGCGATCATCTCGGCCCGGGCGTGCTTGGCGAGTTGTGTCACGACGCCGCCCCCGCACCGTTGATCAGCACCCGCTGATCGGCAGTCACCTTTCCGTGTTCGGACACCGCCTGCCAGGCCGCCAGGCCGGGGTAGCCGCCGTCGAGCCTCCCTCTCGGCGGGGGCCGAGAGGGAGGCGGGGTGTCACAGCGTGGTGAGTTCGGTGAGGTCGGCGATCACGTCGGAGGCGATCACCGGGTCGAGCTCGGCGAAGGTGGGGAAGGTGTGGTTGTGGGTCCAGTAGTTGCCGGGGCGCCGGTCGAGCCACACCGTTTCCAGCCGCTGCTCGGGGTACGAGTCGAACATGCCGACGGCGATGCCCTCCTCGGGGGCGATCACCACGTAGAGGTCGGGCCCGACCTGGCGGGACAGCCAGCACTCGATGCCGTTGTCCTGGGGCTCGCCGCGCCGCCAGCCGCGCCGTTCCAGGCCGACCAGCCGGGCGGTGGGCAGCACCGGACCGTTCTCGAAGCGGGTCAGGCGGTGGCCGGCACGCTCCTCGTCGGTCAGCGCGTGCACCGGACGGGCGAGCTGACGGAACGGCTGCAGGATCTCGTAGTCGGCGAACAGCTCCGCCCAGTCGGCGAGATCGTCGCCGAGCAGGAGCGGGTGCGCCAGCCGGACGGAGGCCGTGGCCGGCAGCGCGAACGCCTCGTCCCGGACGTCCGCCAGGGTGCGGTCCTCGGCGACGCGGAACGCCGTCACCGTGCCGCCCGTCCCGGACAGCCACACCAGGCGGCGCACCAGGTGCCACAGCAGCGGATGCCCGACGAAGAGCTGGTCGAACTCCTGCGCCGTCCACGAGCGTTGGGCGACCATCGCCTGCTCCAGCCGGCGGATCTGGTCTCCTGCCACCGCGCGGACGTCCTTCTTGAGCGCGGCGAAGCGCTTGCGCCCGGCGGGCGCGAGCTCGGCGTCGTCCCGCGCCCCCGGGGCGGGCAGGTCCTTGCGGCGGGCGCCGGCCGCGTCCAACACGTACGGCTTGAGCTGCTCGTCGAAGCCGACCGTGAACGTCCGGGTGCCGTAGTCGACGACGGTGGTCCCGTCGGCGTCCAGCCCGAAGTCCGGGACCAGACGGTCGGACAGCTGCTCCCCGGTCAGGCCGAGACCGGCCGCCACCTCGGAGATCTTCTCCTGGGCCCGGGTCTTGAGCGCCTTGAACTTCACCCGCTGGGCGATGCCGTGCAGGTGCAGCAGGGCCAGGTCGGTGCCGATGGCGGCCAGCACCTCCAGGCCGTCCACCGCCCGGTGGTGCGCCCGCTCGCCCGGCCAGGCGCGGAGCACCGGCGTCAGCCGGCGGACCGTCTCGTCGTCACCGAACCGGCCGAGCACGTGCAGCGCCCAGCCGTCCTGGACGGGCATGCCGACCAGCCGCCACCGCTCGAACAACGCCCAGCAGAACTCCGCCACCGACTGCGGCTCGCACAGCCGGTCCACCTCGTCGAGGCCGGGGTAGAAGGCCCCCGGCGCGGACACCGCGAGCATGGTGAGCACGTGCCGCACCGCCTCGGCGGGCAGGGCGCCCTCGCCGCCGCGCAGCAGCAGCTGCGGCAGCGCCACCGGCTCCGCCCAGTCGCTGGGCGGGGGCAGCTTCGCCGGGAGCGCGGTCACCAGCGGGTCGGCCGACAGCAGCGTGCCCACGGCCTGCTCCGCCTTCGGCCCGTACGCACCGGCCGCCGCGCGCACCGCCGCCTCGCCGTGCGCCTCGGCGATCACCCGCAGGGCCTGCTCGGCGCTGTGCCGGGCCGGCCCGGCCTTCCCGAGCGCGGCGGGCACCAGCAACCGGGCCGCGTCCACGCCGTGCCGGACGAACCAGGAACGCGCGGTGTCCCCGGCCGACTTGAGGCGCACCAGCCAGTCCGCCATGGTCCCGGCGACCCGGATGTCCAGGTACGGAAGCAGCAGGGGTGCGCGGGTGGTCGGGTTCGCCGTCGCCGCGGCCAGGATCGGTTCGAGGGCGTCCGTCCCGAAGCGGGCGGCGATGCAGCGCAGGGAGTCCCCGGAGGTGTACCCGAGGCGCTCACCGGCGCGCCAGTGCGCGAGCAGGGGCCGGACCAACTCCTCGTCGCCGTGCATGAACAGCGCGACCTCGGCGTACTGTTCGCCGCGCTGCCGGGTGTCCTCGGGCTGCCCGGCCCTGGCCCGGATCGTGGCCGCGACCCGCCGCCACTGGTCGTCCGACCAGTCCGCGTACCAGGGCTCTGGGTGCTCCGCCCAGGCCTCGCGCTCACCCGGCAGCCAGCGCAGCTGCGGTTCCTGCGGCGCGCCGAGGCCGGTCAGCACGCGGGGCTTGCCGGCGGTGCGCGGCCGCGTCCACGGCGGGCTGGTGAACAGCTCCGGCAGCGAGTCGAGGCCGACCTCCGGCACCCGCTCGCCGAGGTCGGTGAGCTGCTCGACCAGGGCCGCCTGCTCCGGCGTCAGCTCCGGCAGCAGTTCGAGCGCGGCCGCGCGGTGGACGGCGACATGGCCGGTGAGGAGCTGCCGGGCGAGCTGCTGCGCGGCCGGGTCGGTGGAGGACACCGCGGCCTCGGCGAGCAGGCGCAGGGCCCGCCGGGGGAAGCGGCGGAGACCGGCCAGGAGGGCGGCGCGGGTGGAATTGATGCCGTCCTGCTGGATCAGCAGCCCGCGGAAGCCCTCGTCGGAGGGGAGCTCGGCGAGCGCCTCCAGGATCCTCCTCCTGCTGTCCTTGTTGTGGTAGTTGGTGACCAGATCGTGCAGCATCACCGGTGCTGCGTCGCCGCCGAGGCTCTCCGCCACGGTCGCGATGATCTCGGTGGACCATACGTTGTAGGCCAGGCTCGGAAGCGGCAGGAGCTTCTCCAGCGGTTCCGCCGAGGAGAGCGAGCACAGCACCATCGACCACTCGGCGGCGGCCAATCGGGAGCCCGACGCGAGGCACTCCTCGACCCAGGCGGTCTCGGACGGCACCAGGTACGCGGCCACGACCAGGCGGGACAGGTCGTTCCGGCAGCCCGCAAGGGCCTCGACCGCCGCGCGATGGGTCTCCTCGTCGCAGTCCGCCAGCAGCGACCGGACCCGGTCCGCGGCGGGACGGTACGCGCCGTGCCTCGGGCCGGCCGCGCGCCGGACGCGGGGGTGGACGGACATCTGGCGGACCCAGTCGGTCTCGACCGCCATCGGGAACAGCTCGACGGTGGCCCTGGCCGCGAACGGCAGGCCGAACTCCGCCACCCAGGCGTCCACGGCCGTCCGTAGCCCGTCGCCGCCGAGATACGAGAACGCGGCGGCGATCACCGCCGCACCGAGCGGGTCCCGGCTGCCGGACCGGTGGGCGCGGGCGGCCGCGACCAGCTCCGGGTCACTGTGCTCCGAGGTGAGCGCCTGCTCCAGCCAGTCCCCCCGCTGCCGCAGCCCCTCGCGGTACGAGGTCACCGGGTTCGTCCCCGGCGCGGACGGCTTCCGGGGGATGCCGCCCCGGCGCGGTATCAGGGCCCGCCGCCAGGCGTTCGGCATGACGAAGACGTCCTCGTCCTCGGGGCCGGCGGCCCCGGCCACCCCGAACCCGTCCGAGCCGCCGTCGCCGAACTCCCGGTGCCGCACAGTTCCACCCCTGTCCTCGAAATGATGATCAGGGTGCGAACATTAGCGAGCCCCACCGACAAGCCCCCGGACCGACCGACTGGCTCCCCGGAGGTCCGGGCTGCTCAGGGCAGGTCGTAGACGGCCGTCACCGGCGCGTGGTCCGACCAGCGCTCCCCGTGGGTCGCGGCGCGTTCGATGCGGGCGTCCGTGCAGCGGGCCGCGAGGGCGGGGGTGGCCATCTGGTAGTCGATGCGCCAGCCGGCGTCGTTGTCGAAGGCGCGGCCGCGGTAGGACCACCAGGAGTAGGGGCCGTCCTGGTCGGGGTGGTGGCGGCGGAGGACGTCGACGTAGCCGTGGTCGTCGAGGACGCGGGAGAGCCAGGCGCGTTCCTCGGGGAGGAAGCCGGCCTTCTTCTGGTTGGCCTTCCAGTTGCGGAGGTCGGCCTCGCGGTGGGCGATGTTCCAGTCGCCGCAGACCAGGACCTCGCGGCCCTCGGCGGCGGCGCGGGTGCGGAGGGCGCCGAGGTGGACCAGGAACTCGGCCATGAAGCGTTCCTTCTCGTCCTGCCGCTCGGTGCCGACCTCGCCGGAGGGGAGGTACAGGGAGGCGACGGTCAGGCCCGGGAGGTCGAGCTCGGCGTAGCGGCCGGAGGTGTCGAACTCGGCGGAGCCGAAGCCGATGCGAGTGGCGTCCGGCTCCCGGCGGGAGAGGACGGCGACTCCGGCGCGGCCCTTCGCCGCGGCCGGTGCCCAGACCGCGTGCCAGCCGTCGAGCCGGGCCAGCACCTCGCCGAACTGCTCGGCCTCGGCGCGGACCTCCTGTAGGCAGACGACGTCGGACTTGGTGTCGTCGATCCACTCCAGGAAGCCCTTCTTGGCGGCTGCCCGGATGCCGTTGACGTTGACGGTGGAAACACTCTTCACCCAGTGAGGGTACCGGGTCGCGGTTACACACCGTTTCGGACAGTCCGACAGGAACCCTTCCCATTGGTCTTGACCATGTCCACGGGCACCCCCTACTGTCACTTACTGCAAAGACCTTTAATAAAGAAGGACGGATAAAGCCCGCCCTCCCCACCTGCCGAAACCGGGGAGCCGTGGCGGGCCGCCGCCCTTCAGGGTGGAGGACACGGTGGGGCAAGGAACGCTCACGGCGGTTGCGGAGCCGAAGTACTGGCACCTGCGCACAGTGCTGCTGCGCACCATGGACGCCGAGTTCTCCACCGGTCAGGTGCTGCCCAACGAGCGTGAGCTCTCGGCGCGCTTCGGTGTGGCCCGCGCCACCCTGCGGCAGGCGCTCGACCAGCTGGAGCTGGAGGGCCGCCTGGTCCGCCGCCGCGGCATCGGCACCCTGGTCGCCGCCCCGCGCGTCGGCGTCCCGGTCGGCGACCGCGAGGCCGGTCGGGTCGGAGCCGCCCGCGGGCAGGAGTGGAAGGTCGTCGACTGCACCACCGTCGCCGCCTCCGCCGCGCTGGCCCACACCCTCGGCGTCGCCGAGGGCGAGCAGGTGCACACCGTGCGCCGGCTGCGGATCGTGCAGGGCGTGACGGTCGCCGTCGAATCGCTGCACGTCCCGGCCGCCGGCCTGCCGCACCTGGCCGTGGTGGTGGACGAGAGCGACCACGCCCGCGGCGTGCTGCGCCAGCTGGAGCGGCTCGGCGCCGACGGCGAGTCCCGCTCGGTCGAGCTGGGTGTGGCGGAGTCCGCCGAGGCCGGCCTGCTGGAGCGCCCCCCGGGCACCCCGGTGCTGGTGGTCACCACCCAGTACGCCGCGGCGGGCCGGTTGGCGGCCGTCGGCGTCGCCACCTACCGCGCCGACACCTGCAAGCTCACCTTCGGCGAGTCCGGCGCGGCCGTCCAGGTCGCCACCGGCACCCCCGTCGCGGCCACCGCCGCGTCCTGAACCGAGCCGCCACAGGCGGGAACAGCCCGTCGGGAGACTTCCTGACGGGCTGTCGGCGCTGTCCCGTACGCTGCTGCGCACTGACCGCAGAACGGTGAACAGGGGTGGCGCGGCGATGAGTTCGACCCGTCGGAGCGAGGACCCGAGGGGCAACCGGAGGGACCACGGCAGCGCGCTGATCGAGCGGGTGATCGCCGCCGTGGCCGTCGACCCGTCGCGGCCGGTGCTCGACCACAACCCGTTCGCCGGGCCGTGGGTGGAGGGCGAGCCGCAGCCGCGCAGCGTCGACGCGTTCCCGGGCGGACACCCGCTGCCGCCGAGCCTGCGGGCCTGGCTGGCGTACGACGGCGGCATGTTGGCGCGGCACGGCTGGTTCGACGAGGACGGCCGACTCGCGCCGCGCACGCTCGGCGAGCTCGCCGCGGCCGAGTTCGGCGAGCCGTGGGGCTCGTGCTTCGAACCGTTCTCGGAGCGCTTCGGCGACTGCTTCCTGCTGCCCGGCGGCTCCGACTCGCGCCGCATCCTCGCGCTGGGGCCGAACGGCGAGCGCGACGAGCTCGGCGAGTACCCGGTGTTCGCGCTGGACGTCGACGACCTGCCGTGCGCCATGCTGATGTACCCGGGCTTCGACGCGTACCTCGCCGATACGGCCGGGATCCTGGGCCGCGCCGCGGGCGGGGGCTACGACGCGCTCAAGAACGACCGCCGCTACGCGCACCGGATGCGCACCCACGCCCGCGACCGGCTTGCCGGCGCCTACGAACTGATCTGCCTGCCCTGACGAGGCCGAGCAGGCAGACCGGGCCCCGTCTGCCGCAACGGTCGGCAGGCCGGGCCCCGCCTGCCGCAACGGCCGGCAGACCGGGCCCGGCCCCGTCTGCTGCGACGAAGCCCCTACCGCCCGGCCGTCGGCGGGTCCACCGCGAACAGCTGCTCCTCGACGTGGTCGAGGGCGATCCGCAGCGCGCCCATCGCGACGACCTCGGAGCCGAGTGCGGCGAGTGCCACCTCGGGCGCGCGCAGCGTGTAGCGGGCCAGCTGTTCGCGCAGCGGTTCCAGGACGCCGTCCAGGCCGGCCGCCCAGCCGCCGACCACGACGAGTTCGGGGTCGAGGGCGAGGACGAGCGCGGTGACGTCGTGGACGAGGCGACTGAGGAAGCGGTCCATGGCGACCTGGGCGACCTGGTCGCCCTCCCGGGCGAGTCGCAGGACCCGGGCCACCGCGGCCTCGTCCAGTGGGTCGAGGGGCTGGCCGGTGGTGGAGAGCAGGCGTTCGGGGGTGGCCTGGCGGCCGAGCAGGTGGAGGGCGCCGATCTCGCCGGCCGCGCCGCCGAAGCCGCGGTGCAGCCGGCCGCCGATCAGCGAGCCGGCACCGGGGCTGAGGCCGGCCATCACGAACACCACGTCGCCCTTGCCGACGGCGGCGCCCTTCCAATGTTCCGCAATGGCGGCGAGGTTGGCGTCGTTCTCGATCACCACCGGGCAGCGGAAGGAGCGGCGCAGCCGGGCGCCGAGGTCGAGGCCGGTCCAGCCGGGCATCGCGGTGCCGAGCCGGACGACGCCTTCGCGGTCGACGATGCCGGGGGTGCCGACGACGACCTCCCACAGGCTGTCGCGGGAGACGCCGGCCTTGCGCAGCACTTCGGCGACGGTGGTGCGGAGTTGGGTGAGCCGCTCCTCGGCCTCCATCGTCTCGTCGAGGGGCTTGGCGTAGCTGGTGACCACCTCGCCGGCCAGGTCGGCGAGGACCACCCGCAGGTCGTGGACGCCGATTTCGATGCCGAGGACGTGTCCGGCCTCGGCGCGGAACCGGAACCACCGGGCCGGGCGGCCGCGTTGACGGCCGGACTCCTGGACGTGTTCCACTTCGGCGACCAGCCCGGACTCCAGCAGTCCTTCGATGACGCCCTCGACGGTGGGTCTGGACAGGCCGGTGTCGCCCACGAGTTGGGTGAGGGTGACGGCCTGTCCGTCACGCAACGACCGCAGGGTGACCGCCGCGTTGATCCGCCGCAGCAGTGAGGAGTCCCCACCGGTAAGACGATCCGCCAAGTCGCTGCCCTTCCGCTTCGCGCGACTGCCCTGCGCGCGTGCCGTGAAATGCGGGTTGCGGCGCGTCGGCGTGTGGTGCCGGGCGCGCGCCCCCGCGCGAGCCGCCGCCCGTGGCCTGGCACTACCGTGTGCCGTGAACCGGGGCGTCTGCCCGGATCGTACTCGGGCGTCCTTCGCGGAGCGAGCGTTTCCGCAGCTCATCCCGGCTTCGGTATCGAAACGGTACGTGCGGTGTGAGCACCCGGTGCCCGTCGGGCGGTACGGCGGCGGTGCGGTGGCGGTGATCACTGGCCCTAGGCTGTGCGCCATGGGGAACGACACCGCCGTGAGGGCGGGTACTGCGGACCGTCAGACCGGGTCCGTCGATGCGGAGTTCGTGCGCGCCCACACCCGGCCCGGGCCGGTGCCGTTCGTGCCCGAGGTGCGGTTGCACATGGCGCAGGACGCGATCGCGCTGTGGGAGGTCACCGAGCGGGAGCGCGGCGAGATCGGCCTGCCGCCGCCGTTCTGGGCGTTCCCGTGGGCGGGCGGTGTCGCGGTGGCCCGGCACGTGCTGGACCGGCCCGAACTGGTGGCGGGGCGCAGCGTGCTGGACCTGGCGGCGGGCTCCGGCCTGGTCGGGATCGCGGCGGCGCTGAGCGGCGCGTCGCGGGTGCGGGCGGCGGAGATCGACGCGTACGCGGTGGCGGCGATCGCGGTGAACGCGGACGTCAACGGCGTGTCGGTGACGGCGGAGCTGGCGGACGTGCTGGACGGTGACGGCGGCGGCTGCCAGGTGGTGCTGGCCGGCGACGTGTTCTACGAGCGGGCGATGGCGGCACGCTTCCTGCCGTTCCTGGAGCGCGCCGCCGCTCGGGGCGCCACCGTGGTGGTCGGCGACCCGGGCCGCGCCTACCTGCCGCGCGAGCGTTTCACCGCGCTGGCCGAGTACGTCGTCCCGGTTGCCGCCGACCTGGAGGACGCGGCGGTGAAGACCACCACGGTGTGGGCGCTGCGTGCCTGACGTACCGTCAGGTCTCGGTCGGGGCGGGGGTCCAGCTGGGCCTCGGGGTCGGCGTCAGGTAGCAGGGGTCGGCCGACGGCGGCTGGGTGTTGTCGAGCGGGATCGGGCTGCAGGTGGCCTGCGGCTGCCCAGGGCCCCACAGCTCGAAGGCGCTGATCCGGTACGGCCCTTGCTGGTACCAGCCGTGGAAGTACACCGTCAGCGTGCGGGTGTTCGGACCGGTGGTGACCGTCCCGTTCAGCGTGTTCCAGTCGGTCTCGTTCGACCAGAGGGCGACGTCCGCCGTCCCGGAGCCGGTGACGCCCGCGAACACGTACGGCCCCTTGACGCGGGCGCTGAGCCGGTAGGTGGAGTTCGGCTCGACGGTGACGGTCTGGGTGCAGCCCGCGAAACTGACGTCGGTCGGGTAGCCGGCCAACTCGCCGAACGCGTCCGACGGCGGCAGGACCAGGCCGCTCTCGCAGTTCCAGGCCACCATCCGGTTGCCCTGGTTGAAGTGGCCGTTGTCGACCACGTCGACGGTCGGCAGCGCCGCCGCCGCAGGAGAGCCGAGAGCCGCCGCAGCGAGGGCGAGCACGCCGGCCGCGAGGCCGATCGGCAGGCCGTCGAGGCGGTGACGGTGGGGGGTTCTGGGTGCACGCATGCCATCTCCGGGGGAGTCGGGACGGGAAGCGGTGCGAGGGAGTGGCCCACACCCTGCTGGGGCGGGGGTCGTGCCGTCAAGGGCGGGGCCGTAAATGGTTGGTGCCGAGGGCGTTCCCGCTGATAGACAACGGGCGCATGAACGAATACGAACTCCGGGCCGCGGTACCCGACGACATCGACGCGGTGCTGGCGTTCTGGGCGCAGTCCGCCGAGGGCACCAGCATCAGCGACGACCGGGCGGGCGTGGCACGGCTGTTGGACCGCGACCCGCACGCGCTGATCCTCGCCGAGCGGGACGGCGCGATCCTGGGCACCGTGATAGCCGGCTGGGACGGCTGGCGCTGCCACCTGTACCGGCTCGCCGTCCACCCGTCGGCGCGCCGCCGGGGCATCGGCGGCGCACTGCTCGCCGCCGCGCACGCCCGCTTCGAGGAGCTCGGCGGGCGCCGGGCCGACGCGATGGTGCTGGAGAACAACGAACTCGGGCAGTCGGCCTGGCATGCGGCCGGGTACGGGCGCGAGGACAGTTGGCGCCGCTGGACCCGGCCGTTGACCTGATCAATCGTCAATATGGCAGATATTGACGGGTTTTGAGGTCGGCGGGTGGCGTAGTCGACGAGGCGCCTGCCGAGCCGGGTGGTGGACGCATGGCCGATCGCGCCGCTCCGCTCCAATCGGCTGGGCGGCGCCGCCCGAGTGGTGCCACCGCCGACACCGCGTTCAGGCCGAACAGCGCCTGGTCCACCGCGTCCCTCGTGGCCCCGCGCTCGGAAGTGATCACGGCACCCGATCGGCCCGGCGCATCCACGCCAGGTGCGCTACTGGCCGATCAGGTGGGCGAAGTCGTAGCCCAGTCCGCCGAGCATCGGCAGTGCGCCCAGGTCGGTGATGGCGCCGACCGGGACGCTGTAGCCCTGGTTGACGGTCGGCGTCGGGGCGGGGGCCGGGGTGTCGGTGGCGGCGGCGGTCGGGGTGGCCGCGAGGAGGAGGGCGGCGAGGGTGGTGAGGGCGGTGCGCATGGTGAGGTCCTCCGGGGCGTGACGGGCTGACGGACGTTCAACGGGCGGGCGGGGCCGGTGGTGACGGAGTGCCGCCCGTTCGGCGTCAGCGGGGGAGGGCGCGGGCCTCGGCGGTGAGCCGGGCGGCCAGGTCCTCGGCGAGGCGGGCCCGCTCGCCGCGGCGGCGGCGGGAGAGGGCGAGGCCGAGGTGGCGGCGCGGGGCGGGTTCGGCCAGCGGGACGGAGACCAGCTCGGGGTGGTCGGCGAGCCCGATCTGCGGGATCAGGGCGATGCCGACTCCCGACCGGACCAGGGACTGGGCGAACTCGTAGTCCGTCGCGGTGCAGGAGATCCGCAGGTCCACCCCGGCCAGCGCGGCGAACCGGGCCAGCTGCCCCGCAGACTTGCGGCAGCCCAGGATCCAGCGCTGATCGGCGAGTTCGGCCAGGTGCAGGGCCGCCGGACGGGCGTCCCGCGCGAGCGGGTGGCGGCGGGGGAGGACCACCCGCAGCGGGTCCTCGGCGAGTGGCGTCCAGTCCAGGCCGGACCGGTCGCCGGTGCGGGCCGGCGGCGGGCCGTCCAGGTGGTAGGCCAGCGCGAGATCGGCGCGGCCCTCGCGGACGGCGGGCAGGCTGTCCTCCGGCTCGGCCTCCAGGATGGTCAGCTCCACCTCCGGATGATCGGTGACGAACCCGGCCAACGCGCCCGGCAGCAGCCGCCGCCCGCCACTGGCGAAGGTCGCCACGGTGAACGCCGTGCGGGCGGCCGTCAGCCGGGTGATCCGCTGCTCGGTGTCGGCGAGTTCGGCCGCGATCGAGTCCGCCGCCTCGACCAGCACCCGCCCGGTCTCCGTCAACGTCACACCCCGGGTGGACCGTTCGACCACGGGCGCGCCCAGGCTGCGCTCCAGCGCGGCGACCTGCTGGGAGACCGCCGAGGCCGTGCAGTGCAGTGCCGCGGCGGCCTGGTTGAAGCTGCCCCGGCGGGCCACCTCGCGCAGGACGGCCAGCCGTTGAACGTCGATCAACAGTTCTCCTTGATACAGAGCATTCAGGTCGACACTACCGCTGATGTCCGGAGCCCGGCAGGCTGCTCACCGAGAACGATCAACAGCGGTCCACGGACCGGAGAGGAACCGGGACAGACGTGAACGAGCAGCGCAGCCCCCGCACCGTCGGAGGCGTCCCCGTCGGCGCGATCGGACTCGGCGCGATGCCGCTGTCCGTCGAGGGCCGCCCCGACGAGACGCAGGCGATCGCCACCCTGCACGCCGCCCTCGACGCCGGCGTGCGGCTGATCGACACCGCCGACAGCTACCACTGGCACGCCGACGAAGTCGGCCACAACGAACGGCTGATCGCCCGCGCCCTGGCGACGTACGGCGGCGGCACGGACCACGTGCTGGTGGCGAGCAAGGGCGGCCGGGGCCGGCCCGGCGACGGCTCGTGGACGGTCAACGGCGACCCGCGCCACCTGCGCCGCGCCGCAGAGGCCTCGGCGGCCCGCCTCGGCGTCGAGGCGATCGGCCTCTACCAGTTGCACAAGCCCGACCCCGACGTGCCGTTCGCCGACTCGGTCGGAGCGCTGCGCGACCTCGCCGACGCGGGCACGATCCGGGCGGCCGGCCTCTCCAACGTGGACTGCGCGCAGATCCTCGCCGCCCGCGAGATCCTCGGCGACCTGCTGGTCTCGGTGCAGAACCGCTTCTCACCCGCCCACCAGGACACCCGCGACACCCTCGACCTGTGCGGTGACCTCGGCCTGGCCTTCCTCCCCTGGAGCCCGCTCGGCGGCATCTCCCGCAGCGCCGTCGACGACCCGGACGCCCCCACCCCACCGACCGCCACGCCCTTCCACACGCTGGCCGCAGCACACGGAGTCAGCGCCCAACAGATCTGCCTCGCCTGGCACTTGGCGCATTCCCCGACCGCCGTCCCGATCCCCGGCGCCCGCCGCCCCGCCTCCATCCGCGACTCCGCCGCCGCAGCGGACCTCGTCCTCACCCCGGCCGAACTCGCCACCCTCCCTGGTGAAATGACTGTCCGTCAATGACCGTTTTTCGCAAGCCACTTCAGCGTCTCGACCAACTCCGCACCGAAGTCCTCGCAGCGCGCGACCAGGCCCTGACCGGCCGGCGTGTCGAGCAGGCCCTCGATGGCGGTGAGGGTGCGGAGCGCAGCGTGGCAGGCGAGTTCGACGGCGAGGTTGCGGGAGGCGAGGTAGCCCAGGCCACGGGACCGGACGGGCCTGGGCAGGGCGGCGAGGTACCGGCGGTGGGCGTCCTGCGACGGGTGATCGTAGAACGAACCCTCGACGCACTGGTCGATGTAGTGGGCCGGCTCGCGCGGACAGCCGACGACGAACTCGATCCCGTCCGGGTCCGGGTCCGGGGCCGCCGGGCCCCGCGACGCCGGTGGCGAGTGTCGGCCTGCGCTATGCAGGGCTACTCGGCCGGGAGGTAGGTGGTGACGGTGCCGCCGTTGCTGAATGTCAGCGTCTCGACCGGGGTGAACGGGCGCGGTCGGAACTCGCCGGCGAAGGCGGGGAGGCCGGCGCCGGCCACCACGGGGTAGCGCTTCCAGATCAGTTCGTCGATCTCCGGGAGCAGCTCGCCCGCGAGTCGGGCGCCGCCGCACAGCCAGATGTCGCCGTCGCCGGGCTGTTGCTTCAACTCCCGTACCAGGCCCAGCGGGTCGGCGCGGACCACGGTGACCGCCGGGTCGGTGGGCTCGGGGAGGGTGGAGGAGATCACGTACTGCTTGAGGTGGGCGTACGGGCTGGTGACGCCGATGTCCAGGCCGGGGCGGTAGGTGCCGAGGCCCATCAGTATGGTGTCGAAGCGCTTGTTGGGCACCCCGTCGAGGCCGATGTGGGGCCGGACATGGCTCGGCATCGTCTCGGGGAACTCGAACCGGAGGTACTCCACCATGTCGTCCGGCTGGGGGTAGAAGTCGAACTCGCCGGACGGGCCGGCAATGAAACCGTCGATGGAGACGGCGACGTAGTACACGAGCTTTCGCATCCAGAGCCTCTCGAAGAAGCAAGTACCACTCTGTCTGTAGTACTCTGCTTGGAGTGGTAGGACCGTAGCACTACGAGTGGAGTGGTGACAAGAGCATGGCCAGAAGCAACCCCGAACGACGCGCGGCCCTGCTCGACGCCGCGATCGAGGTCCTCGCCGAGGAAGGCGCCCGCGGCCTCACCTTCCGCGCCGTCGACCAGCGCGCCGCCGTCCCGGCCGGCACCGCCTCCAACTACTTCGCCAACCGCGACGCCCTGCTCGCCCAGTGCGCCGAGCGGGTCTACGAGCGCCTCGGCGACAATCCCGAGGCCCTCGCGCAGGGCCTGGCCGGGCCGCGCGACACCGCCCGGGTCGCCGAGCTGATGCACCAACTCGTCGACCGGATCGCCGACTTCCCGACCGGCTTCCTCGCCCTGCTGGAGCTGCGACTGGCCGCGCTGCGCCGCCCCGAGCTGCGCGAGGCGGTCACCCGGCGGATCGGCGCGGACCTGCGCTTCAACATCGACTACCACCTGGCCAGTGGCCTGCCGGGCGACGCCACCGCGGTCCAACTGCTCTACCTGGGCCTGAACTGGCTGATCCTGGAACGCCTCGCCCTGCCCGAGCTGTTCACACCCGAGCAGCGCGCCGCGCTGGTCGACGAGTTGGTGGCCCGGGTGATCGGCGACGGGGGAGAGGGTCGGACGGGAGCTGACAGGGCGTAAGCACTCGGGTGGGTGTTGGACTCTGAACGGTTGTCACCCCTGCTGCTGTCGGCGCCGTCAGCGACAGGTACACCATCGCCTCGCAGCAGGGCGGACTGCTGGTCACCCGGCTGCCCGCCCCCGGCTCCCGCAGGCTGACGGGCAGGAACAGGCGGGCCGGAGCAGACGGGCAGGCGCGGGCGGGTGGGAAGTGGCAGGGGAGTTGACGGGTAGCAGCAGAAAACGGCGGGACCCGAACGCGGGTCCCGCCGTCTGCTCAGCCCGGGTGGTGCGCCGTCGCGAAGGCCTCGGCGTCCCAGTGGCCGCCCAGTGCCGGGGCGAGTGAGGATGCGGCCAACTCGCGGAAGGCGGCCGGGGATTGAGCGGCTGCCGCGCCCGTCGGCAGCGCGCCCAGCAGCGGGGCGCCGGCGGCGGAGGGCAGGTCGGCGAGGTTGCAGCGGGCCGCGAGGTCCGGGTCGGTCGGCCAGCTGCCGACCACCACTCCGCGCAGTGCCAGGCCCCGGTGGCGCAGCGCCTCCGCGGTCAGCGCCGTCGTGTTGAGGGTGCCCAGGCCGGCCGCCGCGACCAGCAGGAACTCGACCGGAACGCCCGCGAGTTCGCAGGCGGCGGCGAGGTCGGCCAGCGTTCGGCCCTGCTCGTCGTAGCGGACCAGCAGGCCGCCCGCGCCCTCCACCAGCACCGCCCCGAAGCGGTCCGCGAGGTCGGCCACGGCCTTCGCCACGTCGTCCGGCGCCAGGGTCGGCAGACCGGAGCGGCGGGCGGCCGTGTCGGGCGCCAACGGCTCCGGGTAGCGGGCCAGTTCGACACCGTGCACCAGCGACCCGGCCAGCCGGGCCACCTCGTCCACGTCCCCCGGCTCGCCCGGCGCCAGCCCGGTCTGGCCGGGTTTGAGCACCGCCACCGGATCGGTGCGGAGCGCGGCGAGGGCCGCGGTGGTGACGGTCTTGCCGACCTCGGTGCCGGTGCCGGTGACGAACAGAACGGGCGACATGGTGCTTCCTCAGAACGGTGGAGCGGTGGTTCAGCTGCCGTGCGTACCAGGCGTGCTGTGCGCGGCGTCGGCGGCGTGGGACGCGGCAGCGGCGGCAGCGATGCCGCGGCCGATCGCGGCCACGTCCGCGTCCCCGGTGACGAACGGCGGCATGGTGTAGATCAGGTCGCGGAACGGGCGCAGCCACACGCCCTGTTCGGCGGCGGCCGCGGTCGCCGCCGCCATGTCGACCGGCGCGTCCAACTGGACCACGCCGATCGCGCCCAGCACCCGGACGTCCCGCACCCCGGGCTGCCCGGCGCACGGGGCGAGCGCGCCGCGCAGTGCCGACTCGATGCGCTTGACCTCGGTGCGCCAGTCCTGACGCAGCAGCAGGTCGATCGAGGCGTTGGCGGCGGCGGTGGCGAGCGGGTTGCCCATGAACGTCGGGCCGTGCGCCAGCACCGGGACCTCGCCGCGCGAGATGCCCTCCGCGACCCTGCTCGTGCACAGGGTCGCGGCCAGCGTCATGTAGCCGCCGGTCAGCGCCTTCCCGAGGCACATCACGTCCGGGGAGACGCCCGCGTGGTCGGCGGCGAACAGTTCGCCGGTGCGGCCGAAGCCGGTGGCGATCTCGTCGAAGACCAGCAGGACGTCGTGCGCGTCGCACAGCTCCCGCAGTGCGGTCAGATAGGCGGGGGAGTGAAAGCGCATTCCGCCCGCGCCCTGCACCACCGGCTCGACGATCACGGCGGCCAGCTCGCCGGCGTGGCGTTCGATCTGGTCGGCCAGGTGCGCCAGGTACTCCGGGTCGGCCTCGGTGTGGTACCCGGCGGGCGGCTCGGCGGCGAACAGCTGACGGGGCAGCACCCCGCCCCACAGGTGGTGCATCCCGCCCTCGGGGTCGCACACCGACATGGGGTGGAAGGTGTCGCCGTGGTAGCCGCCGCGCCAGGTCAGCACCCGACGCTTCTCCGGCCGCCCGAGCGACTGCCAGTACTGCAGGCACATCTTCAGTGCCACTTCGACCGCCACCGAACCGGAGTCGGCGAGGAACACGTGCTGCAACGGCTCGGGCGTCAACTCCACCAGTTTGACGGCGAGTTCGACCGCCGGACGGTGTGTCAGGCCGCCGAACATGACGTGGCTCATCCGGCCCAGCTGGTCGCGGACCGCCGCGTCCAGCTCCGGGTGCCGGTAGCCGTGGATCGCCGCCCACCAGGACGACATCCCGTCGATCAGCTCCTCGTGCCCGCCCACCGGCTCGGCCAGCCGCAGGCGCACGCCTGCGGCCGACTCCACCACGAACGGCTGGACCGTCCCCGGCATCGGACCGTACGGATGCCAGACGTGCGCCCGGTCCAGGTCGAGCAACTGCTGTGCGTCCCTCACGCGTTCGGCGCCAGTTCGGTGCCCGCGCCACGGCGGCGGACCCGCACCAGGTCGGTGCGCGCCTCGTCCGCGTCCGCGCTCGCCTCGTCCGCACCCGCCTCGTCCGCCTCGGCCCGGTGGCCGCCGCACGGGCCGCAGGCGCCCGTCCCGCAACCGGCGTCCTCGCTGTGGTCGCCGCAGGCCGACGCGCCGCTGCCGCAGGCCGATTCGCCGCCGCAGCCGCCGGCCGCCGCCGCGCGGTGGCGGGGCAGGGTGGTCTGCTCGGTGCCCTCCACCTCGAAGCCGGCGTCCTTGATCATGTCGAGGTCGGCCTGTCCGGCCTGGCCCTCGCTGGTCAGGTAGTCGCCGAGGAAGATCGAGTTGGCGATGTGCAGGCCCAGCGGCTGCATCGACCGCAGGTGCACCTCGCGGCCACCGGCGATCCGCACCTCGATGTCCGGGCAGACGAACCGGACCATCGCGAGGATCCGCAGGCAGCGCTGAGGCGTCAGGTTCCACTCCTCCGCGAGCGGGGTGCCCTCGAACGGGATCAGGAAGTTCACCGGCACCGAGTCCGGGTCCAGCTCGCGCAGCGCGAAGACCACGTCGACCAGGTCCTCGTCACTCTCGCCCATGCCCGCGATCAGGCCCGAGCAGGCGGACAGGCCCGCGCCGTGCGCCTTCGTGACGGTGTCCACCCGGTCCGCGTAGGTGTGGGTGGTGGTGATGTCGCCGTAGGTGCCCTCGGAGGTGTTCAGGTTGTGGTTGTACGCGTCGGCGCCGGCCGCCTTCAGCCGCTCGGCCTGATTGTCCGACAGCAGGCCCAGGCAGGCGCACACCTCGACCTGCTCGTCCGCGCCCTTGATGGCGGCGATGGTGTCCGCGACCCGGTCGATGTCCCGGTCCGTCGGCCCGCGCCCGCTGGCCACCAGGCACACGCGCTTGGCCCCGCCGGCGACACCCGCGGCCGCGGCCTCGGCAGCCTGTTCCGGCTTCAGCCAGGTGTACTTGAGGATTTCCGCCTTCGATCCGAGGCGCTGCGAACAGTACGAGCAGTCCTCCGGGCACAGCCCGCTCTTCAGATTCACCAGGTAGTTGAGCTTCACCCGTCGCCCGAACCACTGGCGGCGCACCCGCCCCGCTGCGGCGACCACATCCAGCAGCTCGTCATCCGTGGTGGCCAGTACGGCCAGCGCCTCCTCGCGGGTGGGCAGTTCCCGGCGAAGGCCCTTGTCGGTCAGCGTGTCGAGGAGATCCATGGCCCGATCCTGCCCGGGCGGCACCGCCGTCCGCCAGAGGGAACCCGCCAGAAGATCGCCCGGAGCGTGTGCGAGTAGTCACAACACCCCCTGACCTGCCGCTTTACGCACCATCTGACGGTATTAACCGGCCTGCAAACCCCGACGAGACATGCGTCACACGCGGTGGCGGACGTCGAATCGGACGGCCGGCGAGGTTGCCCGGCGCGACGGCCGCCGCAGGACCGCACCGCCGGGCCTTCCGTCAGGCCCGGGGCCCCGGCCGGGAAAGCCGACGGCGGCCGGGGCGGGTCGCCACTGCCGTGCCGCCGTGATGCTCTCCGACCCGGAGGACGACGAGGCGCCCGACCTGGACGGCCGTGACACGCCGGGCGAGCCGGTTACGGCTTGCGGGCGAGGGCGCAGGAGATCATCTGCTCCCAGACCGTCAGTTCGCCCCGTTCACCCCGTTCGCCTCGTTCACCCTGTTCGGCCCGGGCGTCGGCGGCCGGGGCGGGATCCGGCCGCCACAGTGGGCAGTTCACCAGGCCGGGGGAGAGCAGTTCCAGGTCGCCGAACAGGGCGGTGATCTCCTGGTCGGTGCGCCAGCGGCCGCGGCCGAAGGCGTCTTGGAGCTTCTGTTCGGCGATCCGGGTCTGTTCGTTGTCGGCGGAGCGGAAGTGCGAGAGGTAGACCAGGCTGTCCGACGGCACTCGCTCGGTCCACCAGCGGACCAGGTCTGCGGGGTGTTCGGCGTCGGTGAGGTGGTGCAGAACGGCGCTGAAGACGATGCCCACCGGCTGGTCGAAGTCGATCAGATGTGTTACGTCGGGGTGGCGGTAAATGCTCTCCGGTTCGCGTACGTCCGCCCGGATCAGCGTGGTGCGTTCGTCGGCGGCCAGCAGGGCGCGGCCGTGTGCCAGGACGGTCGGGTCGTTGTCGACGTAGGCCACGCGGGCGTCGGTGCGGTGCCGTTGGGCCACCTGGTGCACGTTGTCGGCGGTGGGCAGGCCGCTGCCCATGTCGACGAACTGGCGGATGCCGTGCTGGGTCATCGCACGCACGGCGCGCATCAGGGCCCTGCGGTTCTCGATCGGAACCGTCACCGAGCCGGGCAGGTCATGGCGGAAGAAGTCGCCGATCTCGCGGTCGGCGGGGTAGTTGTCCGAACCGCCGAGCAGATAGTCGTAGATGCGAGCGATGCTCGGCTTCGACGGATCAATTCCGGTGGTGTCGCCCGTCATTGCGGCCAGCCCCTGTCTCCCGGACCATTGGCGGCCCCCATCGTAGGAGAACCGGACGGCCCGGGGCGTTCACCGGCGAGTGGTGTCGCGGGAAATCGGGAAGGTGTGTGCGGGACGGGCCCGTCGGCGGCCGGAGCAGGGGAGTTGTTGGGGAAAGGTGGCAGACGGATCGCGCGGGCGCAGGTACGGTCGGAGGCATCGGGACGGGAGGGCAAAGCATGACGGCAATGGCGGAGTCCGGCACGCTGCGGGTGCCGCGGAGCATCAACGGCATCGAGCACGCGCTCACGTATGACGAACGGGCGCGGTTCTACGCCGAGTTGGGGCCGGTCGAGGATCCGCAGGACCGGGAGGCCGTGATCACGTCGTGGTGGCTGCGGGCGATGTCCGCGGCGTACGGCAGCGACCGGTCCGGGTTCCGGGCGGCCGTCGGCCCCGTGCTCACCGCCGGCCGGTCGGTCGGGGCTGTCGCGTGAAGGGATGGCGGGTCTGGCTCCAGGACCAGCCCGCCCAAGCGATGGTCGAGATCTCCAAAGCGGACGACCTGCTGTTCGCCCTGGTCACCGCCGCGCTGGTGACGCTCGACGACCGGGCCGGCTCCGCCGTCGACGAGTGGGGCGACCTGCGCAGCGCGGTGCTGGCCCCGTCCGTCACCGCCGAACTGTTCGTCAACCCGGACGAGCGCACCATCGACGTCCTGCGCCTGGTGTGGGTGCCGGGCCTCGGCCGGTGAGTCCGTGGGCCGGAGAGTCGGTGAGGTGGTACTGGCCGGTCCCGGTCGGCGGGACGGCGGGTCGCCCGGTGCGATCAGCGCGTTGATGACGCGATGGCAGCAGCAGGTGGAGGAGGCCGAGGAGGGGTGCTCGTGGTCCTGGCCGGAGTTCAGCAACGACCTCGGGTGCCGTACGGCGCTGGCGGCGGAGTGGCCGCAGCTGGCCGTTCCGGTCAGGGAGGCGTGGGAGCCGGAGCTCCGCCGGCTGGACGAGCGGTTCCGTGCCGCCACGATTCCGTGGCCCGGGCCCGGCGGCGGCCGCTGGTGGATGCGGCGGATCCCTCGGCTGATCGAGGCGGAGGCCGTGGCGGGGTGTGACGAGCGGGGCTGGCCGGTGGGCTGGGAGATGATGCCGTTCGCGAAACCGGACGCGGTGCGGGTGAGCTTCTGACGCCCGTCCAGTGTCCGGCCGCCGTCCGCAAGTTGGACATAACCGCCTATCTGCTGACAAGTCGAATGTGCGGTGCATGCGGCCGGTGGCAAGGGTGCTTCCGGTACGTCCGACCCGAAGGTGGGATTGACGGATGACCTGCTTAGAATCGGCGCCATGACCATCCAGGGGGACGCGCCAACAGGCGCCGCCGAGGACCTGCCGGTGACCAGGCATCGGGCCGTCGGCGAGCGCAGACGCCTGGCCGTCATGTGGAGCGTCGTCGCGGTGCTGGCCGCCGGCGGTGCCTGGGTGGTGTCCACGCCGCACCCCGGCGACATCCTGCCCGGACTCGGCCCCACCAGCACGCTGCCCGCCACCGTGACTGCCGCGCCCGGACAGGTCGCCAAACCACTGACGGAGGCTCAGTCCTTCGGTGCCGAACGGTACTTCCCCGGTCAACGCAGCTACGAGTCCGACCAGTTCAAGGCCCACCGGACCGCCGCCCGGGACGGTACCGACTGCCAGGGCGTCCAGAACGACAAGACGCACAACCTGTTGGACAAGCTCGACTGCCAGGGCTGGCTGGGCGTCGCCCTCACCCGCAGCGACCAGCCCGTGATCAGCAGCGTCACCGTGCTCCGTTTCGCCGACGCGGGCGCCGCCGCCCGGGCCCTTCAGGCGGTCCACGACCACGCGGCGGAGTTCGAATTCACCTTCCCCGACGGGCTGGTCGCCCCTGCGGCCGGCGTCCGGCCGATGGCCGCGACCCGGGTCGAGCTGGTCAGCCACTACATCACCCTCATCGTGTCCCGCTACGCCGATCAGCGTCCCGGTGACGCCCCGGACGAGCTGCTGGCCACCAGCGCCCGGTCCGCCGCCGCGATCGGCGGCCAGCCGTTCATGTGGATGTAGTTCCGGCACGGCGTCGAACCGCGCTCACCCGGAGGAGCCCCGCCGAACCGCAGTCACTCGGAGGAGCCCCGCCGCGCCGCACGCCAGCACCGCCGCGGACGCGAACACCGCCGTCGCACCCGACGGCAGCGCCAACCCGCCCAGCACGGTGCCCGCGCCGATGCCCAGGTAGATCGCCGACGAGTTCAACGACACCACCAGCGAAGCCTGCTCCGGCGCGGCGGCAAGCAGCCGGTGCTGCTGCGCCGGGCTCTGGCACCAGCTGCTCGCGCCCCACAGGAACGCCAGCACGCCCACCGCGACGGCACTGCGCAGGCGCTCGTGCTCCGCCGCGAGGGCGGTCAGCGCCGCGAACGTCACCGCCATCGCCGCGTAGCCCACCGTCAGCACCCGCACCGGGCCCACCCGGTCCGTCCAACGCCCCGCCAGCAGGTTGCCCGCCACCGCGCCCGCCCCGTACAGCACCAGCGCGACCGGCACCGCGACCCGCCCCGACACTCCGACCGCCGCGAGCACCGGCACGCTGTACGAGTACGGCACGTAGCACGCCGCCATCCCGAGCACCGTCAGCGGCAGTACCGCGAGTACGCCCGGGCGGCGCAGGGCGGCCAGCCTCGACCGCAGCGGAACCGGCTCCGCGCCCGGGAGTTGAGGGAGCGTCAGGCCGACGGCGAGCGCGCCCAGTACGGACAGCGCCGCGACCGCGCCCAGCGCCGCCCGCCACCCCAGCCCGACGGCGGCCACCCGTCCGAGCGGCACCCCGAGTGCGGTGGCCACCGTCAGCCCGCCGATCACCACGGCCAGCGCCCGCCCCCGCGACTCGGCTCGCGCCAGCCCGGCGGCCGTCGCGCCGGCGGTCGGGGTGAACGCGGCAGCCGCGAGTGCCGCGAGGACGCGGCCGCCGAGCAGGACGCCGTAGCTCGGGGCCAGCGCGGACAGGGCGTTGGCGGCGGCGAGCAGCAGGAGCGCCCCCAACAGGAGCGTTCGGCGGGGCAGGCGGGCGGTGGCGACGGCGAGCAGCGGCGAGGCGAGGGCGTACACGGCGGCGAACAGGCCGACGGACTGCCCGGCGGCGGCGGTCGAGACGTGCAGCGCGGCGGCCATGGCGGGCAGGAAACCGGCGGTGACGAAAGCGTCGGTGCCGACGGCGAAGGTGCCCAGCGCGAGTACGGCGGCGGGTCGAAGAGTGGCTCCGTCCGGGGTGGCGGTGCGCGGGGGCGGGGGTTTGACGGTGCTGGCCATGGTGGGCTCCGGCTATTCGGGATGTTAGATGTCCTGAATTGGGCGTGCGAAAACAGGCGCGGAAAACAGGCGCGGAAAGCAGGCGCGTCTTCCTTCGCGCAGCCGTCCATGCTCCCGGTGGTGCGCCTCTCAGGCGGTGGAGGCGAGCCGGGCGTAGTTGTTGCGGACGCGCGTGACGGTGGTGACTGCGGCGTCCCGGGCGAGGTCGGCGATCGTGCGGGCGGCGAGTTCGCGGCGCCAGGCGAGTTCGGCGCGCCGCATGGCGGCGGCGATGCCGCAGGGGCGGGCGAATTCACGGGGGTGGGCGCCGTCGGCGGAGGCGCCCTGCCGGCGGATCTCGGCGCAGGCGAAGAGCGGGTCGGCGCCCTCGACGGCCGTCACCACGTCCATCATGGTGATTCGTTCGGGGTCGCGGGCCAGCCGGACGCCGCCGCGCGGGCCCGGGGTGGAGGTCAACAGGCCTGCTCGGGTGAGACGTTGGAGGACCTTGTTGAGGTAGGTCGGCGAGAGCTCGAACATCGCCGCCAGTCGGGCCGAGGGCACCGGATCGGTCTCGCCCAGCCACACCAGGGTGAGGCAGCAGTGCAGGCCCCACTCGACGCCTTCGCTCGTCCGCATATTCGGGATACTAGCTGTCCGGAATGGCTCCCGCCAGCGGCTCGTCGGTACAACAGGGCGTGCTGCGAGGGAAGTTCGTCGATCAGGGCCAGGATTCCGGTGCACCGCGCCGCCTGGCGGTCGAGCTCGGCAGGTCGGCGGCCGCTCAGGAACTTCCGGGCGTCGCCGCCGAGGCGTCGAGCGTGGCAGGTTCCTCCGCCGAGCGCGATCACGGCGATGGGGAGGGCCAGGGTCGGGCCCATCGTGTGGACAACGCCGTGGTCGAAGGCGGCCGTCGCGGCCCGGTCGATCTGCCGGGCGAGGTCTGCCGGAGTGCCCGTCGGCCGGTGAGGTGCGATGCCGCCCCGGCCGAGGCCGGTCTCTTGGCCGCTGCTGATGGCGTTTCCTGTCCGGCGGCCGGTCGACGGCCCGCAGGGGGCCGCCGCCGTTCGGAGCGAACGACGGCGGCCCGGTCTGCTACGGGCGAGGGTGTGTCGGACGGTCCGTCAGACCGTGGGTCCGGCGGTCGGTCAGCGGTGCAGGGTGGTGACGGTCAGGCCCGGGGCGGAGCGGATCTCGGCCTCGGTGAAGCGCTCGGTGACCCACTGCTTGGCGGCGTAGCGGCGGGTCTGGTCGGTGAAGTGCGGCGAGGTCGGGTCGGCGGACTCCCCGTAGGTGAGCAGCGTCCGGGTGCGCGGGCCCTGCCGGGTCAGCTCGGTGGCCATCACGAAGCTGGAGCCGTGCGGCAGGGCCGCGCCGGCCGCCGGGTAGGTGCCGCCGCCCGCGCCCGAAGTCGGCCCGGCCGTCAGCACGTTGAAGCAGCCGATCCGGCCGTCGCAGCCGTGCAGCGGGATGCCCGCCCAGCGCTGGACGTCACCGATCGCGGCGTTCACCGGCAGCCCGCGGGCCGCCAGGCCGCGGACGGCGTCGGCGAGCGCGCGCTGCGCGTCGGCGTTGTCGGCGGCGATGCCGCGCGGGGTGGTCAGCGGCTGGGCCGGGTCGTACGGGGTCGTCTGCCAGGCGGTGCTGCCGGTGGCCGCCAGCGCGTCGCGGTACGCCTGCCACAGGACGGTGCCCCGGCTGTCGGCGTCGCCCCGGGTGTTCCAGGCCGCGAGCACGTCGCACGCGGCGCGCACGTCGACCCGGGCGCCGTCGGACGCCGTGATCGCCGGGTGGGCGCGGCACAGCGCGACGGCGTCGTCGCGGTCCAGTTCGGCGCTCTGCACGCGGTTGCCGAACATGGTCGCCTGGAGCGAGCCGAGGGTGAAGCCGGGTGCGCCGAGGCCGTCGGAGCCGGCCCGGCGGTCGGCGATCATCCGCAGGCCCAGCTGGGGCCGCGAGGCGAGCTCCGGGTCGCCGTTGTAGACGGCGGGCAGGCCGGTGATCGGCGCGTCCGCGTTGGTCAGGTAGGGGCCGTTGTTGGAGTTGGCCACGTAGTCGGTGCGGTTCAGCTGCGGGTGGGCGGCCGGGCCGAACACGCCGGGCACCCGGGCGTCCGGGTCGCTGCCCGGGTCGCAGGCGGTGGTCGACCCGTCCAGCACGCCGGGCAGCGGGCTGGGCACCAGACAGTGCGACCGCTGGGCGTCGGGCAGGTGCGGGACGGCGGAGGAGTCGGTGAAGTACACGGCCCCGGTGGAGTCGACGGCCGTGGTGTACACCCACGGCGCGCCCTGGTAGGTGCGCTGGGCCTGGCGCAACTGGTCGAGGTTGTGCGAACGGCCGATCGCCAGCCACTCGTTGAGCGAGCGGAGATTGTCGGCGTTGGCGTCCAGCAGGGTGTACGCCTGCTCGTCCGTCCAGCCGTCGGCCAGCACGTAGCCCTGTCGGGAGCGGTACAGGGTCCGTTGGACGGTGGAGAGGGCGCCGTCGGCGGCCCGGACGGTGACCGGGACGGTGGTCGCGGTCATCCGCTCGACCTTGCCGTCCACCAGGTACGCGGTCGGGTCGCCCGGCACCAGGGTGAGCCGGTAGATGCTCGCATGGTCGGCGTAGCTGGTGGTGTGGCTCCAGGCGAGGCCGTCGGTGTGGCCGATCTGCACGAACGGGATGCCGTAGAGGCCGGCGCCGGCGACGTCCAGGACGCCCGGGATGGTCAACTGGGCCTGGTAGAACCGCTCCGAGCCGACCCACGGCAGGTGCGGGTTGGCCAGCAGCAGGCCGTTGCCGTCGCGGTCGGCGTCCCGTCCGATCGCCCACGCGTTGCTGCCGGTGTCGGGACGGTCGGCCGCGCGGGGCAGCAGGGCCGGCGCATCGACGGCGACGGCCGCGGCGGGGAAGGGCGCCCCGGCCCCCGGGACGGCGGTGGCGGCCTGGTGCTTCGCCGTGCCCGCAAGGGTGTTGACGTCGTAGAGGATGTTCCAGAGGTCGTCGGCGGCGATCGGCCCGACCCAGCCCTTCCCCCGGCAGGACGGGTCCGGGAGGCGGTTGACGCCGGTGTCGTGCAGGTACCGGTTGAACCCCGCCACGTACCCGTCGACCAACTGCCGGGCCTCGCCGGTCGGACCGAGCGGCGCGGGCTCGGCCAGCAGCCGCTGCACCGTCCCGGAGCGCAGCAGGCCCTGCTGGTAGGTGTCGCTCTCCAGGTTGCTCAGACCGCCCACGGCCCGGCCGTCCGGGCCGTACCAGCGCGAGCGCTCGCCGCGCACGGTGACCACCTGGTCGGCGAGTTCGCAGAGGTTGTCCTGCGCGAACGCGTAGCCGTAGCCGTACCCGAGGCCGCCGAAGTCCTGGGCGACGACGTGCGGGACGCCGAACTCGGTCCGGCGGATCTTGGCGGTCCAGCCGCCGCCGTGGCCGGCCGTCAGGTCGGTGTCGGCGGCCTGCGCGGAGGCGGGGACCAGCCCGGCGAGCAGGCCTGCGGCGAGCCCGAGAGCGGCCGCGCCGGACGCCAACCGGCCTATTTGGCTTCGTGATTGATGATCAGTCAGTTTCCTCTTCACTGTCATGGACCCAACGCTGCCGCCACGGCGCCCGTAGTTCGTCGTCCCACGGAACGAGGCGGACCTCGCCCTTCAGGCCGACCCGGATACCTCCGAAGGAGGGCGCGCACCCCTGGTGCACACTGAGGGAGACCGTTCGGAGTCGAAGTTCGGGCTGGAGGCCTGCATGGAGCGCGAGTTGACGGAACCCTGGGAGGGCGTGCTGTGCACGCCGGAGGCCGGGAGCGGCGCCGGGGTGCTGGTGCTGTCCGGATCCAGCGGGCGGGTGGAACGGGTACGGGCGCGGCTGCTCGCCGAGGCCGGGCTGACGGCGTTGGCGATCCGCTGGTTC
The DNA here is from genome assembly GCF_044754805.1 of Kitasatospora sp. NPDC092948. NCBI lineage: Bacteria > Bacillati > Actinomycetota > Actinomycetes > Kitasatosporales > Streptomycetaceae > Kitasatospora > Kitasatospora sp. NPDC092948. The sequence goes on along the minus strand of NZ_JBIVPU010000005.1, from coordinate 355,037 downwards.
GGCGGCCCCGGCCAGCCGCCCGGCGTCTGCGAGGTGCCGCTGGAGACGTTCACGGCGGCGGTCGACCTGCTGCGGCAGAACGGGGTGCGGCGGATCGGGATGCTCGGCACCTCGAAGGGGGCGGAAGCGGCGATGCTGACGGCCGTTCACGACCCCCGGGTGGACGCGGTGGTGGCCCTGTCGCCGACCTCCCTGGTGTGGAACAACGTCGGCCCGGGCCTGGACGGCGCCGATCGCCCGCAGCGCTCGTGCTGGACCTGGCGGGGACAGCCGCTTCCGTTCGTGGGGATGGACGACACCTGGACGCAGTCCGAGCCGGAGGGCGAGCCGGTGGCCATCCGCGACTGGTACGAGCAGAGCGAGAAGACCTTCGCCGACCTGGTCCCGGCGGCGGCCGTCCCGGTCGAACGCACCCGGGCCGACCTGCTGCTGGTCGCCGGCGGCGACGACGCGATGTGGCCCTCCGTCCCGTTCGCCCGGCGACTCGCCGAACGCCGCCGCGAGGCCGGTCTCGACGTGCAGGTGGTGGAACGCGCCGACGCCGGCCACCGCATCCGCTTCCCCGGCGAGGGCCCGGCCCCGGCGTCCACGGTCTTCGACTACGGGGGGACGCCGGAGGCGGACGAGCGGCTCGGCGCCGAGGCGTGGCCGCACATCGTGCAACTCCTGCGGGGGCGCCCGGCCGTGTCCTAGCTGTTCGCCTGTTCGCCTGTTCGCCTGCTAGCCCGCGCCCGGCAGCGCCCGACGCCGTTCGACGCCGCCCGATGCCGCGCACGGCCGGGCGGCGCTGCCGGGCGGCGCGGTCAGACGGCCGGGATGCGGGCGCGCAGCAGGCAGAAGACGTTGCCCTCGGGGTCGGCCAGGACGTGCCAGGGCTCCTCGCCGGTCTGGCCGACATCGGCGGGCTCTGCGCCGAGGGCGAGCAGGCGGGCCAGTTCGGCGTCCTGGTCGCGGTCGGTGGGGCTGACGTCGAGGTGCAGCGGGAGCCGGGCCGGGCGGGGGTCGGTGGTGGGGCTGAGGATCAAGGTGGGCTGCGGGCCGCCGAAGCCGGTGCCGGGCGGGCCGATCTCGATCCCGCCGTCGGGCTCGCGGCCCAGTTCGACGTAGCCGAGGACCTCGCACCAGAACGCCGCGAGCAGCCCGGGGTCGGCGCAGTCCAGGATCAACTCGCTTATACGACATGCCATATGGGGATGTTAAGGCACGCAAGGGTGCCGGGCGGGGACACGCCGGGGATAGGCTGCGCGGCATTCGGGGGAACGGCGAACGGGGTGAGGCATGGAGGTTCTGCGAGGCAGTCATCGGACGCACTTCGTGGCCGCGTGGATACTGTGCGGCGTCGAACTGCTCTGCCTGGCGGCCACCGCGCCGCCGTTACGCTGGGCGGCCCCGGTGTGGCTGTGGGCCCCGGCGCTGGGCGCGATCCTGCTGATCTTCATTGCGGCGCTGGCCCGTTCCTGGTCGGTGCCGCTGCTCCGCCGGGGCCGGAGCCCCGAACTGCTGCGGTACCTGTGGCTGCTGCCGCGCAGCGTGCGGCTCTGCTACGCGGTCGCGGCCTGCCTGATCGCGGTCGGGCTGGCGACCGGCGGCGATGCCGCCCAGGTGCGCAAGGACGACTCCGGCTACTCCTGGATGAAACGTGAAGTGGGGGAGCACGGGCGGACGTTGGTGCGCACCGAGATCAGCCGCGCCGAGTACGACCGGCGCCGAGGCGCCGAGGTGCGGATCTTCACCGGCGTTCCGGCCGTGTTCGCCGTACTCGGCAGCTTCCTGGTCCTGGCCTCCGCCGCCGCGGCGAGCGGCGCAGCCGACGCCGAGGGCGGCCCCCGCCGGGGGAGCCGGCCGCGGCGCCGGCGGTAGACCTGTTCCGGAGGGGCCGGCCGCGACGCCGGCGGCAGACCCGTACCGGGGCGCCGTCAGCCCAGGCGGGGCCAGGCGAGCAGGTCGACCAGCAGTGCCGGGCTGTCGCCACCGGCGCGGACTGCCGCGGGTGGGCGGCGGCGGTGCAGGGCGAGGAGCAACTCACTGGCCGGGGCGGCCAGTTCGAGGGAGACCGGGTTGTCGTCCGAAGCGATCGGCCGCACACCGGCGGAGGTGAGCTCGGCGAGCCAGCTCGGCCCCTCGTCGGTGCGGAGCCGGACTCGGGCCGGTGCATGCGGCCAGGGGCCGGCGGTGCCCCAGGAGAGGGTGAGGAACTCGTCGATGCCGTCGACCGCGACCGGCTCGGCGACGGGCAGCGGCGCGCCGACGGCCAGTTGGGCGTCGTAGGCGTGCACGGCGGCCTCCTGCACCTGGTGCCGGGCCGCCGCGCCGGCGTCCTGCGGCGCGCCGGTCCCCGGCCACCACGTCCAGCACGGCTGCTGCGGCCCGGCCTTGCGAAGTGCCGTGAGCATGGCGGCGGTTGCCTCCTCGGAGCGGGCCAGCGCCTGCTCGGGCGACAGGCCGGACTCCGGCTTCACCTCGGCCGGGACAAAGCCCGCACCGGCGGTGACGGCGGCCGTCCAGAATCGGTGAACGACCGTCAGATGGGCGAGCAGGTCCGGTAGTTGCCAGTCGGGGCAGCTCGGTACGGTGGCCAGCGGATCGGGCGCGGTGGCGACGGTGCGGCGGAGCGTCGCGGAGTGCTCCTCGATCTGGTCCAGCAACGTCGAAAACGAGGGAGTGAAAGCCATTTCCTCTGCCTATCACGCGGTCCCGAGGAACCGCGCGGGAAATTTGCCGCGGGGCCGGCCGGCGGGTCAGGGGCCGGCCGGGTCGTCGAGGACGGCGCGCAGGCGGGCGAGGCACTCGTCGACGAAGGCCGGGTTGCTCTGCCAGTAGTACGGCACTCCGCTGATCGCCACGGCCACGGCCCAGCCGCAAGCCCGTTGCCAGGACAGCTCGTTGACGTCCAGGGCGGTGCGAAAGGCGTGGCGGGCGGCCGGCGGGAAGTCCCACAGCGGGGCGTGTTCGGCGTCCGGGAAGCCGATCGACAGGCCGCCGAAGTCGATCACCGCGCGCAGCCGGCCGTCGTGGACCAGCAGGTTGGACGGTTTCAGGTCTCCGTGCAGCCACACCCGGGGCCCGGAGGGGGCGGGCAGGGCGAGCGCCGCGTGCCAGATCGCCTGCAGGCGGTCGAGGTCCAGATCGAGGCCGGGGAGGGCGCGGGCCTGCGCGAAACGCTCGGCCACCCATTCGTCGCAGGGGGCCAACTCCCCGCCCCGGTACCAGTGGAGACTTTCTCGCTCGGCCTCGGGCGGCAACGGGACGGCGTGCAGGCTGCGGACCGCCGCCGCCAGCTCCGTCCCGAACGCGGCCCAGTCGGCCACCGAATCCGGGCCGGGTTCGACGCCGTCGATCCACCGGTACACCGACCATGCGAACGGGAACCCGCTCCCCGGCACCCCCTCGTGCACCGGCTCCGGCACCCCGCACGCCAACTCCGGTGCGAGCCGCGGCAGCCACGTCTGCTCCTTGCGCACCGCATCCGCCGTCCCGGCCGTCCGCGGCAGCCGCACCAGCAGCCCGTCACCGAGCCGGAACATCCGATTGTCCGTCCCGGACCCGGCCGCCCGGACCGGCAACTGCGCCCACTCCGGCCGCTGGTCCGCGAGCAGGCGGCGGACCAGGGACTCGTCGGTCGGGAATTCGTCCTCGTGCAGTGTCATGCCATGAGCATCCATGGCGAACCCGCCCGGAGGCGAACGAGATTCCGTCGCCGGGCGGGGAGCGCCGGTTCTCAGGCGATGTACACGCTGGCGCCGAACTCCTGGGTCGAGCTGCCGCCGGGAGGAACGACCGCGATCACCTGGCCGGTGCAGTTCGGGCCGTCGTAGATGAGGGCGTACTCGTTGGTCTCGTTGCGCACGACGAGCGGGAAGATCTGCCCGTTGTAGCAGCCGCTCGGATTGTCGATGGCCTGGTTGGGCGCGATGTAGAGCGTCCCGCTGGCCGCGAGGGCAGCGGTGGGCAGGGCGAGGGCCATGGTGCTTGCGGCGGCGAGGGTGCCGAGTACGGTTGCGAGGCGTCGCACGGATTCTCCTTGGGAGTGGGCTCTGCGGGGCCGAGGTGCCCCGGGCCCAACCTCGCCGCCCGTCGGAGCCGCCGCAATTCCCGTGCGCCGAGCGGGCGTACGCGCCGAGGTGCGGACGGGAGCGCGGCAGGCCGGTCGGCAGGCCCGGGGAGACGGCGGGGTCTCAGGCCGTGGCGACGGGGAGCAGGCCGCGTTCGGCGAAGACCTGCTTGGCGGTGAGGGTGGCGTTGAGGGCGCGGGGGAAGCCGCAGTAGACGGCGGAGTGCAGCAGGGCCTCGACGATCTCCTGCGGCGTCAGGCCGACGTTCAGTGCGGCGCCGAGGTGGACCCGGAGCTGGGGCTCGCAGCCGCCGAGTGCGGTGAGCATGCCGAGGGTGACCAACTGGCGGTCGCGCGGGGCGAGTCCGGGGCGGGAGTAGATCTCGCCGAAACCCCAGGCGGCGATCTGGTGGGCGAGTTCGGGCGAGACGTCGGACAGGGCGGCGAGCACGTTCTCGCCGGCGTCGCCGTCGATCCGGCCCAGGACGTCGAGGCCGTGCTCCAGGCGCTGCTCGCGGGTGGTGGCCTCGGGCTGTGCGGTGGCAGTGGCGCCGGTGGCGGCGGTGGTGGTCATGGGTGGGTCTCCGTCGGTCGTCCGTCGGTGCGGGGAACGGTGGAAACCGTAGGAGTTGGAGTGCGCTCGAAGGCAAGCGGTCCGGCCCGCCCCGGTGGAGACGGGGCGGGCCGGACGCAGTGGGGGAGAGGTCAGGGCTTGAGGATCAGACGGATCGGGTTGCCCTGCTTGGTGTGCAGACGCTCGACGGCGTCGGCGGCCTGTTCGAGCGGGAGGACGTCGCTGACCGAGCGGGAGAAGTCCAGCCGGCCGCCGGCGGCGAGGGCGATGAGCTGGGGGACGGCGTTCTCCTCCGAGCCGTAGTGGCCGAGGATCTGCTGCTGGAGGTAGGAGAAGCGCACGCTGTCGGTGACCGTCAGGGGCTGGTCGGTGAGGCCGACGAGGACCAGTCGGCCGTGCGCGCCGAGGACGGTCAGCGCCTGCTCGCGGACGGCCGGGACGCCGGCGAAGTCGAAGGCGGCGGCCAGGCCGGCCCCGCCGGTCGCGGCGCCGATCTTCGCGGCGAGCTCCGGGTCGGCCGAGTCCAGGACCAGATCCGCGCCGAAGGCGAGGGCGCGTTCGCGGGCGGCGGACGAGGGGTCGACGGCGATGACCGGGTTCGCGCCGATCGCCCGCAGCAGCTGGACGCCGTGCGCGCCGAGACCGCCCACGCCCCAGACGCCGACCGGCTCGGCGGGCCGCACCCGGCCGGTGGTGGTGATGGCGCCCCACGGGGTGGAGACCGCGTCCGGAATGATCGAGCCCTGCTCGAACGGGATCGACTCGGGCAGCCGGATCAGGGTGTCCTTGCGGGCCAGCGCGTACTCGGCCCAGCCGCCGTCGTAGTCCACACCGCGGGTCCAGGTGATGCCGTCGCGCTTCTCGCCGGCCTGCAGGACGACCCGGTCGCCAACCTGCCAGGCGCCCGCCTCCGGGCCCAACTCGGCGACGGTGCCGGCGACTTCGTGCCCGAGGGTGACGCTCTCGCCGGGGAGGTACAGCGGGGTGAGCGATCCGTCGATCAGGTGGACGTCGGACAGGCAGACGCCTGCCGCCTCCACCTTGATCAGCACCTGGCCGGGGCCGGGGACGGGGCGCTCCACCTCCTCGACGCTCAGCTTGCGGGTGGGCAGGTGCAGACGGACGGCACGCATCCGGGCCATGGTCGATCCTCTCCGGCCGACGGCGAACTGTCGGCGGCCTCGTTGCCGCAGCGCCTTGCCGAGGGGGTATCGCAAGGCGACTTGCATTGCTGAGGCTACGACGCGGCCCGGCGCAATGCAAGGAGGCTTGCGTTAGGCTTCGGGTGTGTCGAAGGAGAAGCGGACCGGGTCCGCGAAGAAGCCGGCCGATGCCGAGGAGCGGGCCTCCGGCGACCCGTCGCCCGACGGGAAGGCCAACGATCCGTCGCCCGACGGGAAGGCCGGCACCCCGCTGCGTCGGCGCGGAGCCGCCATGCGGCGGGCCGTGCTCGACGCGACGGTGCGGCTGCTCGCCGACGGCGGGCTCGAGGCCGCCAGCGTGTCCGCCGTCGCCGCGGCGGCCGGCGTCCACGAGACGTCCGTGTACCGCAACTGGGGGACCAGGGACCGACTCCTCCGGGAGGCGCTCGCCGACTGGACCGACCACGCGCTGCCGCTGCCCGACACCGGCAGCCTGCGCGAGGACCTGCGTCAACTCCTCACTGCCCTGGGCGCGTTCCTCGACACCCCGGAGGGCCCCGCGCTGCTGCACCTGAGCATCGCCCCGGCCACCGCCGAGACCCGCAGCCGCCGCGACGCCTACTGGGCGGAGCGGCTGGAGCGCGCCGAGGTCGTGGTGCGCCGGGCCGCCGAACGCGGGGAGGCCCGGCCGGACGCCGACCCCCGGGCGGCCGTCGAGGCGCTGATGAGCCCGCTGTTCGCCCGGCACCTGCTGCTCGGCGAGCCCGTCACCCCGGCCTTCGTGGACTCCCTGGTCGACCTGGTGGTGGGCGGCCTGGCCCCGCAGTGAGGCCCGCCGCGGGCGGCCGATCGCTTCGGGGCGCCGGGCGGCGGGCATACCGCAGGGATGACCGACTCCACGGATTTCGACCCCGCGGCGGCCCTGGAGCAGCTCGTCGCCGCGACCGCGAGCCTGCTGCGGACGGCGGCCCGATTCACCGAAGCCGACGTCCGGGCGCCGTCGTTGCTGCCGGGCTGGTCGCGCGGGCACGTACTGACCCACCTGGCCCGCAACGCCGACGGCGGGCGGCATCTGCTGACCTGGGCCCGGACCGGAGTGGAGACGCCCGAGTACCCGAGCCTGGCCGCCCGGGACGCGCAGATCGAGGCGGGTGCCGGCCGCAGCGCCGGGGAGCTGCTCGCCGACCTGCGGGGCAGCGCCGCCGCGTTCGAGGCCGAGTACCGGCGGATGCCGCCCGAGGCGTGGCACCGGACCGTCCGCTGGACCCGCGGCCAGGAACGCCCCGCCGCCCGCGCGGCGGACGCCCGGCTGTGCGAAGTCCTGCTCCACCACGTCGATCTGGACGCGGGGTGGACGCCGGCCCGGTTGCCGGCCGACTTCGTCGACACGATGCTCGGCCGGGTGGTGGCGTCGCTCGGCGCACGCGCGGAGACGCCCGCGATGGCGCTGTACGCCACCGACACCGGCGCGAGGTACCGGCTGGGCGGCGGCGCGAGGTACCGGCTGGGCGGCGGCGCGCGGCCGGTGCCGGCCGTCCACGGGGTGCAGAGTGCGCTGCTGGTCTGGCTGATGGGGCGCTCCGCGGGCGACGACCTGGTGGTGCGCGACGCCGCGGCGCTGCCGGAGGTGCCCTTCCTCTACTGACTCCCGCCGCCTCCCCGGCGCGGGCCCGCCGCATCCCGCGCAACCGGGCCGAGAGAGCCTCCGCCGCGGAACCGCAAGATCAGGAGGCCCTTCCACTTTGCCCGCCATTCGGGTGATTCTTGAAGTGCCGGGCCGCTCTGGCTCGTTGACGAATCATCAGAACAGTGGGGAGAGCTGTCATGGGCGAAGACTGGTATGTGGACGACCGATGCACCGGGTGCGACGTGGCGCGACAGCTCGCGCCCGACCTGATCGTGCAAGCGGGCCGGGGCTCGGAGATGGTGCGCCAGCCGCGCGACGCCGCCGAGTTGGCGCAGGTGAACGCCGCCGCGTTCGCCTGCCACACCCGCTCGATCCGCCGCCACTCGGGCCCGCTGGACGTGGCGGCCGACCCGTTCCCGCTGGCGATCGACGAGAACGTCCTGCTCTGCGGGCACAATTCGGGGCGGACCGCCGGCGCCAACTCCTACCTGCTGCGGCGGCCCGACGGCACCGTGATGATGATCGACACGCCGCGCTGGGCGGAGTCGCTGGCCACCCGCTACGAGGCGGTCGGACGGGTGACGGACGTCCTGCTGACGCACCGGGACCACGCCGCGCACGGCCGCCGCTGGGCGGACCGCCTGCACGCCCGACTGTGGATCCACGAAGGCGACTTGGCGTTCGCGCCGGAGGCCGACCGGGTGCTGCGCGGCCTCGAACCCGCCGAGGTCGGCGACGGCGTCGTCGCGCTCCCGGTGCCGGGTCACACCGAGGGCAGCGTGCTCTACCTCGCCGACGACCGGTACTGCTTCAGCGGCGACAGCATGTACTGGTCGCGCACCGCCGATGCGCTGGCCGTGGCCGAACACGTCACCTGGTACTCCATCGAGCAGCAGGCCGCCTCGCTGGCCCGGGTCGCGCCGCTGCTGCACTTCGAGTGGGTGCTCCCCGGCCACGGCGAACGCAAGCGGCTGACGTCCGAGCAGATGGCCGAGCAGCTGAGCGCGCTGGTCGAGCAGGCGGCCCGACTGGTTCCCAGGCCGGTCGACTTCGCCGCCCACCAGTGGTGAACGGGGTGGCTACAGTGGCCCGGTGACCATTCGGGTGATCGTGCTCAACGGCGGTTCCAGCAGCGGGAAGAGCAGCCTGGCGCGCTCGCTCCAGGACCGGCTGCCGGAGCCCTGGCTGATCTTCGCCATCGACGGTCTGATCGCGGCGATGCCACCCGCGCTGCTGGCGCAGGACACCGGCATCGACCTCGGCGGGAACGGCGCCGTCACCGTCGGCGACACCTTCCGCCGCCTGGAGACCGCCTGGATGGCCGGTGTCGCCGCCACCGCCCGGGCGGGCGCGCCGGTCATCGTCGACGACGTGTTCCTCTCCGGCCCCCGGTCCCAACAGCGCTGGCAGGACGCCCTGTTGGGGCTCGACGTGCTCTGGGTCGGAGTCCGCTGCGACCCGGCCGCGGCAGCCGCCCGCGAACGCGCCCGCCCCGACCGCACCCCGGGCATGGCCGCCGACCAGGCCATCCGGGTCCACCGCGGCGTCCACTACGACCTCGAGGTGGACACCACCCGCACCCCGCCCGCCGAGTGCGCCCGGACGATCGCCGAACGGCTGGCCCGCCCCGGCGGGTGAAGGATCACCCGCACGCGGACGCCGGCCTCGTGCTCTCCCCGGCCGCACCGACCTACCGTGGCCGGTGGGCAACCCACCGGAGGAGTGCGATGGCTGACGGAACAGAGTTGATGCGAGTGCCGCTGGGCGGGGCACACGGCGACGCCGGGGGCGTGGTGATGGAGGTGGACGAGCCCGCGCCCGGCGGTCGCTCGGGGCGGGCCGGCGAGATCGCCGCGACCGCGACACGGACCCTGGCCGAGAGCTTCGACCAGGTCCGGGGCGCCGCCGCCGTGCTGCTGGAGCGGCTCAGCACGCTGCCGACCGCGCCGAGCACCGTTCAGGTGGAACTCGGCGTCAAGATCAACGCCGAGGCCGGTGCGGTGATCGCCAAGACCGCCGCCGAGGGCAACTTCACGATCCGGCTGACCTGGGAACGGCCGACCGGCCCCACGTGATCCGGTCGCCGAGCCGAGCCGAGCCGAGCCGAGCCGTGCCGAGCCGTGCCGAGCCGTGCCGAGCCGTGCTGAGCCGTGCCGAGCTGAGCCGTGCCGGGCGCGGCTGTGCAGCGAACGTCGGCACCGCCGCGGGCTCCGCCGGGCGGGTGCGGCCGGTAGGGCGAGCGGACCCCGACGGCGGGTGAACCTGGGCGGCGTACGGTTTCCCGGCGGCAGCGGCCGTACACGCCTGATCCATGACACCGTACGCACTGCCGCTCGCCGCATCCGGCCTGGCATCCGGCCTGAAGATCGACTGGGCCAAGATGCCCACCTACAACACGATCATGTCCGTCGCCGCCGGCGCCGGCCTGCTGCTGGTCGTGGCCCTGGGTCGCCAACTGCTGACCCGTTCGCGCAGCACCCCGCCGGACGGCTGGGCACTGGCCTTCGCGGCGCTCGGGTTCACCCTCCTCTTCACCGGCCTGCACATGACGCTGACCTGGCCGCTGGCCGGCCAGGGCTTCCCGTTCGACAACATCATCTTCGGCGAACCCGCGCTGGCCTTCGGCGTGTTCCTGCTCGCCGCCGCGTTCTACCTGTGGAAGCGCGGCGACGACCTGCTGAGCGAGGACGGCGTCGAGCGGACCGGCCGGGTCGCGCTGCCGATCTCGCTGTACGTGTTCGGCATGGGCCTGGCCTGCTTCGGGATCGCCGCCGCCGGCTGGAAGTACACGCTGTTCGCCGCCCCGCCCGAGGAGCCGATCTCCGGGGAGTTCGCGAACTACCCGTGGCTGGAGGCGAGCTTCATGTCGGCGCTGTACGTCCTGGTCGGGATCGGCGCGCTGCTGTTCCCGTTCGCCCTGCGCCGGCCCAGGACCTGGCTGAGCCCGGCCATCGGGGTCGTCTGGGGACTGGCCGGGCTCGCCTTCCTGCTCTTCGGCGGGCTGAACTACTTCACCCACATCGGGCTGGTCGTCAACACCATGTGAGCCGTGGGCCGTGGATCTCTTCACGGCCCACCGGAGGTCGTCCCCGGGTCAGTGCGCGCCCACCGACGTGATCTTGACGACCGCGCGGCCCTCCTCGTCGGAGCCGTAGAGGTCGACCTCGGCGGAGATGCCCCAGTCGTGGTCGCCGTTCGGGTCGTCGAAGATCTGCCGGACCCGCCACAGGCCCTCGTCCTCGACCTCCTCGATCAGCAGCATCTTCGGGCCGCGGGCGTTCGGGCCGGTGAACAGGTCGTCGTACTCGTCCCAGTAGCCGTCCATCGCGTCCGCCCAGCGGTCCGCGTCCCAGCCGTCCTCGCCGTCGAGTTCGGCGAGCGAGTCGTAGTGCTCCAGGGCGCACAGCTCGACCCGGCGGAACAGCTCGTTGCGGACCAGCACCCGGAACGCCCGGGAGTTCGCGGTGACCGGGGCCGGCTTGTCGTCGAGGCGGACCTCGCCCGCCTCCGGCTCGGTCGGGTTGGCCAGCGCCTCCCACTCGTCCAGCAGCGAGGAGTCGACCTGGCGGACCAGCTCGCCCAGCCAGGCGATGACGTCCTTCAGGTCGTCGGTCTTGATGTCGTCCGGGACGGTCTGCTCCAGCGCCTTGAACGCGCCCGCCAGGTAGCGCAGCACGATGCCCTCGGTGCGGGCCAGCTCGTAGAAGCCCACGTAGTCGGTGAACGTCATGGCGCGCTCGTACAGGTCGCGGACCACCGACTTCGGCTGCAACGGGTGGTCGCCGATCCACGGGTGCGCCCGGCGGTACACGTCGTAGGCGTGGCCGAGCTGCTCCTCCAGCGGCTTCGGGTACGTGATCTCCTGGAGCCGGTTCATCCGCTCCTCGTACTCGATGCCGTCGCGCTTCATCTCCGCCACGGCCTCGCCGCGCGCCTTGTTCTCCTGCGAGGCGAGGATCTGTCGCGGGTCGTCCAGGGTCGCCTCGACGACCGAGACCACGTCCATCGCGTACGACGGCGACTCCGGGTCCAGCAGGTCGAACGCGGCCAGCGCGAAGGTGGACAGCGGCTGGTTCAGCGCGAAGTTCTCCTGGAGGTCCAGGGTCAGGCGCACCGTGCGGCCCTCGGAGTCCGGCTCGTCCAGCTGCTCCACCACGCCGCCCTCCAGCAGCGAGCGGTAGATGGCGATCGCGGTCCGGATGTGGCGGCGCTGCGCCGGGCGGTCCTCGTGGTTGTCGGTGAGCAGCTTGCGCATCGCCTCGAACGCGTTGCCCGGGCGGCCGATGACGGACAGCAGCATGGCGTGGCTGACCTTGAAGCGGGACACCAGCGGCTCCGGGTCGGCCCCGATCAGCCGCTCGAAGGTCTCCTCGGTCCACGAGACGAACCCGTCGGGGGCCTTCTTGCGGACGACCTTCTTGCGCTTCTTCGGGTCGTCGCCGGCCTTCGCCAGCGCCCGGTCGTTCTCCACCACGTGCTCCGGCGCCTGCGCCACCACCTGGCCGACGGTGTCGAACCCGGCGCGGCCCGCGCGTCCGGCGATCTGGTGGAACTCGCGGGCCCGCAGGATCCGCACCCGCTGGCCGTCGTACTTGGACAGCGCGGTGAACAGCACCGTGCGGATCGGCACGTTGACGCCGACGCCGAGCGTGTCGGTGCCGCAGATCACCTTCAGCAGGCCGGCCTGCGCCAGGCGCTCCACCAGGCGGCGGTACTTCGGCAGCATGCCGGCGTGGTGCACGCCGATGCCGTGCCGCACGTAACGGGACAGGTTGCGGCCGAACTTGGTGGTGAAACGGAAGTTGCCGATCAGGGCGGCGATGGCGTCCTTCTCCTGCTTCGAGCACATGTTGATGCTCATCAGCGACTGCGCCCGCTCCACCGCCTCCTTCTGCGTGAAGTGCACGACGTACACCGGCGCCTGACCGGTGTTCAGCAGCTCCTCCAGCGTGTCGTGCAGGCTGGTGCGCCGGTACTCGTAGAACAGCGGGACCGGGCGGGTCGCCGAACGGACCACGGTGGTCGGGCGGCCGGTGCGGCGGGTCAGGTCCTCCTCGAAGCGGCGGACGTCGCCGAGGGTCGCCGACATCAGCAGGAACTGCGCCTGCGGGAGTTCGAGCAGCGGGATCTGCCAGGCCCAGCCGCGGTCCGGCTCCGCGTAGAAGTGGAACTCGTCCATCACGACCTGGCCGATGTCGGCGCGCGGGCCGTCGTGCAGCGCGATCTGCGCCAGCACCTCGGCGGTGCAGCAGATGATCGGCGCGGTCGGGTTCACCGAGGCGTCGCCGGTCATCATGCCGACCTGCTCGGTGCCGAAGATCTTGCACAGGTCGAAGAACTTCTCCGACACCAGCGCCTTGATCGGCGCGGTGTAGAACGTCCGCTTGCCCTCGGCCAGCGCGGCGAAGTGCGCACCCGCCGCGACCAGGGACTTTCCGGAGCCGGTCGGCGTCGCCAGGATCACGTTGTTCCCGGAGACCAGCTCGATCAGCGCCTCCTCCTGCGCGGGGTAGAGGGTGATGCCGCGCTCCGACGCCCACTCGGCGAAGGTCTCGAACAGCGAGTCGGGCGTGGCGGGTTTCGGCATCAGGTCCAGGAGGGTCACCCCGCTATCTTGCCCGCCCGGCATGACCATGGGCAAAGCTCGGGCCCGCACGGTCCGCCGGGCAGCGGCGCGACGGGGCCTCAGGGACAGCTGACGACCTGGCCGGCCCAGGACAGGCCGCCGCCGAACGCGAACAGCAACACCCGGGCGCCGGAACGCAGTTCGCCGCGTTCCACGAGCTTCGCCAGCGCCATCGGGACGGACGCCGCCGAGGTGTTGCCGGAATCCACCACGTCCCGGGCGATCACCGCGTCCTCGGACAGGCCGAGCTTGTGCACCAGCGACTCGATGATCCGCAGGTTCGCCTGGTGCGTCACCACGCCGTCCAGTTCCGCCGGGCTCAGACCCGCCGCCCGGCACGCCTGCTCGGCCAGCGCCGGCAGCTCCGTGGTCGCCCAGCGGAACACCGCCTGCCCGTCCTGCTCGAACCGCGGGTGCCAGTCGCCCAGCAGCCGCACCGCGCTCGCCCGCGACGGGTCCGACCCCCACACCACCGGGCCGACGCCGGCGCCCTCGCCGTCGGTCGCCGACAGCACCGCCGCGCCCGCGCCGTCGCCCAGCAGGATGCAGCTGCGGCGGTCCGTCCAGTCGGTGACGTCCGACATCTTCTCCGCGCCGATCACCAGCGCGTGCCGGGCCGCGCCCGCGCGCAGCGAGTGGTCGGCCAGCGAGAGCGAGGTGCAGAAGCCCGCGCAGCCGTTGTTCACGTCGAACGCGACGGCGGACGGGATGCCGAGGCGGCCCGCGACCTGCGCCGCGATCGACGGGCAACGGTCCATCGCGCTACAGGTCGCCACCGTGACCTGCCCGATCTCCGCCGGGTCCAGCCCGGACGCCGCCAGCGCCTTCGCGGCGGCCACCGCGGCGAGGTCCGCCACCGACTCCTCCGGCGCGGCGATCCGGCGGGTGGCGATGCCCGTCCGCCGCCGGATCCACTCGTCATTGGTGTCCACCATGGTCGCCAACTCGTCGTTGGTCAGCACCCGGCTGGGCTGGTGGTGGCCGAGACCGGCGATACGGACTCCGGGCATGGCAGTTCCCTTCCGACAACGGCCACCGGCGGCGTGCCGGGGCAACGGCCTGGAATATAGCAACCGATCGGTCGGAAGCTAAACACTGTCCGCCGTCGGCGTCGCCCGCCGTCGGACGGAACTGCCCACCCGTCCCGGCGGACTCCGACGGCGTCTCGCCGACCTCCGACCGCCTCGGTCGGCGCCCGGTCCGCCCGGTCCCCCCGGTCCGCCCGGCGGCGGAGACGGCGTCACGCCTGCCCGCCGTCGGCAGGGGCCCACTCCTCGCGGTATCCCGGGCGATCGGAGTAGACGGTCGCCGCGAGGACCCGCACCGACCAGTCGACGCCGTGGCTGTCGCGGTCCTCGGGGCCGGCCTGGTCCGGGTCGCGCCAGGCGGCGAGCAGGTCGCGGCGCATGGCGGTGGTGCGGGCCGGCGAGTAGAGCGCGGCGAGCGGGTTGTCGGGGGTGAGCCCTTCGGGGAGCCACGCCCCGGGACGGGCGGCGGCTGCCGCCTCGTCGGCGTCGATCTGCTCGTGCAGCCAGGTGATCAGTTCAGCGGTCATCCGCGCATGATCTCCCACGCTGCCCGCGCTGCCCGCGCTGCCCGCGCTGCCCGCGCCGCCCACGTCGCCCGCTCCTTCCGCTTCCACCGACCCCGTCGACCCTGCCCGCCGGGCCCGGGCGCCGACCGGGCCGGTCGACCTTCGGCGGGACGCCGCCGTCGACGTTCGACGGGACGGGGCGAGCGCGGAGGAAAAACGGCTCGACGGCGCGTCTTCCCGCGCCCTAGCCTCGCGCGGTGACCAACCCGCTGCCCGCGAACACCGTCGAGACCGCCGCGGACTTCGGCGCGCTGCTGGCCCGCCTCTCCCGGCACTGCGCGGAGCTGGGGCCCGCCGCTCCCGACCTGGACGACGTACTGCTCCGCTGGGCCGCCGCCCTCCCGGACCGGGCCCCCGAGCCCGGCTGGCACGGCCTGGCCGACCAACTGCTCGGCGCGCTCGCCGCGCCGCCGGCCGGGCGCGCCGAGCCCGCACCGCTGGGCGACGAGCCGGATGCGGCCACCTCGGGCGAACTGCGGGCGCTGCTGCGCGCGCTGGCCGCCGACTTCGCCCGGGACCGCGACCGGACGGCGGACCGCCTGGCCCGCGGCCTGTGGGCCGAGCACGGCGAAGGCTGGGCGAGCGGCTCGTCGGCTCAGTTCCTGGAGGCCTGGGAGGCCTGGCTGGAGCCCTCCCGGGAGTGGCCGCAGGCGCTTCCCGGCGTCACGCCCGTCGAACCGGTGACCTGGGCGTCGGTCGCCCGGCAGCTCGGCGCCGCCCGCAGCTACGAGTGACCTCCGCGAAGCGGCGTCAGCCCGCGGCCGGGTCCCCGGCCGGCAGCCGGCCGGCGCGGACGGCGTCGACCAGGGCGCGGTGATCGCGCTCGTTGCGGTCGGCGTACGCCTCGGCGAACGACACCAGGGCGCGGTCGAACACGTCGCCCTTGCCCAGGTAGGCGGCGATGGCGATCCGGTCGCCGGAGCGGGCGTGCGCGCGGGCCAGGGTGAAGCCGCAGACCTCGCCGAAGGCCTCCATGCCGGACGGCAGCAGGTCCTCGGCGACCACGATGCCCTTCCAGTCGCGCAGTTGGCGGACGTAGAAGTCGCGGTGCTCGCCGTCCAGGCCCAGCGCCCGCTCCCAGCCGAGGAAGATGTCGCCGGCCGCCTGCATCAGCCGTTGACCGGAGACCACCCGCTCGCCCTGGTTGCGGTACTCGCCGGCGCCGAGGTGCGCGGCCAGGACGGACGGGCCGGCCTCCTTGGCCTGGAGGAACAGCGGGTCCCGGCCGTCCCGGCCGAGCAGCAGGAAGATCCAGCAGCGGGTGCCGACACTGCCGACGCCGACCACCTTGCGGGCCACGTCCACCAGCCGGTAGTCGGCCAGCAGAGTGCGCCGGTCGGAGGGCAGAGTGCGGCCGTAGCGTTCGACCAGGCCCGTGAACTCCCGCTCCAGCGCGGTGCGCTGCACGTCCGGCAGCAGTTCGCCGATGGGCACCAGCAGCGGCGGATCGGGGGCGATCCGCGCCACGCCGTCGACCACCCGGGTGAGCTTGCCGAAGACCTGGAGGTTGTCGCGGGTACGGGCCGTCGTCAGCTCGCGCTCCAGCACCTTCCGGCCGTGCTTGTGGAGCCGCCCGGTGGCGAGGCCCCGCAGCCGGTCGGCATCCACCTTGGTGTACCAGACGTCGAGGTTGTGCAGGCCGGCGAAGCGGGTCATCGACTCCCGGTAGGAACGGACGGTGGCCCGCACGATGCGGGCCCGCACCCGGTCGTCGAAGTCGTTGGCCCGCCCGGCGATCACCAGGCTGGCCGCCAACCGCTTGACGTCCCACTCCCAGGGGCCGGGAAGCGTCTCGTCGAAGTCGTTGATGTCGAACAGCAGGTTGCGCTCCGGCGAGGCCAACAGCCGGAAGTTCAGCATGTGCGCGTCGCCGCACAGCTGCGCCCGGATGCCGGAGTCGGGCGAGCCGGCCAGGTCCGACGCCATGATCGCGGCGGCGCCCCGGTAGAACCGGAACGGCGACTCCGTCATCCGGCCGTACCGGATCGGCACCAGCTCCGGCACCCGGTCCGCCGACTGCGCCTCCAGGATCGCCAACGGGTCCGGCCGGTTCTCCGCCGCCCGGAACTCCGCATGGCTCGACCGCGGCGCCCGCCGCCGGGCCTCCCGCCCGAGCGCCGCCCGCTCCTCGGGCGTCGCGTTCGGCACGGCCCGGATCGCCGGGGTCGACACCTGCGCCATCAGAGGCCTCCTCGCAGCCACCGCATCCGCTTCCGGGCACCCGGCGGGCACCCACGTCCGATCATCTCGGCCCTGGATGCATCCGGCCCGTCGGTGGCGGGTCGGGCCCGGGAGGGGCACCCGGCGGGGCGGCGGGCGGCGACGTGCGGGTACCCGATGCCGGGCGGCCCGGTGGTCGGCGGGTGCGCGCCCGGGGTTGTGGTGCCGGTGGTCGCGGCGTCGGGCGGTCGCAGTCCGGCAGTTCGATCCGGGTCGGGCGGGGCGTCGGCGTGATGCTCCGGTGCGGCGGCGTTCCTTCCTGCGGGCCGGTCGACAATCTCACGCAACGGTACGGAAGTTGATGTGAATTCAGGTAAGCGGAACGTCACATTCTGGTGGCCGCAGGGGAGTTCTGTTAGCATCCCGCCGCGTGCTGAGCATCAGAACAGAGCGGGAACGTCCGGCCCGCCCGACCGGCCGGGGCGGCGCGTCGAAGTCGCGGGTGCGGGCGCGCTGGACGGCAGTCGCCCTGCTCGGTGTGCTGGCGGCCGCGGCCGCCGCCTTCGTCCTGGTCGGGAACGGCGACGGGCCGGCCGGTCCGCGGGAGCTGACCTCCGACGAGGCGGGTCGGCTGGCGCTCGCGCGGTTCCGCAACTACGACGCCGGCGGGCGGGCCGTGACGATCACGGTGCCCGGTACCGCCGGCGGGCTGGTGGTGACCGGCTCCGTCGACTACCGGACGAAGACCGGCTACGGGGTGGTGCACGGCAGCGGCCGTGACGCGTCCAGTGACGGGCTGATCCAGTGGACGGCCGCCACCGTCCTCGTCCGCCCGATGTCCGACGCCCCGGCGGCCGCCCCGGCGACGCCGCCCGCGTCCGGGTGGTCGGCCCGTCCGTTGCAGGCGTCCGGCAGTGCGCTGGACACCTCGCTGGCCATGGCGCTGGGCCTGGGCAGCGACCGGCCGGAGAACGCGATGCTGCTGGGGCAGAACGGGGCCAGGTGGATCGAGCACGCGAAGCTGCGCGGCCACGAGACGGACGTCATGACCGGACCGGACGCGCAGGGCAGGACCGGCACCTCGGACACGGTGCGCTACTGGATCGACCCGGACGGCACCATGTTCCGGGTCCGGGCCGCGGTGGCCTCCGAGCCGAAGCCGGTCGTCATCGACTTCGACACCCAGGACTACCTGCCCGTCCAGCCGCTGCCCGGGCTCGCCGCAGGACGGTAGGCCCAGGTCCCCGCCGCAGGTCGGGCCCGTCACCACGTAGGATTCGCGGCCAGGGCCGTCGACCGGCGGGCCCGACCGGACAGGGTGGCGGAGGAGGACCGATGAGCCCGCGCAGTACCGTGGCCGAGGCCCGCCGCACCCGGGCCCGGATCATCGACCGGAGCGTGGCGCTGGCTTCCGTGGACGGCCTGGAAGGTCTCACCATCGGGCGGCTGGCCACCGACCTCGGCCTCTCCAAGGCCGGCGTGCTGGGCCACTTCGGTACCAAGGAGGCCCTCCAACTCGCCACCCTGGAACGGGCGTCCGCGCTCTTCACCACCCTCGTCTGGGACCCGGCCGCGCACGCCGAACCCGGCCTGCCCCGGCTGCGCGCCGTCTGCGAGAGCTGGATCGCGTACCTGGAGCACGCCCGCGAGGTGTTCCCCGGCGGCTGTCTGTTCACCACCGCCGCCGTCGAGTTCGACGCCCACGACGGGCCGGTCCGCAAGAACGTGGCCCGCCTGCTCCTGGTCTGGCGCCGCCGTCTGGCCGGCGAGGTCCGTCTCGCGACCGAGGCCGGCCAGCTGCCCGCCGACACCGACCCCGAGCAGATCGTCCACGAGCTGACGGGCATCTACCTGGCCCTCAACCAGTCCCTCCAGCTCCTGCGCGACCCCCTCGCCGCCACCCGCACCCGCCGCGCCCTCGACCGCCTGCTCCCGCCGCTCGCCTGACGGCCTGCCGGTGCGCCCCGGCGGCGCGCACCCGTGACGCGCGGCACCTGCTCGTCCAGGGAGCCGGTGAAGTCCATCGACCCGGTGCACGCCGTTCGCATCGTTCGCATCGTTCGCGCTGTCCGCGCTGTCCGCGCTGTCCGCGCTGTCCGCGCCGTTCGCGCCGTTCGCGCCGTTCGCGGCGGAGCCTATTCGGCCGGCCCGCCGAGCGGCGGGATCACGTCGAGTTGCTGGAGGAAGCCGAGGATGTCCTTGTCCGACCACTTCTCGGCGAGCTTCCCGTTCTCGATGCGGTGAACCACCGTCGCCGTCATGGTGATGGGCCGGTTCGTCGCCGGGATGCCCGGCAGGTCGCCCACGCACGTTCCGCGTCCGGTCAGCCGGGTCACGACCTTGTCGCCCTCCGCGATCTGGTCCTCGATCTCGTGCACGCCGGGGGTGGCCTCCCAGAACAGGCGGAACGCCTGCTTCAGCCCCTCGCGGCCGGGCGCGAGCCCCGGGAACGGCGGTGGTGAGTGGTCCACGTAGTCCGGGGAGACCAGCTCGTCCATGGCCTCCAGGTTGCCCGCATCGATCTCCCGGTAGAACCGGCGGACCAGGCTCTTGTTCTCCTCGACGGACATGGGCACCTCTCTGTACGTTCGACCGCGCCGCCGGAGCGGCGGACGACGCCCGCATCCTCACCCGCCGGCTCCCCCCGCCACGCCTCCGGCGCGCACGGACGCCACGGCCGTTCACCCGGAAGCAGCCACCCCTGGTCGTCCGTCGTGGGGAGGACGGCTGTTCCGCGGGGCTGACAGAATCGGCGGCATGACGAGCGAAATCCGGGAGATCTTCGAACAGGCGGGCTGCGAGGGCGCGTTGTGCGTCCGGGAGGTGGACGGGGACGGCGAGGTCGCGGTGGATGCGGACCGGGCGATGGTGTCGGCGTCGGTGTTCAAGGTGCAGATCGCGCTGGAGGCGGAGACCGCGTTCCTGGACGGCCGGTTGGATGGGCGGGAGCGGGTGACGCTGGGGGCGGCCGAGCGGACGGTCGGGCCGGTGGGGCTGTCGCTGTTCGAGGACGAGGCGGTGCTCTCGCTGCGGGACCTGGTCGTGCTGATGCTGACGATCAGCGACAACCCGGCGACCGACGTGCTGCTCGGCCGGGTCGGCGTCGACGCGGTGAACGCGACCGCGGCGCGCCTCGGCCTGTCCGGCAGCGCGGTCGAGTCCGACCTGCGGGCCATGCTCGACTCCATCGGCGTGGACCTGGGCCGCGCCGACTGGGCGGACCTGCAGAGCTGGGCGGCCGGTGCTCCGGCGGACGAAGTCGCGCGGGCCGACGGGCAGTTGCCGACCGTCCGCGCCATGGACCCGGCGCGGGCGACCAGGACCACCCCGCGCGACATGGCCGCGCTGCTGCGCCTGATCTGGACCGACCGGGCGGCGCCGGCCGCCGCGTGCGCGCGGGTGCGGGCCGTGATGGCGAACCAGCTGACCCGGCACCGGATCGGCAGCGGATTCCGGCCGCCGGTGCGCGTCGCGGCCAAGAGTGGCAGTCTGCTGGGCGTGGTCCGCAACGAGATCGGCGTGGTGTCCTTCCCAGACGGCCGCCAGTACGCCGCCGCGGTTTTCACCCGCTCCCCGCTCGGCTCCGACGACGCCGCGATCAGCCGCGCCATCGGAGCTGCCACCGCCCGGGCCGTCAACATCCTCGGGGAGGGCGGCAGTTGAGTTGGGATCAGGCCGGGGACATCACCTCGAAGAGGTTTCCGGTCGGGTCGGTGAAGTAGAGGCCGCGGGCGCACAGCGGGTGGTCGGTCCGGCCGTTGTCGGGCGTGGACGGGTCGTTGCCGTACGGGGTGCCGGTGGCGCGCAGGCGGGCGAGGATGCCGTCGAAGGTGGCCGGGTCGACGTCGAACGCGAGGTGGTGGCCGGCCGGGTCGGGGACGGTCAGGAAGTCCAGGGTGAGGCCGGAGTTGACCCGAACGGGCGCGAAGTGCCGGTCGGGGCCGGTGTATTCGAGGCCCATCACGGCGGCGAAGAAGCGCGCGGCGGCCTGGTGGTCGACGGCCGGGACGACGGTGTGGTTCAGGGCGATGGTCACGGGCGGCCCTCCGTGAGCGCGCCGTGCAGGAGGACGTCGACCAGCTCGGCCGGGTCCGGGGCGTCGGCGCTGAACAGCAGGCCGAGGAAGAGGGCGGCCAGGCGGTCGGGGGAGAGGCGAAGCAACTCCCTTTCCGGCTCGACGAGTTCGGCCAGTGCCCGGCGGACCGGCAGGGTGCCGGCCGCCCGGTCGGGCGCGGGGCCGGTGCGGGTGCGGGCCCGGCCGTTGGTGGCGTACAGCGCGCCGAGCAGCGCCCCCAGCCGGTCCAGGTGGGCGCGCAGCGCGGCGGCGGCCTCGACCAGCCGGTCGGGGAGCGGCAGCGTCAGCGGGATCGCGGCGAGTTCGTCGAGCGCGGGCTCGGGGCGCAGCGCCTCGGCGACGCAGGCGTCCAGCACGGCGTCCTTGTCGGCGAAGACCCGGAACACCGTCCCTTCGCCGATCCCGGCGGCCCGGGCGATCTGACGGGTGGTCACCGCGCCGCCGTACTCGACGACCAGCGGCAGTGCGGCCCGGACAATCATTTCGCGGCGCCGCTCGGCGTCCATGGACGGCGCCCGGCGCCGCGGTTCGGTGGGGGTGTCGGTCATGGGCGTCAGTATCGGAGTGAGCGCTCACTCCGGTCAATCCGGCTGCCGAGGAAAACCCGGTGACAGCACGGCACTCGGTCTGGCAGAGTGCGGGCATGATCAGCTGTCGAAAGGCCGATGCCGCGTAATCGGCCGGGCGCCCTGCGCGCCACTGTTGCGTCCTGCGTTCCGGCGTCGCCGCCGGCCCGGGTCCGGGGGCTGTCCGCCGCCGCATGCCTGGACGTGTACCGGATCGAGCGCGAAGCGCCGAGCTTCGTCCTGTACCCCGGTTCCACCGCGCTCGCGCTGCGGCGCTACCGGGCGTTCCTGCACCCGTTCGGCGGGCGGCCGCTGTATCCGCGGGAGTCCATGTGCCCGGCCCCGAGATGTGCCATCGACGACGTCCGGCACGCGAGGGACGTGCTGGGCGAGGCGCTGTGGTTCCTGCCCGGCCGCTCCCGGGCCGCGCTGGCCGGGCTGCTGCGCCCGTTGGACGCCGAGTACCGCCGCCGTACGCTCCCGGACGCGTTCGCGGACCCGACCCGGCCGTGGTGGCACCGTCGGCTCGGGGAGGACGGGCGGAGCGGGTGAGGCGGAGTGGACGGCAGGACGGTTCCGGCACCGTAAAACGTACGATCCCTAAATCGTCCCTATGCTGACTTTCTCTCGTCTTCCGCGTGGCACACCGGCATTTCGGCTGCACCTCCTAGTCTCGACGATCTACGGTTCCTCTTCCGCCGGGCCTTCGAGCGAGGAGTACGACCATGAGTCGTGTCGTCAGGGCTGCCCTGTTCCAGACCGCGTGGACGGGCGACAAGGAATCGATGATCGCGGCGCACGAGCAGGCCGCGCGGGACGCCGCCGCGCAGGGAGCGAAGATCATCGGGTTCCAGGAGGTGTTCAACGCCCCGTACTTCTGCCAGGTGCAGGAACCCGAGCACTACGGGTGGGCCGAGCCGGTGCCGGACGGTCCGACCGTGCAGCGGATGTGCGCGCTGGCGCGCGAGCTCGGGATGGTGATGGTGGTGCCCGTCTACGAGATCGAGCAGGCCGGGGTCTACTACAACACCGCCGCCGTGATCGACGCCGACGGCAGCTTTCTCGGGAAGTACCGCAAGCACCACATCCCGCAGGTGCACGGATTCTGGGAAAAGTACTACTTCAAGCCCGGAAATCTCGGCTGGCCGGTGTTCGACACCGCAGTCGGAAAGGTCGGCGTGAACATCTGCTACGACCGGCACTTCCCGGAGGGCTGGCGGGCGCTCGGCCTCGCGGGCGCGGAGATCGTCTACAACCCGTCGGCGACCAGCCGCGGCCTGTCGGCGTACCTGTGGCAGCTGGAGCAGCCCGCCGCGGCCGTCGCGAACGAGTACTTCGTGGCGGCGATCAACCGGGTCGGCGTCGAGGAGTACGGCGACAACGACTTCTACGGCACCAGCTACTTCGTCGACCCGCGCGGCCAGTTCGTCGGCGAGGTCGCCTCCGACAAGCACGAGGAACTCGTCGTCCGGGACCTCGACCTCGACCGGATCGAGCAGGTCCGGCAGCAGTGGGCGTTCTACCGGGACCGCCGGCCGGACGCCTACGGCCCGCTCACCGGGGCGTGAGCGCGATGACCCGGACCCTGATCACCGGCGGACTGGTCGTCACCGCCGCCGAGGAAGTGCTCGCCGACGTCCTGATCGAGAACGGCACCGTCGTCGCGCTCGCCCTGCCGGGCCGTCACCAGTGGTCGGCGGAACGGGTGTTCGACGCCGACGGCAAGTACGTGATCCCGGGCGGGGTGGACGCCCACACCCACATGGAGCTGCCGTTCGGCGCCACCGTCGCCTCCGACACCTTCGAGACCGGCACCCGGGCCGCCGCCTGGGGCGGCACCACCACCATCGTCGACTTCGCCGTCCAGCCCAAGGGCACCTCGCTGCGGGCCGGCCTGGACGCCTGGCACGCCAAGGCCGACGGGCGCTGCGCCATCGACTACGGCCTGCACATGATCATGTCGGACGTCAACGAGTCGACCCTGCGCGAGATGCCCGGGCTGATCGGCGAGGGCGTCACCTCGTTCAAGCTGTTCATGGCCTACCCGGGCGTCTTCTACTCCGACGACGGCCAGATCCTGCGCGCCATGCAGCAGGCCGCCGACACCGGCGCGCTGATCATGATGCACGCCGAGAACGGCCCCGCCATCGACGTGCTGGTCGAACAGGCCCTCGCCCGCGGCGAGCGGGACCCCCGCTACCACGGCGAAGTGCGAAAGGCCCTGCTGGAGGCCGAGGCCACCCACCGGGCGATCCAGCTCGCCCGGGTCGCCGGCTCGCCGCTGTACGTGGTGCACGTCTCCGCCCGCGAGGCGCTCGCCGAACTCGCCGCCGCCCGCGACCTCGGCCTGCCGGTGTTCGGCGAGACCTGCCCGCAGTACCTGTTCCTCTCCACCGACAACCTCGCCGAACCGGACTTCGAGGGCGCCAAGTACGTCTGCTCGACACCGCTGCGCCCCAAGGACCACCAGGAGGCGCTCTGGCGCGGCCTGCGCACCGACGACCTGCAGGTGGTCTCCACCGACCACTGCCCGTTCTGCTTCAAGGGGCAGAAGGAACTCGGCCGCGGCGACTTCTCGAAGATCCCCAACGGCCTGCCCGGCGTGGAGAACCGGATGGACCTGCTGCACCAGGCCGTGGTGGACGGGCACCTGACGCGCCGTCGCTGGATCGAGATCGCCTGCGCCGCGCCCGCCCGGATGTTCGGCCTGTACCCGCGCAAGGGCACCATCGCCCCCGGCGCCGACGCCGACGTGGTGATCTACGACCCGCACGCCACCCACACCCTGTCCGCCGCCACCCACCACATGAACGTCGACTACTCGGCGTACGAGGGCCGCACCGTCACCGGCCGGGTGGAGACCGTGCTGTCGCGCGGCGAGGTCGTCCTCGACCGCGGGCACTACCTCGGCCGCCCCGGCCACGGGGCGTTCCTGCCCCGCTCCACCTGCCAGTACCTCTGAGCGTAGGGAATCTCCGCAGTGGACTTCGGACTCGTCCTGCAGACCGACCCGCCCGCCGCGAAGGTCGTCGACCTGATGCGCCGCGCCGAACGCAACGGCTTCCGCTACGGCTGGACGTTCGACTCCGCCGTCCTGTGGCAGGAACCGTTCGTGATCCACAGTCGGATCCTCGAACACACCGAGCGGCTGCACGTCGGCCCGATGGTCACCAACCCGGGCACCCGCAGCTGGGAGGTCACCGCCTCCACCTTCGCCACCCTGAACGACATGTACGGCAACCGCACCGTCTGCGGCATCGGCCGCGGCGACTCCGCGATGCGGGTGGCCGGCCGGAAGCCCAACACGCTGGCCCGGCTCGGCGCCGCCATCGACGCCATCCGCGACCTCGCCGAAGGCCGCGAAGCCGTCGTCGACGGAAGCCCGATCCGCATCCCGTGGATCAAGGACGGCCGCCTGCCCGTGTGGATGGCCGCCTACGGCCCCAAGGCGCTCGCCCTGGCCGGACAGAAGGCCGACGGCTTCATCCTCCAACTCGCCGACCCCTACCTCACCGAATGGATGGTCAAGGCCGTCCGCCGCGCCGCCGAACAGGCCGGCCGCGACCCCGCCGCGATCACCGTCTGCGTCGCCGCGCCCGCCTACGTCGGCGACGACCTCGACCACGCCCGCGACCAGTGCCGCTGGTTCGGCGGCATGGTCGGCAACCACGTCGCCGACCTGGTCGCCCGGTACGGCGAACACTCCGACGCCGTCCCCGCGGAACTCACCGCCTACATCAAGGACCGCCACGGCTACGACTACAGCCACCACGGCCGCGCCGGAAACCCCTCCACCGACTTCGTCCCCGACGCCGTCGTGGACCGCTTCTGCCTGCTCGGCCCCGTCCAGTCACACCTCGAAAAGCTGCACACACTACGGGAGTTGGGCGTCGACCAGTTCGCGATCTACGCCATGCACGACGCCCGCGAAGCCGTCATCGACGCCTACGGCGAGCACATCGTCCCGGCGCTGACCGCGTGAACCGGCGGACCTTCCTCAGCCTCGCCGCGCTGTCCGGCACCGCCGGGACGGCCGGCCTGGCCGCCGGCTGCGGATCGGGCACCCGGCAGCACCACCCCGAGCCGCCCCCGCCGCTCGACCTGTCCAACCCGCTGCGGATCCCGCCGCTGCTGGACCCTGCCCGGGAGCCCGACGGCGTCCGCCGCTACGAACTGATCATGTTCGCCGGGCAGTCCGAACTGCTGCCCGGCAAACCCACCGCCACCTGGGGCTTCAACGGGTCCTACCTCGGCCCCACACTGCGGGCGAGCCGCGGGGACCAGGTGGCGATGACCGTCCGCAACGCCCTCCCCGAGGCCAGCACCGTCCACTGGCACGGCATGCGGCTGCCGGCCGCGATGGACGGCGGACCGCACCAACTGATCGCCTCCGGCGGCCAATGGACCCCCAGCTGGACCGTCGACCAGCCCGCCGCCACCACCTGGTACCACCCCCACCCGCACGGGGCCACCGCCAAGCACATCTACCGCGGCCTGGCCGGCCTGTTCATCGTCGACGACGGCCTGGACACCGAACTGCCCGCCGCCTACGGCACCGACGACATCCCGCTGATCCTTCAGGACAAGAAACTCACCGACCGTGGGAGGCTCGACGGCGACCCGCTCAAAGGCCCGTTCGGCATCCTCGGCGACCGCATCCTGATCAACGGCACCTACAACCCGCGCTTCACCGTCACCACCGCCCGCGTCCGACTTCGGCTGCTCAACGCCTCCAACGCCCGCATGTACCACCTGGCGTTCACCGACCGCCGCCGATTCCATCTGGTCGGCACCGACGGCGGACTGCTGCCCGCGCCCGTCGAGACCGACACCCTCGACCTCACGCCCGGCGAACGCGCCGAGATCCTGGTCGGGTTCACCCCCGGCGACAACGTCGTACTGCGCAGCCTCGACCGCGGCCTCGACATCGCCATGGGCGACCTCGACCTGATCCGCTTCGTCGCCGGCGACCAGCTCGCGCCCGCACCCGCCCTGCCCGCCACCCTCCCCGCGCCGCCCCCGATCGTCCCACCCGCCGGCGCGCGGGTCCGGCACTTCACACTCAGCGGACGCGACAGCATCAACGGCCGGCCGATGGACATGAAACGGATCGACGAGGTCGTCCCCGTCAGCGCCGTCGAGATCTGGGAGGTCGAGAACAGCACCGGCACCTCCCACAACTTCCACATCCACGAAGTCGCCTTCCAGGTCCTCGACGCGGCCGACCGCCCCACCGGCGGCCACAAGGACACCGTCTTCACCCCCGCCCACACCACCGTCCGCCTGGCCGTCCAGTTCGGCCCGTTCAGCGACCCCGTCGAGCCGTACATGTACCACTGCCACCTGCTGCGCCACGAGGACGGCGGCATGATGGGCCAGTTCGTCACCGTCGTGCCCGGGACGGAGAACACCGTGCCGCGCAGCTATGCGGGCGTCGGGCATGCGCACTGACCGGCGGTGGCGGTGGCGGTGGCGGTGGCGGTGGCGGTGGCGGTGGCGGTGCCGGGTTCGGGTGCCGGGTGCCGGGTGCCGGGTGCCGGGTGCCGGGTGTCGGTGGCGGGTGCGAGTATGCCCGGATGGAACAGACGATCAGCTACCTGCGGGGGGACGCCACCGCGCCGCAGGGCAAGGGTGTGCGGATCGTCGCGCACGTCTGCAACGACCTCGGCGGCTGGGGCAAGGGCTTCGTGCTCGCGCTGTCGCGCCGCTGGCCCGAGCCCGAGGCCGCGTACCGGCGTTGGCACCGGGAGCGGGCCGGCAACGACTTCGGGCTCGGCGCCGTCCAGTTGGTGCAGGTCGAGCCGTACCTGTGGGTGGCCAACATGGTCGGCCAACGCGGCATCAGGACCGGCCGCTCCACCGGCGTCCCGGTGCGCTACGAGGCCATCGACACCGCACTCGGCACGCTCGGCGGCCACGCCCGCCGGCTCGGGGCCTCCGTCCACATGCCGCGGATCGGCTGCGGGCTGGCGGGCGGCCGGTGGGAGCGGGTCGAGCCGCTGGTGACCGCCCGGCTCACCGCCCGGGGCATACCGGTGACGGTCTACGACTTCTGATGTTTCGTCAGGTGTCGTGGTCCTGGGGAATATTGACCGTGCGTATGGTGTCTTCCTAGTTTGAATTTGCTTGCAAGCACAATCCGGAAATCCGGGCGTGGGGAGAGACGCAGCCATGGCCAACGAGTTCAACCAGCGAGTCATCGAGGAATTCCGGGCACACGGCGGACAGGTCGAGGGAATCTCCCCGGTCCTGCTGCTCACCGCCGTTGGCCGGCGCAGTGGAGAGCCGCGCACCACCCCGCTCGTCTACCATCGGGACGGCGAGCGCTACCTGGTGTTCGGCTCCAACGGAGGCGCCACCGAACACCCCCAGTGGTACCGCAACCTGACTGCCGCCGGCGTCGGCACCGTCGAACTCTCCGACGGCGAGGGCGGAGTGACCACCCTGTCGGTCCGCCCCGTCGAACTCGACCCCGTCGAGCGCGAACGCCAGTACGCCGAACAGGCCCGCCGCGCACCGGACTTCGCGGACTTCGCGGAGCGCACCGACCGCACCATCCCGGTCATCGCCCTGCACCCGCTCGACCCGCACCGGCCTCGCTGAGCGAGTGGCCCACGCGGAGGCCGAGCACGCGCCGGACGGCGACCTCACCGCGGCGGACGCCGTCCGGGCACTGTCGCGGCACGCCCCTCTCCTTGACCACCGCCACCGCCACCGCACCCGCCGAGGGCGGTGGCTTTCCGGTCGTGGCGTGGATCGGCGACGTTCTAGTCGTGCACCCGGTCCTGCAAGGCCTTCGACAACTCGGCGACGCAGGCCGCCAGTTGCGTGGTCGTCAGCTGGTTCGGGTCGCCGCCGCAGCCGGGTGCGGGCGGGCCGGACGGCTGGGTGGTGAGTTGGCCGGTGGGTTGGCCGGTCGGTTGGGGTTGTGGTTGGGGCTGGCTGCCCGGGGGTGTGATCGGGCCGGTGAGGGAGACCAGGTTGGGGGTGACCGTCGCGTCGCCGGAGAGGTCGATGTAGTCCTGGGTCTGGCCGTTGAAGTCCACGAAGCCGCGCCACATGTCGCGGCCGAAGGGAATGATCTCCTGGAGGGCGCCGTCCTGGCCGGCGCTGATGGTGATCGAGGTCTTCTGGGCCAGGTAGGAGACCATCCGGCTGGCCAGCACGTCCAGGTTGACCCCAGGGGCGTCGTCGCTGCGGACGTACACGTGCAGGTCGTTGAGGCCGCCGCCGGCCCGGTCGGCCTGGAGCACGGCGAAGGCCACCACCAGCTGGGAGGAGCTCCGGCGGGGAACCAGCGGCGTCACGTAGTACAGGTGCCCGTCGGCCTTCGAACGGAGCAGGAACTCGCCGGGGTTGGTGGCGTTTGTGCCCGCCGAGGTGTGCGCGAAGCCGAAGCCCTGGTCGTCCTTCGCGCCGCGACCGCCCAGCCACTGCACCTCGTGGATCTGCGAGCGCACCACCGACGCCGGGTACACCGCGCCCGGCAGCTCGCCCGGCGCGACCTCGGCCCGGTAGGTGAGGTTCGGGCGGCCGTCCGGCGATCCGCGGAGCACCAGGACCCCGGCGGGGGCCAGTACGGTGCGCTGCTTCCAGGCGGTCTGCCGGGCCACCGAGATCACCACCACGGGCTGTGCGGTGCGCGGGTCGGGGCCGTCGCAGTAGCCCCAGATGTCCTGGTCGTTGTAGACCAGCTCGGGGAAGCGCTCGGCCAGCAGGTTGCGCAGGCTGACCGCTCCCGTCCCGCCGAACGCCCGGTCGAACGCGTGGTCGCCGCGGAACGCGCAGGCGGCCACCGAGTTGGAGGTGCCGTCCCAGACCGCGACGCCCTCCATCGGCTGCTCGTCGGAGCCGTCCAGCACCGCCGTCCAGGTGCCGCCGTCCTTCCCGGCGCTCGGCAGGTAGTGCAGGCTGTGGCTCATCAGGTGGACGCCCGAGGAGAGGCCGGCGCTGTCGGTGAGGGCCTTGGTCGCCGCCGCGTACGAGGCGGTGCGCGCCTCGAAGTCGAAGTCCGGCATGGAGGCCGTCTTCACGCAGGCCGACACGTCCGACGTCCCGACCAGGTCGCACCGGGCGCCGTCGCCGGGTCGGCTGTGCTGCGTCACCGGCAGCACGGAGCGAGGCGTGGCCGCGCCGTCCGCCGGGACGTCCAGGACGGTCGCCGCCGCGTAGAACCGGCCCGCGTCCTTGTCGTCGTCCCACATGCCCGTCCCGGCGCGCACCAGTGAGCCGACCAGCGCGAGCAGTGCCACCGAGACGGTGAGCCGGGCCCGCCACCCGCCGAAGCCCGCGCCCGTCTCGTCGACGGCCCACACCACCGCCCAGGCCGTGCCGCACAACCCGACCGCGACCCAGAACCAGAACAGCGGCGCGGCGTCCAGCACCCCGCCGTGCGGCAGGAACTCCCGCTCCAGCCACAGCCGGTAGCTCTGGTCCTGCTGACCGAACCCGCCGAACACCGCGTGCTTGACCAGCCGCACCAGCCCGGCGAGCAGCGGCATCCACAGCCACCACACCGCCAGTCCCAGCACCCGCCGACGTATCCGACGCACCCTCACCAACCCCCTCCCGGCCGACAGTTCCCCGTTCCGTCAAGCCTCCCACCCGCCGCCGACAGCGCCAGAGCCCGGGCAGGAGCGGACCGGCGCCCAGAACGCCAACGGGGCGGGGACCTCGTGCGGGCGTCCTCGTCCGGTCGTCCGTTGCGGGTTCGCGCGAAACTTTGGACGACATATGTAAGTCACCGGTATATGTAGTCCTGTGACTGTTCGTTCGATGCAAGAGCCCACGCTGCTCGCGCTCACCGCGCCGGCCGAAGCACCCCGGCACGGGTACGCGCTGCTCCAGGACGTTGCCGCGCTCTCCGGCGGCCGGGTGAAACTGCGCACCGGGACGCTCTACGGAGCGCTGAACCGCCTGCTCCGGCAGGGACTGCTCCGCGTGGAGAGCGAGGAGGTGGTCGGCGGGCGGGCCCGCCGGACCTACGCGCTCAGCGACCACGGGCGCGAGCTGCTCGCCGCCGAGACCGAGCGGCTGCGCACGGTCGCCACCAGGACCGGGCGGCTGCGCCCGGCCGCCACCAGGGCCGAGCGCCGGCTCCCCGCCGCCCGCGCCCCGAAGCTTGCACCGGGTTCGCCTCATGAGCGGGCTCGGGCTGAAGCTGGCGCTGCTGCTCCACCCGGCCGCCTACCGGCGTGAGCGGGGCGGGGAGTTGGCGGCGGTGTTCACGGACTCCACCGCCGGCGCGGGGCGCTGGACCACCGCGCGAGAGACGGTCGACCTGGCCGGGCACGGAGTACGGCTGCGGCTCGGGCTCAGCTCCGACGGGGTGCTCGCGCAGTTGGCGGCGCCGGCCGCACCGTTCGCGGCGACGGCAGCGGTGGGCGGCGGACTCGCGCTGCTGCTGAGAGGCCTGGCCGACTGGCAGCGCCTCGGGGTGCTGAGCGCCGGCTCCGCGGACCGCCGCCACTCGCCCGGGCCGCGCCGGAATTAAATCGCTTGGCGGGCCGGCGGGCGGTTGCTAACGTTCGGATCACCGTGACAGGACGCGAGGAGGTGAACACCCATGAGAGCTCGACCAAGGTGGGTGCTCCCCCTTTCCCTCACGGTGTGCGGCTGATCGAGTCGCTGTCGGGAGCGCCTTGTTGTGCAGGCACTTTCGAAAGGCGACAGCCATGAACACTGTGATGATCGACCGGGTCGACGAGGCCCGTTGGCAGGCGGTGGCGGACGAGCGGATCGTCGGCCACGGCGACGTCTCCCGACGGCCCGACGGCCGACTCTTCGTCAGCATCGACGTCTGGCAGGACGAGGCGTTCGACCCGCTGGCCGCCGCGATGCTCGGCGAGCTGCCGGGCAGCGTGCTCCACACCCTGGTCGGCGGCGAGGACGCCGAGCTGGCGGCCCGTTGGCAGCGGGCCGGGTTCGCCGTCGAGCGGCGGGAGTGGGAGTACCTGCTGCCCACCGGCGCATCCGGCGCATCCGGCGCGGCGGCCGAGGGCGTGACGGTCCTGGCCGCCGGGACGGCCGACGAGCGGCTGCTGCGGGTGCTCGACCGCGAGATCCGGGCGCAGGTCGAGGCCGAGGTCGGCTGGCACACCATGCCCGCCGAGCTCCGGCCCCGCCCCGCCGGAGACGCCGAGGACACCCTGATCGACCCGGCGCTGTACGCCGTCGCCGTGCTGGACGGGCAGTACGCGGGGCTGATCCGGGTGGTGGCGCGGGGCAGCCGGGCCCGGATCGGGCTGCTCGCCGTGCGGGCCGAGTACCGGCGGCGCGGTGCCGGGCGGGCCCTGCTCGGGCATGCGCTCGGCGTGCTGCACGCGGCCGGCATCGACGCGGCGTGGACCGAGATCGACCAGGCCCACACCGCCGCCACCACCCTGTTCGAAGACTTCGGCGCCCGGCGCACGGGCGACCTCGCCGAGCTGGTGCGCCGCCCGTACTGACCACGGCACCCGTACTGACCACGGCACCCGCCGTCATCCTCTGCTCCACCGAATCGAGAAACGAGAAACCTTGCCGCGTATCGCCAAAGGCCTGGAAATCGAGGGCACCGTACTGGAGTGCCTGCGCAACGCCACCTTCAAGGTGGAACTCCAGAACGGCCACCAGGTGCTCGCCCACATCAGCGGAAAGATCCGCAAGAACTACATCAAGATCCTCCCGTTCGACCGGGTCCTGGTCGAGCTCAGCCCGTACGACCTGACCCGGGGTCGGATCATGTACCGCTACCGGAACTGAGCCGACGGCGCGGCCGCCCGCCGCGATGTGCGACAACGCACATCGCGGCGGGGGCCGTTGCCCCCGTGCCCGGCGGGGTGACAGAGTGCCGGGCATGGAAGAGTCGCAGGTCAGGGCGGGGGCGCGGGCTACGCGCCCGGAGACGGTGTTCGACTGGGTGGACGCGGCGGCCGCCGAACGGGAGGCCGCCGGGCTGACCAGGCGGATGCGCAGCCGCGCCGCGGACGACGACGTGCTCGACCTGGCGTCCAACGACTACCTGGGGCTGAACCGCCACCCGGCGGTCACCGGCGCCGCCGCCGAGGCCGCGCAGCGGTGGGGCGGCGGTTCCACCGGGTCCCGGCTGGTCACCGGCAACACCGAGCTGCACGCCCGACTGGAGCGGGAGCTCGCCGAGTTCTGCGGCTACCAGGCCGCCCTGGTGTTCTCCTCCGGCTACACCGCCAACCTCGCCGTGGTCACCGCGCTGGCCGGCCCGGACACCCTGATCGTCTCCGACGCCCACAACCACGCCTCGCTGATCGACGGCTGCCGCCTCGCCAAGGGCCAGGTCGCGCGGGCCGCCCACTGCGACCCGCAGTCCGTCCGCGAGGCGCTCGCCGAGCGCACCCGGCCGCGCGCCCTGGTGATCACCGATTCGGTGTTCTCGGTCGACGGCAACGCCGCACCCCTCGCCGAACACCTGGCCGCCGCCCGCGAGTTCGGGGCCGCGCTGGTCCTCGACGACGCGCACGGCCTGGGCGTGCTCGGCCCGGGCGGGGCCGGCGCCGGCGCCGCCGCAGGCATCGCGGGGCAGCCCGACGTGGTCGCCACCGCGACGCTCTCCAAGTCGCTCGGCGCACAGGGCGGCGTCGTGCTCGGCCCCGAGCGGGTGATCCGGCACCTGGTCTCCGCCGCCCGCACCTTCATCTTCGACACCGGACTCAACCCGGCCGCCGCCGGCGCCGCGCTCGGCGCGCTGCGCCTGCTGCGCGCCGAGCCCGGCCGGGCCGCCGACGCGCTCCGGGTGGCCCGCGAACTCTTCACCCGCCTCGCCGAGTTCGGCCTCGACGCCACCGCACCGGACGGCGCGGTGGTGTCGGTGCGGGCCGACGACCCGGAGCACGCGGTGCGCTGGGCCGCCGCCTGCCGGGACGAGGGGCTCGCGGTCGGCTGCTTCCGCCCCCCGTCCGTCCCCGACGGCGTGCCCCGGCTGCGGCTGACCGCCCGCGCCGACCTGACCGACGATCAGATCGCCTTCGCGGTCGGCGTGGTGGTCAAGACCCGGTAGACCCGGTAGACCCGGTAGACCCGGTCGCCGGTCAGCCGAAGACGACCTGGTCGACCGTCCAGAACGCCGAGTTGGTGCCGGTGTAGCGGAACTGGAAGCGCGCCGTGGACGCGCCCGCGGGCACCGTGACGGACAGGTGCTCGACGGTGTTCAGGTCGGCCCGGTAGGACTTGACCAGCTGCGGGGCGCCGTTGTCGAACACCACGTACAGGTCGCCGGTCTGCGGGCCGTCGATCTTGTAGTCGGTGGCGAACGACAGCGTGCCGCGGCTCAGGCCCGCCACCGGGTAGGCGGGGGAGATCAGCGTCGAGTCGAACTGGCCGGCGCCATGCGCCTTGTCGTCCCACTCGTCGGAGTCCGCGACCGCGAAGACGTTGCGGGCCCGGACGTTGGTCTCCCGGCTCTGGTTCAGCTCGGCGGCCGTCCAGAACTCGTCGGTGGCGAACGTCCAGCCGCGCCACTCCGTGACGCCGCCGGACGGCATCCGGGAGTTGTCGATCGACCAGCCGGCCGGCGGGGTGTGGGTGAAGCCCTTGACGGTGGAGCCGATGCCGGTCTCGTCCACCCGGGTCTGCAGGACCGGGCGCAGCGCGTCGAACGCGTCCGGGACGATCTCGTCCACCCGGGTCTGCAGGACCGGGCGCAGCGCGTCGAACGCGTCCGGGACGATCTCGTCCGCCGGCAGGCCGTCCAGGCCCCAGGCAGGGTTGATCGCCACGCCCTCGTGCTTGAGCACGGTCGGGGCGATGTCCACCGGCTTGACGTCGTAGCGGCGCGCACCGGGCTGGAAGCCCTGGCCGTTGAGGACCATCCAGGTCTGCCGCTCGTTGGCGGAGTTCCCGCCGTGGCCGCCCGCGTCGGTGTGGCCGTGGTCGGTGGTGAGGACCACCAGCCAGTCCTCCGAGCCGTACGTGGGGCGGGACTTGAGCGCGGTCATCACCTGGCCGACCAGGCCGTCCACGGAGTGGATCGCCGCCAGGTACTGGCTGCTGGCGCCGCCGTAGCTGTGGCCGGCCTCGTCGACCTCGTCGAAGTGCAGGAACACCTCGTCCGGGTTGCCGTGGGCGAGGTAGTCGGCGGCGTCGGCGGCGGTCTTCGGGTCGTTCTCGCTCTCCGGGATCCGCAGGTCGGCCCTGCCGTTGAAGACGTTCCCGGCGATGGGGTTCCAGGAGCCGATCACCAGCGTGGAGTTGCCCGGGTCGGCGGTCTCCAGCCGGCTCGCGAAGTCCGGGTAGAGGTCGAAGCGGGAGCCGGTGAACGCGTTGTCCAGCACCCGGTGCTTGTCCGGCCAGACGCCGGTGGCGATCGTCGACCAGCCCGGCCCGGAGAGGGTCGGCGCCAGCGGGTTCGCGTACAGGTTGGAGGTCGAGGTGGTGCCCGAGGCCATCAGCGCCTTCAGATTCGGCGCGTCCGCGGTCAGCAGCTTGTCGTACCGGGTGCCGTCGATGCCGATCACCAGCGTCTTGGCCTGCTTGGTGCCGTTCGGCAGACCGTTGTAGGAGGAGTCGGCAGCCGACGCGGTGGAGCCGGCGATCGGCAGCAGCGCGGCCGCGACGGCGATCGAAAGGGCGAGAGTGGTACGGGAGTTGCGCACGGGTTCTCCCAACGGGGAAGCGGTGGGGTGCGGTTGCACCGGCAGACCGAGGATGGGGTGGCGGGGCGAGCCGCGACCCCCTTCCGAGTCCACGATTGTATGAACAAGTGTCAAAATTCAGTCCAGACCGGTTATCGGTTCGTTATCGCCGGTGGCGGACCGGGCGGGACTAGGCTTGGCCGGGTGAACGACGGCCCCCGCCATGCGCCCCTCGCCCCCGCCAGGTCCGGCGTCCCCGAGCACGGCCGGGTGCCGAAGTACTACCTGGTCAAGGCCCAACTCGAAGAACTGCTGGACGCCCTGGGCCCCGGCGGTCGGCTCCCCACCGAGGCCGCGCTGGCCGAGCGGTACGGCGTCGCCCGGGCCACCCTCCGGCAGGCGCTGCGCGACCTGCTGGTGGAGGGGCGGCTGCGCCGTCGGGGCCGGGGCACCGTGGTGGCCGGTGCCAAGATCGAACAGCCGCTGTCGCTGGCCAGCTACACCGAGGGTGTCACCCGCCAGGGCCTGCGCCCCGGCCGCACCCTGATCGCCCTCGACCGCCAGCCCGCCGACTCGGCACTCGCCGAACGCCTGGCCGTCGCCCCCGGCGAGCCGCTCTGGCACCTGGAGCGCGTCCTGCACGCCGACGAGGAACGCGTCGGACTGGAGTCCACCTACCTCCCGGTCGCCCGAGTCCCCGCCCTGGACCGGGAGTTCGACCCCACCGGCTCGCTCTACGCCCACCTCCGCGCCCACGGCATCCGACTGGCCGGCGCACAGGAGCGGATCGAGACCGTCCTCGCCACCCCGCGCGAAGCCCTGCTGATCGGCGCCCCGCCCGCCCTCCCGATGCTGCTGCTGCACCGCCACAGCCACGACGGAGCCGGCCGGCCGCTGGAGGTCGTCCGCACGCTCTACCGCGGCGACCGGTTCAGCTTCACGCTCGACCTGGCGGCCCCGACCTCGGACTGACGGGGCGTCGTTCCCGGACATCCGACGGACCGTCAATTCGGTGGCGTGTATTGACCGTGTCCGGACGGCCCTCTAACTTCCAGGGATGGTAAGGAAGACTTCCTAACAGTTGGGAGCTGCTGATGGCCATGCCCACGAGACCGGCCCGACGTACCGCCCTCGGCGCCCTGCTCGCCGCCGCGCTCACCGCCACCCCGCTGACGCTCGCGGCCGGCCCCGCGCACGCCGCCACCACCGGGCTGATCCGGGTCGACCAGGCCGGGTTCCTGCCCGGGGAGACCAAGCAGGCGTACCTGATGACCAGCGCCGCGGTCTCCTCCGCGAACTGGAGCGTGGTCGACGCCGCCGGCGCCACCGTCAAGACCGGCACCGTCGGCGCCACCAGCCTCGGTTCGTGGAACACCGC
Organism: Kitasatospora sp. NPDC092948; assembly: GCF_044754805.1. Taxonomy (NCBI): domain Bacteria; kingdom Bacillati; phylum Actinomycetota; class Actinomycetes; order Kitasatosporales; family Streptomycetaceae; genus Kitasatospora; species Kitasatospora sp. NPDC092948. The sequence continues at coordinate 318,658 of NZ_JBIVPU010000005.1, read as the reverse complement.
CTACCCGGCCGTCTACCCGATCGCCCTCACCGGCCTGACCGTGCCCGGCACCTACCACCTGGTGGTCGGCGGCGGCGTCAGCGCCACCTCGCCGACCTTCAAGGTCGCCGACCCGGCCGCGCTGTACGGCAAGTTCGTCGCCGACGGCGTCACCTTCTTCCAGACCCAGCGCGACGGCAGCGACACCGTCGCCGGGCCGCTCGGCCGCAAGCCCGCCCACCTGAACGACGCCAGTGCCAACATCTATGCCGTCCCGTCGTTCCAGAGCGGCGGCTCCGACGTCATCACCAACGGCGACCTGTCGAAGATCGGCGGACCGGTCAACGTCGGCGGCGGCTGGTTCGACGCCGGCGACTACCTGAAGTTCACCCACACCGCCGCGTACGCCGACGCCGTGCTGCTCGCCGCCCAGCGCGCCCTCGGCAGCGCCGCACCCGCCACGCTCGGCGCGGAGGCGCAGTTCGGCGCGGCGTGGCTGAACCGGATGTGGGACCAGTCGAGCAGGACGCTGTACCTCCAGGTGGGCATCGGTTCCGGCAACGCGAGCGGCAGTTTCGTCGGCGACCACGACCTGTGGCGGCTGCCCGAGAAGGACGACGCCGACACCAGCACCGCCGACCGCTACGCCGCCGCCCACCGGCCGGTGTTCCGGGCCAACACCCCCGGCGGGCAGGTCAGCCCCAACCTGGCCGGGCGGGTCTCCGCCGCGTTCGCGCTCGCCGCGCAGGTGAACGCCGCCGCCAACCCCGCCCAGGCGCAGGCCTACTACCAGGCCGCCACCTCGCTGTACGCGCTGGCCAACACCTCGGCCCCGTCGAACCCGCTCACCACCGCCGCCCCGAACGACTACTACCCGGAGTCCACCTGGCGCGACGACATGGAGTTCGGCGGTGCGGAACTCGCACTCGCCGCGCAGCAGTTGGGGCAGAACGCCACCCCCTGGCTGACCGCCGCCGCCACCTGGGCCAAGGGCTACCTGGCGAACGACAAGGGCGACACCTTCAACCTGTACGACACCAGCGCGCTCGCCCACGCCGACCTGATCCGGGCCATCGCCGCGGCCGGCAACCCCGGCGGACTGGCCGTCGGCACGGCAGACCTGGTCGCCGACCTGAAGCGGCAGACCAAGGCCGGCGCCGACCGGGCGGCTGCGGACCTCTTCCACGCCGGCGGCACCTACACCGACTTCGACGTCGACTCGCACAGCTTCGGGCTGCTCGCCACCGAGGCGCTCTACAAGCAGGCCAGCGGCGACACCTCGTTCGACAACTTCGCCACCCAGCAGCGCAATTGGCTGTTCGGCGCGAACCCGTGGGGCACCAGCTTCATGGTCGGCGAAGGCACCACCTACCCGCACTGCATCCAGCACCAGGTCGCCAACCTCAACGGCTCCACCGACGGGACGGGCGCGGTCCCGATCGGCGCGGTGGTCAACGGGCCCAACGCCTCCAGCATCTTCAAGGGCGGACTCGGCAGCTACCAGAGCGGCATGAAGGCCTGCCCGCCCGGCGGCGCCGACCCGTACAACGCCTTCACCGGCCACAGCAGCCGGTACGTGGACGACGTGCGCTCCTGGCAGACCTCCGAGCCCGCGATCGACATGACCGGCTCGGCGGTCATCGGCGCCGCCCTCCAGCAGGCCGTCAACGCGCCCGCCGCGGCCGGTGACACCGGCTACGAGGCCGAGGACGCCGCCAACACGCTGACCGGCCGGGCCGCCGTCATCGCCTGCCCGGCCTGTTCCGGCGGCAGCCGGGTCGGCTACCTCGGCGCCGTCACCGCCGGAACGGGCACGCTCACCTTCACCGGCGTCACCGTCGCCACCGCCGGGACGTACCGGGTGCAGCTCGCCTACACCAACGGCTCGGCCGGGGCCCGGAGCGCCGAACTGTCCGTCAACGGCGGGCCGGTGCAGAGCGTGGCCTTCGCCCCGACCGGGGCCTTCACCACGCCCGGCACCGTCACGGTGGCGCTCGCGCTGGCGGCCGGCCGCAACACCCTCACCGTCGCCAACCCGTCCGGGGCCGCGCCCGACCTGGATCGGCTGGTGGTGCCCGGCACCCCCGGCTGACGCCGTCCGAGGACCGTCCCGGTCGGCCGGCAGGTCAGGCCGGGATGGTGTAACTGTCCCCGTACACCTTCCAGTTCAGCGGGGGCTGCAGGTCGAGGTTGCCGGCCTGGAGGAAGACCCGCTCCGCGGTGTCGATCCTGGACGTGTTGCTGTTCGGGTTGCGGGCCAGCATGTAGGCCTTGCGGGCGTCCAGGAAGGCGTTCAGGTAGGCGGTCTCGTCACCGCCCTTGGCCGGCGCGGTGGCCTTGCCCAGGGCGGCGGTGCGGATGGTGGCCAGGCCGATCGGCCCGTGCACCACCAGCGCGTCGTAGTAGGCGAACTGGCCGAGCGCGTGCAGCCCGTCCGTCCTGGCCTGCGTCACCGCCGGGGTGAAGTACTGCCGGTCGCGCTCCTCGTTCTGGGCCTGCTGGAGCAGCGGGTCCGCCGCGGCGAGCCGCCAGTCGCCGACGAAGGTCGGGTCGAGGCCCTGGTGCGAGGGGCTGCCGTCGAGCCGGGCCAGCGCGGGCAGGTACTTGGCGAGGACGTTGGCCGGCTTCAGCTGGGTGTAACGGGTGATCACGTCCGCCAGGTCGCCGGTGCCGGAGCAGAAGCCGATGATGCCGGCGGTGTACCCGTTGCCGTCGCCGATGTCCTCGATGTACGGGTACTGGGAGCGCCAGTCGAGGGTGGAGTTCTCGGCGCTGGAGACCAGCTCCTGCGCGTACTCCTTCCACTTCGGGTCGGTGAGGTCGGGACGCGGGGCGGTCGTCGCGGCGGGAGCGGCCGGGCTCGCACTGGGCTTCGGGGTCGGCGTCGGCGTGGACTTGGCCGCGGCGCGAGAGGTTCCGGCGGCGGCGCCGCTGTCGACGGTGGCGCCGGTGTCCGCGCCGCCCGGGTCGGCCGGGAGCGTGGCGGCGGTGTCGGGAGCGGACGGCGAGGGGGAGACCTGCATCGGTGAACCAGCAACTGCTGCGGGGGAGTTGGACGCAGCGGCGGATATGGACGGCGGGGCCGGGGGCCCGTGCCGCCGGGCGGCGGCGTTGCCCTGGGGATTCGCGGCGGTGAGGCCGGTCGTCACTGCCGCGGCCACCCCCACCGCCAGCGCCACCTGGACCGGGCGCGGCCGTCTACCGCTTCTGCTTGCTCCGCTCGGCATGGAATTTCGGCTCCGTTTCCTGTCGGCTACCGCCCCGCCCGGGGGAACGGGGCGACGGTCGGCCGGACCGGCGACCCCGCGCGGCCGAGGTTCCTCCCACCGAAACGGAGCGCCAGAGTCCGCACCGGGGCCTGACGCTACCTCAGTCCCGATGCGGTGTCTGCCCGAACCGCCGGGCCCGGCGCGCCGCGAGCCCCGACCGGTGGGGACGCGGGCCGCCGCCGCGCCGGGCGGTGGCGTCAAGGGGTGTTCCCGGAACGGTCCGGGCCGGTCGAAGAGACGGGCAAGTCGCCCACCCGGCACGGCAAAGGAGGCCCTATCGGAACGTCAGGGGTTGCCCTGCGAATGGGCAAGGATCACCCTTGCACGGCCCTTGTGGCATCGGCGAGGGCATGTCGCAAGGGCCGTCCGCGGATCTAGCGTCCTGCCGCCGAGCCGAAACCGGCCGGGACACCACACCCCATCGGTGTCACCGGCCGTCCCCCATCAACCCCGGCTCGGTGGGAGGAATACCCGATGAACCGCAAGACCGCCTTGGCGGCAGCTGTTGCGGCCGCCCTCACCCTGGGCACCGCCGCGATGGCCACTTCGCAGAACGTCGCGCAGGCCAGCGCCACCACGCAGGCCGGCGCCGGGTTCCAGGCGATGAGCACCACGGGCCGGACGGCCGCGCTCGACCAGGCCGGCAAGGAGGCCGCGGCGACGGCCAAGGCGCTGGGCCTCGGCCCGGACGAACGCCTGCTCCCGAAGGACGTGCTGGTCGACAACGACGGTGCACGGCACGTGCGGTACGACCGCACCTACCGCGGGCTGCCGGTGGTCGGCGGCGACCTGGTCGTGCACCGCGCGAAGAACGGAAAGATCACCTCCACCACCTGGGCGCACGACGGTGCGCTGAAGGTCGCCGGGGTGACGCCCGCGCTCTCCACGCAGGACGCGTCGAAGGCCGCCGAGCGCGGCGCCAAGCACGTCAAGCAGGCCCGCACCACCAACCTGGACACCAGCAACCTGGTGGTCTGGGCGGTCGGCAAGGTCCCGGTGCTGGCGTACCGCAGCACCGTCACCGGCGCGGGCGAGGCCGGCGCCAACACCCGCGAGGCCGTGCTGGTCGACGCGGCCAGCGGCGCCGTCCTCGACACCTACGAGGTCAACCCGGAGATCTCCGGCACCGGCAACGGCGTCAACGTCGGCCAGGTCACCCTGGAGACCAGCCAGGGCGGCAGCGGCTACACGCTGACCGACGCGCTGCACGGCTCCACGGTCGTCTACGACTCGTACAACAGCCCGCAGTCCAACCCCGCGCAGAACGCCCGGACCTTCAGCAAGTCCACCAACTCCTGGGGCACCGGCTCCACTTCGAGCCGCGAGAGCGCCGCCGTGGACGCCTCCTACGGCCTCGCCAAGACCTGGGACTTCTACAAGAACACCTTCAACCGCAGCGGCATCCGCAACGACGGCCGCGGCGCCCCGGCCTACGTCCACGTCGACAACCAGCTGCTGAACGCCTTCTACGACGACTCCTGCTTCTGCATGTCGTTCGGCGACGGCTCCTCGCAGAACGGCAACACGCCGCTCACCGCGCTCGACGTCTCCGGCCACGAGATGAGCCACGGCGTCACCGCCGCCACCGCCAACCTGAACTACTCCGGCGAGTCCGGCGGCCTCAACGAGGCCACCTCGGACATCTTCGGCACCATGGTCGAGTTCTACGCCAACAACTCCACCGACCCCGGTGACTACTACATCGGCGAGAAGCTCCACATGGGCAACGGCTACCTGCGCCGGATGGACAACCCGGCCGCCGACGGCAGCTCGCTGGGCTGCTACAGCAGCCGGGCCGGCCAGGTCGACGTGCACTACTCGTCCGGCATCGCCAACCACTTCTTCTACCTGACCGCCGAAGGCACCGGCGCCAAGACCATCGGCGGCCTCCCGCACAACGGCACGCCCTGCAACGGCGACACCTTCAACGGCATCGGCAAGGACAAGGCCGCGGCGATCTGGTACCGCGCCCTGACCACCTACATGACCTCCACCACCAACTACTCCTCGGCGCGCACCGCGACCCTGCAGGCCGCCGCCGACCTGTACGGCGCCAACTCGCAGGAGCGGTACATCGTCTCCAAGGCGTGGGCCGCCGTCTCGCTCGGCACCGCCCTGCCGGACCCGGGCGGCAGCACCTCCAGCCCGAGCCCGTCCCCGACCGGCTCGCCCACCGGCAACCCCAACCCCGGAAACGCCCTCGTCAACGGCGACTTCGAGCAGGGCGCGACCGGCTGGACGCAGAGCGCCAACGACATCACCAACTCCAACCAGCAGACCCCGCACGGCGGTTCCTGGTACGCCTGGATGATGGGCTACGGCTCCACCGCCAGCGAGACGCTGTCGCAGAACAACATCTCGGTGCCCGCCACGGGCAGCCCGAAGCTCACCTTCTGGCTGAAGGTCACCACCCAGGAGACCGGCACCACCCCGTACGACACCCTGAAGGTCAACGTCAACGGCACCACCCTGGCCACGTACTCCAACGCCAACGCCAGCGCCGGCTACGTCCAGAAGACCGTCGACCTCAGCGCCTACCGCGGCCAGACCGTCAACCTCCAGTTCGCCGGCCAGGAGGACGCGTACCTCCCCACCGTCTTCCTGCTCGACGACGTCTCCATCGGCTGACCGGCACCGCCCGATCAGCCAGGCTTAAAGGGGACTTAACGAACAGTCGTGAGGGTGTCGTGTTCATGTGACACCCTCGCGCAAGCCCGTCGAAGGCGGCACACTGACCGCCATGACCGGCATTCTTCCCGGCCCGGCCGGACCCGCCAGCACCACGGCAGGTCCGGCCGAGTCCGCACTCGTCGACCGTGCGCACCTGCTCGCCGACATCCGTGCCACCCTCGCCGCCGCCGGCGGCGTCCTGCTCCACGGCCCGGCCGGCATCGGCAAGACCGCACTGCTCGACGCACTCGCCCAGGACGCCGACGCGGCAGGGGAGTCGGTCCTGCGCAGCAGCCCCACCGCGGCCGAGGCGGACCTGCCGCACCTCGCGCTGATCGACCTCCTCGGCGAGACCCTTCCCGCGCTCGCCGAGGAACTCCCCAGCCACCTGCGCCAGGCCCTCGAATGCGCCCTGCTCCACCGCGCACCCCAACCCGGCGCCGCCACCGACCCGTTGGCCGTCCGGGTCGCCGTCCTGGAGACCCTGCGCCGACTCGCCCAGCGCGGCCCCGTGCTCGTCCTGCTCGACGACACCCAGTGGCTCGACGCGGCCAGCCGCCAGGTCATCGCGTTCGCCGCCCGCCGCCTCACCGACCGCCGGGTCCGCTTCGCCGTCACCGAACGGACCGAACACGCCGACGCCGCCCCCACCATGGCCGCGCTCTGCCCGCCCGCCGCCCGCGACCTCCCCGTCGGACCGCTCGGCGAACGCGGCACCGGCGCCCTGCTGCGCGAACGCCTCGGCCTGCGCCTCAGCGGCCTCACACTCAGCCGCGTGCACGCCGTCAGCGGCGGAAACCCCTACTACGCCCTGGAGTTGGGCCGCTCCCTGGCCGCCGGCGGCAGCGAGAGCGCACTCGCCACCGACCCCGCCCGCCCGCTCGACGTCCCGCACCGGCTGCGCGCCCTGGTCTCCGCCCGCCTCACCGAACTTCCCGACTCCGCCCGCACCGCCCTCACCGTGCTCGCCGCCGCCCGCCCCGGCACCGGCCTGCCCGCCGGCGTCACCGAGCCCCTCGCCGCCGCCCGCCGCCACGGCATCGTCCGTCAAACCCCCAGCGGCACAACCCAGTTCAGCCACCCGCTGATCGCCGAAGTGGTCCTCGCCGACGCCACCCCCGACGCCCTGCGCGACGCCCACCGGCTGCTCGCCGCACTCGCCGTCGACCCGGTCGAACAGGTCCGCCACCAGGCCCTCGCCGCCGAACACCCCGACCCGCAGCTCGCCTCCCGGCTCACCCGCGCCGCCGACACCGCCCTCACCCGCGGCGCCCCCGGCACCGCCGCCGAACTCCTCCGCCACGCCGCCCACCACACCCCCGACCCCGACACCGCCGGACGCCGCCTGCTCGCCGCCGCCCGCAACGCCGCCGCCGCCGGCCTGCCCGACCTCGCCCGCGCCTGCGCCGGAGCCCTGCTCGCCGCCCCCGCCGCCGACCTGCGCGTCCACGCCCGCCTGCTGCTCGCCCGGCTGCTCGGCCCCGACCACCCCGACGCCGAACCCCTGCTCGACGCCGCCGCCGACGACACCGGCGGCCACCCCGCCCTCATCGCCGCCGTCCACCAGGAACGCGCCGTGCGCGCCCTGCACCGCGGCGACCGGGCCGAAGGATTCGTCGAACTCGAAACCGCCGAGAAGCACGCCGACCACGCCGACAACCCCGACCTGCTCGTCGAACTCCTCGCCCTGCGCGCCCCCATCACCCTGCTCACCGACCCCGCCCACGGCCTCGCCCTGCTCGAACGCGGCTGCCGCCTCGCCGCCGGCCGGCCCCCCACCGCCGCCGCCGTGCTGTGCCGCGAAGGCCTCGCCGTCGCCGCCCTGCGCAGCGGCGACACCCCCCGCGCCCTCGCCGAGGTCGAAACCCTGCGCACCGAGACCGAAGCCGCCGGCCGCACCGAGGACCTCGCCACCGTCCTCTACATCGCCGCCTCCGTGTTCGAACGCGCCGGCCGCTGCACCGAGGCCTACGCCGCCGGCCGCGCCGCCCACGACCTGCGCGAACGCATCGAACCCACCCCCGGCCCCGCCCGGGTCCTCGGCGGCGCCGCCGAACTCAACGGCGGCACCGCCGACCGCGCCGCCCAACTCCTCGACTCCGCGATCCGCGCCGCGGAGGACGACCACGACCACGAATGGCTCGCCTACGCCCACGGACTGCGCGGCCGCGCCTCCCTCCTCCTCGGCCACCTCCCGATGGCCGTCCACCACCTCACCCGCTGCCAACTCCTGCTCCGCCGCATGCAGTTCAACGACCCCAGCGTCTTCCTGGTGGACGCCGACCTGGCCGAGGCACTCGTCCTCTCCGGCCGCCCCGCCGACGCCGCCGCCACCCTCGCCGACGCCCGCGACCGCGCCGGCCGACTCGGCCGCGACGTCGTCCTGCTCGGCCTGCACCGCGCCGAAGCCCACCTCGCCGCGCTCACCGACCCCCGCGGCGCCGCCGACACGCTGCGCGCGCTGCTCCCCGCCGCCCACCCCTACCCGCTCGAACTCGCCCGCGCCCACCTCGCACTCGGCACCCTCGAACGCCGCGCCCGCCGCCGCGCCGCCGCCCGCACCGCCCTCCAGGACGCCCACACCCGCTACGCCGCCGCCGGCTGCCTGCCGTGGCTGCGGCACGTCGAGACCGCGCTCGCCTCGCTGGACGCCCTGGAGGCCGACCCGACGCCGACCCAGCAGCAGATCCTCGGGCTGATCCGCAGCGGCGCCACGAACCGGGAGATCGCGGCGACGCTGCACCTGTCGGTCAAGGCCGTGGAGGCCAACCTGACCCGACTGTTCCGGCAGTACGGCGTCCGCGGACGGGCCGAACTGGCGAGATACCAGGACTGACGCGGCCGGCCACCGGGCGCGCGCGGCTCCCGGCGACCGGACGACCCGTCAGGACGGGCGATCAGGCAGTCCGTGGGGACAGACTGCCGGACGGTCCGTCAGGACGGGTTGCCAGGCAGTCCGTGGGGACAGGTTGCCCGGCAGTCCGTGGGGACAGGCGGCCGGACGGTCCGTCAGGACAGGTTGCCGGTGCCGGCGACGGTGCCCGAGCCCTGGTCGAGGACGGCCGCCGTGCCCCAGCCGCGCAGATCGTTGCCGGTGATCCAGGTACCGCCACTGCCCGCCATCACGCCGACGGCCGCCGACGCGTCGGCCGCCCCGCCGCTGCGCCGGACCAGGTTGCCCTGGATCGACACGTTCTTGGCGTTGTTGCCGATCCGGATGCCGTACTTGTCCGCCGCACCGTCGGTGTTCAGCCCGGAGAACAGGTTGTTGCGGACCACCAGGTCGTTCGAGCTGGCCATCAGGCCGTGCGTTGCGCACCCGGCCACCCGGTTGCCGCTCACCAGGGTGCCGTCGCTGAAGTTCACGAACAGACCGTCACCGCCGATGCCGGACGCCGCGTTGTTGGTGAGGACACTGTTCGGCGAGTAGTCCAGCTGGATCGCCTGGCAGTTGCTGGCCTTGCCGTTGCGCAGGGTGCCCGGTATCGAGTTGCCGCTGACCACGGCCTGCGGCGCGTAGCCGATGTAGACGCCGTGCTCGCCCTGGGTGCCCGTCACCACGTTGCCGCTGACCACCAGGCCGGTGATCGGCCCCGTCGCCTTTCCGGAGACGGTGATGCCGCCGCTCAGGCAGTCGGCGTTGCCGACGCCGTCGATGGTGTTGCCCTGGATCAGGATGCTCGCCAGCGCGTTCGGGCTGCCCGGGCTCTTCGACCGCACGTCGATGCCCGCGTTGCGCGCCGACTCGATGACGTTCCCCGTGATGACGGCCCGCGACCAGTCCGAGACCCGGATGGCCTCCGCGGTGGCCGCCTCGATCCGGTTGTCGACCACCCGGACACCGCTGTGCACGGCTCCCACCGCGCCGCCGTGATCGCCGCACAGCGAGCCGAAGTTGTCGTAGCCGGCCGTCCCGGTGGCCCGCAGCGTGCAGCCGGAGATCAGGACGTCGGCGCACGACGTGTTGTCGTACGGCGGCGCGGGCAGGTTCGCCGCGGAGGTCGCGCTGGTGATCTGCACCGCCTCCTTGTCCTTCTCGATCGCCGTGTTCAGCCCCTCGAAGACACAGTCGACCACCCGCACACCACGCACCGCGTTCAGCTCGATCGCGTGCGCCGACGGCACGTTGACGATCGTGCAGTCCCGAACCAGGATGTCCCGGGCGTGCGCGAAGGCCATGGCGTCGGTCTGCCGGGTGTACACGGCCCCCGCCATGTCCCACGTCCCGCCCAGCACGGTGAGCCCGCCCGGCCCGGAGTACCCCGGGACCTGGATGTTGCCGTTGACGTTGTGCACCAGCGCCGAACACGCCGCCGAGTTGCGGACGATCCGCGCCCCGTACGCGCTCACCGTGGTGCCCGCCGCCAGCAGCATCCCCTTCGTCAGCAGGTACACGCCCGGCGGAATCAGCACCGTCGCCCCCGCCCCCGCGGCGAACGCCTGCTGGAACGCCGACGTGTCGTCCGCACTGCCGTCGCCGACCGCCCCGAAGTCCCGCACGCTCACCACCGGCCCGGCCGCCGCAGCCTGCGCGGACTGAGCCCCGATCAACTGGGCGCCGCCGAGCACGCCGAGAGCGGTGCCGGTGGCCTTGAGCAGGCCGCGTCGGTCCATGGAGACTCCCCTTGTGAAGATCCGATGAATGGTGCCCAGAGCATAGTGATGCTCTGCGCCCGCACCAATCGGGGGTGGGGACCCGGCGCGGCGCGCCACCTGGGACGACGCCGGGTGACGGTCGGTCAACGACGCCGCCAGGACGGACGATCGCGGCAGAGACATGGTCGGTCGTCGGTCGTCGGTCGTCGTCGGTCGGCGTCAGCCGGCGGCGGAGTCGACCAGGTCCGCCAGTTCGTCGGCCGACTCCGGGGTCAGGCGGTAGAAGCCCTGGAGGCTGATGGACTGTTCGAGGCGGCCGTCCACCACGTGCTTCAGGACTCGGGTCCGGTTGCGGCGGTTGCGCCAGGTGAGCCGTTCCAGGAGGTTGCCCGGGATCGGCGTGTCGAAGGTGACGGGCGTGGCGTCCACGTGAATGGGCGTTGCGCCGCAGCCGTCGGTGCCGAGCATCCACCACTCGTCGTGGCCGGGGTGGGCCGGGTCGTGGCAGGTCACGGGGGCGGTGCCGCAGCAGTCGCCGCGTTCCAGGTCCAGCACGCGCATCCGGCTCACCACGAAGACCTCGCACCGGTTCACGTGCAGCGCGTACACGTCGTCGCCGGCCCGGGCGCCCGACCAGGCCGGCAGGGACGTGTGGACCCCGCCGAAGGCGACGGGCGGCCGCCGGCCCACGCAGCCCGCCTCGCGCAGCGCGCGGCACCGGGCATGGGTCCACAGAACTGTGAAGGCATCAGACATGCGGTGATCGTAGGAGCGGGCCCCGACAACGGTTCGGGGCCGCCCGGGCGACCCGTCAGGAGTGAACCTTCGCCCCGCGCCCGCCCGGTCGCCACGGGGAATCCTGACGATCCGTCAGGACCGGATGGCCGCACGGCCGCTTTGCGGGCCGTCATATTTCGTGGCTGTCTGATGATCGGCGGGAGCGTCATCGTGCCCCCGCCGCCAAGCGAAACCACTCGGAGGAGATCTTTCATGCGTGCTCTCAAGCGTGCCCTGGCCGTCAGCGCCCTCGCCGCCCCCCTCGTGCTCGGCTGCGCGGGGCTGGCCGCGGCTCAGGAGGGGCTGGACGCGTCCTGGGGCAAGGGCCAGTTCGTTGCGAACGGGGACGGCTCCGGTCTCGGCGACGCGAGTTCCACTGTCAGCTCCGACGGGGTCTCGCACGCCGACTTCTTTGTGTGGTCCGACGACACCGGCGTCTCCGGCTCCTTCACCGGCGCCGGCGCCACCTGGCAGAACGGCTGACCCTGCAAGCCCGGCGCCCGGCGGGAGCCCCACCCGCCGGGCGTCGCCGTGTGCCCGTCCGGGCGGTGGCGACCGTGGCACGATGAGCCGCATGAGCGACGAACCCCGCCCCCTGCTGGTGGACCGCACGCCCTTCCCCGCCGACGGCATCGACGAACGCCTGCGCGCCCAACTCACCTTCCTGGTCGAGATCGACCGGCTCAAGACGATCCTGCGGCAGTCGCCCCTGGCGGCCGCCGACCGACGGGAGAACGACGCCGAGCACTCCTGGCACCTGGCGATGATGGTCACCGTCCTCGCCGAGCACGCCGACGAGCCGATCGAGGTCGGGCACACCGTCCAACTCGTGCTGCTGCACGACCTGGTGGAGATCTACGCGGGGGACACGCCGTTGTACGACACCGCGGCGGGCGTCGACCAGGCGGAGCGCGAGTCGGTGGCCGCGGACGAGCTGTTCGGACTGCTGCCGCAGGACCAGGCGCTGCGGATGCGGGAGCTGTGGGACGAGTTCGAGGAGCGTCGCACTCCGGAGGCACGGTTCGCGAAGGCGATGGACCGGTTGCAGCCGCTGCTGCTCAACTGGATGGCACACGGCGGGACTTGGCGCACGCCCGGGGTGACGGCGGACGACGTCCGGGCCCGCAAGGCAGTGATCGGCGACGCGTCGGCGGCGCTCTGGGAGGCCGGGCGGCAGCTGATCGACGAGGGTGAGCGGCGCGGCTGGTCCCGCCCGGGCGGCGGCAACGACACGGCCCGGCCGTGAGAGCGGAGCACTCTCACGGCCGGGCGGCGGGGACGGAACGTCAGCCGACGTTGACGTCGTCGAGCAGGAAGACGGTCGGCAGTGAGGCGTCCTCCTGGCCGGCGAACTGGAGGTTGACGGTCTGGCCGCGGTAGGCGCTGAGGTCGACGGTCTTCTGGACGTAGCCGGCGCTGGCGTTGGCGTTGGAGTACGTGGCCAGGGTGGTGCCGTTGACGTTGACCTTCAGGGTGTCGTACGGGGTGGTGCCGGTCTCCTGGGTGGTGACCTTCAGCCAGAAGGTGAGCTTCGGGCTGCCGCTGGACGGGACGGCGATGTTGTTCTGGGCGAGGGTCTCGCTCGCGGCGTACCCGTAGCCCATCATCCAGGCGTACCAGGAGCCGCCGTGCGGGGCCTGCTGGGTGGAGTTGGTGATGTCGTTGGCGCTCTGCGTCCAGCCGGTCGCGCCCTGCTCGAAACCGCCGTTGACCAGCGCGTTGCCGCCGCCGGGATTGCCGGTCGGCGTGCTGCTGGGTGAGCTGGTCGGGGACGAGCTGGGGGTCGGGGTGCCGCCGCCCGGGTTGGGCAGGGCGGTGCCGAGGGAGACGGCGGCCCACGCCTTGGAGACGATGTACTGCTCCTGCGAGTTGGCGCCGTACAGGTCGGCGGCGGCCTGCAGGGTCGCGGTGCGGGCGGCGTTGTAGTCGGTGGTGGACGTCATGTAGGTGGTCAGGGCGCGGTACCAGATCGCCGCCGCCTTGTCCTTGCCGATGCCGCTGAAGGTGTCGCCGTTGCACGTGGTGCCGTTGTGCGGGAGGCCGCCGATGGTCTTGGCACCGGTGCCCTCGGAGGTCAGGTAGAAGAAGTGGTTGCCGATGCCGGACGAGTAGTGCACGTCCACCGAGCCCGCGTTGCTGCTGTAGCAGCCCAGCGAGCTGCCGTCCAGCGTCGGGTCGTCCATCCGGCGCAGGTAGCCGTTGCCCATGTTGAGCTTCTCGCCGATGTAGTAGTTCCCGGGGTTGGCCGGGTCGTTGGCGTAGAACTCCACCATGGTGCCGAAGATGTCGGACGTCGACTCGTTCAGGCCGCCGGACTCGCCCGAGTAGTTGAGGTTCGCGGTGGCGGCGGTGACGCCGTGCGTCATCTCGTGGCCCGAGACGTCGAGCGAGGTCAGCGGTGTGTTGTTGTTCTGCGAGGAGCCGTCGCCGAACGACATGCAGAAGCAGGAGTCGTCGTAGAAGGCGTTCAGCAGCTGGTTGTCGACGTGCACGTACGCCGGGGCGCCGCGGCCGTCGTTGCGGATGCCGCTGCGGTTGAAGGTGTTCTTGTAGAAGTCCCAGGTCTTCGCCAGGCCGAACGAGGCGTCCACGGCGGCGCTCTCGCGGCTGGCGGTGGTGCCGTCGCCCCAGTTGTCGGTGGAGTTGCTGAAGGTCTGGGCGTTCTGCGCCGGGTTCGACTGCGGGCTGTTGTTGGAGTCGTAGACGATGGTCGAGCCGTGCAGCGCGTCGGTCAGCGTGTAGTTGCCGCTGCCGTCCTGGCTGGTCTCCAGGGTGACCTGGCCGACGTTGACGCCGTCGCCGCTGCCGGAGATGCCCTCTTCGAGCTGGTAACTGTCGAGCACCGAACCCGTGTTGGCGTCGAGCAGGACGGCTTCCTGGGAGTGCGAGCCGGCCTCGCCCGCGCCGGTGACGGTGCTGCGGTACGCCAGCACCGGGACCTTGCCGGCCGCCCAGACCACCAGGTTGCTGGTGTCCAGGTTGGTGGTGCGAGCCTGCTTGACGTGCTTGGCGCCGCGCTCGGCGGCCTTCGACGCGTCCTGCGTGGAGAGCGCGGGCGTCACCCCGGCGACCTTGATCGCGCCCTGGTGGGCCCAGGTGGTGGAGGTGATCTTTCCGTTCTTCGCGCGGTGCACGACGAGGTCGCCGCCGACCACCGGCAGCCCGCGGTAGGTGCGGTCGTAACGGACGTGCCGCGCACCGTCGTTGTCGACCAGCACGTCCTTCGGGAGCAGGCGTTCGTCCGGGCCGAGGCCCAGCGCCTTGGCCGTCGCCGCGGCCTCCTTGCCGGCCTGGTCGAGCGCGGCCAGCCGGCCCGTGGTGCTCATCGCCTGGAACCCGGCACCGACCTGCCTGGTGCTGCTCGCCAGTGCGACGTTCTGCGAACTCGCCATCACGGCGGTGCCCAGGGTGAGGGCCGCCGCAACAGCTGCCGCCAGAGCGGTCTTGCGGTTCATCGCGTTTCCTCCCACCGAGCCGGGTTGACGGGGGGACAGCCGGCGGCACCGAAGGGGTGTGGTGTCGCGGCAGGATTCGGCTCGGCGGCAGGACGCTAGAACCGCCGCAAGCCCCTGCGACATGTCCGCGTCGAACGGCAAGGGAATGGCGGGGGAATGGCAAGGGAGAATGCGGACCCGGCCGAGGGTGACCCTATTTGACGAGTCATCAGTAAAGCGGCGGGAAAAGGAAGTTGTCCGATGCGCCAACGTATACCGGAAGCTTGCCCGACCGCAAGAAGTCTTGGCCTCGGCAATGCCCGGACCTGGGGGAGTCGGGAGGTCGGGCCGAATTCCGGTGCAGGCGAGGCCCGTTCGGGAGAGCGGGCGGGGAACGGGCGGGGCGGGCCGCGCCGGGCGGGCGGATTTCGCGGGCGAAATGGGCAGGGCCGGGAGGCGTGGCGAGTCGGGATTGCTCGCCGAAGGCCTCGCGCAGGCGCGGCGCGAGCGCGGTGATGCGCCGAGTTCGGTCACCCTCGGGGAAATGTTCGCCCACCGCGAGGCGGAGACCCGGTTCCGGGCCTCCGGCGGGGCGCGGTCGACCCTCGGGGGAGCCGAATCCGGGCGTCACGACCGAGTGGCGGCAACGCGCCCCGGGGCAACCGGGCGGCTGATGTGACCGGGACGATCCTGACCGTCAGACCCGGTCCAGCGGCCGGTGCGGCCCGTCCGGCAGCGTGACAGTGATGGAGTCTCCCGACCGGACCTCGCCGCCCGCGCGGACGACGCCCATGATGCCCGCCAGCCGGACGATCGCGCCGTTCTCGTCCCGCTTCACCACCTGCTTGAGCAGCCCGTGCCGGAAGTTGTCGATCTGCGCGCACGGGTTGCGCAGCCCGGTGACCTCCACCACCGCCTCCTCGCCGAGGTGCAGCAGGGCGCCGACCGGCAGGCCGAGCAGGTCCAGTCCGGAGGTGGTGACGTTCTCGCCCAACTCGCCCGGAGCGACGGCGAATCCGGCCTCGGCCAGCCGGTCGAACAACTCGGCGTGGATCAGGTGCACCTGACGGAGGTTCGGCACGGTCGGATCCTGCGCGACCCGCGAGCGGTGCTTGACGGTGACACCCGCGTGCACGTCCCCCTCGACGCCGAGACCCTCCAACAGCCGGATGGCGTCCCGGTTGGGCTTGCTGAACGAGTACGCGCCGTTGCTGCTGACCGCCATGACAGTGCCGGACATCCGGACCACCTCTCGTCGTCACGATGTTCCGTGCACCCACCCTAGTACTCCGGCTGTGGATCTTGATCCTTGCTCCGCCTCCTCATCGGCCGGCCCGACAAGTGGCGTGCAGGCAAGCGGTCTTGACCGATCGACGGGTGGCCCGGGGATCGGCTGCTCACACACGGGCCCCGAGCCGGTGCCCCGGTGGTGCCCGGTCGTCCGGACAGTGTCGACGGCGTCCCGGCGGTCATGCCCGCAGGCTCGCCGCCGGTGAGACCGTCCGGTTCCTGTGCTGGGGGCCCGGCAAGGCCCAGCCGGGCGGCGGGGACATCTGGTACTGGACGCAGTTCCCGGGCCAGGACTGCAAGGGCAACGTCGCGGCGGTGGACCTGAACGTGGCGAGCAACCCGGCCTCCGGCCTGCGCGAGTGCGGGTAGCGCCCCGGGCGCAGCCGCCGCCCCGAGGAGGGTGGGCGGGATCAGTCCGGCGGGAGGAGGAGGGTGCCCGGGGGGAGGGAGCCGGTGCGGTCGGCGTCGAGGAGGTAGGCGAGGAGGGTGCCGCGGAAGGCGGTGGCGGCGCGGGTGAGGGGGAGGTCGCGGCCGTGTGCGAGGGCGATGGTGCGGCCCAGGCCGGGTGGGGCGAAGGGCGCGGCGTGCAGGCCGGAGCGGGCGGCGACCATGCCGGGGACGACGGCGGGGCCGAGGCCGGCCCGGACGGCGGCCAGGACGGCGTCCATCTCGCCGCCCTCGACGGCGTAGGAGGGGTCGAAGCCGGCGGCGCGGCAGGCGGCGAGGGTGGTCTCGCGGACGTCGTAGCCCTCCCGGAACATCACCAGGCCCTGGCCGCGCAGGTCGGTGATCCGGGCCCGGCGGTGGGGGAGCGGCTCGGCGGAGACCAGCACCAGGTCCTCGTGCAGCAGCGGTGTGACGGACAGGCCGGCGGGCGCGGCGGACGGCGCGGCGATGATCAGCGCGAGGTCGAGCTCGCCGGCCTCCAGGTCTCGGACCAGGTCGCGCGAGCCGTCCTCGGTCAGCCGCAGGTCGACGCCGGGATGCAGGGCCCGGTAGGCGCGCAGCACCTCGGGCACCAGGCTGGCGCAGAGCGACGGCGGCGCCCCGAACCGGACCCGGCCCCGGCGCAGCTGGACCGTCTCGGCGACGGCCCGCCGGGCGCTCTCCGCGTCGGCCAGGATGCGCCGGGCCAGTGGCAGCAGGGCCTGCCCGGCGTCGGTCAGTGAGGTGCCGGAACGCGAGCGGTGGAACAGCTCCGCGCCCAAGTCCCGTTCCAGCGACCGGATTTGTTGCGAGAGGGACGGCTGCGACACATGCGTCAGCTCGGCGGCCCGGGTGAAGTGCCGGGCGTCGGCGACCGCGACGAAGTAGGCGAGCTGCTGCAACTGCACACCAGCCATCATAGGCATCTCCTATCGTCGGCAGCGCTTTCATGTCTTGGACAGCTGTTGCGTGCCGGGCCTACGGTCATGCCCATGGCTTCTGCTACCCGGACAAACCGGGTGAACCGGTCTCCCGAGCCCCCCACCGCCGGTCGACCGCCGTCCAAGGTGGTGGCGCTGTGGCGCAGCTCCGTCGGGAAGAAGGCGGTGATGGCCGTCAGCGGGCTGGTGATGCTCGCCTACCTGGTGGCCCACATGCTCGGCAACCTCAAGGTGTTCTTCGGCCCGGACGACATCAACGGCTACGCGCACTGGCTGCGCACCATCGGCCAGCCGCTGCTGCACTACGGCTGGTTCCTCTGGATCGCCCGGCCCGTCCTGCTGGCGGCCGTGGTCGCGCACGGCGTCGCCGCGTACCAGCTGAGCCGCCGCGACCTGAAGGCCCGCCCGCAGCAGTACGCGCACCGCCGCCGGCAGAGCACGTACGCGACCCGGACGATGCGCTGGGGCGGGGTGATCCTCGGCCTGTTCATCGTCTGGCACATCCTCGACCTGACCACGTTGACGGTGAACCCGGCCGCGGAGGAGGGGCACCCGTACCAGAACATCGTGGCCTCGTTCTCCACCTGGTACGGCGGCGGGATCTACTGCGTGGCGATGCTGGCGCTCGGGCTGCACGTCCGGCACGGCTTCTGGAGCGCCGCGCAGACCCTCGGCGTCAACAATCCGCGCCGCGACCGGGCGCTGAAGCTCGCCGCGAACACGCTGGCGCTGCTGCTGACGGCCGGCTTCCTGTCCGTTCCCGTGTCCGTCATGGCCGGACTCGTCCGATGACCAGCCGACTCCCCACCGGAGAAGCCCCGATGAGCTACCTCGACTACACCGTCGGCGCGCCGGTCGCCGACACCCGGGCCCCGGCCGGGCCGATCGAACAGCGCTGGGACCAGCGGCGGTTCGAGGCCAAGCTGGTCAACCCGGCCAACCGCCGCAAGCACACCGTGATCGTGGTCGGCACCGGCCTGGCCGGCGGCGCGGCCGGCGCCACCCTGGCCGAACAGGGCTACCACGTGGTCCAGTTCTGCTTCCAGGACTCCCCGCGGCGTGCTCACTCGATCGCCGCCCAGGGCGGCATCAACGCCGCGAAGAACTACCGCAACGACGGCGATTCGATCCGCCGGCTGTTCTACGACACCGTCAAGGGCGGCGACTTCCGCGCCCGCGAGTCCAACGTGCACCGCCTGGCGGAGGTCTCGGTGGAGATCATCGACCAGTGCGTGGCGCAGGGCGTGCCGTTCGCCCGCGAGTACGGCGGCCTGCTGGACACCCGCTCGTTCGGCGGCGTCCAGGTGTCCCGCACCTTCTACGCCCGCGGCCAGACCGGCCAGCAGCTGCTGCTCGGCGCCTACCAGGCGCTGTCCCGGCAGATCGCCGCCGGGAACGTCGAGTTGCACGCCCGCACCGAGATGCTCGACCTGGTCGTGATCGACGGCCGGGCCCGCGGCATCGTCGCCCGCGACCTGGTCACCGGCGAGATCCGCACCCACCTGGCGGACGCCGTGGTGCTCGCCACCGGCGGCTACGGGAACGTGTTCTACCTGTCGACGAACGCCAAGAACTCCAACGCGACGGCCATTTGGCGGGCGCACCGGCGCGGCGCGTACTTCGCCAACCCGTGCTTCACGCAGATCCACCCGACCTGCATCCCGCGCTCCGGCGACCACCAGTCCAAGCTGACCCTGATGAGCGAGTCGCTGCGCAACGACGGCCGGATCTGGGTGCCGAAGGCGAAGGGCGACACCCGCCCGCCCGCGCAGATCCCCGAGGAGGAGCGGGACTACTACCTGGAGCGGATCTACCCGGCGTTCGGCAACCTGGTGCCCCGCGACATCGCCTCCCGGGCCGCCAAGGTGGTCTGCGACGAGGGCCGCGGCGTCGGCCCCGGCGGGCAGGGCGTGTACCTGGACTTCGCCGACGCCATCGCCAGGCTCGGCCGGGCCGCCGTCGAGGCCAAGTACGGCAACCTGTTCGAGATGTACGAGCGGATCACCGCCGAGGACCCGTACCGCGTGCCGATGCGGATCTACCCGGCGATCCACTACACGATGGGCGGGCTGTGGGTCGACTACGACCTGCAGACCACCGTCCCCGGCCTGTTCGCGATCGGCGAGGCCAACTTCTCCGACCACGGCGCCAACCGGCTCGGCGCGAGCGCGCTGATGCAGGGCCTCGCCGACGGCTACTTCGTGCTGCCGCCCACCCTCAACGACTACCTGGGCCGCACCCCGCTGGCCCCCGTGCCCGACGACCACCCCCAACTCGCCGAGGTGGAGGCCGAGGTGACCGACCGCCTCAACCTGATCCTCTCGGTGGACGGCGACCGCACCCCCGACTCCTTCCACCGCGAACTCGGCGAACTGCTCTGGGACAACTGCGGAATGGCCCGCGACGAGGCCGGCCTGCGGCGGGCGCTCGCCCGGATCCCGGAACTGCGCGAGGAGTTCTGGCGGCGGATCAAGGTCCCCGGCACCGGCGCCGAGCTCAACCAGGCGCTGGAGAAGGCCAATCGGCTGGTCGACTACTTCGAACTCGCCGAACTGATGTGCCTGGACGCGCTGCACCGCAGCGAATCGTGCGGCGGCCACTTCCGCACCGAGTCCGCCACCCCCGACGGCGAAGCCGCCCGCCGGGACGAGGAGTTCAGCTACGCCGCCGCCTGGGAGTTCACCGGCGACGCACCCGTCCTGCACAAGGAAGAGCTCGTCTTCGAGCACGTCCACCCCACCCAGCGGAGCTACGCGTGAACCTCACCCTGCGCATCTGGCGCCAGCAGGGCCCGGACACCCCGGGCGAGATGACGGTCTACCAGGTCTCCGGCATCAGCGAGGACATGTCGTTCCTCGAGATGCTGGACACCCTCAACGAGGAACTCATCCTGCGCGGCGAACGACCCGTCGCCTTCGACCACGACTGCCGCGAAGGCATCTGCGGCGCCTGCGGCATGGTCATCAACGGCCAGGCCCACGGCCCCGAACGGACCACCACCTGCCAGCTGCACATGCGGCACTTCAACGACGGCGACACCATCGACGTCGAACCCTGGCGGGCCGGCGCCTTCCCCGTGGTGCGTGACCTGGTGGTCGACCGCTCCGCCCTCGACCGGATCATCGGCTCCGGCGGCTACATCACCGCACCCACCGGCGCCGCCCCCGAGGCGCACGCCACCGCCGTCCCCAAGGAGGCCGCCGACCTCGCCTTCGAGCACGCCGAGTGCATCGGCTGCGGGGCCTGCGTCGCCGCCTGCCCCAACGGCTCGGCGATGCTGTTCACCGCCGCCAAGGTCGTCCACCTCAACGTCCTCCCGCAGGGCGCGCCCGAACGCGCCTCCCGGGTGCGGAACCTGGTGGGCGCGATGGACGCCGAGGGCTTCGGCGGCTGCACCAACACCGGCGAGTGCGCCACCGCCTGCCCCAAGGGCATCCCGCTGACCGGGATCGCCCGGCTCAACCGGGAGTTCCTGCGGAGCTGACGGGGACCGGCCGGACCGGTGAGCCCCGCTTCGCTCTCACCGGCCGCGCCCGGCAGGCATTCTGACGATCCGTCAGTTCGGCTGCTCGGAGAGGAAGTCGAGCACCAGGCGGGTGAACTCCGCCGGGGCCGCCTCGTGCACCAGGTGGCCGACCGGGACGGTGTGCAGGCGGCCGTCGGGGACGGTGCGGGCCAGTTCGGCGACCCGGTCCTGCGGCAGGTGGCTGGTCGGGCCGCCCGCGATCACCAGGGTCGGGGCGGTCACGGCGGCCAGCGCGGCGGCCCACTCGGCGGGCGGGCCGTACAGCTGGCGGCGCAGCGGCGCCACCAACTCCCAGTCGAAGGCGAGCGGGCCGTCCGGTCGGACCGCCGGCTCCTCCTCGCGCGGGTGCGGGGCGGGCACGTCCTCCAGCACCAACCGCCGTACGCGCTCCGGGTGTCGGCCCGCCAGCAGATAGGCGACGACGCCACCCATCGAGTGGCCGAGCAGGTCCACCCGCTTCAGCCCGAGCGCGTCCAGCGCGGCGAGCACGTCGTCGCGCAGCAGTTCCAGCGTGTACGCGTCCGACCGTCCGCTGCCGCCGTGGCCGCGCAGGTCGAGTGCCAACACCCGTCGGTCGGCGGCCAGTTGGGGCAGCACGTCGGCGAAGTCGGCGGCCCCCAGGCCGAGTCCGTGCAGCAGTACCAGCGGGGGGCCGTCCGTGGGGCCGGCGAGCAGGCCGGTCAGTCGGATGCCGGCGGCGTCGATCAGCAGGTTCTCCGTCATGCCGTCACGCTACCCTCGGCGGATCCGGCCAACTCCGCCGACTGCCGGACCGGTTGGCGTCGGCGCGGGCGTGGCTCGACCGTTCGGCGGTGAGCCCGGCTCGGCTGTCGTGCCCGGTTCGGCGGTGAGCCCGGTTCGGCCGCCGGGGCCCCGTTCGGAGCAGGGGCGGCGGACACGCCCACGAACCGTTCAATGCGGAGGTTCGGCCCGCTCCGGCAGGTGAGATCGGGTCAGATTGTCCGATCATCACTCCAGGAGTTTTCCATGCGTATTCGCACGTCCCTCGCCGCCTCCGGTCTGGCCGTGGCCTGTCTGCTCGTCGGCGCCGGCTCCGCCGCCGCCGACGCCGTCGCGGAAGGCGTCGCCGCCAACTCGCCGGGCGTCCTCTCCGGCAACCAGATCCAGGTCCCCATCGACCTCGACCTCAACGTCTGCGGCAACTCGATCGACATCATCGGCCTCGCCAACCCCGCGTTCGGGAACACCTGCATCAACCGGTAGGCGGCCAGGACGCGCCGCCGTTCGGGCCCGCCGCCAGGTGCGCGGTCGGCCCGGGCGGCGGCGCCGCGACCGTCCGGGCTACTCCGCGAGCGCCGCGGCGGCGGCCCGGGCGAAGCCCTCCGGGTTGTCGAGCATGATGTTGTGCGCGCAGTCGGGGACGGCCACCACGGACACCCCGGCGGCGGTCAGGGCGTCCGCGCCCGGCAGCGGGCCGTCGGCCTCCGGGAACAGGAACGTGCGGGGCACGGACAGTGTGCCGAGCCGCTCCCGCACCGTCGGCGAGGTGTTGCCCGCGCTGTGGACGGCGCTGCGGTACAGCGCCTCCCGGCCGGTCAGCCGCATCGTGGACCACCAGTGCGGCCCCACCAGCTCCGCGAACTCGGCCCAGCCGCCGGCCAGGAACTCCTCCTCGGTGTACGCGGCGATGCCGACGCTGCCGGGCCACCCGGGGCGCGGCGGGGTCGGATCGAGGTTGGCGTCGACCACCACCAGCCGGGACACCAGGTGCGGATGCCGGTCGGCGAGGACCACCGCCACCGAACCGCCCATGCTGTGCGCGATCACCTCGGCCCCCGACACCCTTGCCGCCGTCAGCGCGGCGGCCAGGGCGTCGGCGTGGGACTCCAGGCTGTAGTCGAAGCCGGTCGGCCGGTCGCTGAGGCCGTGGCCCAGCAGGTCCACCAGCAGCGAGCGGCGTCCGGCCAGCAGCGGGTGGACGGCCGCGGCCGCGAAGTACGCCGGGGCGCTGGACCCCAGCCCGTGCACGTAGACCCGGGCCGGCTCCGCTCCCTCGAACTCCACCCAGCGCATCCGATCGCCCTCGGGCGTCACCGTCGCGGTCCGCACTGTTCCTCAGCTCCCTCTGCCTCGCCCATTCGAACGTCTGTACGAGGTGGGATGCTAGCGCGTCCGGACGGTCCGGCCGATCGAATTTCGGCTCCGCCGGTCGGCTCAGCCCTTCTTCGCCCGGCTGGGCTGCACCCGGCGCGGCTCGCCCGGCATCTTCGGGTGGTCCGGCGGGTAGGGCAGGTCACCCGCGTCCTGGTGCGCGTACAGCTCCAGCACCTGCTCCAGGGAGTGGCGTCGATCGTCCATCCCGGCGTGCACGTCGCCGAGTTCGGCGAACCGCTCGGGCAGGGTGCGCAGGGTGAAGTCGGCGGGGGAGACCCGCTCGACCTCGTCCCAGCGCAGCGGCGCGGAGGCGGTGGCCTGCGGGCGGGGGCGCAGCGAGTACGGGGAGGCGATGGTGCGGTCGCGGGCCATCTGGTTGTAGTCGACGAAGATCCGCTCGCCGCGCTCCTCCTTCCACCACTTGGTGGTGACTTCGCCGCCGGTGCGGTGCTCCAGTTCGCGGCCGAGTGCGATGACGGCGTGCCGGCACTCGGTGAACGTCCAGCGCGGCTCGATCGGCACGTACACGTGCAGGCCCCGGCCGCCGGACGTCTTCGGCCAGCCGGTCAGGCCGAACTCCTCCAGCAGCGGCCGCAGTTGGAGCGCGGCGCGGACCGCGTCGGTGAAGTCGGTGCCGGGCTGCGGGTCGAGGTCGATGCGCAGCTCGTCGGGGTGCTCGGTGTCCTCGCGGCGCACCGGCCACGGATGGAAGGTCAGACAGCCGAGGTTCGCCGCCCACAGCACGGCGGCCTCCTCGGTCGGGCAGATCTCGTCCGCGCTGCGGCCGGACGGGAAGGCGATCCGCGCGGTCGGCAGCCACTCCGGCAGGCCCTTCGGCGCGCGCTTCTGGTAGAAGAACTCGCCGTCCACGCCGTCCGGGAAGCGCTGCAGCGTGGTCGGCCGGTCGCGCAGACCGCGCAACGCCCCCGCGGCGACGGCCAGGTAGTACTCGGCGACGTCCCGCTTCGTGTACCCGGGCTCCGGGTAGTACACCTTGTCCGGGTTGGTCAGCCGCACCGTCCGGCCGCCGACCTCCAGTTCCACAGCAGAAGGCATGCGCTCCACGCTAGGCGCGGGCCGCCCGCCCGCCGCGCGTTTGCGTCCACCCCGGGCGTGGCGTTGTGCCAGGTCGGCGACGTGCCCGGGCAGGCCCGACACGCCGGGCGGGCCCGACACGCCGTGGGTCGGGCCGGGGGCCAGCGACCATCGGAGGCATGCAGCTACCCGTGATGCCGCCGGTCTCGCCGATGCTCGCCAAGGCCGTGGACGCGATCCCGCCCGGCATGCAGTACGAGGCGAAGTGGGACGGCTTCCGGGCGATCGTGTTCCGCGACGGCGACGAGATCGAACTCGGCTCACGCACCGGCAAGCCGCTGACCAGGTACTTCCCCGAGGTGGTGGAGGCCGTCCGCGCGCAGCTGCCCGAGCGGTGCGTGGTGGACGGCGAGATCGTCGTCGCGCACGACGGACGGCTGCACTTCGAGGAGCTGCTCGAACGCATCCACCCCGCCGCGTCCCGGGTCCGGACCCTCGCCGAACGCACCCCGGCCTCGCTGGTCGCCTTCGACCTGCTCGCCCTGGACGACGACGACCTGACCGCCCGCCCGCTGGTCGAACGCCGCGCCGAACTCGCCCAGTTGCTCGCGGACGCCGCCCCGCCCGTGCACCTCGCCCCCGCCACCACCGACCTCGACACCGCCCGCACCTGGTTCTCCCGCTTCGAGGGAGCCGGCCTGGACGGCGTGGTCGCCAAACCGCTCGACGCCCCCTACCGGCCCGGCGAGCGCACCATGTTCAAGGTCAAGCACGCCCGCACCGCCGACTGCGTGGTGGCCGGCTACCGCGAACACAAGAGCGGCCCCGTGGTCGGCTCGCTGCTGCTCGGCCTGTACGACCCCGAGGGCCGCCTCCAGCACGTCGGCGTCAGCGCGTCCTTCGCGATGGCGACCCGCCGCGAACTCGTCGAGGCGCTCGCCCCATTGCGGCTCGACGGCGACGACCTGACGGGCCATCCGTGGGCGGCCTGGGCGGACGAACAAGCCCAGGCCAAGGACCGGCTGCCCGGCGCGGTCAGCCGCTGGACCGGCAAGAAGGACCTGTCCTGGGTGCCGCTGCGCCCCGAGCTGGTGGCCGAGGTCGGCTACGACCACATGGAGGGCACCCGGTTCCGGCACACCACCCGGTTCAAGCGCTGGCGGCCGGACCGCACGCCGGAGAGCTGCACGTACGAGCAGTTGGAGGAGCCGGTCTCCTACGACCTGGCCGAACTGCTGGGCTGAGCCGCCGGGCCGATCAGCATCGCGATGCCGTCCAGCAGGCGGTGCAGGCCGAACTCGAAGAGCTGGTCGAGGTCGAAGTCGTAGCCCTCCCGGGTGAGCCGGAGGAAGGTGGGGTGTTCGGTGACCAGCGCCATGAACTGCGGCTCCTGCTGGTCCATCCAGGCCTCGGCGTCCTGCCCGGTGGCGGCCTCGGCCGCCGCCTCCATCTCCAGGTTGAGCGCGGTGCCGCGGACGTAGTTGAACAGCGTCAGGTACGCGGTGAACACCGTGGCCACGTCCAGGCCCTCGGCGACCAGGGTGGACAGCATCCACTCGCCGAACGGCAGCGCGTTGGCGAGCGGTTGGGGGCGGGTCACCGACAGCGCGGACGCCAGCCAGGGGTGCGCCCGGAACAGGTCCCAGAGCAGGTGGGCGGCCAGTTCCAGCCGGGCCCGCCAGGGCAGGGCGGTGTCGGCGGCGGAGAACGAGACGTCGGCGAAGACCTGATCCATCATCAGGTGCAGCAGGCCGTCCTTGTCCGGCACGTGCCGATACAGCGACATGGTGGCGGCGTCCAGCTCGGCCGCGACCCGGCGCATCGACAGCGCCTCCAGGCCCTCCGCGTCGGCGATCGCCACCGCTGCGGCGAGGATCCGATCCGTCGTCAGGCCGCCCTCCACGGCGAACCGGTGAGGGATCTGCCGCTCGCCGGCGGCCGGCCGGGCCGGGGGCCTGGCGGGTGCGGCGGCCTCGGCGACCACCGTTCCGACGCCGGGGACCGCCCGGACCAGGCCCTGGCCGCGCAGCTCCGCCAGCACCTTGGTGGCGGTGGCCATCGCCACGTTCCATCGGCGGGTGATCTCCCGGGTGGAGGGCACCCGGTCGCCGGGCCGCAGCTCGCCGCGCTCGATGCGCTGCCGCAGTTCGTCCGCGATCTCTTCGTAGCGGTCCACCCGCTCCACCTCCGCACTAGTGCACCAGTCGGCCCGCGCCAGCTGCCCGCCTCGGCACCGTACCAGGGTTCCGGCTGCTCCGGGGCGTACTAGTGCACTAGTGCAGCAATCTCAAATCCCCAGCAGATCTGCTTGCTTGGCGTCGTGCGTACGCCGTACGTTCCGTGTCATGAAGAACGCGGACATCCTCGTCTCCGGCGGCGGCATAGCCGGACCCACGCTGGCGTACTGGCTACGCAAGGCCGGCTTCCGTCCCGTCGTCGTGGAGCGCGCCCCCGCGCCCCGGCCGGGCGGACAGGCCGTCGACCTGCGCGGCGCCGGACGCACCGTCATCGACCGGATGGGCCTGCTCGACCAGGCCCGGCAGATCGCCGTCGACCAGCGCGGCCTCGCCCTGATCGACCGGAACGGCAAGCGCATCGCCCGACTGCCCACCGAGGCCTTCGGCGGCGAAGGCATCGTCTCCGACCTCGAAATCCTCCGCGACGACCTCGCCGGGGTGCTGTACCGGGCCACCGCCGACGACGTCGAATACCTCTTCGACGACACCATCACCGCCCTCCGGCAGGACGCCGACGGCGTGCACGTCGTCTTCGAGAACGCCCCGCCCCGCCGCTTCGACCTGGTGGTCGGCGCGGACGGCCTGCACTCCACCGTCCGCCGCCTCGCCTTCGGCCCCGAGAGCGAGCACTTCGTCCCCATCGGCGGCTACACCGCCTGGTTCACCGCCCGCCTCGACCTCGAACTCGACGACTGGTTCCTGATGTACAACGCCCCCGGCGGCCGGGTGGCGAT
Source organism: Kitasatospora sp. NPDC092948 (assembly GCF_044754805.1). Lineage (NCBI taxonomy): Bacteria > Bacillati > Actinomycetota > Actinomycetes > Kitasatosporales > Streptomycetaceae > Kitasatospora > Kitasatospora sp. NPDC092948. Next base: position 291,629 of record NZ_JBIVPU010000005.1, on the reverse strand, counting down.
GGCCCGCCCCGGCCGGGCGCCCGGCGAGGTCAAGGCCGGACTCAGCTTCCGCTCCGACCCCCTCCGCTACGACCGCCACGACCGCGCCGCCCAGCAACGCCTGCTCACCGACCGGTTCGCCGGAGCCGGCTGGGAGGTCGACCGGCTGCTCACCGCGATGGCCGAGGCCGACGACTTCTTCCTCGAACACCTCGGCCAGGTCCGCCTCGACCGCTACACCCGAGGCCGCATCGCCCTGATCGGCGACGCCGCCTGCTGCCCCACCCCCCTCACCGGCCTCGGCACCAGCCTCGCGCTGGTCGGCGCCTACCTACTGGCCGGTGAACTCGCCACCGCCCAAGGCGACTTCACCACCGCCTTCGCCCGCTTCCAGGACCGGATGAAGCCCTACGCGGCCAAGGCCCAGGACCTCCCCCCGGGCGGCATGGCGGGCTACGCCCCCAACGGCCGCACGATGATCGCGCTGCGCGCCGCGTCCATGCGCTGGATGACCCGCCGACCGCTGCGCACCCTGATGGAGGCCCAGGTCGCCAAGGCGGGCGACGTCGAACTGCCGGACTACGCCGCTGCCCGCGGAGCGGCCTGACACCCGCGGTCCGGCCCGCCGCCCGGCCTGACGCCCGAAGCCCGCCTCCCAGCCGCGGCCCGATGCCCGAAGCCCGCCTCCCAGCCGCCGCCCGACGCCCGACCCGCGGCAACCGCAGGGCCGCGCGCACGGCATACTCGTCGAACATTCCGACGAGGAGGCAGCATGGCCGTGTTCGAGCCCGGGACCGTCCACACGGAGCGGCTGACCCTGCTGCCCCTGCGGGTCGAGCATGCGGAAGAGATGGCGGCCGTGCTGTCCGACCCGGGCCTGCACGCCTTCACCGGCGGTGTCCCGGACAGCGTCCAGGCCCTGCGCGCCCGCTACGAACGCTGGGCGGCCGGCTCGCCCGATCCCGCCGAGTCCTGGTGCAACTGGGTGATCCGGCACGACGACACCGCCCGCCTGACCGGCACGGTGCAAGCCACGATCACCCGGGACGACCACGGAGCCGCCGCCGAGATCGCCTGGGTGGTGGGCACACCCTGGCAGGGCCGCGGCATCGCCACCGAGGCGGCCCGCGGCCTCGTCGCCTGGCTCCGGCAGCACTCGGTGCACACGGTCATCGCCCACATCCACCCCGACCACGCGGCATCCGCCGCTGTGGCCGGCGCCGCCGGACTCGCTCCCACCGGCGAGTGGCACGACGGAGAGGTCAAGTGGCAGCTGGCCATGGGGTGACGCGTACGGGTGCCGGGCGCACCACCTGCCGGGCGCGAGCGGCGGGCGAGGGGCGCTGAGGGGCGCAGGGGTCGACTCGGGAGAGGGGGCTGCCGATAGGGGAGTACTACCCCCTTCTGAGAGGCGGCGATAATGAGACGGATCACCCTGGTCCTGGGCGTGCTGGCGATGGCGGTGTTCGGCCCGGTCGGGACGGTGGCCGCGCCGACCGTCGCGCACGCGGCGGAGTGCAAGGCCGGGCCGGTGGAGCAGGCCGAGGCCGGGCAGTGCCTGTGGGACGGGGGTGAGGGCGGCCACGGCTTCCAGGAGGAGGGGGCCTGCCAGGAGGCCGCCGAGCGGTACGGCGACCAGGACCCGGAGCACGGCTACGCGTGCGAGGACGTGTCCGGGGACAGCAGTTGGTGGGTGGTGCGGGACTGACGGAACGTCGGGACGGGCGGCTCCGGTCTTCGCGGGGGAGACCGGGGCCGCCCGCCCCACGGCGGTGCGTCGGCCGGTGACGTCGGCCGTGGTCGTCAGCCGGTGAAGTCGACTGTGACCGTCGGCCGGTGACGTCGGCCGCGACCGTCAGCCGGTGAAGCCGGCCGTGATGGTGCTGAACTGCCAGTCGTTCTGGGCGATGCCGGAGCAGGTCTCCTGGAGGCCGCCGCCCGCGCAGCCGCGGTCGCGGTTGACGGACCAGAACGCCAGGCGGGCGATGTGGTTGGCGTTGGCCCAGTCCCGGATCGCCGTCCAGTTGGCGATGGTGGTGGTCTCCTTGTTGTCGCTGAGACCGTTCATACCGGAGATGCCCAGGTGCGAGTAGGCGGTGGCGTCGTCCCAGCCGTACACCGACTTCAGCTTGTTCTTCAGGCCGTTCGCCGCGCTGACGGTGGCGGCGTACATGTCGGTGGAGGCGTTGCCGAAGTCGAACGGCATGATGGTGAAGACGTCGATGTCCGCGCCGAGCGCCTTCGACTGCTCGATCAGCCGGTTGCCGTCCGCGGTCGGGCCGCTGGTGGCGGTGCCGAAGGTGACGATGGTGCGGATGCCCGGGTTCTTCTGCTTGACGATCTTCAGCGCGCCCAGGATGCGGTCCTGGACGGTGTAGTTCTCGAACTCGTCGGTGTTCTCGATGTCGATGTCGATCGCCTTCAACTGGTAGGCGTCGATCACCTTCTGGTACGCCCCGGCCAGCGCGGTCGCGTCGGCGCAGGCAGGGCCGAGCTTGTTGCCCGACCAACCGCCGAACGACGGGACCACGTCGCCGCCGGCCGCCCGCACCGCGTTGATGGTCTGCTGGTCGACGCCGTTGAGCAGCGGACGCTGGCTGTCCCAGGTCGGGTTGCAGCCGTTCTGCGCCAGCACGAACGCCAGGGTGAACCACTTGATCCCGCTGGCGTTCATCACCGTGGTCGGCGACGGCGGGTTCCCCCACCCGTTGTACAGGTACGGCGCGGCCTGCTTGAAGCCGCCCGGCGTGCCGCCGCCGGACGAAGGAGTCGTCACCGCAAGGGAGTTGGACGCGGCGGAGACGTTGCCCGCGGCGTCGTGCGCCTTGACGGTGAAGGTGTACGCGGTGGAGGCGGTGAGGCCGGTGACGGTCGCGGTGGTGCCGGTGACGGTGGTCACCAGGGTGCCGCCCCGGTACACGTCGTAGCCGGTCACGCCGACGTTGTCGGTGGAGGCGCCCCAGGAGAGCGTGACCTGGGTGGCGGTGGTGGCCGTGGCGACCAGGTTGGTCGGGGCGGTGGGCGGCTGGGTGTCGGTGACGGGGCCGCCGCCGGGGCCGTCCAGGCTGACGTCGTCCGCGTAGTACGTGCCCTGGCCGAACCAGCCGTTCAGGTACACCTCGGCGCTGGTCTGGGCGGCGCCGGTGGTGAACGTCACCGACAGCTGCTTCCAGTCGGACGCGGCGGGCGTCCAGGTCGAACCGGCGCCCGTCACGCCCAGGTACACGTAGCTGCCGCGCACCCAACTCGACAGCGTGTACGTGGTGTTGGGCTGCACGGCGACGGTCTGCGCGCACTTGGCGTTGTCCGTCGCGGAGACCGCGCCGGCCAGCGCCTTCGAGCCGCCGTGCACGGGGGTGGAGACCACCGAGCCGGTGCCGCCCGAGCAGGACCAGCCGGTCAGGCCGGACTCGAAGCCGGGGTTGGTCAGGATGTTCGCGGCACTCGCGGAGCCCGGGACGGACGCGACCGCGGCGCCCGCCAGCAGCAGCGCCGCTGCGCCGACGGCCGTGGCACGGCGATTGAGGGCATGCATGGGGGACCTCCAGTGGGGGGTGGGGGTTGGAGGTGCGGGGAGCGCGGACAACAAAATGGACTGGACCAATCCCGACTGTCAAGACCAGGTCAAGGAGCGGACGGCGGGCCGACCGTCCGTCAGGACCCGTTGCACTGCTCCGTCCGGGTGCCTTCCGGCCATGCCGCCGACCGGCCCGCCGCCCTGCTCGGGCACGATCGTTCAGCCCTGCTGTGGCACCCGTTAAGAATTCCTCGATGGACCGCACCCACCGTGACCAGGCAGATTTCACCCTGCCCGGCCGGTTCACCGCCGCACGCCGGGCCGCCCCCGGACCTGCCGACCCCGCAGGCCCACCCGCACTTCGCGTCAGGAGCCCTCGCAGTGAAGGCACTCGTCAAGCTGGACGCCGCCCCCGGCCTGTGGATGACCGATGTCCCCGAGCCGGAGATCGGCCCCAGCGACGTCCTGATCAAGGTCCTGCGCACCGGCATCTGCGGCACCGACCTGCACATCCGCAAGTGGGACGGCTGGGCCCAGCAGACCATCAAGACCCCGATGACCATCGGCCACGAGTTCGTCGGCGAGGTCGCCCGGATCGGCGCCGCCGTCTCCGACATCACCGTCGGCGACCTGGTCAGCGGCGAGGGCCACCTGGTCTGCGGCAAGTGCCGCAACTGCCTGGCCGGCCGCCGCCACCTGTGCCGCAACACCATCGGCCTGGGCGTCAACCGGGACGGCGCGTTCGCCGAGTACGTCGCGCTGCCCGCCTCCAACGTCTGGGTGCACCGCGTCCCCGTCGACCTCGACGTGGCCGCCATCTTCGACCCGTTCGGCAACGCCGTGCACACCGCGCTGTCCTTCCCGATGGTCGGCGAGGACGTCCTGGTCACCGGCGCCGGCCCGATCGGCATCATGGCCGCCGCCGTCGCCAAGCACGCCGGCGCCCGCAACGTGATGATCACCGACGTCTCCCCGTACCGCCTGGAGCTGGCCCGCAAGCTCGGCGTCACGCTCGCCCTGGACGTCTCGCAGCACACCATCGAGGACGGCCAGCACCAGCTCGGCCTGCGCGAGGGCTTCGACGTCGGCCTGGAGATGTCCGGCCGCCCCGAGGCCATGCAGTCGATGATCGCCAACATGACGCACGGCGGGAAGATCGCCATGCTCGGCCTGCCCGCCGACGACTTCCCGATCGACTGGTCCGCCGTGGTCACCTCGATGCTCACCATCAAGGGCATCTACGGCCGCGAGATGTTCGAGACCTGGTACGCGATGTCCGTGCTGCTCGAAGGCGGACTCGACCTCACCCCCGTGATCACCGGCCGGCACCCCGTCCAGGAATTCGAGGCGGCCTTCGACGAGGCCGCCGGCGGCAACTGCGGCAAGGTCATCCTCGACTGGACCACGCTGTAAGCCCTTCTCGGCAAGCCCGCTGACCCCTCGTAAGGAGCGACACCCCCGTGTTCGACACCGTCCGCGACGACCTCGCCGCCACCCTCGCCGAGATCCGCGAAGCCGGCCTGTTCAAGCCCGAACGCGTCATCGGCAGCCCGCAGTCCGCCGAGATCACCGTCACCTCCGGCACCGGCGGCCAGGTGCTCAACTTCTGCGCCAACAACTACCTGGGCCTGGCCGACCACCCCAAGGTCGTCGACGCCGCCAAGGAGGCGCTGGACCGCTGGGGCTACGGCATGGCCTCGGTCCGCTTCATCTGCGGCACCCAGGACGTGCACAAGGAACTGGAACAGCGCCTGTCCCACTTCCTCGGCCAGGAGGACACGATCCTCTACTCCTCCTGCTTCGACGCCAACGGCGGCGTCTTCGAGACCCTGCTGGACGAGCGCGACGCGGTCATCTCCGACGCCCTCAACCACGCCTCCATCATCGACGGCATCCGGCTCTCCAAGGCCCGCCGCCACCGCTACGCCAACCGCGACCTGGCCGACCTGGAGCAGCAGCTCAAGGACACCCAGGACGCCCGCCGCCGGCTCATCGTCACCGACGGCGTGTTCTCCATGGACGGCTACATCGCCCCGCTCGCCGAGATCTGCGACCTCGCCGACCGGTACAACGCCATGGTCATGGTCGACGACTCGCACGCCGTCGGCTTCGTCGGCCCCACCGGCCGCGGCACCCCCGAACTGCACGGCGTGATGGACCGCGTCGACATCATCACCGGCACCCTCGGCAAGGCCCTCGGCGGCGCGTCCGGCGGCTACGTCGCCGCCCGCCGCGAGATCGTCGCCCTGCTGCGCCAGCGCTCCCGCCCGTACCTGTTCTCCAACTCGCTCGCCCCGGTGATCGCCGCCGCATCGCTCACCGTGCTCGACCTGCTGGAGACCAGCGACGACCTGCGGGCCAAGCTGGCCGCCAACACCGCGCTGTTCCGCACCAAGATGACCGAGGCCGGATTCGAGATCCTGCCCGGCGAGCACCCGATCGCCCCGGTCATGGTCGGCGACGCCGCCAAGGCCGGACGCCTCGCCGAACTGCTGCTGGAGCGCGGCGTCTACGTGATCGGCTTCTCCTACCCGGTGGTGCCGCACGGCGCCGCCCGGATCCGGGTCCAGCTGTCCGCCGCGCACAGCACCGAGGACGTCGAGCGCGCCGTCGCCGCGTTCATCGACGCCCGGGCCGCGCTCGGCGAGTAGCACCCAGCCAGGCGCGGGCCACCCTCGACCGCGCCGTCCCCCGACGGGCCGCCCGTCCACCGTCCCCCCGGACGGCCCGCCGAGGCGCGGGGAGCCGTACCCCGGCTCCCCGCGCCGCCCCCGTTCCGGGGCCCGCCTCACCCGTACGGAGCAGTGTCGCGGCGCTGGCAGAATTGACCCGTGATCGACGCACGACGGCTGCGGACCCTGCGGGCCGTGGCCGACCACCGGACCGTGACCGCCGCGGCGGCCGCGCTCTACCTCACCCCCTCCGCGGTCTCCCAGCAGCTCGCCGCCCTCGAACAGGAGACCGGCCACAGCCTGCTGGTCCGCGACGGCCGGGGCGTCCGCCTCACCGCCGCCGGCGAGATCCTGCTCGGCCACGCCGACGCCGTCCTGGCCCAGCTGGAACGCGCCGAGGCCGACCTGGCCGCCTACAGCTCCGGCGCCGCCGGCGAAGTCACCGTCGCCGCGTTCGCCACCGGCATCGCCATGGTCCTCGCCCCCGCGATCGCCGCACTCGCCGACAGCCACCCCGGCCTGCGCGTCAAAGCCCTCGACGCCGAGGGCGACGCCAGCCTGCCGATGCTGCTCGACGGGCGCGCCGACATCGCCGTCGCCGTCGAGTACCGCGGCGCGCCCCGCCCCGACGACCGGCGGCTCACCCGGCTCCCGCTGTACGCCGAGCCCTTCGACGCCGTCCTCCCGCTCGACCACCCGCTGGCCGCCGGCACCGGCCCCGTCGCCGTCGCCGAACTCGCCGCCGAACCGTGGATCGGCCCCTACCCCGGCAACCCCTGCCACGACGTCGTCCTGCTGGCCTGCGAGAACGCCGGCTTCCAGCCCCGCCTGGTGCACTCCTCCGACGACTTCAGCGCCGTCACCGCACTCGCCTCCGCCGGCGCCGGCGTCGCCCTCGTCCCGCGCTCAGCCCTCCGCGGCACCGACCTCGCCCGGGTCGCCGTCCGCCCCGTCGACAGCGCCCTCGCCACCCGCAAGGTCTTCGCCGCAACCCGGGCCGGCGCCGAACCCCACCCCCTGATCCGCCCCGTCCTCCACGCCCTCGCCAACGCCGCCGCCCACCTCGACCGCCCCACCCCGGACCCGGCTCCCGCCCACTGACCCCCCGTCACCGAAAGACCGCTGGACGGCCCGCCGCGATGGAGCAACAGAAGCCGGGCCCCACCCCCCGTGGTTCGGGGGACGGGGCCCGGGCGGTGGGGCGGTGGGGCGGTCAGGTGTTCGGCCGGTGGTGGCTCAGAAGTGGATCATCCACTGGAATTCGGAGTCCGCGTTGCTGACGTGGACGTGGCTGCGGGTGCCGTAGGAGGTCTTGACGTTCCAGTTGTACTCCTCGACGTCGAAGGAGCCGTCGGAGTAGACGGCGTTGACGTAGGCGACGTGGCCGAACGACCCGTGGACGTCGTTGACGGCGATGGCGCCGACGGTGGGGGTGGTGTTGACGGTGAGGCCGGCGCGGCGGGCGGCGTCGGCCCAGGTGTTGGCGTTGCCCCAGAAGGTGCCGCCGTAGGAGTTGCCGAAGTTCGGGACGCCGAGGCGGGTGGCGACCCGGAAGGCCGCGAAGGCGGTGCACTGGTCGGGGTAGAAGCCGTGGCCGCTGTGGTCGTAGTCGTCGACGGGGGACTGGTTGCCGCCGAGGAACTGGTGCGAGGCGTTGTTGTTCTTCAGAGTGGCGTTGAGGTTGCCCTTGGCGCCGGGGGCGAAGTCCTGGTAGGCGCCGGCGTAGCCGCTGTTGAAGTAGACGCGCACGGTCTGCCCGGAGCGGTTCCACACCGAGGCGGCGTTGTTCTTGACGCAGATGCCCTGGCCGTTGCCGGCGCCCTTGAAGTCGTAGCAGGTCGGCTGGGTGTCCCCGAGGTTGCTGAGAGAGCCGGTGAAGTCGGAGACCGAGCCCGCGTTGTCGCTGTTGTAGTAGTAGCAGAACTCTCCGGCGTCGCAGACCCCGTCGCGGGCCGCGGCGAAGGCCGGGGCGGAGGTGGCGGCGACGAGGGGGACGGCCATGGCCAGTGCGGTGCCGGCGACGGTGAGCGTGGTGCGTATGTTCTTCATGGCTCTTTCTGTTTCGTGGCGTGTCATCGACGGGTGCTTCGGTCGTGCTCGGGCGGTACCGCGCGGTCAGTGGGTGCGCTGGTACTCCTCCCAGGTCTGGATGGCGATGCGGGGGCCGTCGTCGGCGCCGTGGTTGGCCAGGCCGTTGAGGCCGAGGTAGTAGTCACCGGTCTGGTTCTGGGCCTGGGTGGCCAGGTCGGTGTCGTTGATCGCCGCGGCGTGGATGTGCCAGGGCCAGTTGCCCTGGGTGGGGTTGCGGACCCAGGCGGCGAAGCCGACCTTGCGCAGGGCCAGGGCGACGGAGGTGCGGGTGCCGGCGGTCATGCCGTCGACGTTGATGTCCACGACGCCACCGCCGTCGTGGGTGCCGGCGGAGGTGGGGTCGCCGCCGGGGTTGTAGGAGCCCTGGTCGAGGGTGAGGTGGAAGCCCAGGAGACGCTCGGCCTCGGTGAGCATGGCCTGGGTACGGGTGTTGACGGTGTATCCGTCGCGCTGGAGCTTCGCGCCGGGCCCGATCTGGTGGGTGACGGTGTATCGGCCCTGCCCGAGCGCGGTGAGGGAGGAGAAGCCGGGCAGGCCGTTGGCGTCCAGACCGCTGTAGCCGAGGGAGCGCTGGTAGGCGGCATAAGCGGCGATGGTGGTGGTGCCGAAGTAGCCGTCCACCCACTTGGCGTCGAGGAGGCCGCGGGCCTGCAGGGCCTGCTCGACCGCCAGGACCGAGTCGTGGGCCCCGGGGGTCAGGGTGCTGTCGGGCCGTCGGGGGTCGATCTGGGCGGCCAGGACGGTGGCTTCCATGTCCACCACGGGCAGCGCGACGGTGGCCGCCGGTGCCTCGGGGAGCGGCGGGGTCGCCGCCTGGGCCTGTGCGGTGCTCAGGACCAGGCCGCTCAGGACGGCGGCGGCCGTGAGCAGCCGGGTCAGGGCGTTGCGGGTCTTGAGGGCGGATGCCATGCGGTGGTTCCTTCCGGTGTGGTGGAGGGTTCGGCCCCGGTCCCGGTGGCGTTCCGGTGCCGGGCGGGCGGGCGGGCGGGTGGGTGCTCGGGCGGAGGGCCCCGGCCGGGGCGGCGCTCGGCGGAGCCGCCGCCGGACGGTGCGGCCGCCGCTGTCGAAGCCGCCGCGGAGAAGGGCTGCGGAGAAGGGTCGGGCCGGCCGGAGTTCCGGTGACGGCCCGGGAGTCGGTCCTTCTCGACGGGCATCACCGATCGGAGTCCGCCGAACAGCAGGCGACAGCCGTCCCGGCACCCGGCACCCGGCACCCGGCCCGCGGCGGACGTCGGTCGGCCCGGCGACGTCGCCGGAGCAGGGAGTTCCGACGGAGACGGGCAGGTGGTTCTCGATCTCCCGGCGCGGCCGCGCACTCGTCTTCCGGAGCGCCCGCCGCACTCGTGCGGCCGGGAGCGTCGGGGCCCGGCACACGGCGCCCTCAGGCGAGGACGAGGCGCCAGCCGCGCAGGGCCGGGGCGTGCCGCAGCGCGCGCTCGCAGACGCGGCGGAGGTTCGCAGTCGCCGCATCCGGAGTGTCCGCGACGATCGCGGCAGCGATGTGGCAGAGGTCGCGGTCGACGCGGGAGCGGAGGTGTTCCACCCGGTCCTCGCGCCGGCTGTGGACCCAGATCAGATCGGTGACCGCCCCGGCCATCAGCGGCGACGGCACCGGGTCAGGACACGCGAGAGTCACCGCGACCAGATGCACGGGATCCGGTGGACTCTGCGCGGTTGTGCGGGAGGGACGGCGTCCCGGTCGGAACCCGTGGCGGTGAAGCCGGGCCGGACGGCCGGGCGGTCAGCGGCGGCCCCGCTCGCGGCGCCGGGGCCCGGGCCGGCGGAGAATGCGAGGACCGGGCCGGTGCACACGACGCGTATCGAGTGGGCCACGACTGTTCCCTCCTGTTTCACAACCATGCTGCGCCTGTGGGTGGTTCGCGGAAATCGTCCGGATTTTTGGGTTGCTTTCCGCGCCGATGAGGAAGAGCTTGCCGTCCGGGCAGGGTCATGTCACGACCGTGGAAGTGGCAGGAAGTCGCTCGGCAGCTAGGTGCCAGATCATTTCGTCCGCGAAAGCATTGCGTCCCCGACCGCCGTGAGCCGATGATGATCATCGACCTGGGGAGGGCGGCGCGGTGTTGCAGGCACTCGGACTGAACGCACGGACGGAGAACGTCTACCGGGCCCTGCTGGCCGAGCCGGACGGCGGAGTCGAACGGATCGCCGCCGCCCTGCACCTGACGGAGGCCCAGGTGCGCGAAGCGCTCGACGAACTGCTGGAACTGACGCTCCTTCGGCCCGCCGCCGACTCCCGTACGCCGCGGGCCGTCAGCCCGGAAGTCGGCCTGACCAGGCTGCTCGCCCGCAACCAGAGCCAACTGCTCTTCCGTCAGCAGCAATTGGAGAGCGCCCGGACCGCGATCGCGGCCTTCTCCGCCGAGTACACCGACCGGCGGCCCGAGGACGAGATGGTCCTGCGCCTGGACTCCCTCGACGCCGTCCGCGACCGCCTCGAAGAACTCGCGGCCACCGCGCGCGAGGAATGCCTGTCCCTGATGCCCGGGGGAGCCGTCCGCCCCGATCACCTCCACGCCGGCACGCACCCCGACCAGCTGGCACTGGAGCGCGGAGTGGCCGTCCGCAGCATCTTCCAGGACAGCTTCCGCAACGACCCCGGCACCCTGCGCCACGCCCGGTGGCTGGCCGACCTGGGCGGTTCGATACGGACCGTGCCGCTCCTGCCGATCCGACTGGTGATCGTCGACCGCAGCATCGCCCTGGTCCCGAGCGACCCGGACGGCCGCCGCCGCGGCGCCCTGGAACTGCACGGCGCGGCCCTGGTCCAGCCGCTGTGCGCCCTGTTCGACGAACTGTGGCGCAGCGGAGCCGACTTCGGCCGACCCGCGCCCCGTGACGACCAGGACCTGACCGGATCCGAACGCGCCCTGCTGCACCTGCTGGGCCACGGCCACACGGACGAGTCCGCCGGCCGGAAACTGGGCCTTTCCCTGCGCACCGTGCGGCGGATGATGAAAGAGCTGATGAACCGCCTGGGCGCCGAAAGCCGCTTCCAGGCGGGGGCCCGAGCCGCGCGGAACGACTGGCTGCGTCCCTGAAACCGGTGCGCGCGTCGGCAGCCCGCCGGCAGCACGTCGGCAGCGCGACGACAGGTGGACGCTCGATCGGGTGAAGCCGGGGCGAGAGGCTTGGGTGATTTCAAGTCGGTTCGACAGTATGGATATTGACGCTTCGCCGGCGAATCGCATCTCTCCATCCCGTCCGTTCCGACTGTCGGAGGATGCCCATGTCCCTCTCCCGTGCCCTGTCGCGCGCCCTCTCCGTGCTGACGTCGACCGCTGTGCTGAGCGGCCTCGGCCTGGCGCTGCCGGCCGGCCACGCCTCCGCCGCGTCCTTCGTGGTCAGCGAGGCGCAGTTCAACAAGATGTTCCCGAACCGGAATTCGTTCTACACGTACAAGGGCCTGACGGACGCGCTGGGCGCGTACCCCAGGTTCGCCACCACCGGCAGTGACGCGGTGCGCAAGCGGGAAGCGGCCGCGTTCCTGGCGAATGTCAGCCACGAAACCGGCGGGCTGCGGTACGTGGTCGAGCAGAACACCGCCAACTACTCGCACTACTGCGACGATTCGCAGCCGTACGACTGTCCCGCGGGAAGGTCCGCCTACTACGGGCGCGGGCCGCTCCAGATCAGCTGGAACTTCAACTACAAGGCGGCCGGCGACGCCCTCGGGATCGACCTGCTGCACGACCCGTGGCAGGTGGAGAAGAACCCGGCCACCTCGTGGAAGACCGCGCTGTGGTTCTGGGACACCCAGAAGGGCGCGGGCACCATGACGCCGCACGACGCGATGGTGAACAACAAGGGCTTCGGGGAGACCATCCGGTCCATCAACGGAGACCTGGAGTGCAACGGCAAGAATCCGGACGAGCGCAACGACCGGATCAACCTCTACAAGCAGTTCGTCGCGCTGCTCGGCACCGACGTCGGCGGCGGCAGCCTGTCCTGCTGACCGCCCGGCCGGGCCCGGTGTTCGCGGCCGGGCCCGGCCGCCCCCCGTTTCGACTGCTCAACGCGGGTCTGACATATGCTGCCGGTGCCGTCACCGTCCCAGCAGGAGTGCCCAGATGAGCGATTTCGAGACCGACCGCACCGTCCTTCCGATCGGCGTCGTCGGGCTCGGCGACATCGCGCAGAAGGCGTACCTGCCGGTTCTCGCCGCCCAACCCGGCCTGGACCTGCGGCTGATGACCCGGGACCGGGCCAAGCTGGACCGGATCGGCGACGCCTACCGGATTCCGTTCCGGACCACCGACCTGGACGAGCTGATCGACTCCGGCATCCGGGCCGCGTTCGTGCACGCCGCCACCGACCAGCACGTGCCGATCGTCGAGAAGCTGCTCGGCCGGGGCGTCGACGTGTACGTGGACAAGCCGCTCGCCTACGACCTCGACGGCGCGCGCCGCCTGGTCGACCTGGCGCGCAGCACCGGCCGTTCGCTGATGGTCGGCTTCAATCGGCGGTACGCGCCCGGCTACCTGCTGGCCGCCGAACGCCCGCGCGACCTGATCGTCCTGCAGAAGCACCGCGAGGGGCTGCCGGAGGCCGCGCGCACGCTGGTCTACGACGACTTCATCCACGTGGTGGACACCCTGCGGTTCCTGGCGCCCGGAGAGATCGAGCACGTGGACGTCCGCTCCCGCACCCGGGACGGGCTGGTCGAGCACGTCGTGCTCACGCTGGCCGGCGAGGGCTTCACCGCGCTCGGCCTGATGAACCGGGTGTCCGGCTCCACCGAGGAGATCCTCGAAGTGTCCGGCGCCGACTCCAAGCGTGAGGTCCACAACCTGGCCGAGGTCGTCGACCACAAGGGCCAGCCGACGGTCCGCCGACGCGGCGACTGGGTGCCGGTCGCCCGCCAGCGCGGCATCGAGCAGGTGGTGCTGCACTTCCTGGACGCGCTGCGGGCCGGCAAGACCCTGGACGCCGGCGACGCGCTGCGCACCCACGAGCTCTGCGAACTGATCGTGGAGCGGATCGAGTCCGCCACTGCCTGACGACTCGTCAGCCACTCGTCGCACGGGTCGCTCGAACGAGCGATTCACCCGATCGGTGCGCACCCCGGAAGGATCAGTTCCGCCGGTGCCGCGACGGGGCATGCGCCCAGCAGAGAAGCCGCGAACGCGCCTTGACGGCGGTCATCGCCCACCTCGGCGGCGCGCGGCGCAACTGTACGGTGGCGAACGAGATCTGACCGCAGGAGAGCCACGTGACCGCACCCGACTCCGGGCACCCGCCTCACGACGGGGAGCAGCCCGACGGCCCGCACCCCGACGAGGGCCACGTGCCGGAGCGGATGACGTTCCACGCCGGCCGCGACGGCGTCTCCTGGGAGGCCCCGGACACCCCGGCCGACCGGCGCGCCATCCTGCTGTCGCTCGCCATCGTCGGGACGGTCGCCACGATCGCGGTCCTCGCGATGAACGCGGCCGGGATCATCACGGCGCTCCCGATCGGCGTCAAGCCCAGCGGCGCCGTCACCGGCCCGCACGTGCCGCCGGCCCGGCCGTCGCCGGAACCCGCCCCGGCGCCAACGCCCGCGCCCGTTCCCGATCCGTCCGCCGAGCCGAGCCCGAGCGCCGGGGGGCCGCGCACCGTCTCGTTCCAGCTCGACGTGGTCAGCAGCGGCTACGAGCTGATCGACCTGGACGCGCCGAACGACAGACCGCTCTCCACGCTCGTCACCGACGACGACTGGAACGCGATGTCCGAGGCCGACCGGGAGTCCTACGAGCTGGTCGTCCACGACCATCCGGCCCCGACGGTCGTCCTCGGCAACCTCGCCGCGGTGCTGCCCGCCGGCGCCGACCTCACCGAAGCCGGCTGCCGGGAGGCCGCCCGGGCCGGCACCATCAAGAGCTTCCGCTACTGGACGGCGGCCGAACGGCCCGCCAACGACGCCAAGGGCATCCGGGTCGGCTCCACCCTCTGCCTGACCAGCAGCAAAGGCGCCGTGATCGCCGTCCGGATCGCCGACATCCCGTACGACCTCGGCCTGGTCAGGCTCGACATCACCATCTGGTGACCGGCGCCCTACCGGTCGCGGGTCAGGGCACGGAAGCTCTCCAGCGTCTCCAGCAGGTGGCGGGCGTCCGCCCGGGCGGCGGGCGGCAGGGCGGCCAGCAGGTCGCCGACCGGAACCGGCTTCGGTTCGGCGAGTCGGCGCAGCAGCGGCCGCACCTGATGCTGCGTCAGCGGGCTGCGCAGCAGGTGCCCGTTGGCGGCGACCAGCAGCGTCCCGTCGGCCGGCTGGTACAGCACCCGGGCGCGGGCCCGGACGGCCGTGCCGTCCTCCAGGGGCTGCGGCGCCCCGGGCGGCGGGACGGGGCACAGGCCGGACGCGCTCAGGTTGCGGAGCGAGAGCTCGGCGACCCGCTCCCGCATCCGGGCGGGGTCGCGGTACTCCTGGAGCAGCCGCAGGGTCTGCTCCAGCGCCTCGGGCAGCGCGCCGTCCGGCGGCGGTTCGGGGACCGACAGCGGGGCGGTGGCGGTGGGCAGCCGCACCAGCGCGGCGTCCGGATCGACCATGGCGTCCGGCGTGCGGCCCAGCAGCAGGTCGTCCACGTCGTAGACCGCACGGTGCGCCTCGCGCGGCACGCCGACGTTGACGCTGGTCGCGGCCCTGCCGTCCACGCTCTCGCCGACGTGGTAGTAGCTCGCGGGCCAGTACAGCAGGTCGCCGGGCTCGGGTTCGGCGGTGAACGAGGCGGCCAGGTGGTCCTGGTAGTCCAGCTTGGTGGTCACCGGCTCGGTCCACGGGCACTCCCGCCAGAACCGCATCCGCTTGTGGCCTTCGAGGGCGAACAGGAAGGTGGCGAAGCGGTCCCGGTGGACGCCGACCGGGGTGTGTTCGTAGTTGCCGTGGAAGAGCGTGGTGATCGGCCCCGACACCGGCAGCCCGGTGCGCTCCCACAGCGGATCGAAGAACGCCCGCTGGCGCTCCCACTGCTCGGCGTGGAAGGCGTGGAAGGCGTGCACCACCAGCGCGTACCGGCGCTCCGCCGAGAACGCCGCCAACTCGGCGTCCAGCCGCCGCCGGTAGCCGTCGAAGGCGCCGTCCCCGGCACGCGGGAACCAGTCCGCGGGCTCGGACTGCTGGAAGCGTCCGACGGCGAACTGGGCGGTCGGCGGCATCAGATGCGGGCCGGGCGGCCGGGTGGCGGCCGCGGTGGCGGCGAAGACCTCGCGCGACTCGAAGGGCGCCGGGCGGACGGCCTTGATCAGCACCGGGCGGCGGTCCCAGTACTGCGCGGTGAACTCGTCCCAGTCGAGGGGGCCTCGGACGATGGCCAGGTCGCTCGCGTGTGCGGTCGTCATCCGTCCGTCCTCCCGCTGTCGGTCAGGTCGATGGCCCGCAGCCGGTGGAGCTTGCGCACCAGCGCGGCCACGGTGCCGTTGTGCTCGTCCGCGCCCACCGCCCGGCACAGCTCGCCGACCGTCAACTCCCGGCCGGCCCACAGCTGTCGGGCGATCCGCTCGCCGGCGGCGCCGCCGATCGGGAAGGCGTGCCCGTTGACGGCCCAGATCCAGCGGCCGGGCCCGTCCGGCAGCCGGACGACCCCGCGTACCACCCGCAGCCGCTGCCCGGGGGTGACGGGCACGTCGGCGCGGGGGCCGGGCGCCGGGTCCAGCCCGGCAGAGGACCACCAGGCCGCCCACCGGGTGCGCAGCGCGGTGGGCAGCTCCGCGCCGCCGGCCGCCGCGCGGACCGCCTCGCCGGCGGCGATCACCGGCTCGGCCGGGGCGTGCGGCCCGTCGGCGGGCGGCGGGTGGGGCAGGCAGGGCACCGTGCCGTCGTAGTCGGCGCGGTCCCGGACGGCCTCGGCCAGCAGCGCCTTGACCGCTCCGGTCGCCAGCCGCTGGGCGCGGGGCACGGAGATCCGCAGCGTCAGACAGCCGTCGAGGTGGTGCTCACGCCAGCGGGAGCCCTCCGGCAGGTACAGCAGTTCGCCGGCGGTGGCCCGAAGGACGCGGAACTCGCCGTCCGCCTCGGCCAGTTCGGCCTCCAGGGCGCCCTCCAGCACCCAGGCCAGCACCGCATGCTCGGAGGGGAGGCCGAGGTTCCGGGCGCGGGTGAAGCCGTCGCCCTCGGTCAGCTCGGCCTCGACCGGCAGGCACGGCAGGCCGACCTGGCGCCACAGCTCGGCGAGGGCGTCGCGGACCGCCGACCACAACGACCAGTCGGTGTGCAGGGGTTGACGGACATTCAGCAGGAACCCGGCGTCCGGCCCGCTGCCGGGCGGCTCGCCGCGCAGCCGGGCCCGGTAGGCGGCGGGGCTCGGGTCGGCGGCGTCGGGCAGCAGGTGGCCCGGTGCGCCGAGCCAGCCGAGCGGGGTGTGCAGGCGGACCTGCGGCAGGGTCTGGAAGACCGTTCCGGCGCGGAAGGGCTCGCAGGCGGCGACGATCGTCCGGTGCAGGTGCGCCGGGTCCGCCGGGGCGACGGCCGGGAGCACGGCGGGCTCCTTGCCCCAGACACGGGCGAGGAGTTCGGTCCAGTCGGTGGTGGTCACGCCTGTACCCCTTCGTTCTCGGGCGCCGGGTACTTCTCCGTCAGCAGTGCCGCGTAGTCGGCGAGCGGACCGAGGCCGACCGCTGCGCGGCGCTCGTCGACCCGCTGCTCGTCCTCGATCGGATACGGCCGCAGGTCGCCGCCCGCGGCCCGTTCGAACTTCGTGCCGTACAGCTGCGGGCGGCCCTCGGCCCGCCGCAGCGAGTCGGTCAGGTAGGCGGCGTCGCGCGGGAACATGTCACCGGTCTCGGCCGCGGCCTCGATCAGGGCCAGGCACTCGCGCGGGAAGGCGAGGTCGCCAGTGTGGTGCTGGAGCAGCGCGCTCGCCGCCATCGCGGCTTCGTCGCCGACCAGGGTGCGGCCGGGCCAGCCCTGCTCGGCGACCACGCCGCGCAGCCAGGCGATCCCGGCGGCGGTCAGCCGGTCGAGCTTCGCCTCCAGCACGGTGTCGGTGAAGCCGCCGGTGGCCCAGGGGTCGCGCAGCGAGGCGTCGATCCGGCCCAGGCGCAGCAGCCGTTCGCGGATCTCGTCGGCCGTCCGAGGAGGTGTCCCGTTCAACGGGTCGATGCTCAGCCGCAGCGTCGTCTCGTCCCACCGGTAGGTGATACGGCGCGCCGCCGCCGGCCAGTCGAAGGACACCTCGCCCTCGCGCGGGCCGCGCAGGCCGATCCGCACGCCGCGCCCGGGGTCGTCCAGGTCGCTGCGCCGCTGCTTCGACTCGGCGTCGGGCGGGGGTTCCGGGCTGTTGCGTTGCTGTCCTGACTGGCCGTCGAGCTGGGGCTCCTGGCGGTTGCGTTGCTGCCCTGACTGGCCGTCGGGTCGGGGTTCCGGGTCGGGGCGGTGCTGCTCCGGGGCGCCGTCGGGCCGGGGCTCCAGGTCGCCGTACACGTGCTCGATCGCGTCGCGCAGGGCGATGCCGAGCCCGGCGAGGTCGAGCTTTCCGCCCTCGCGGACGGCGGCGACCGGCGGCCAGGGGCGGTGCTCGTTCCAGGTCGGGGCGTCGGCCGGGTGTGTGCGCAGCTCGCGGCCGGGCGGCATCCGCATCGCGAGCAGCGGGCCGCCGTCGGCGGTGCGGAAGAAGTAGGGGACGTCGCCGCGTGCGAGCTGCTCCGACTCGCCTTCGGTGAACGGGACTTCGCCGCCGTTCGGGTACTCCGCCGTCGGGCGGGCGATCACCCGCACCATGTGGTCGGCGGCCCGCTCCGCGAGGAACTCGGCGATCCGGGCGCGGTTTCGGCACATCAGCGTCCAGGCGTCGAACATGCCGCGCAGCATCGCCGTCAGGTGGGGGCCGTAGCCGGTGCGGCCCTCGGTGTCGCCGACCACCGTGCGGGTCTCGGTCCGGGCCACCGGCACGGTTCGCCGTTCCAGTCGCAGCGAGCCGTCCGGCTGCGGGAGCCAGCACGTCGCGGGGCCGTCCAGGTCGCACCAGCGTGCGACGTTCTCCAGACCGGTGTGGTGGTGCGCGGAGACCGCGGGGTCGAACAGCAGCCCGGTCTCGAACAGCCGCTTGAGATCGCCGAAGCAGGCCTCCAGGTCGACCGGGAACAGCAGCGGCTCGCCGTCCTCGGGGCGCTGCCCGATCAGCACGTTGCCGCCGATCAGGTCGGTGATCCCGAACGCGAACGCGGCGGCGGCCAGCGATCCGACGCGGTGCCAGTACCGTTCTGCGGCCGCCGGATCGAGGACGGCGCCGCGCAGGGAGAGTTCGTCGCCGGCGCGCAGGACACCCCACGCGTCCGGCGGTCCGATCCACTCCTGCCAGGAGTAGCACGCCCCGTCCGGGCCGCTGCCGGGCCAGGTCCGCATCGTCGGCAGCCGGACCGGGCCGGACGCCGGGGGCAGCGCGTTGAGCAGGGCGAACACCGAGTCCTCGGTGGCCAGGAAGAGGATCTCGCCGGTCGCCGGGCGCGGCTTGTAGGCGAGCCGGGCGCCGTCGGCGAACTCGACGCGCAGCACCCGCTGGCCGCCGTTGTGAGTCTCCTCGCCGTTCGCCCACAGGCCGGTGACGGGGTGTTCGGAGGGCCGGTCGCGGGCCAGCCGCTCCAGGAACAGGGCGAGGAACTCCAGGCACTGGCCGGCCCGTTGGGCGGCGAAGGCGGCGGCGCGTCCGGGCGGTCCGTCGACGCAGGCCTCCAGGATCTCGGTGAGCAGCGGCCCGAACAGGTCCGCGTTCTCCGGCCGCAGGAGCCGAGGATCGATCAGCCGCTCGTCGGCGTCGGCCTGCGCGGACCAGGCGCCGATCCGCCGCAGCACCTCGTGCAGCGGTGCGAAGCGGGCGTCGGCGAGCGCATGGGCCAGGGCCCGCGCGTCGGACGGGCCACCCAGCGAGCGTGCGACGACGAGGGTTCCGTCCGGGCCGGGGACGGCCACCGGCGGGAACGCCCGGCCGGCCCTGCCCTCGGCCAGCGCCGTCAGCAACCGGCGTGCTGCGGAGGGGAGTTCGGGCGCGCGGGTGGCGCCGCCGTGGTCGCGCAGTTCCATTCGGCTCCTGGTCCGGGTGGTCGATGCGCGACGCCGCGCGGCCGGTCGGGCCGGCGCTGCGCGGCGTCGCGGTTCCGCGTTGCGCCCGATGCCTAGAGGTACGGGGTGCAGTAGATGCGGATGCAGGTCGACGTCGAGTGCGCGGCGTCGGCCTCCGGGAGGCCCTGCTCCAGGTCGCCGATCACCAGGTCGAACTCCTCGTCCGCGGTGCGGGCGGTCAGAACGGTCGAAGTCTCCATCGGTGTCCCCTGTCGGTAGAAGTGGCACAGCAGGAGCCGGGCACCGCCGGACTCGGCGGCACCGCAGCGTTGTTCGGGAGAGCTGTTCGAGCGAGAGTGCTGAGGAAGAGCCCTACTGCAGAGCGCAGTACATGTGCTGGACGGCACAGGTCGAGGCGCTCGGCGCGTTCTCCGGAGCGTCCAGCTCCAGTTCGCCGATCATGAGGTCGAACTCCTCGTCGGTGACGAGAGTTTCGCCCATCGGCGCGTGCAGGGTAGGAGCTGCCATGGCGGTCCTCCTGACAAGAGGGCACGGCAGGCCACCGCACCATCCGGTGACCGGGTGCCGTGCGGTTGGGTGACGCTGCTGCGGCCTGGAGTGACGTGGTCGCGTCAGTAGTGTTGCCCAGTGTTACCTGTTCGTCAACATAACTTCCGTGTGCAGTAACAGTATTGACCGAAGCACCACCGCCGCCCCGGGCGGCGAGGGGTGGTGGTGAGTGGTGAAGGTTACGGCGGCGGGGCGGTGGCGAGAGGGGGCGTCATGCGGTGGCGGTGCGCGGTGCGCGGTGTGGGTGACGGCAGCGCGGGCCGGCCGGGGCGGCGAGGGGTGGCGGTGCGCGGTGAAGGTGACGGCGGCGGGGCGGTGGCGAGAGGGGGCGTCATGCGGTGACGGTGGCGGTGCGCGGTGTGGGTGACGGCAGCGCGGGCCGGCCGGGGCGGCGGTGGTGGCGCGGGCGGCGGTGACGGGGGGGCGTCATGCGGTGACGGTGGCGGTGCGCGGTGTGGGTGACGGCAGCGGGGTGGTGACGGCGGGTGGGGAACTGTCGCCCGCGTGGAATCCGGCGGCCGGGGCCGGGTCCGGGTCAAGGATCTGTGCGACGCCGCCCGGCTCGCCGGGCTGTTCGCGGCCGCCCTCGGCCCGCGTCGGCTGTGCCGTGTCCTCACCTGCGGGCCTGGCCACTGCGGGTGGCTGGGGCCGGGCGCTCTCGCCCCCTCCGGCTGGGCGGGGCTGACTGCCGATGGTGCCCGGGGCGTGTGACTTCCGCAGCCCCTGCGGGTGCCCGTCAGTTGTTCGGGCAGCAGTCCGTCGTTCCGCCGTGGGCCGCCGGTGCGGCCTTCCCGGCGAGGGCCCGGCGGAGGGCGTCGGCGTCCGGGAGGCCGGACATCGTGCCGTCGGGGTGCCAGTAGAGGCGGCAGGAGAGGCTCGGCTCCGCGCCGGGCGGGGCGAACGGGTCGACACCGTCGATCAGGACGGTCGGCGAGCCGTACATGCCGAGCCGGGCGGCCTCGGCCTCGTCGGCCACCTCCACCAGGTCCACCTCCACCAGGTCCACCTCGGCCAGGTCCACCTCGGCCAGGTCCACCCCGACGAGGTTCGCCTCGGCCGGGTTCGCCTCGGCCGGGTTCGCCTCGGCCAGGTTCGCCTCGGCCGGGTCCACCCCGGCCAGGATCTCGGCCAAGCCCATCTCGGCCCTCCGCGCGGCCAGCGCGGTGGTCACCAGCTCCAGCGCCGGGCGCGCGTTCGGGCAGTCCGCCACCGTCAGGACCATGATCCGCATGTGCCGCTCCTCCAGTCTTCGGGCCGTCTTCCGAGGCTAAACCTTCCATCCCGCTGGAAGGTCAAGCGGTAGCCTGGAACGCATGCGCATCGGCGAGCTCGCTGCCCGGGTCGGGCTGACGGCCAAGACCCTCCGCTTCTACGAGGACAGCGGCCTGCTGCCCGCGCCGCCGCGCACCCCGGGTGGTTACCGCGACTATTCGGACAGCGCCGTGAGCAGGCTCGCCTTCGTCCGCGACGCGCAGCGTGCCGGGCTGACCCTCGCCGAGATCCGTTCGGTCCTCGTCCTGCGCGACGGCGGACACGCGCCGTGCGGCCACGTCAGCGACCTCGTCCACGTGCACCTCGCCGACATCGAACGGCGGATGGCCGAACTCGCCGCCACCCGGGAGGCGCTGCGCGGCCTCGCGGCGCGGGCCGGGGCCACCGACCCCGCCACCTGCTCCCCGGACGGCATCTGCAGCATCGTCGGCCCCGCCGAGGCGGGGTCCGAAAACTGACCTGACACGACGTCAGAAATGCGCCGTCGGAGGAGTGTTCACGCCATTTGGCGGAGCTACCTGCCCGGTACGGCGGCGTGCCGGGGTTAGCCTGA
The DNA here is from genome assembly GCF_044754805.1 of Kitasatospora sp. NPDC092948. Classification (NCBI taxonomy): domain Bacteria; kingdom Bacillati; phylum Actinomycetota; class Actinomycetes; order Kitasatosporales; family Streptomycetaceae; genus Kitasatospora; species Kitasatospora sp. NPDC092948. The sequence continues at coordinate 269,982 of NZ_JBIVPU010000005.1, read as the reverse complement.
GGCCATGGTTGCCAACCACAACGAAGAAGTGGCCACGCCTGACGCGGAGTTCGTCAGCGGTCCCGCGACCGTCCTCCAGTCGCTCGCCGCCGACCCCGACCGCCGGGCCCTGGTGGCCGCCGACGGCAGGGAGATCACCGCCGGCGCGTTCGCCGCCGCCACCTACCGCCTCGCCCACGAGCTGATCGCCCGGGGCGTCACCCTCGGCAGCACCGTCACCCTGCTGACCGGCAACACCCCCGAGGCGCTGAGCGCCCGGTTCGCGGCGGGCCTGGCCGGTGCCCGGGTGGTGAACCTGTACGACGGCATGAGCGCCCCGACCCTGGCCGAGATCGCGGCCAGCGTGGACACCTCCGTGCTGCTGGTCGACGCCGAACGGTTCGCCGACGCACCCGAGTTGATCCCGCTGACCGACGTGCCCACCGTGCTCACCCTGGGCCCCGGCCCGGTCGGCGAACGCGCCATCGGCGAGGACGTGATCGCCGCCGCCGCCCACCGGCCCGCCGAGCCGCCGGACGTGCGGATCGGGCCGGAGGACGACCAGAGCATCCGTCACACCGGCGGCACCACCGGCATCCCCAAGGGCATCCTCACCCTGCACGGTCCCTACCGCGCCGTCTTCGACGCCCCGATCGGCACCGACTCCGCCGACGACCCGCCCCGGCTGCTCGTCGCCACCCCGCTGGCCCACCTGGCCGGGGTGCTCGCCGACGTGACGCTGTTCCGCGGCGGCACGGTGGTGCTGCTGCGCTCCTTCGACCCCGGCGCGGTCCTGGCGGCCGTCGAACGCGAACGCATCACCGAGTTCTGGGTGCTGCCGGCGCTGCTGTACCGCCTGCTCGACCACCCGGCGATCGGCCACACCGACCTGTCCAGCCTGCGGCAGATCATCTACGGCGGCAGCGCCGCCTCGCCGACCCGGATCCGCGAGGCGCTGAAGGTCTTCGGGCCGGTCCTGGTCGCCGGCTACGGAATGTCGGAGGCCCAACTGATCACCGTGCTCGGCCCCGCGGACCACGACCGCGTCGCCAACGGCGAACCGGTGCCGGTCGGCCGGCCCCTGCCGGGCGTCCAGGTGGAGATCCGCGGACTCGACGGCGCCGCACTGCCGACCGGTGAGCAGGGCGAGATCCACGTGCACTCCGACAGCCTGATGGCCGGGTACTGGAAGCGCCCCGACCTCACCGCCGCCGTGCTCCAGGACGGCTGGCTGAACACCGGCGACGTCGGCTACTTCGACGAGGACGGCTTCATCCACCTCTCCGACCGGGTCAAGGACCTGATCATCGTGGTCGGCGGGCACGTCTACCCGTCCGAGGTGGAGGACCTCCTGCTCACCCACCCGACGGTCGCCCGCTGCGCCGTGTTCGGCGTCCGCGACGACCAGGAGACCGAGCACGTCCACGTCGCCGTGGTCCCCGCCCCGGGCCGGCGGCCGAAGCTGAACGAACTCCGCGCCTTCGTCATCGAGCGCAAGGGGCGGATCTACGCCCCCGAGGTGCTGCACGTGCTCGACGAGATCCCGCTGACGCCCGTCGGCAAGCCGGACAAGAAGCGCCTGCGCGAAGCCGCCACGGGCTGAGACCCGCCGTACGCCCCCTGATGCTGACGGAGCGTCAGGGGGCATACGGGGCATGCAGAAAAGGGGAAGCGGCGTCCGGGCGGCGAGGGTAGGTTGGCCCGATGTTGCTGACGAAGTATGCCCACGCGTGCGTCCGGATCGAGGACGGCGAGAAGTCCGTGCTGATCGACCCGGGGTGCTGGACGGAGCCGGAAGCGTTCGCCGGAGTCCGCGCGGTGCTGATCACCCACGGGCACCACGACCATGTGGACCACGAGCTGCTGGCGGCGGCCCGGAAGGCCGACCCGGCGTTGGAGGTGTTCGCCCCGGACGGCATCGTCGCCGAACTGGGCGACGGCATACGCCCGTTGGCGGTGGGGGAGCGGTTCGAGGCGGGCGGCTTCGCGGTGCGCGCCGTCGGCGGACGGCACGCCCAGGTGATCGACAACTACCCGGACTGCCCGAACCTCGGCTACCTGGTCGAGGGCGTCTACCACCCGGGCGACTCCCTGCACGAGCCGGACGAGCCGGTGCGCACCCTGCTGCTGCCCTCCTCGGGCCCGTGGCTGACGATGCGCGGGGCGCTCGAACTGGTGCGCGCCGTCCGCCCGGAGCGCACCGTCCCGATCCACGACGCGTACCACAGCGAGCGCGGAACGGCGAACTTCGACGGCTGGCTCGACGGCGAGGCGGGCACCCGCTACACGCGTCTCGCGCAAGGGGAGTCCGCCCCGCTCGACTGATCCGGCCGTCCGACACCGTGTTCGACACCATGTCAGGGGTGTTAGCTCGGTGGCGGATTCAGGGACGGCGGCTCACTGGCCCATCACGTACCGGACGGTCGGGCCGGTGGTCCAGCCGCCGTCCACCGCGAGCTCGGCGCCGGTGATGTAGGAGGCCGCGTCGGACAGCAGGAACACCGTGGCCGCGGCGATCTCGGGGGCCTCGCCGACCCGGCCCATCGGGGTGTTGGGGTAGTTGCCCTCACCGCGTTCGATGCCGACGGCCGCCGTCATCGGGGTGTAGGTCATGCCCGGGTGCACGGAGTTGACGCGGATCCGGTCCACGCCCAGCTCCACCGCGCCGATCTTGGTCAGGCCGCGGACGCCCCACTTGGACGCGCCGTAGCCGGCGGTCAGCGCGAGGCCCATCAGGCCCGCCGCCGAGGAGATGTTGACCACCGAGCCGCCGCCGGCCGCGCGCAGCGCCGGGATGACGGTCTTCATGCCGATGAACACGCCGGTCAGGTTGATGTCCAGGACCTTGCGGAAGTGCTCCACCGACTCGTCGGCGAGGAAAATGCCGGTGGAGATGCCTGCGTTGTTCACCAGCCCGTGCACCGCGCCGAACTCCGCCTGCGCGAAGGCGACGACGTCCGCCCAGTCCTGCTCCGAGGTGACGTCGTGGTGGCGGTAGCGGGCCCGCTCGCCGAGCGCGGCGGCCGTCGCCTCGCCCTCCGCGTCCAGCACGTCGGTGATCAGCACGTTCGCACCGGCCTCGACCGCCTGCTTCGCGGTCTCGGCGCCCAGGCCGCGGGCCCCGCCGGTGACGATGACGGTCTTGCCGGACAGCTCGCTCATGACTTGCTCCTTGCGTTCTTCTGCTGCGCACCGGACGGGTCGCCCGCGCCCGGTGCAGGGTGGTTCGGCCGGACCGGGGCGGGTCGCGCCCCGTCCGACGTTGTGGCCGGCCCGGCCGGCGGTGCCGTCGGCCCGTCCGTTGGCCCGTCCGGCGCTGTGGACGGCGGTGTGGACGGCCCGGCCGGCGGCTTGGTTGCCCCGGCGGGAGGCGCCGTCAGCACGGCGTGGCAGACGGAGACCAGATCGGCGAGGTAGCCGTCGTCGTCCGTCAGGGTGCGCTCGCCCCCGGCCAGCTGCCGGGCGCGCTCGGCCAGTGCCGCACCGATCAGGGTGAGCACCAGGTCGATCCGTTCCAGCCGCACCGGCTCCGGCAGCAGCTCCACCAGCGGGGCCTCCAGCTCGCTGATCAGCCGCCAGTACAGGCTGCCCGCGAGACCGGGGTGCGGCCGCCGCTCGCGGATGCCGCTGTCGTGGCTGACCTGGGTGGAGATCCGCAGGCAGTCCCGGCCGCGCGCGGTGCGCAGCTCGGTGGACTCGGCGTCGATCAGCGCCCCGAGCAGCTCGGCCAGCGGCCGCCCCTCGGGCTCCGGCAGCCGCTCGGCGAGCGCCCGCTCGGTGCGCCGCTGGCGCTCCGCCATCACCGCGTCCAGCAGGCCCTCGCGGGAGCCGAAGTGGTACTGCACGGCGGACGGGTTCGCCTGCCCGGCCTGCCGGACCACCTCGCGCAGCTGCGCGCCGTGCACGCCCTGCGCCGCGAACTGCTGCTCGGCGGCGCGGATCAGTCGCTCCCGGGTGGTGCCGGAGGTGCCGTCGGAGTCCGATGTGGTTGCCATGCCCAACAGGTTAATACTCGCCATTATTAATGTCGAGCATTGAAAGTGTCGGGCCGGTGGGCACCGTCCCCCGTCCGTGTGCCGTCTGTGAATTCACTGGGAGCCCGGGCGCGCGGCTCGAGGTTTCTCAAAGACGCTCTTGCTAGCTTCGTGACGCATGATCGACTCGTCCCACCTGGCAGCCCGGTCACGTTCGTTGGCAGTCCAACTGCTGGCCCGGCTCCGCCCCAGGCACCTCGCCTGGCCGCTGTTCGCCCTCGCCTTCTGGCGCTACCTCGCGGTCTACGGACTGCCGTACGCCAACGACGTGGTCTTCCTCTGGTTGATTGCCGCGCTGGTCGCGGCCTCCGTGCACAGCGGCGGCCGCAAGGGCTGGCTGTACGTGCTGCGCGACTGGGTGCCGGTGATGGCCGTGGTCTGGGCCTACTCGCTGCTCAGAGGCTACGGTGCGCACACCCCCTGGCGGCCGCACTACGCCCCACAGATCGCCTTCGACAAGGTGCTCGGCTTCGGTGAGACCTGGACGGTGCGCCTGCAGCACCTGCTCTACCACCCCGGGCACCCGCAGTGGTACGACTACGCGATCGTCGTCGTCTACATGTCGCACTTCTTCGCCGTCTTCGGGATCCTCGCCGTGCTGTGGAAGCGCAACCACGCCCGCTTCCGGCACTTCCTCGCCTGCTACCTGATCATCACCTTCGCCGGCTTCCTCACCTATGTGCTCTACCCTGCCGACCCGCCGTGGCTGGCCGCGATCGAGAACCACCTGCCCGCCGTCGACCGGATAGTCAACGCCGTGCTGGAGAACAGCGGCCTGCACCGGGCCGGAACCATCTTCGAGAACGGCAGCCGGTTCGCCAACGACGTGGCCGCGATGCCCTCGCTGCACTCCGCGTACCCGATGATGATCGCCCTGGTGTTCTGGCCCCGGGCCGGGCGCACCATGCGGGTGATCCTCGCCGCGTACCCCCTGGCCATGGGCTTCGCCCTGGTCTACGGCGGCGAGCACTTCATCATCGACGTGCTGGTCGGCTGGGCCTACGCCTGGGTGGTGGTCACCCTGGTCAACCGTTTCCTCGCCCGCCGGGCCGCGGCCCGCGCCGCGAAGCAGGAGGCCCCCGCCGCGGCCCCCGTGGCGCCGCCCTCCGTCCCGGTCGCCTGACTCTCCCTCGCACGGGGCCCCCGGCCCCGGCCCGGCAAGGTGGTGCCGGGCCGGGGCCGGGGGCCTGTGTGCGGGACCTCCGCAAAGCCGCCGCGCCCCCGACGCGTTCTCCTCACCGCCTGCGCAACCACCTCGGAACCCCCCTCCGAGCGGCCGGTGAGTTTCCTGGGCGTTCGCTGGGAGTCGGAGACTGGCCGTCACCGCCGGTTGGACCGCATGTGGAAGCTGACGCTCCGTCAAAAACCGGTTTCGGGAGGGCCGCCCACCGGTTGCGGTGAAGGCTTTGCCAATCTGTGGCGGAGTCTTGTTGTGGACGCGGGTAGCGTCGTGCGGAACACCGCAGGAGGACCCACCATGGCCGCACCCCACACCCCGTCTGCGCCCGGCGAGCGCCCCCGAACCGCCGCCCTGCCGACGACCCGATGATCTCCGGTCACACTGTCGCGCTGTGGGTGATCCTGACCTCGATCGGCGTCCTGCTGTTCGGCGTCGGACTGGCCTCCACCATTCGCATCCGCCCGGGCGCCGACCGCCCCCGCGACCACCTCCTCGGCCCGCTGCTGATCGCCACCGGCATCCTGGTCACCGGCCTCGGCCTGTGGCTGCTCTGAACGCCGGCGGCCGCTCCGCATGCTCGGGCCGCTTCGAACGCCCGGGCTGTTCCGCGTGCTCGGGGCCGCCGTCCCGGGGTCAGCCGGTGGGCAGGCGCCCGGTCGGCTTCCAGTCCTGGCGCGCCGCCTCGGCGGGCTGGCCGTTCGGCTTCGTCGGCGCGGCCGACCAGCGGTGGAGCAGGCCGGACCGGTCGTCGAAGGTCAGCCAGCTGCCGTCGCCGAGCGGGCAGGCGTACCCCGGGGTGCGGCCGTCCGGGTAGGCGACGCGCTGACGCGGCACCAGGGTGGCGGCGTCCAGCAGCCAGTGGGCGCCGTCCTCGTCGGCGCAGTCCAGGGTGGAGACCAGGACGGTGCCCGGGTCGACGAAGCCGCACTGCCAGTCCCAGGCGGGCAGGCCGTCGGGGCCGTCCGGCGGCGCACCCTCGGCGAGCAACGTGCCGTCCACGGCGTGCAGTTGGACGTCCCAGCCGTCGTGCTGCACCGTCAGGTACGCGGAATGTTCCGGGTGGACGTCCGCCAGGATCCGGTCGCCCTCCTCCTCCAGCCGGACGTCCCGCAGCTGCTCGCCGTCCCAACGTGCCCAGTACAGGCCGATGCCGTCCTGGCCCATGCCCACGCACAGCCCGACGTGGCCGGTGCCCGGATGGGACTGGTGGTGCGAGCCGGCCGCGACGCAGTCCAGGACCTGGCGGGCCAGGAGGCGGCCGTCGGCGGCATCCAGGACCACCCACTCCTCCGCGAAATCCTCCGCGTCCGAGGTGCCCGGGAGGTGCGCCCACACCACCCGCCCGTCGTCCGAGACCCAGCAGGAACCGTGCTCGGAACCCCGACACACCTCCTGCTCGTCGCCGCTGTGCGGATGCCCCAACTCCGGCCCCCAGCACGGGTGCCGGTACTCCCATCGGGTGGTTCCGTCGCCGTTGACGGCCCGCACCGCGCGCTGCCCCGAGAACACCGCGAACGAGCCGTCCGGACTCACCGAGTGCACCCCGCCCGTCCAACCCGGCCACGGCAGCGGAAAGGTGGCGGACGGCTCCGGCCGCCCGCCGAACACCGCGTCCAGGTCGAACACCGCCAGCCGCGCCCCGTCCCGCAGCAGCGCCCGGCGCGAACCCGCCCGACCCTCGAACCCGAACCCGTCCACCACGTCCCGCCCGCCCGGCAGGGCGACCGCACCGCGCAACACCGCATCGACATCGACCGTCATCCGACCGACCCTACTCTCCGCCTGTCTGTCGGCTTCTACGGGCAGACCCAGCAGTACAGCCGCGCGCACCGCGCCACCGCCCGGGCGGCGATCCCGGCCAGCTCCCGCAGGAACTCGGCGAGTTCGTCCGGGTCGGCCGGGCCGTCGAACACCCCGTCGACCGCTGCCCACCGCTCCGCGACCTCGCCCAGGGCGGCGTCGTCCTGCCGCGCCAGCGCGTCCCGGAACGCGTCCGACAGCGACAGCACCACCGCCTCGCCGTCCTCGTCCATGCCGACCAGCGCCCCGCACCGCGGATCCGCCCGGACCGCCGCACCCGACCGTCCCGTCACCAACTCCTCGGCGGGCCCGAGCACCACCACCGGATCAATGCCCTTCACCACCGTCCCGTCGTACCCCGCCCCGAAAGGCTCGTCGTCGTCCCGGACGATCGCCCCCAGGGCGTCGTCGTCATCAGCAGCGGCGAAATAGCCGAACAGCACTCCCATGGCGCCGGAGCATGGCACAGCGGCCTGACATCGCCGTCCTGACAGCAGCGTCCTGGCGGCGAGTCGGCGCCGACCGCGGTGATCTGCGGTGGCTGGCGCGCCGGTTGCTCAGAGTGCGATCGGGCGGTACCGCAGCGCCGCCTCGACGATCCGCTCCGCGGAGGCGTTCCGAAGCTCGGCCGGCGGGTGGAACAGCAGGTCGGAAACCCGGGGGTGCGACACGTTGGCCTCCAGCAGCCGCAGGTAGTAGTCGCTGTTGTCGCTGTCCGGAGGGTCCTCCAGCAGCCGGCGCACGACCTCGACCAGCTCGTCCCGGGTGATGTCGGAGACCTGGGGGCGAGCGGGGCGGGCGGCTTCCCGGGCGAAGTCCTCCAGGCTCCGGCTGCCGTCGTACTCGGCGAAGCAGAGCGCTCCGTAGTCGTGCCCGGTCATCGCATTGAAAGCCGCGACCGCCTCGTCCACGGCCTCGGGGTGCTTCATCGCCAGGTCGGCGATCCGCTCGATCTCGCGGCACAACTCGGCCAGCCGTTCCCGGCTCACAGGCGGTGGCAGCAGCTCCGGTCTCAGGTCCATGACCCGGATTGTGCCCGATCGCGCCGACACGCCCGAGGACAGCGGCCCGCCCGCCCCAATCCCTCGATCCCGACAGGCCGAGTCGTCCGCCGGGGCCCGGACGTGTTCACGACCCCGGCCCCCCGGCCCGCGAACCGGTGCGCCGCAGGCGCGAGCACACCTCGATCGCAGCGGACCTCGACGGTCCGGGGGAAGCGCAGGGCTGCTGCGGCAACCCGGTCCCGCCGGTGCGGCCGGGCTACTACGGCACGCCTGCCCCGGCCGCGGAGCGGCACCAACAGGGTCGGCGACCGTCCCGGCAGGACGCCGAGGTCGGGCAGGTCGTCATCCGTCGTCACCCGGCTCGGTCGAGGAGCCGGCACCCCGGCCCTCGGCCGACGGACCGTCAACTGTTCGGCGCCGTAATCCACTCGAAGGCAAGATCCACCCCTGCTACGGTGGCGCGATGCCATCGGTCAAGAAGTTCCAGATCACCTTCGACTGCGCCGACCCGGAGCGCGTCGGCCGCTTCTGGTGCGAGGCGCTCGGTTACGTCCCGCCGCAGCCCCCGGCGGGCTTCGACACCTGGGAGGCGTACACCGAGTCGCAGCCGCCCGAGGAGCGCGGCTCCTGGTTCACCGCCGCCGACCCCGAGGGCATCGGCTCGCGGATGTACTTCCAGCGCGTTCCCGAGGGCAAGGTCGTGAAGAACCGTGTCCACCTCGACATCCGGATCGGTACCGGGCTGGTCGGCGAAGAGCGCCTGGCCGCCCTCGAAGCCGAAGCCGTCCGCCTGATCGCCCTCGGCGCGACCCGCGGCCAACTCCTGCTCGCCGACGAGTACAACGAGTCCTGCCAGAACATGCAGGACGTCGAGGGCAACGAGTTCTGCCTCGACTGATCCGGGGCTGCGCCGTCAGCTCTCCCCGGCGTGCGGCGCCCAACCGGTCGCGGCGGCCCAGGCTTCGGCGACGGTGACGACGAGATCGACGACCGGGTCCTTGACGTCCGCGTAGGTGTCGATGTCGTGGACGACGCCGGCGAGGACGGTCTTGAACCGGCCGTACGCGGGCACCGCCTCCGGGTGGGCCCGGAACCAGTCGCGGAAGAGCAGCGCCAGCCGCTCGTTCGGCGACCCGAGCAGCCGCACGTGCAGGTTGCAGTCCGGGCCCTCCTGGCCGCGCCGCCGCCAGAGCCGCTTCGCCCACCGCTCACGGTCGTCGTCGATGCCCGCCGGCACATGGTCGTACTGGTACGGCGACCGCTGGAAACCCCTGTCGGCCAACGGGCCGTCGAACGCACGCTCGGCCTCGTGCAGGTCCGCGACGGTGATCTGCACGTCGAGGATCGGCTTCGCGGCCATCCCGGGGATCGCCGTGCTGCCGATGTGCTCGACGTGCAGGGGCAGCGGCGCGAGGGCCGAACGGAGCTCGGCCGTGAGGGCGAGGGCCTGCTGCGCCCAATCGGCGTCGTGGTCGAGCACGTTGGGGGCGGAGGCGGCGTTGGTGGTCACCCGAACGAATGTATCGCAGGGCGGGTGCGAAACCCGTGCGGAGGTTCCGCACCCGCACAGCTCACTCGTCGATGAGCGCCTTGTACCCGGCGGCGTCCAGCAGCTTCTTGAACTCCGACTTGTCGGACGGCTTGAGCTTGAAGATCCAGGCGTCGTACGGCTCCTCGTTGACCAACTCGGGCTCCTCGCCCAGCTCCTCGTTCACGGCGGTCACCGTGCCGCCGACCGGCGCGTAGATCTCCGAGGCGGCCTTCACCGACTCCACCACGCCGGCCGCGTTGCCTGCCTTGAGAACCTGCCCGACCTTCGGCAGTTCCACGAACACCACGTCGCCGAGCGACTTCTGGGCGTGATCGCTGATCCCGACCGTCACCGTCCCGTCGGACTCCTGTCGCGCCCACTCGTGCGACTCGGCGAACCGCAGATCGGCAGGGATGTTCGACATGATTTGTCCTCCTTGGGACGACTTGACCGGCTGCCTCAGCATGCCGGACATCGCGCAGGAAGCGTCGGATTTCCCACCGATCCCTGACGAAATGTCAGTTCTGCTTGACAGGAGCACCCCGCCGTCCCGGAACGGCCCGGAGCCCTGCCCGCTCAGCGGCCCAACGGCAGGAAGAGAGGGCGGGACGACGCCCGGGCCGAGAACGGGCGAACGCCTCCACCGGGGCGGACGACCTCAAGGGCGAACTCCGGCACGGTCACGCCGAACCGGTGCCGACCGGCAAAGCCCTTCTCCGGCACGAGAATCGGCCCCGTCCGGAGACGAACAGACACTGGCTGAGACGGGGCCCTGCTCCCCGGGGCGCGCCAGCCGGAGCACGCCCTGCGGCGACGTGCGCGATCGGGAGCGTCCGGTTCCGGGAAGCGTCCGGTGCCACAGCGTCGCGCCGGCCCGGTCGATCGCGGGCAGGGCCGTGCGGAGGATCTCCGACCCGTGGCTCGTGACGTGGAGGGGGCCTGCGGGGTCGTGCGCTGCCGGGGCTCGGACCTGGCCCGGCACGGCTGGGTGCGAAGGAGTGATCACGGCTCTGCATCCTGCTGTTCGGCAAGGGCGAGGTCGGGCCGTCCCCGGGCCCGGCGGCGACCACGCGGAGCGATCGGACGGCGCCGTGGCCGTCCACCGGCGGCGATCACCGCCATCCGCAGGGCCGGCGGGGCCGTTTCCGGGTCGGCGGCCGAAAAACAAGCACGCGTGCTTGATTTGTCGGCGGCGCGGTGCCACGCTCGGTCGCGACCGGATGAGGCGAACGGCCGGCGGGCGACCGGGAGTTGGGGAGGTGTGCCGGTGTTGCGGATCGGCAATGCTTCGGGGTTCTACGGGGACCGGTTCGCCGCGTTCCGGGAGATGCTGACCGGCGGGCCGCTGGACGTGCTGACGGGGGACTACCTGGCCGAGCTGACGATGCTGATCCTGGCCCGGGACCGGATGCGGGATCCGAAGCTGGGCTACGCGCGGACGTTCCTGCGGCAGGCCGAGGAGTGTCTCGCGGAGGCGATGGACCGCGGGGTGCGGATCGTCGTCAACGCAGGCGGTCTCAACCCGGAACGGCTCGCGCAGGCGCTCGGCGACCTCGCGGCGCGGCAGGGCGTCCACACCCGGATCGGGTATGTCACGGGGGACGAACTGCTGCCCCGCGCAGCGGAGTTCGGCTGGACGGGGGAGGAGCCGAGGCGCCCGCTGCTCGCCGCCAACGCCTACCTGGGGGCGTTCGGCATCGCCGAGTGCCTGCGGGGCGGCGCGGACGTGGTGGTGACGGGGCGGGTCACCGATGCGGCGCTGGTGGTCGGGCCGGGGATCGCGCACCACGGGTGGACGCCCGACGACCTGGACGCGCTGGCGGGCGCGGTGGTGGCGGGGCACGTGCTGGAGTGCGGGGCGCAGGCCACCGGCGGGAACTACGCGTTCTTCGCCGAACACGGGGAGGCTCTCGACCACCCGGGCTTCCCGCTCGCCGAGCTGCACGCCGACGGCAGCAGCGTGATCACCAAGCACCCGGGCACCGGCGGAGTGGTGACCGTCGAGACCGTCACCGCCCAACTCCTGTACGAAACCGGCGGGGTGCGCTACCTCGGGCCGGACGTCACCGCCCGGCTGGACACCGTGACGCTCACCGCGGACGGCCTGGACCGGGTGCGGATCGGCGGGGTGCGCGGCGAGGCCCCGCCCGCCACCCTCAAGGTCGGACTGAACCGGCTCGGCGGCTACCGCAACGAGCTGGTGTTCGTCCTCACCGGGCTCGACATCGAGGCCAAAGCGGCTTATCTGCAACGGCAGTTGACGCACGCGCTGACCGACCCGCCGGCCGAGCTGCGCTGGACGCTCGCCCGCACCGACCGCCCGGACGCCGACACCGAGGAGCGGGCCAGTGCCCTGCTCCGGCTCACCGCCCGCGACCCGCAGGAGGCGAAGGTCGGCCGCGCCCTCACGGCCGCCGCCGTCGAACTCGGCCTGGCCGGCTACCCGGGCTTCCACCTGACCGCGCCGCCCGCCCCGGCCTCGCCCTACGGGGTGTTCGAGGCGCGGGAGTTGGACGCGAAGCAGGTCGAGCAGCTGGCCCACCTGCCGGGCGGAGACGTCGTCCCCGTCCGGCCGGAGCGGCAGCCGGTGGATCAAATTCCCTTGAGACATCCGGAGTTGCCGACAGAGCCCGAATCCGGACCGACCCGTCGCGCCCCGCTCGGCCTGGTCGCCGGGGCCCGCAGCGGCGACAAGGGCGGGGACGCCAACCTCGGCGTGTGGGCCCGCGGGGAGGCCGGCTGGCGCTGGCTCGCGCATGCCCTCACCGTCGAGAAGATCCGTGAACTGCTCCCGGAGGCAGCCGAGTTGGAGATCGAGCGGCACCTGCTGCCGAACCTCCGCGCGGTGAACTTCGTCATTCGCGGGCTGCTCGGCGAGGGCGTCGCCGCTCAGGCCCGGTTCGACCCGCAGGCCAAAGCGCTGGGGGAGTGGCTGCGCTCCCGGCACCTCGACATCCCGGAGGCACTGCTGTGACCGTACTGCCCACCCGGCTGGACACCAGCGGGCCCGCGTACACCGAGAATCGCGCCGCCATGCTGGAGAAACTCGCCGCGCTGGACGCCGAGCACGCCAAGGCGCTGGCCGGCGGCGGGCCCAAGTATGTGGAGCGGCACCGCAGTCGGGGCAAGCTGCTGGCCCGGGAGCGGATCGAGCTGCTGATCGACCCGGACTCGGCGTTCCTGGAGCTGTCCCCGCTGGCCGCCTGGGGCAGCGACTACCCGGTCGGCGCGTCGCTGGTCACCGGGATCGGCGTGATCGAGGGCACCGAGTGCGTGATCACCGCCAACGACCCCACCGTGCGCGGCGGTTCGTCCAACCCCTGGACGCTGCGCAAGGCGCTGCGGGCCAACGAGATCGCCCTGCGCAACCGGCTGCCGCTGGTCAACCTGGTGGAGTCGGGCGGCGCGGACCTGCCCAGCCAGAAGGAGATCTTCATCCCGGGCGGCGCGCTGTTCCGCGACCTGACCAGGCTCTCGGCGGCCGGAATCCCCACCGTGGCCGTGGTGTTCGGCAACTCCACGGCGGGCGGGGCGTACGTGCCCGGCATGTCCGACCACGTGATCATGGTCAAGGAACGCGCCAAGGTGTTCCTCGGCGGACCGCCGCTGGTGAAGATGGCCACCGGCGAGGAGGCCGACGACGAGTCGCTCGGCGGAGCCGAGATGCACGCCCGCACCTCCGGCCTGGCCGACCACCTGGCCGTCGACGAACCCGACGCGCTGCGCCTGGCCCGCCGGGTCGTCCACCGGCTGCACTGGCGCAAGTCCGGCCCGGAGCAGGCACGTTGGTACCAGCCGCCGAAGTACGACGAGGACGAGCTGCTGGGCGTCGTACCCGGCGACCTGAAGGCGCCGTTCGACCCGCGCGAGGTGATCGCCCGGATCGCCGACGGCTCCGACTTCGACGAGTTCAAGCCGCTGTACGGCAGCAGCCTGGCCACCGGCTGGGCCACCGTGCACGGATACCCGGTCGGCGTCCTGGCCAACGCGCAGGGCGTGCTGTTCAGCCAGGAGTCGCAGAAGGCCGCCCAGTTCATCCAACTCGCCAACCGGCGCGACCGGCCGCTGCTGTTCCTGCACAACACCACCGGCTACATGGTCGGCCGGGACTACGAACAGGGCGGCATCATCAAGCACGGCGCGATGATGATCAACGCGGTGTCGAACAGCACCGTCCCGCACATCTCGGTGCTGATGGGCGCCTCCTACGGCGCCGGCCACTACGGCATGTGCGGCCGCGCCTACGACCCGCGCTTCCTGTTCGCCTGGCCCAGCGCCAAGTCCGCCGTGATGGGACCGCAGCAACTGGCCGGCGTGCTCTCGATCGTGGCCCGCCAGTCCGCCGTCGCCAAGGGCCGACCGTACGACGAGGACGCCGACGCCGCCGTCCGCGCCATGGTCGAGCAGCAGATCGAGGCCGAGTCGCTGCCCGCGTTCCTGTCCGGCCGGCTCTACGACGACGGGGTGATCGACCCGCGCGACACCCGGACCGTGCTCGGCATCTGCCTCTCCGCGATCCACAGCGGACCGGTCGAGGGCGCCTGCGGCTACGGCGTCTTCCGGATGTAGCCACCACCAACCACCGATCGAGGAAAGTGAACTGACGGATGATCATCTCCCTGCTGGTGGCCAACCGCGGCGAGATCGCCCGCCGGATCTTCCGCACCTGCCGCACCCTCGGCATCGCCACCGTCGCCGTGTACGCCGACCCGGACGCCGGCGCCCGGCACGTCCAGGAGGCCGACACCGCCGTCCGGCTGCCCGGCGCCGCGCCCGCCGACACCTACCTGCGCGCCGACCTGCTGATCCGGGCCGCGCTGGACGCGGGCGCCGACGCCGTGCACCCCGGCTACGGATTCCTGTCCGAGAGCGCGGAGTTCGCGCGGGCCGTGCAGGACGCCGGACTGCGGTGGATCGGCCCGCCGCCCGCCGCGATCGCCGCCATGGGCTCCAAGACCGCCGCCAAACGGCTGATGGCCGCCGCCGGCGTCCCCGTGCTGACAGTGCCGCAGACGCCCGGCGAGGCCGACCTGCCGCTGCTGGTCAAGGCCGCGGCCGGCGGCGGCGGACGCGGGATGCGGGTGGTGCGCACCCTCGCCGAACTGCCGGACGCGCTGGCCGCCGCCCGGGCCGAGGCGGCGGCCGCGTTCGGCGACGGCGAAGTGTTCTGCGAGCCGTACCTGCCCACCGGCCGGCACCTGGAGGTGCAACTGCTGGCCGACGCGCACGGCACCGTGTGGGCCGTCGGCGACCGGGACTGCTCGCTCCAGCGCCGCCACCAGAAGGTGATCGAGGAGGCCCCCGCGCCCGGACTCGACGCCGACCTGCGCACCCGCCTGCACGGCGCCGCCGTCGCCGCCGCCCGCGCCATCGGCTACCGGGGCGCCGGAACCGCCGAGTTCCTGCTCGCCCCCGACGGCCGGCTCGCCTTCCTGGAGATGAACACCCGCCTCCAGGTCGAGCACCCCGTCACCGAAGCCGTCACCGGGCTCGACCTGGTCGCCCTCCAACTCGCCGTCGCCGAGGGCGAGAAGCTCCCCGCCGCCCCGCCGCCCGCCGACGGCTGCGCGATCGAGGCCCGGCTGTACGCCGAGGACCCCGCCCGCGACTGGCAGCCCGCCACCGGCGCCGTGCACCTGTTCGAAGTCCCCGGCGTGGACGTCGAGTTCGCCACCCACCCGGCGGAAACCGGCCTGCGCCTGGACGCCGGTGTCGGAGCGGGCGACCGGATCACCGTCCACTACGACGCGATGCTCGCCAAGGTGATCGCCCGGGCCCCCACCCGCCGCGCCGCCGCCCGCCGCCTCGCCGACGCCCTCGCCCGCACCCGCCTGCACGGCCCGGCCACCAACCGCGACCTGCTGGTCCGCGCGCTGCGCCACCCGGCCTTCCTGGACGGCGCCGTGCACACCGCCTTCCTCGTCGAACACGCCGACCAACTCCTCGACCCGGACGGCAAGTCCGCGCCGCTCGCCGCCCTCGCCGCCGCCCTCGCCGACGCCGCCGGCCACCCCGGCACCGCCCCGTCCGGCTGGCGCAACCTGCCCTCCCGGCCGCAGCACAAGCGCTACCGCACCGCCGACGGCGCCGAACTCGACGTCCGCTACCGCCTCACCCGCGACGGCCTGCTCGCCGAGGACCACCCCGACGTCCGACTCCTCGGCAGCACACCGGAGTCCGTCGACCTGGAGGTCGGCCCGCTGCGCCGCCGCTACCGGATCGCCCGGCACGGCGACCAGGTGTTCGTGGACGGCCCGACCGAGCACCACACCCTGACCGTCCTCGACCGATTCCCGGACCCGGCCGCCGAGTTGGCCCCCGGAACGCTGATCGCCCCGATGCCCGGCACGGTCGTCCGGATCGCCGCCGAACCCGGCCGGCCCGTCACCGCCGGACAGCCGCTGCTCTGGCTGGAGGCGATGAAGATGGAGCACCAGGTGACCGCCCCGGCCGACGGCCTGCTCGCCGAACTCCCCGTCGCCGTCGGCCAACAGGTCGAGACCGGCGCCGTGCTCGCCGTCGTCACCGCCCCCTGAGACCGACCCCGCACCAAGGCCCGGCACGCCGCCACCCTCCGCCCGGAAGGACCCGCAGATGTCCGCACCGCGCACCACCTCGCTGCCCGCCTCCCCGCTGATCGAGTCCGAGGACCGCCGCGCCCTGCGCGAGGCCGTCGCCGCGCTCGGCCGCCGCTACGGCCGCGCGTACTTCCAGCGCAAGGCCCGCGCCAACCAGCCCGTCGAGGAACTCTGGTCGGAGGCCGCCAAGTTGGGCTACCTCGGCGTCAACCTGCCCGCCGAGTACGGCGGCGGAGGCGCCGGGATCAGCGAACTCGCCATCGTGCTCGAAGAGTTGGGAGCGTCCGGCTGCCCGCTGCTGATGCTGATCGTGTCACCGGCGATCTGCGGCACCGTGATCGCCAGGTTCGGCACCGAGGAGCAGAAGCGGCGCTGGCTGCCCGGACTCGCCGACGGCAGCAAGGTGATGGCGTTCGGCATCACCGAGCCCGACGCCGGCTCCAACTCGCACCGGATCGGCACCGTCGCCCGCCGCGACGGCGAGGACTGGCTGCTCAGCGGCCGCAAGGTGTTCATCTCCGGCATCGACCACGCCGACGCCGTGCTGTTCGTCGGCCGCACCGAGGACGCGCGCACCGGCAGGCTCAAGCCCGCCCTGTTCGTCGTCCCGCACGACACCCCCGGCTTCGACTACCGGCCCATCCCGATGGAACTCACCGCCCCCGAACGGCAGTTCCAGGTCTTCCTGGACGACGTCCGGCTGCCCGCCGACGCCCTGGTCGGCGACGAGGACGCCGGCCTGCTGCAACTGTTCGCCGGACTCAACCCCGAGCGGATCATGACCGCCGCCTTCACCCTCGGCATCGCCCGGTACGCCCTCGACACCGCCGTCGGCTACGCCCGCACCCGCACCGTCTGGGACCAGCCGATCGGCGCCCACCAGGGCATCGCCCACCCGCTCGCCCAGTGCGCCATCGAGGTCGAACTCGCCCGCCTGATGACCCAGAAGGCCGCCCACCTCTACGACGCCGGCGACGACCTGGCCGCCGGCGAGGCCGCCAACATGGCCAAGTACGCGGCCGGCGAAGCCTCCTGCCGCGCCGTCGACCAGGCCGTCCAGACCCTCGGCGGCAACGGCCTCACCCAGGAGTACGGACTCGCCGCGCTGATCACCGCCACCCGGGTCGGCCGGGTCGCCCCGGTCAGCCGGGAGATGATCCTCAACTACGTCGCCCAGCACACCCTGGGCCTGCCCCGCTCCTACTGACGCCCGAACAGGACGCGCCGGTGCGAGCCGTATTGACGGACCATCGGCTCGCACCGGGGCCGGAGGCTACGCTCGCGCCATGACGATCAAGCACACCGGAGACCACCGCCCCGACGTCGAACTCGCCCGGCGCGCCGCCGAGGCCGGCGCCGAGGCCGTCCGTGCCCACGCCTGGGCCACCGCCGAGCGGCACGACAAGGGCGGCGGTGACTTCGCCACCGCCGCCGACCTGGCCGCCGAGGCCGCCATCCTCGACCTGCTGCGCGCCGCCCACCCCGGGGACGCGTTCACCGCCGAGGAGAGCGGCCGCATCGGCGCGGTCGACGCCGACCGCCGCTGGCTGATCGACCCGCTCTGCGGCACGCTCAACTACGCCGTCGGCTCCCACCTGGTCGCCGTCAACGTGGCCCTGCGCGAGCGCGGCCGCACGGTCGCCGCCGCCACCGCCGACCCGTACACGGGGGAGACGTTCTGGACCGACGGCGAACGGGCCTTCGTCCGCCAGGGAGGGCAGGACAGGTCGCTGGTCCCGTCCGCGCACTCCGCCCTGGTCGACGTCAACCTCGACCCGCCGTACCCGAACGCCGCGGCCTTCCGCGCCGCGCGGCTGCTCGCCGACCCCGGCTTCGAGGCCGCGTTCCGCCCCCGGGTGGTCTCCAGCACGCTCGCCGTCGCCTGGGTCGCCGCCGGCCGGCGCGCCGCCTACGTCACCGACGGGCACCTCGGCGACAGCGTGCACTTCGCGGCGGGCCTGGCCCTGTGCGAGGCGGCCGGCTGCACCGTCACCGACCTGCGCGGCAAGCCCCTGCACAGCGGCGAGGGCGGCCTGCTGGCCGCCGCCGACCCGGACACCCACGCCCGCCTGCTCGACCTGATCGACCGCCAGTACCGCCGCGCGACCCCGTAAGCCGCCACGCGCCCTGCCCGCGCCCCTCCCCGCCCCGGCAATCTTGGCCAGCGGCACGCATCACCAGCACAGACGAGCAGGACCGCGCCACCACTCCCGACCGCCGAGCCAGCCCCGGAGGCCCACATGGTGTTCCACAGCGACTACCCGACCGTCGCCCCGCTCGACCGGCCCATCCACGACGCCGTCCTCGGCGACTGCGCCACCGGCGAGCATGCCGAGCGGCCCGCCCTGATCGACGCACTGACCGGACGGACCGTCAGCTACCGCGAACTGGACGGGGGCAGCCGCCGGGTCGCCGCCGGGCTGGCCGCGGCGGGGATCGGCAAGGGCGAGGTGGTGGCGCTGTTCAGCCCGAACACCGTGGCCTACCCGCTGGCGTTCTACGGCACCACCCGCACCGGCGCCACCGTCACCCCGGTCAGCTCGCTCGCCACCGCCACCGAACTTGCCGGCCAGCTGCGCGACTCCGGGGCCCGCTGGATCATCACCGTCGCCGCGTTCCTCCCCGTCGCCCTGGAGGCCGCCGCCGCCCACCCCGTCGTCGAGATCTTCGTCTGCGACCGGGCCGACGGCCACCGCTCGCTCACCGACCTGGCCGCCAGCGACGGCCCCGAGCCGACACCCGAGTTCGACCCCGCCGCCGACCTCGCCGTGCTGCCCTACTCCAGCGGCACCACCGGCCTGCCCAAGGGCGTGATGCTCACCCACCGCTCGGTCTCCACCAACCTCGCCCAGCTCGACGCCATGCTGAAGACCGCCCCGGGCGAACGCATCCTCGCCGTCCTCCCGTTCTTCCACATCTACGGCCTGACCGCGCTGCTCAACCGCCCGCTGCGGTCCCGCGCCACCGTCGTCGTGCTGCCCCGCTTCGACCTGGAGCAGTTCCTGACGGCCATTCAGGACCACCGCATCGAAGCCGTGTACGTGGCGCCGCCGATCGCCCTCGCGCTCGCCAAGCACCCGCTGGTGGACCGCTTCGACCTGTCCTCGGTCCGCTACGTGCTCAGCGCCGCCGCCCCGCTGGACGCCGAACTCGCCGCCGCCTGCGCCCGCCGCCTCGGCCTGCCGCACGTGCTCCAGGCCTACGGCATGACCGAACTCTCCCCGGCCACCCACATCGTCCCGCCGCACGACCCCCACCCGCCGGTCGGCACCGTCGGCCGGCTGATCCCCGGCACCGAACTGCGGGTGCTGTCCTTCGACGAGCCGCGCCGCGACCTCGGGCCCGACGAGGACGGCGAACTGCTGTTCCGCGGCCCGCAGGTGATGAAGGGCTACTTCGGCCGGGACTCCGAGACCGCCGCCACCGTCGACGCCGACGGCTGGCTGCACACCGGCGACGTCGGCCACGTCGACGGCGACGGCTACCTGTACGTCGTCGACCGGGTCAAGGAGCTCATCAAGTACAAGGGCTACCAGGTCGCGCCGGCCGAACTGGAGGCCCTGCTGCTCACCCACCCGGCGATCGCCGACGCCGCGGTGATCGGCGTCACCGACGCCGACGGCACCGAACGCCCCAAGGCGTACGTGGTGCCCGCGTTCGGCTGCGAACTCGCCGAGCAGGAGGTCATCGAGTTCGTGGCCCGCCGGGTCGCCCCGTACAAGAAGGTGCGCGAGGTGGAGTTCCTGGACGCCGTGCCGAAGTCCTCCACCGGCAAGATCCTCCGCCGCGAACTGCGGGACCGCGCCGCCCGCACCTGAGGCTCTGCGAGGATCAACGAGCGCAGACCGCCCAGCCGAGCAGGAGTCGCCGATGACGACCAGCACCTCCGCCGCCCGCACCCCCCAGCAGGACCGCAGCCGGGCCACCCGCCGCCGGCTGCTGGAGGCGGCGGTGGAGTGCCTGGCCGACGTCGGCTGGAACGGCTCCACCGTCGCCGTGGTCGCCGAGCGGGCCGGTGTCACCCGCGGCGCCGCCCAGCACCACTTCCGCACCCGCGAGGACCTGTTCACCGCCGCCGTCGAACACGTCGCCGCCGAGCGGCTGGCCGCCGTCCTCGCGCACGTCAAGGAGCTGCCGCCGCCCGGCCCGGAGCGCACCGAGGCGGTGGTCGAGATGATCGTCCTCCTCTACACCGGCCCGCTGTTCCGGGCCGCGCTGCACCTGTGGGTGGCCGCCGCCACCGAGCAGCCGCTGCGCGAACGGATCGTCAGCCTGGAGAACCACGTCGGCCGCGAGGCGCACCGGGCCGCCGTCGAATGCCTGGGCGCCGACGAGAGCGCCACCGGCGTCCGGGAGACCGTCCAGGCGACGCTGGACCTCGCCCGCGGCCTCGGCCTGGCGAACCTGCTCACCGACGACGGCCCGCGCCGGGCCGGCATCGTCCGCCAGTGGTCGCGTCTGCTGGACGCCGCGCTGGCCGGCTGAGCACCCCGGAAGCCGCCCCGGAAACCGCCCGGAAATCCGCCCCGAACCCGGCCCGAACCCGCCCTGACCGGCCGCGACCACCGGCAGATCACCGTCTTCCCCTTGCCCGGAAAGGCCCGGATCGAGGAGACTCTCACCTTCGGTCACGTCGCCCGCAGGATCACCGGTCGCAGGCGTGCGACAGGCCATGCAGTCTGGTGGAAGCCGGAACAACCGGCAGAACCGGGGAAGGTACCGGGCAGGTGGCCAACTGAGCACGCACGGGTTCGAACAGACGCCCGGCCGCGACGCGGCGGGTGCCGCTTCCGCGCGCCTGGCCGGGCACCGCCTGGTCCCGCTGGCCACCGCGCTGGTCCAGGACGACGGCCGCATCCTGCACTGGAGCGAGGAGGCCGAAGCCCTCACCGGCTGGTCGGCCCGCGACGCCCTCGGCGCGCACCCCGCCCGGCTGCTGCTCGCCGACGAGGGGGTGGACGCCGGCGAGAAGCTGTTCGGCAGGCTGCTGACCGGCCGCGGCTGGTCCGGCACCCACCCGGTCCGCCGCCGGGACGGCTCCACCGTCGAACTGGAGTTCCACACCTATCCGGTCGTCGAACCCGACGGCCGCACCCTGCTGCTGGCCACCGCCTCCGACGCGCACGCCCTGCAGGAGGTGGAGTCCGACCTGGCGGTCTTCGACGGCTTCTTCAACCAGTCGCCGATCGGCCTCGCCGTCTACGACACCGACCTGCGGTTCGTCCGCCTCAACGGCGCGCTCGCCCGGATCAACGGCCTCACCGCCGAACAGCACCTCGGCCGGCGGATCACCGCCGTGCTGCCCGGCATCAACGCCGCCGAGGTCGAAGCCGTCATGCGGCAGGTGCTGGCCACCGGAAAGCCCGTCATAGACGCCCGGTCGCACGGCCGCGTCCCCGCCGACCCGCACCGCGACCGGGCCTGGTCGGCGTCCTACTTCCGGCTGGAGGACTCCACCGGCCGGGTGCTCGGCGTCTCCTCCTCGATCATCGACGTCACCGAACGCTTCCGGGCCGAGGCCCGCGCCGCCCGCGCCCAGGAACGCCTGGCCCTGCTCGCCTCCGCCGGCGCCCGCATCGGCACCACCCTCGACCTGCAGCGCACCGCCGAGGAACTGATCGAGGCGGTCGTCCCCCGGTTCGCCGACTTCGCCACCCTCGACCTGCTCGAACCCGTCCTGCGCGGCGAGGAACCCGCCCCCATCCAGCCCGGCAAGGTCGTCCAGGTCCGCGCGCTGGCCGTCGGCGAGGCCTACGGCAGCAGCCTGACCGGCGCCGCCGACCAGGTCGGCGGCACCGCCGAGTACGGCCCCGACCGCACCTACACCAAGTGCCTGCGCTCCGGCCGCCCGCTGTTCCGGCCCGAGGTCGACGAGGACGTGCTGCGCACCATCGTGCCCAGCGAGGACCGGGTCGCCCCCGGCCTCGCCGCCGGCATCCACTCCTACCTGCTGGTGCCGGTGATCGCCCGCGGCATGGTGCTCGGCGGCGCCGAGTTCATCCGCACCCGCAACCCCGAACCGTTCGCCGCCGCCGACGTCTCGCTCGCCGAGGAACTCGTCGCCCGCACCGCCCTCGCCATCGACAACGCCCGGCTCTACCGGCGCGAACGCGAAACCGCCCTCACCCTCCAGCGCAGCCTGCTGCCGCAGGAGATCCACCGCACCCTCGGCCTGGAGATCGCCCACCGCTACCTGCCCTCCAGCGTGGTCAGCGAGGTCGGCGGCGACTGGTTCGACGTGGTGCCGCTGTCCTGCGGACGCGTCGCCCTTGTGGTCGGCGACGTGATGGGCCACGGCATCCGCGCCGCCGCCACCATGGGCCAGCTGCGCACCGTCGCCCGCACCCTCGCCACCCTCGACCTGTCGCCCGAACAGGTCCTCGGCCGGCTCGACGAGACCGCCTCCGCGATCGGCGACGGCCAGTTCGCCACCTGCGTGTGCGCCGTCTACGACCCCGTCGACCGCACCGTGGTGATCGCCTCCGCCGGCCACCTCCCGCCGGTGCGGGTCGACCCCGACGGCACCGCCCACGTGATGCACCTGCCGCCCGGCGTCCCGCTCGGCATCGGCGGCGGCGCGTTCGAATCCACCGAGTTCACGCTGCCCGCCGGCTCGACCTTCGCGCTCTACACCGACGGCCTGGTCGAACGCCGCGGCCGCGACATCGACGAAGGCATCGACCTGCTCGCCCGCACCCTCGCCACCCCCGGCCGCACCCTGGAGGAGAGCTGCGACGCGGCGCTGTCCGCGCTGGTCACCGACGGCACCGAGGACGACATCGCGATGATCATGGCCCGGGCGCTGCCCGTGCCCGCCGACCGGATCGCCACCCTGGTCCTCCCCACCGAAGGCCCGCTGCCCTCCCGCGCCCGCCGCTTCACCCGCGCCACCCTCGACACGTGGGGCCTGTCCACCCTCACCGACTACGCCGAACTCGTGGTCAGCGAACTCGTCACCAACGCCCTGCTGCACGCCGACGCCCCCCGCCGGCTGCGCCTGTTCCGCGACCGCACCCTCACCCTGGAGGTCTCCGACGCCGGCGGCCAGCCGCCCCGGCTGCGCAGCTCCGCCGAGGAGGACGAGGGCGGCCGCGGCATCCACCTGGTCAGCGAACTCGCCCACCGCTGGGGCACCCGCCCCACCAAGAACGGCAAGGTGGTCTGGGCGGAGATCGAACTGCCCTACCGGCCAGGCTGACCCGCGCCGCGCAGGCGCGCCGGGACGACACCCGCCCGGCGGACAGCACTCGCCCACCCGGCGGGGCTGACGGAGAGTCGGAGAAACCGCTCCTCCGACCGGAAGGCCCCGCCGTGCAACTCCGCCTCCCCGCCGTCCTCGCCTCCCTCGCCCTCGGCCTGGCCGTCGCGCCCGCCGCCGTCGCCGACCAGGACCCCGACGCCTCGGACACCGCCACGGTCATCACGATCACCGGCGTGAGCATCGACCCGAAGGTCCCGAGCCGGGTCCGGGTCGACCTCGACTACGCCTGCGCCGCCGGCGACGGCCCGCGCTCGCTCAACACCTCCGTCGAGCAGACCGACCCGGAGGACCCCGCCACCGTCGCCTTCGGCTCCACCCGCACCTCGCCCACCCAGGTGCTCTGCGACGGCGCCGAACACAGCCAGCGCGTGGTCGTCCAGTCCAAGACCAGCAACTGGCTGACCGGCGTCGACGCCGTGGTGGTCACCACCCTCACCGACCTCGGCGCCGCCCCGCCCGCCTTCGCCGACGCCCAACAGCTCGTCCTCGACCTGCCGCCCGACTCCTGACCCGACATCGGCCGACCGGCCGTCAACCTCGGCGCGCCGCCCGCCCGCCACCGTCCGCGCCGCCCAGACTGGACGCCGGACGGAAGGACACCACGCATGGCGCAGCCCATCACCGCCGGCGACACCAGCACCGAGGTGCGCCGCTGGCGGGCCCTCGCGGTGTGCCTGGTCGCCGGCTTCATGACGCTGCTGGACGTGTCGATCGTCAACGTCGCCCTGCCGTCGGTGCGCACCGGCCTGCACATGTCGGAGGCCGGACTCCAGTGGGTGCTGTCCGGCTACTCGCTGGCGTTCGGCCTGGTCCTGGTCCCCGCGGGGCGGCTCGGCGACGCGATCGGCCGCCGCCCCGTCTTCCTCACCGGCCTCGCCCTGTTCACCGCCACCAGCGCCCTGGCCGGCGCCGCCCAGAACGAGGACTGGCTGGTGATCGCCCGACTGCTCCAGGGCATGTCCGGCGGACTGCTGGTGCCGCAGGTCTCCGGCTTCATCCAGCAGCTCTTCCGTGGCGGCGAACGCGCCCGCGCGTTCGGCCTGCTCGGCACCACCATCGGCTTCTCCACCGCCGTCGGCCCGCTGCTCGGCGGCGTGCTGATCGCCGCGTTCGGCACCGAACAGGGCTGGCGCTGGGTGTTCTACGTCAACCTCCCGATCGGCCTGGTCCTCCTCCCGTTCGCGCGCCGCCTGCTGCCCGTCCCCACCCCCGCCACCTGCGCCCGCCGCGACTTCGACCCGGTCGGCGTGCTGCTGCTCGGCACCGGCACCGTCCTGCTGCTGCTCCCGCTGGTCCAGGCCCAGTGGCACGACCCGCGCAAGTGGCTGCTGCTGGCCGGCTCCGTGGTGGTGCTCGCCGCGTTCGCCCTGTGGGAGCACAGCTACGCCCGCCGCCGCGAACCGCTGGTCCACCCCGAGCTGTTCCGCACCCGCTCGTTCACCGCCGGCTCGCTGGTGTCGCTGCTGTACTTCGCCGGGTTCACCGCCGTCTTCTTCGTCTTCACGCTGTACCTGCAGTCCGGCCGCGGCTACAGCGCCCTGTACGCGGGCCTCGCCATCACCCCGTTCGCGCTGGCCTCCGCGGTCGCCTCCACCATCGGCGGACGGATCGTGGTTCGCTACGGCCGGCGGCTGATCGCCTTCGGCCTGTCCACCGTCGCCGTCGGCCTGGCGCTCGCCGCGCTCGCCGTCCACCTCTTCAACGGGCCGTTCGTCGGCTGGGCCACCGCACTGCCCCTCCTGCTGGCGGGCCTCGGCAGCGGCCTGGTGGTCTCCCCGAACCAGGCCCTCACCCTCAACGAGGTGCCCGTCGCCCGGGCCGGCAGCGCGGGCGGAGTCCTGCAGACCGCCCAGCGGATCGGCTCCGCGGCCGGCATCGCCACCGTCGGCGCGACCTTCTTCGGCCACCTGCACACGCCCGCCGACTACCCGGGCGCGTTCCAGCTCAGCCTCGCCGTGGTGATCGCCTTCGTGCTGCTGGCGCTGGTCGCCGCACTGCGCCCCTGAGCGCCGGCGGCCGCACAGACGGGGGCGCCGGGGGTCCATCGGCCCCCCGGCGCCCCGTGTTTCGCGGGCCGGCTACCTGCGCGGTCCGCGGACGGCGTACAGCGCGGTGCCGGCCAGCAGCAGGAGCGTCGCCGTCGCGGTGGCCGCCGCGGTGCCGGCGGGCTGGACGAGCCAGGCGGTCACCTGGCCCGGGCGGCCGGCCGGCGGTGGGACCAGCATCGTGAGGGCGAGCCAGCCGGTGGGCAGCGCCCACGCGTACGTGGTGCCCCAGCAGGCGGTGCCGAGCGCGGCCAGCCCGGCCAGGCCCGCACTGTCGCGGATCACCACCGGGGCGGCGGCGAGCTGCGGCCCGACTCCCTGGACGGCCAGCAGGGCGGTGCCGGCGGCCGCACCGATCAGCAGGACGTGCGCGGCGCGCCGCGGCGCCCAGCGGATCGCGGCGGTGCGGTCGAGCATCGCGTCCTGCCCGCCGAGACCGACGACGGCGGCCACCACGTGGCCGGTGAGCACGAGGGCGGCCAGCCCCAGGTTCTCCGAGCCCGCCGGAGTGCCGCGCAGCAGCGCCCACAGCGTCACCGTGACCCCGGCGACCACCGCCGCCGACAGCGGAACCTGGCGCGAACGGGCGTACAGAGCAAGCAGGTTCACCGTGTCTCCGATCCGGCCAGGACGGGCAGCTGCCGCTTCGTCGAGCAGGACAGGGCGGCCTCGTGCACGGCCGTGATCCGGGCCCGCTGCTCGGCCGGGGGGAGCGCGGCGAACACGGGCCACACGGCCCGGGCCTCCTCCCAGACCTGCCGGTCGTACCCGTTGGACGAGGGAGTCTCCACCGGCACCAGGGCGCTGTCGCCGAGCGCCCAACTCGCGGCGATGCTCTGCACGGCGGCGTCCTCGACCAGGCCGCCCTCCCGGTCGGTGCGCGCGCGGCAGGTCGGCACCAGGCCCTGCGCGACCAGGGCCCGGGTGAGGTCCTGTCCGCTCGCCCCGGCGAACTCCCGCTCGTCGAAGTCCACCAGGACCGCCCCGGCGGACACCTGCCGGAGGTCGCCGAGGGCGCGCAGCGCGCTGTCCTCGGTGACCGCCCGCGGCGCCCGCTCGCCCAGCACGCCGTCCAGGACCCGCAGCGCCTCCGCGCTGCGCGCCGAGAGCTCCGGCAGCCGGGCGCGGTTCAGCGCGGTCACGCACACCGGCCCGTCGCACACCGGCCGCGCCGCCGCCGAATCCGTCACGTAGGTGCGCAGCGGGTCGCCGGGCAGGACCGCCAGCGCCAGGGCCGCGCCCGCCAGCACGGGGACGACGGCCAGCAGCCGGGCCCGCCGGGTGGCGGCGACCAGCAGGGCGAACCCGGTCGCGGCCAGGCCCAGGAACCACAGCGCCTGGCCCAGATGGACCCGCCCGGCCAGGGTCAGCAGCGCCTCCCGCGGATCGACGGTCACCACGGAGAGCAGGACGAGCCGGTTCGGTGCCGTTCCGCGCGGCACCGCGCCGTCGCCGGAGCTCCGCAGCAGCATGTCCGCGGTCAGCAGGCAGAGCACCACCAGCGCGGGCGGGGTCAGCACCGAGGGCACGGCGCGGGCCACGCCCATGCCGAACACCGCGCCCGCCGCCAGGGCGAGCGCCGCGACCAGCGAGATCGGCAGCCAGCCGGGCGTCCAGTAGGCGGTGCCGCCGGCCGCCACCTGCACCGCGCCCGCCGCCACCACCAGGCCGAAGCCCGCCGTCAGCGTCCCCGCCGCCGCCCCGGCGGGCAGCGCGGCCCGTCGCCAGGCCGGCTTCGGCACGGTGCCGAACAGCTCGGCCGTTCCCGACCGGGCGTCGCGCAGGCCGTACAGCGCGCCGACACCGATCACCAGCGGCCACCAGAAGCCCAGCAGCCAGCGCGTCCACATCGCCAACGAGGTCCACTGCGCCGTCCAGCCGGCCGTGCCGCGCCACCAGATGCCGTCGATCGCGAACAGGACGGCGAGCGAGCCGCCGAGCACCAGCAGCCCGGCCCACGGTGCGGCCGAGCGTCGCAGCTCGGTCCGCAGGACACGTGCGTTCACCAGACGCCCCCGGGCTGCTCGGAGCGGCGGAGCAGCGCCGAGTAGCCGCGCTCCAGCGGGCTGTCGCCCGGGTGTTCGGGGCCGCCCGCGGCGGCCAGCTCGTCCGGGGCGCCCTGGAAGACCAGCCGGCCGTCCGCGAACAGCACCACGTCGGAGCAGGCGGCGGCGACGTCCTCGACCAGGTGGGTGGAGACCACCACGCAGGCCTCCCGGCCGAGTTCCTGGAGCAGTTCGCGAAAGCGCAGCCGCTGCGCCGGGTCCAGACCGGCGGTCGGCTCGTCCAGCAGCAGCAGGTCGGGGTCGTTGACGATGGCCTGGGCGATGCCGGCCCGCCGCACCATGCCGCCGGACAGCGTCTTCATCCGGTGGTCGGCGCGGTCCGCGAGGCCGACCCGCTCCACCGCCCGCTGGACGGCGCCGGGGATCTCGGCCTTCGGCACCTCCTTCAGCCAGGCCATGTACTCGACGAACTCGCGGACGGTGAACCGCCGGTAGTAGCCGAAGTCCTGCGGCAGGTAGCCGATCCGGCGGCGCAGCGCCCGCAGGTCGGCGCGGCCGGCGGGAACGCCGAGCAGTTCCAGTTCGCCGCCGGCCGGGCGCAGCACGGTGGCCAGCGCCCGGATCAGCGTGGTCTTGCCGGCCCCGTTCGGGCCGAGCAGGCCGTGGGCACCGGTGCCCAGGGCGAGATCGAGGCCGTTGACGGCCATCTTCTTCCGTCCGGCGCGGACGAGCAGGCCCTCGGCCCGGATCTCCCAGGCGTGGGTCTTGGGCGCGACGGAGGACGCGCTGACGGCGCGTGGCATGGAGGTGGTTCCTTCCGAAAGGGGGGTGGGTCAGCTTCGGGGCGCCGAGTAGGCGCGGCGGCGGGCCAGCACGGTGGCCGCGCCGAGGACGAACAGCAGCGCCCAGCCCGGCAGTTGCTCGGGCCGCAGCACGAACGGCAGGCGGCCGGTGGCCCAGACGGGGGCCGCGACGACGGCCGCCCAGACGGCGACCAGCGCGGCGGCGGCCCGGCCGACGCCGACGACGCTGCCGAGCGCGAGCGCGGTCGTGGTGAACGCGAGCGAGGGCAGCAGCCACTGCGCGACCGTCATCGCCCCGGTCAGCGCGCCCGCCGCCAGCAGCACCGGCACCACCGCGGCCAGCGCGGCGGCGGTGCGCCGCAGCAGCAGCGGGAGGCCGGAACGCGGGGTCGCGGCGGTCAGCTCGTGCGCCGGGTCGAGGCCCGGCACCCAGGCCGCGGCCGCCGCGCACAGCGGCAGCACGGGCGCGACCAGCAGCAGCGGCGACACCCGGCGGAGCGGGTCCGGCGACCCGCCGGAGTCCATCAGCAGCGCCAGCAGCACCACGCCGACGGCGGTCAGCAGCCAGGGCGCCACGGCCGGGGCGGCCCAGGCCGGCCGCCGAAGGGCCCGGCGGCGGCGCAGCGGCAGTGGGCGGGCCGCGTCCAACTGCGGTCGCAGCGCGGCGTGGACGTCGTCGACGAGCGCAGTGATACCGGGTGCCGCGGCGGGTACGGACGCCGCCAGCAGGCCCCGGCAGCGTGCGCAGCCCTCCAGGTGCGCCTCCAGGGCCCAGACGGTGTCCGTGGGCAGCGCGGCCCCGCCCCGCGCGTACTCGTCGATCAGCCCGGCCGACGCGTGGTCCGTGCTCATGCCAGCTCCTTGCGCATCGCGATCCGGGCCCGGCGGGCACGGGTCTTGACCGTGCCCTCGGGCAGTCCGAGCAGCACGGCGGTCTCCCGGACGGACAGCCCGTCCAGCACGGTGGCCTGCAGCACCGCGCGCAACTCGGGCGCCAGGCGCCGCAGCGCGTCCCCCACGTCGCCGCCGACCGCGGCGGCCAGCGCCTCGTCCTCGGCGGCCGGGGCGGCGGCCAGGTGGGCCGCGGCGGCCGGCGGCTCGGCGTGGTGCGCGCGGCGGCGGAAGGCGTCGACCAGGCGGCGGGCCGCGATGGTCCACAGCCAGCCGACGGCGCTGCCGCCCGCCACGCTCCCGGCGAACGCGCCGGCCGCGCGCCACACCGCGAGGAAGGTCTCCTGCATCACCTCGGCGACGATCTGCTCGTCCGCGCACCGGCGGCGCAGCCGCACCGCCAGCCACGGCGCGGTGCGCCGGTACAGCTCGTCGAACGCCCCGCGGTCGCCCTTGGCGACCAGACGGAGCAGACGTTCCTCGTCCAGCTCGTCCAGTGCTCTCCTGCGTGCTCTCACACCTGCCAGACGCGGGGGTCTGCGCCCGGGTTCTCACCGCGAGGTGATCCCGGTCACATACCGGGGGACGGCAAGCCGGGGGCGCGGGGAACTGCGCGAAGCGGAAGACGCCCCGGCGCAAGATCGCGACGCAGGACAACGACTTGCACGGGATCGCGACCTTGCGGAGGTGACGTGCGCTTGTCGCGCGGGTTCACGCGCCCGTGGTTTCGTGCGTGCTCTCCCGCTTCAGGCCAGCCCCGCCATGCCGTGGACCCCGACGCGCAAGGCCGCAACCATGTCGCCGACGGCACCGGTGGCGCGCCAGGCGACGAAGCCGTCCGGGCGGACGAGCGTCGCGCCGCCCGGGTGCAACCCGTACGCGTCGGGCCAGGTGGTGGGGGAGACCGGCCCGGTGGGGCGGGCGCCCGACGGCGGGTCGGCGGGCGGCTCGGGCAGCAGGTCGCCGCCGTCGCCGATCAGCAGGCAGCGCAGCGGCACCCCCGTCCGCTCGGCCACCTGCCGGGCGGCGGCCGGCCACCCGCCGCCGCCCTCGGCCGGGGCGAGCAGGACCGGTCCGGCGGCGAACAGGTCGAGGGTGGACAGCCGCGTCCCGGCGGCGTCGCGCAGCCAGACGTGCGGGGCGCGGGTGCCGGGCTCGCCGGTCGCGGAGAAGCGCTCGGGGACGACGCCCGCCGTGGCGTCCGCGCCGACCAGCGCGCCCTCCGGGTAGCGGTAGCCGAGCGCCACCGCCAGCACGTTGGTGCGCGGCCCGCCGGTGGGCGCCGCGTCGAAGCCGGGGTGCTGGTGCTCGACGGAGCGGGCCGCCGCCCGGGCCGCGGTCTGCACGGCGACCGGGCGGCGCTCGCTCTCGTAGGAGTCCAGCAGCCGAGGCCCGCCCCAGCAGGCCAGCACGGCGGCGAGCTTCCAGGCCAGGTTGTGGGCGTCCTGGATGCCGGTGTTGGAGCCGAACGCGCCGGTCGGCGGCATCTCGTGCGCGGCGTCCC
This sequence comes from Kitasatospora sp. NPDC092948, assembly GCF_044754805.1. Taxonomy (NCBI): domain Bacteria; kingdom Bacillati; phylum Actinomycetota; class Actinomycetes; order Kitasatosporales; family Streptomycetaceae; genus Kitasatospora; species Kitasatospora sp. NPDC092948. The sequence goes on along the minus strand of NZ_JBIVPU010000005.1, from coordinate 239,366 downwards.
CGACCAGGAAGACCCGCCCGGCGCCGTACCGGTCGGCGACCCGTTCGGCGGCGTGCCACGGGGCCCGGCCGGTGATCTCCACGTCCAGGTCGGGCACCCCGGCGGCGGCCCGGATGTGCGCGATGCAGCGGACGTCGGTGAAGTCCTCGACGCTCTCGCCGCGCTCGGGGTGCCAGGGCAGGTGGAACACCCACTGCTCGCGGTTGTCGACGGGCAGCAGCGCGCCCGCCCCCGCCGGGTCGGTCAGGTAGCAGGCGATGAACCGCCGGTCGCCGACCACCTCGGCCAGCCGCTTGGCCCGGAAGGTGACGCTGATGTTGTGGAACAGGTCGCCGCGCCCGGACTGCCCGATGCCCAGCCGCTCCCGGACCGGGCTGCGCGGCCCGTCCGCGGCGATCAGATAGTCGGCCCGCACCTCGCGCTCCGTGCCGGTGGCCCGGTCCAGCAGCCGCGCCGTCACCCCGTCGGCGTCCTGCTCGAAGGAGACCAGCTCGGTGTTGAACCGGACGTCGCCGCGCTCGGCCGCGTGCCGCTGCAACACCGGCTCCAGGTCGTTCTGGCTGCACAGGCACCACGAGGACGGGCTGAACCGGGCCAGCGCCCCGCCGGGGTCGATCTCCCGGAACAGCCACTCCTGCTCACCGCCGGACAGCGTCTCGGCCTGCAGGATGCCGTGGTTGTCGGCCAGCACCGACGCCGCCGCCCGGATGTCGTCCTCCACCCCGGCGGTGCGGAACAGCTCCATGGTCCGCAGGTTGTTGCCGCGCCCGCGCGGATGCCGGGAGGTCTCCGCGTGCCGCTCCACCAGCAGGTGCGGGACGCCGAGCCGGCCGAGGAAGAGGGACAGCGACAGCCCCACCAGGGAACCGCCCGAGACCAGGACCGGAACCCGGTCCGCCATCTGTGTGTTCATCAGCTCTGTTCCATCCGTGCGGGGCGCTGGATACGCCAGACCCAGCAACCATCCCCCGCTGCCGACGGTCACGCAGGGTGCTTCGCCCGGATGGCCGTGAACTCTCGCGCCCGCCCCGGCCCCCGTCGACGATCGAGTGCGAACCAGCCCCGCCCGCCGAGCCGAACGGCACCGACGGCCGACCGAGGGCCCCCGAGCGAACCGACGACAGGATTCCGCCGCCATGACCCTGCTCTCCCAGTCCGAGGAGACCGCCACCGGCCGGCCCGCTGCGGGCCGGCTTCGCGTCGTGCTGATGCTCGACGTCCACGACGGCGCCCAGGACCACTTCCTGGACGTGTACGAGCTGCTGCGCCACCAGGTCTCCGCCGTCCCCGGGCACGTCAGCGACCAGCTCTGCCAGTCCATCGACGACCCGTCGCGCTGGCTGATCACCAGCGAATGGGAGAGCGCCGAGCCGTTCCTCGCCTGGGTCGACAGCCCGGCCCACCGCGACATGGTCAGACCGCTGCACGGGTGCGTCCGCGACACCCGCTCGCTGCGCTACACCGTGCTGCGCGAGACCCACGGCACCCGCACCATCGACAGCCCCGCCGCGCCGCTGCGCCCCGGCGAACACCACCCGGGCGTGCCCGCCGCGCCCCGCCCCGGCCCGGACGGCGTGGTCCGGCACGCGCTCAGCTTCACCGTCAAACCCGGCACCGAGGCCAAGGCCGCCGAACTGCTGGGCGGCTACCGCTCCCCGCAGGCCCGGGTCGACGACACCACCCGGCTGCTGCGCACCTCGCTGTTCATGCACGGCAACCGGATCGTGCGCTGCGTCGAAGTCGCCGGCGACCTGGTCGCCGCGCTGCGGCACGTCGCCCAGCAGCCCGAGGTGCGGGCCGTCGAAGTGGCCATCAACCCGTACCTGGAGGAGGACCGTGACCTGGACGACCCGCTGGCCGCCCGCGACTTCTTCCAGCGCGCCGGACTGCCCGCCGTCCGCCACCACGCCGCGCTCAAGCCCGGCCAGGTGCAGCGGCACGCCTACCTGTACCCGGTCCGCCCCGGCTGCGGCGCGGCGCTCGCCGAACTGCTCGGCGGCGAGGACGAGCACGCCGCCGCCGACCCCGGCTCGCCGCTGGTACGCGCCACCGTCCACCGCCGCGAGGACCTGGTGGTCCGGCTGGTCGACCTGCTCACCGACCCGGCGGACGACCCCGCCACCGCCCTCGGCGTGGCCGGCCCGCACGCCGCCGCGGTGCTCACCAAGCTCGCCGAGGTCGACGCCGAGCACCCCGTGCCCAGCACCGACGGCCTGCGCCACCTGCTCGCCGAGTGCGCGATGACCCCGGTCACCGACCGCCGCTCGGCCGACGCCTGACCACCCCGACCGCCGACGTCCCCACTCCGGAGAGGAAGCCCACCATGACCACCGAGATGCCACGAGTCGTCCACATCGACGACGCGCCCCCGAACCGCAAGCGCGGCGGCGACCTGCGGGCCATGCTCACCCCGCCGGTGGTCGGTGCGACCAGCGGATTCATGGGAGTGGCGATCATCGAACCGGGGGAGCGGATCGGCGAGCACTACCATCCGTACTCCGAGGAGTTCGTGTTCGTGATGTCCGGCGAACTCGAGGTCGACCTGGACGGCCGGACCCGGCCGCTGCGGCCCGACCACGGGCTGATGATCCCGATCGGGATGCGGCACCGGTTCCGCAACGTCGGCTCCGCGCAGGCCCGGATGGTCTTCCACCTCGGGCCGCTCGCGCCCCGCCCCGACCTCGGCCACGTCGACACCGAGGAGCAGAGCGACTCCGAAGCGGGGCCGCCGGAACCGGCCGGGGCGGCCTCGTGAACCGCCGGGTCGCGGTGACCGGGATCGGCGTGGTCGCACCCGGCGGCATCGGCGTCCCGCAGTTCTGGGCGCTGCTCACCGACGGCCGTACCGCCACCCGCGGCATCACCCTGTTCGACCCCGACGGCTTCCGCTCCCGGATCGCCGCCGAGTGCGACTTCGACCCCGCCGCGCACGGTCTGACCGCCGACCAGATCGCCCGCAACGACCGCTACGTGCAGTTCGCGCTGGTCGCCGCCGACGAGGCGATCGCCGACGCCGGACTCGACCCCGGGCGCGAGGACCCGTGGCGGGTCGGCGTCTCGCTCGGCACCGCGGTCGGCGGCACCACCCGGCTGGAACACGACTACGTGCTGGTCAGCAACCGCGGCGAGCACTGGGACGTCGACCACCGGCCCGCCGAACCGCACCTGGAACGGGCGTTCACCCCCGCCGCGCTGGCCTCCGCGGTCGCCGAACGGATCGGCGCGCACGGCCCCGTGCAGACCGTCTCCACCGGCTGCACCTCCGGCCTCGACGCCGTCGGCTACGCCGCTCTCGCCATCGAGGAGGGCCGCGCCGACGTGATCGTCGCCGGCGCCTGCGACTCGCCGATCTCCCCGATCACCGTCGCCTGCTTCGACGCCATCAAAGCCACCTCGGCCCGCAACGACGACCCCGAACACGCCTCCCGCCCCTTCGACGCGAGCCGCGACGGCTTCGTGCTCGGCGAGGGCGGCGCCGTCATCGTGCTGGAGGAATGGGAGCACGCCGAGCGGCGCGGCGCCCGGATCTACGCCGAACTCGGCGGCTTCGCCACCTTCGGCAACGCCTACCACATGACCGGCCTGACCAAGGAAGGCGTGGAGATGTCCGAAGCCATCGACCGGGCCCTCGCCCACGCGCGGCTGCCCGGCGACGCGATCGACTACGTCAACGCGCACGGCTCCGGCACCAAGCAGAACGACCGGCACGAGACCGCCGCCGTCAAACGCTCCCTCGGCGCGCACGCCCGGCGCACCCCGATGAGCTCCATCAAGTCGATGGTCGGCCACTCGCTCGGCGCGATCGGCGCCATCGAACTGGTCGCCTGCACCCTCGCCCTGCACCACGGCGTCGTCCCGCCGACCGCCAACTACACCGAACCCGACCCCGAGTGCGACCTCGACTACGTCCCCCGCACCGCCCGCGAACTGCCGCTGCGCCACGTGCTGTCGGTGGGCAGCGGCTTCGGCGGCTTCCAGTCCGCGGTGGTGCTGAGCAGAGCGGAGGCGGCATGAGCCCCACCCGCAGCGCGGTGATCACCGGCGTCGGCGTGGTCTCCCCGCAGGGCATCGGCGCCGACGACTACTGGAAGGCGCTCAGCCAGGGCCGCTCCGCGCTCGCCCGGATCGACCGCGAGGGCTGCGAGAACCTCCCGCTGCGGATCGCCGGCCTGGTCCGCGGCTTCGACGCCGAGGAGTTCGTCGAGCCGCGCTACCTGGTGCAGACCGACCGGTTCACGCACTTCGCGATGGCCGCCGCCGAACTCGCCATGGCCGACGCCGACCTGACGCCCCACCCGGCCGACCCGTTCCAGGTGGCCGTGGTCACCGCGGCCGGCTCCGGCGGCGGAGAGTTCGGCCAGCGCGAACTCCAGCACCTGTGGGCCGAAGGCCCCCGCCTGGTCGGCCCCTACCAGTCGATCGCCTGGTTCTACGCCGCCTCCACCGGCCAGATCTCCATCCGCGGCGGCTTCAAGGGCCCGTGCGGCGTGGTCGCCTCCGACGAGGCCGGCGGCCTGGACGCCCTCGCCCACGCCGCCCGCGCCGTCGGACGCGGTACCGACGCGGTGCTGGCCGGCGCCGCGGAAGCCCCCATCGCCCCGTACTCGATGGTCTGCCAGCTCGGCTACCCCGGACTGTCCACCGCCGACGACCCCGACCGCGCCTACCGGCCGTTCGGCTCAGACGCGGCCGGCTTCGTCCCGGCCGAGGGCGGCGCCATGTTCGTGGTCGAGGACGCCGACAGCGCCCGCCGGCGCGGCGCCCGCACCCGGGCCCGGATCGCCGGGCACACCGCCACCTTCACCGGCGCCGCCCGCTGGGCCGACAGCCGCGAAGGCCTGGCCCACGCCGTCCGCGGCGCCCTCGCCGAGTCGCACTGCGCACCCGACGAGATCGACGTGGTCTTCGCCGACGCCCTCGGCAGCCCCGAGGCCGACCGCGCCGAGGCCCTCGCCCTGGCCGACGCGCTCGGCGAACACGCTGAACGGGTCCCCGTCACCGCCCCCAAGGCCGGCTTCGGCCGCGCCCACTGCGGAGCCCCCGCGCTCGACGTGGCCGCCGCCGTGCTCGCCCTCGAACAGGGCCTGATCCCGCCCACCCCGCACACCGAGGACTGCCCGTACGGCCTCGACCTGGTCATAGGCCGCCCACGACCCGCCGAACTGCGCACCGCCCTGGTGCTCAGCCGAGGCCAGATGGGCTCCAACACCGCCCTGGTGCTGCGCCGGGCCTGACCTCCACCCACCGCTAGGAGCAACAGATGGCATCCGAGATCACTTACGAGGAACTCGCCACCCTGATCAAGGCCCGGGCCGGCGTCCAGGTCACCGTGGACCAACTCGCCGACCCGGGCTGCATGTTCCTCGACCTCGGCGTCGACTCGCTGGGGGTGCTCGGCGTCCTCTCCGACCTGGAGAACCGCTACGGCGTCTCCATCGACTCCACCGACCTGCTCGGCCGCCCCGTCGCCGAGTTCCTGCAGACCGTCAACTCCACTGTGAAAGCTGGTGCCTGACATGCCCGGACACACCGACAACACCATCCTCATCAACGCCCCCGTCGACCTGGTCTGGGACATGACCAACGACCTGGAAGGGTGGCCGCAGCTGTTCAGCGAGTACGCCTCCGTCGAAGTCATCGACCGGAAGGGCCAACTGGTGCGGTTCCGGCTCACCATGCACCCCGACGAGAAGGGCCAGGTGTGGAGCTGGGTCTCCGAACGGGAGACCGACCGCGACGCGCTCGCCGTCCGCGCCCGCCGGGTCGAACCCGGACCGTTCGAATTCATGGAGATCCGGTGGGAGTACGAGGACCTCGCGCAGGCCACCCGGATGCGCTGGATCCAGGACTTCGCGATGAAGCCCACCGCCCCCGTCGACGACCTCCGGATGACCGACATGATCAACCAGAACTCCAAGGTCCAGATGGAACTGATCCGCGCCAAGGTCGAACACCGCGCCGGCGCGGCCGGGTGAGCGCCGTGCACCGCGCCCTGATCGTCGCCCGGATGAAGCCCGGCACCGCCGAGCACATCGCCGGTGTCTTCGCCGACTCCGACCGCGGCACCCTGCCCGGCCTGATCGGCGTCAGCGGACGCAGCCTGTTCCAGTTCGGCGACGTCTACCTGCACCTGATCGAGTCCGACCGCCCCGCCGGACCCGAGGTCGCCAAGTACGCCGACCACCCCGAGTTCCGCGACGTCAGCGAACGGCTCGCCGTCTACGTCGACGCCTACGACCCGGCGACCTGGCGCAGCCCCAAGGACGCCATGGCGCACGAGTTCTACCGCTGGGAACGCTGAACCGGCGCACCGGACAGCGAAACTGCACAGGGAAGGAGAGCCGCCGTGGCCGAACAGAGCGAACCGGCGGACTGGGTGCGCTGCGCAGGCTGCGCCGGCCTGATCTACGGCCGGCGCTGGGCACGCACCCTGCAGGTGTGCCCCGACTGCGGGCACCACGGGCGGCTCACCGCCCCGCAGCGGCTCGCCCAGCTCCTCGACCCGGGCACCGCCGAAACCATCGGACCGGTGCCCGCCCTGCACGACCCGCTCGGCTTCGTCGACAGCCGCCCCTACCAGGACCGCCTCGACGAGGCCCGCGACCGCACCGGCCTGCACGACGCCGTGCTGTGCGCCGCCGGACAGATCGAGGGCCAGCCCTGCGTCGCCGCCGTGATGGACTTCCGCTTCCTCGGCGGCAGCCTCGGCTGCGCCGTCGGCGCCCTCATCACGCACGCCGCCACCACCGCGCTGGACCGCCGCGTCCCACTCGTCCTCGTCACCGCCAGCGGCGGCGCCCGCATGCAGGAAGGCGTGCTGTCGCTGATGCAGATGGCCAAGACCGCGCAGGCGATGGCCGAACTCGACGAAGCCGGCATCCTCACCGTCTCGGTGATCACCGACCCCACCTACGGCGGCGTCGCCGCCTCCTTCGCGACCCTCGCCGACGTCATCCTCGCCGAACCGGGCGCCCGGATGGGCTTCGCCGGACCCCGGGTCATCGAACAGACCACCGGCGAGAAACTCCCCGAAGGCTTCCAGACCGCCGAGTTCCTGCTCGCCCACGGCATGGTCGACGACGTGGTGCCCCGGATCGGCCTGCGCCCCGTCCTCGGCCGCCTGCTCGGCCTGCGGCCCCCCACCGGGCCCCGGCCGCCCGGCGACGGCGCCGCCATCCTGCGCGCCGCCGACGAACTCGCCGACCGCGACCCCTGGCAGAACGTCCGCCTCGCCCGGCACCCCGAACGGCCCACCACCCTCGACTACATCCGCCGCCTGGTCGACGACTTCCAGGAACTGCACGGCGACCGGCTCACCGAGGACTGCCCCGCCATCGTCGCCGGCACCGGACGCCTGGCCGGCACCCCCGTCGTCCTGATCGGCCACGACAAGGGCGGGCCCGACCTCGGCGAACGCCGCCGCCGCCGGTTCGGGATGGCCCAGCCGGCCGGCTACCGCAAGGCCAACCGGCTGATGCGCCTGGCCGCGAAACTCGGCCTGCCCGTGGTCACCCTGGTCGACACGCCCGGCGCCAACCCCGGACCCGAGGCCGAGATCGGCGGCCAGGCCGCCGCGATCGCCGAGAACCTGCGGCTGATGGCCCGCCTGCCCGTCCCCATCGTCACCGTGCTGATCGGCGAGGGCGGCAGCGGCGGAGCCCTCGCGCTCGCCGTCGCCGACCGCGTCCTGGTCAGCGCCAACGGCATCTACTCGGTGATCAGCCCCGAAGGCTGCGCCGCCATCCTGTGGAAGGACCCGCAGGCCGCACCCACCGCCGCCGCCTCGCTGCGGATGCACCCCGGCGACCTGCTCAGCCTCGGCGTCGTCGACGGCATCGTCCCCGAACCGCCCGAAGGAGCCCACCAGGACCACGCCGCCGCGGCCGACCTGCTGGAGGCCGCCGTCACCGAAGCCCTGCGCGAACTGATCCCCTGGGACCCGGACCGGCTGCGCGCCGCCCGCCGGGCCCGCTTCCACCGCTTCGGCGCCGACCTCGGCCCAGAAGCGGCAGATTGGAGCCAGCCATGACCGTCGAGGTGAAACACCAGCCGTCCCGCGGACGGATCGCCCTCACCGGTGACGGATCCGGCGGCCCCGACCAGGTCGCGGACCTCGCCGAACTGTGCCGCAGCATCGCCGAACTCGCCCGCACCAGCACCCGCCCGCCCCGCCGGATCCGGCTCGAACACCTCGGCACCGCCGTCGAGGTCGAATGGGACGAGGCCAGCGCACCGGTGACGGACCCCCGGGCGGCCCCGGACCCCGCCCCGGAGAGCGAGCCCGCGGACGGCACCCACCACGTGTGCGCCCCGATGATCGGCACCTTCTTCCACGCGCCCGAACCGGGCGCGCCGCCGTTCGTCGCGGTCGGCGACACCGTCATCCCCGGCCAGCCGATCGGCATCCTCGAAGTGATGAAGATGATGAGCCCCGTCGAGGCCGACATCGCCGGCCGGGTGGTGGAGATCCTCGCCGCCGACGGCGCCGCCGTGGAGTTCCAGCAGCGGCTGATCGCCGTCGAACCCGCATAGGGGGCCCGCATGTTCACCACCGTGCTGATCGCCAACCGCGGCGAGATCGCGCTGCGGATCGCCCGCACCTGCCGGGAGATGGGCATCCGCACCGTCGCCGTGCACTCCACCGCCGACCGCGACTCGGCGGTGGTCCGCTTCGCCGACCGGGCCGTCCACCTCGGACCGGCCGCCGCCAGGGCCAGCTACCTGCACATCCCGTCCATCGTCGAAGCCGCCCGGCTCACCGGCGCCCAGGCCGTCCACCCCGGCTACGGATTCCTCTCCGAGGACCCCGACTTCGCCGAGATCTGCGAAGCCAACGGGCTCACCTTCATCGGCCCGCCCCCGCAGGTCATCGAACAACTGGGCGACAAGTCGGTGGCCCGGCGGCTGATGGCCGAAGCCGGACTGCCCGTGCTGCCCGGCTCCGTCGGCGCCGTCCGCAGCCCCACCGAAGCCCGCGAGATCGCCGCCCGCACCGGATACCCCGTCATCCTCAAGGCCGTAGCCGGCGGCGGCGGACGCGGCATGGCCGTGGTCCGCGACGCCGCCGACCTGCCCACCGCGTTCCAGGAGACCCGGGCCCACGCCCGCGCCGTCTTCGGCGACGAACGGCTCTACCTGGAACGCTACGTCGACGGCGCCCGGCACATCGAGGTCCAGGTGCTCTGCGACCGGCACGGCAACGCCGTCCACCTCGGCGAACGCGACTGCTCCGTGCAGCGCCGGCACCAGAAGCTCATCGAGGAATCCCCCGCACCCAACCTGCCCGACCCGCTGCGCCGCGAGATCTGCGCCGCCGCCGTCCGCGGCGCCCTCGCCGTCGGCTACGTCGGCGCCGCCACCTTCGAATTCGTGCTCGCCCCCGACGGGGCGTTCCACCTGATGGAGGTCAACTGCCGACTCCAGGTCGAACACCCCGTCACCGAGATGGTCACCGGCATCGACCTGGTCCGCGAACAGCTCACCATCGCCGCCGGCGAACCCCTGACGTTCCGCCAGGACGCCGTCCGGCCGCGCGGCGCGGCCGTCGAGGCCCGGGTCAACGCGGAGGACCCCGAGCGCGGCTTCCTGCCCACCCCCGGGCTGCTCACCGAATTCGTCCCGCCCGGCGGCCCGTTCGTCCGGGTCGACACCCACGCCTACGCCGGTTGGACGGTCGGCCCCGACTACGACTCGCTGCTCGCCAAGACCATCGCCTGGGCGCCCGACCGGGAACAGGCCGTCACCCGCCTCGACCGGGCCCTCGCCGAGTTCCGCATCGACGGCCCGGGCGTCCGCACCACCACCGACTACCTTCGCCGCACCCTCGCCGACCGGCGCTTCCGGGACGGCCGGCACACCACCGGGCTGGTCGCCGAGATGGCCGCCGAGGCCGCGGAGGCCGCCGGGTAGCCGTTCCGTCCGTGGCGACAGCCTGTGCCACAGCCTGTGCCACAGCCTGCGCGACCGGCCGAGAGCCGTCCGGACCACTGCGGTCCGGACGGCTCTCGGCCGGTCGGGGACGGTCAGGGGACGGTGCAGGAGAAGGCGTGCAGGTACGCGTTGACCGGGGCGACGGCCTTCAGCAGCAGGCCGGACTCCTCGATCAGCGCGGTCAGACTGCCCAGCGTGTGCTTGGCGCCGCCGACGTTCAGCAGCAGCAACAGGTCCATCGCGGTGGTGAAACGCATCGACGGCGACTCGTCGACCAGGTTCTCCACGATCACCACCCGGGCGCCCGGACGGGCCACCTGGCGCAGGTTGCGCAGCGTGCGGCGGGTGGAGTCGTCGTCCCACTCCAGGATGTTCTTCACCAGGTACAGATCGGCCTGCACCGGGATCGCCACGCGGCAGTCGCCCGCCACCAGTCGGGCCCGGCCGGCCAGCGGCCCGCCCGGCAGCAGCCGCGGATCGGCGTGCTCGATCACCTTCGGAAGGTCCAGCAGCGTGCCGTGCAGCCCGGGGTGACGCTCCATCAGGGCAGCCAGCGCCTGGCCCTGGCCACCGCCGATGTCGGCGGCCGTGGCGATGCCCGTCAGATCCAGGAAGTCGGCCAGGTCCTGCGCGGACTGGCGGCTGGACTGCGTCATCGCCCGGTTGAACAGGGCCGCCGACTCCGGCGCGTCGTCGTGCAGGTACTGGAAGAACTCCTTGCCGAACGCGTCGGCGAACACGCTGCGCCCGGTGCGCACCGCGTCGTCCAGCCGGGACCAGGACTGCCACGTCCACGGCTCGGTGCACCACAGCGCGATGTCGCGCAGGCTGCCGGGCTCGTCGGTGCGCAGCAGGCGCGACAGCGGGGTGTGGTGGAAGCGGCCGTCGTCCGTCGCGGCGAACACCTCGTAGCAGACCAGGGCCCGCAGCAGGCGTTCCAGCGGGCCGGCGGCGACGCCCAGTCCGGCCGCCAGTTCCTCGGCGGTGGCGGGCTGTTCGTCCAGTGCGTCGGCCAGCCCCAGGCTGGCGGCCGCGCGCACCGCGCCCGCGCAGGCGGCGCCGAAGGCCAGCTCGCGCAGCACCATCGCGGGCGGCACGGCGGCCGCGGGGGCCGTGGTGGGGTCGTCGGGCGGTTCACCGGCGGACGGCGGGACGGGGCGGGTCGGGGCGGAGGTCATGGGCGCGGCGGCCTTTCGTGGGGCTGGAGGGCTCGGAGGGCCGGTCAGCAGTGGCCGGCGGGCTGGGAGGTGTTGCAGTAGTTGGTCACGAAGGAGCTCCCGGTGCCCTGGTCGCGGTCGACGAGGTCGGTGGGCTGGTTGTCGCTCAGGATGTTGCCGGTGACGACGGCGCGGGCGTTCGGCGCGCCCACCACGCTCGGGTACAGCACGATGCCGCCCGACATCGGCGAGCTGCCGGAGTGGTCGGAGATCAGGTTCTCGGAGACCACGACGTCCTCGGTGCCGGTCAGCAGGATGCCCGTCCCCTGGACCGAGTCCAGCCGCGGATTGGGCTCGCAGTAACGGTTGTTGGCCCGCACCACGTTGTTGCCGACGGTCAGCGAGCCGGCCCGCGGCACCCCGTCGTCACCGACCACGAAGATGCCGCCGCAGTTGCCGGACGCCAGGTTGCCCGTCGCCATCAGGTCGCGCACCCGGCGCAGCTGCAGGCCGATCCGGTTGCCGGTCAGCCGGTTCGCCGCCACCTGGGTGCCGCGGGTCTCCAGCGCACCGCCCTTGCGATCGAACCAGTTGGCGACGAAGATCCCGGCCTGCCCGTTGTCCCGGGCCTCGTTCTCGGTGAGCACCGAGCGGGTCGACATCTCCACGCTGATGCCCTGCAGGCCGTTGTCGTGGGACGTCACCTGATGGATGGTCAGCTGGTCGGTGACGGCGGCGGCGACCCCGTTCTTCGCGAAGCCCGCCACCGCCAGCGACTCCACCACCGCGCCCGACACCGGCCGCACCGGCGCCCCGCGGTCGTCCGCCAAACCCGTCACGCACAGCCCGTTGCCGGCCGCGGCGCAGGTGCTGTGGTCCGCCGGGTCGGGCACCAGCACGGAGCGGTTGCCCTGCCCGCGCAGTGTCACCCGGTCGGTGGTGAGGGTGACACTGCCAGGGAAGGTGCCCGCGGCCAGCTCCACCACGTCACCCGGACGGGCGGCGTCGACGGCGGCCTGCACGGACGAGCCGGGTTCGAGGCGATGCACGTTCGGCTGGGCGGCCGTCCCGGCGAAGACGGAGGCGGGGCGCGAGATGCCGGTGAGGACCGGGGGCACCGGCGCGGCGGCCAGCAGGGTGGGCACGACGGCGCCGGCGGACAGCAGAACGGCGGCGAGACGGGTGCGCGGGCGTGTCGGAGCGAAGAGAGAAGTCATCTGGGGGAGCCGATTTCCTGGGGTCGCGGTCGCGGACGGCGTTGGCGCGCGCCCGCCGCCTCGAAGCTATGGTCGCGCCCCGCCCGCGGCCAGCCGGGTTCGGTCGCAAGGGTTGCCCGCGCCCGCCGACCGGGTGGCCGGGAGGGCGGCACCACCCGTACACCCGATCGGGGGGCACTACGGCCGGGTACCGGGCCCGTCCGGGCCGGTCGAACCACTATGGACCCATGACCCTGCACCGTGAACGAACCTCAGAGCAGACCGACCCCGCCCCCGACGACCTGTGCCCCGCCGGAGTCGCCCGGTCCGAGCTGTTCCCCGCCGAACCGCACTCCGCCGACCACTACCGCACCGAGCGGCAGCGCAGCGAGGAGTACCGGCTCGACGAGGAACTCGCCGCCCGGCACGCCCCCGTGGAGGCCGGGCCCGAGACCGAAGTGGAGACCGCGAGCTGGCCGGACGCCGACGACCCCGCCTGGGACTACGACGACGTCATCCTCCGGTCGGTCAACTGAGTGCCCGTCAGCACACTGTGCCCGCTGCTCGACCACGGTCGAACGGCGGGCACAGTGTGCTGACGGGCACTCAGTCTTTTTTGTTTTTCGGCTCGATGTTCGGTTCGGTGTCCATTTCGGTGTCCATTTTGGTGTTCAGTAGCGCTGGGCCTTGACCACCACCGGGATCAGCGTGGTGTCCGAACTCTTCGTGGAGAACGCCACCGGGTTGGCGGTGGCATTCGGAGCCAGGTTCTCCACGCCCACCACCGACGAGTCCACGGCCTGACCCGAGCTGTCGGTGAAGTCCACCTGGATCGCATACGAGCGGGTCTCCAGGGTGCTGTTGGTGACCGTCACCTTCGCCGCCGTCAGATTGCCGGTGACCTGCGTCGGAATCCCGGTCAGCGTCACATCGCCCAGCGCGTTGCCCGCGTCCGGGACGGTCGCCAGCACCTGGGTCGCCTTGTCCCGGCTCGCCGCCGCCTGGGCGTTGGCCGACGCCTCGAACTCCGCCGCCTGGCGCGACGCCGACGCCGACGCCGAGGAGACCGACGCCAGCGCCGAGGAGTGCAGCGAGCCCAGCGGGGACGGCGGCTCGCCCGAGAAACGCTCCGGGCCCACCGTGAACGTCGACATGGCCGCCTGCACCGGATTCTCGCCCGACGTGCCACCGCAGGACGCCATCACCGCGATGCCGGACACCGCCGCGCCGAGCGCGACCACCAGCCGCGCCCCGCGACGGACCCGCTGCCCGGGCCGGGCCGGCCGGGCCTGCCGGGCGGGCGGGCCGACCCGGCCCTGACGCAGCAACGGCCCGCGGGGCTCGCGGGGCTTGCGCTGCCGGGTCGCCGGGGGCGCCGGGTCGGTGTGGGGCGCTGCCCCGGGGTGGGCCACTGCTTCGGTGTGGGGCGCTGCCCCGGTGGGCGTCGGTTGCCGGTCGGAACTGTTCCGGTCCGCGTCTTGCATCGCGCTGCACCCTTTCGCTCAGAACCGCGCCGGTCACTGCGCGCCGCGGTCGATCCGGCGAGCCGTCGGCCCGCACCAGGACGTGCGGAACCAGCGCTCCGCTCTCCGTCCCCATCGTCGGAGCCCGGCAACCCCCGTGGCCAGCGGCGCTGCGCCATTCGAGGGGAGTCCGACGGTCCGTCAGATCGAGTGCTGCGGCAGCGAGATACGTATGGCGGATGGTCGGAGGGTTTCGGACGGCGGCGGGCGGAGCGGAGGGCGAGGGCAGTGGGGGAGCAGCGGATCGTGCGGCGTTGGCCGAGTTGGAGTGCGCTGGTCGGGGCGGTGCTGTTCTACTGCCTGTCCTTCACGCCGTCGCTGCTGCCCCGGCCCTGGCTCCTGCAGGCCGCCGCCGGGGCGATCACCGCGTTCTTCGGCTACGGGCTCGGCGCGTTCTTCGGCCTGGTCGCCCGCCGGTGCGGGCTGCGGCCCCCGCCGGCCGTGCGGCAGGTCGGCTGGTGGCTGCTGGCCGGAGTCGGCGGCGGCGCCGTCGTCGCGATCACCGCGTGGAGCGTGCGCTGGCAGGGCGACGTGCGGCGGGCCGTCGGACTCGACCCGCGGATCGGCTGGTGGCAGTGGGCGCTGGTACTGCCGGTCGCCGTGCTGCTCGGCGGGCTGCTGGTGCTTGCCGCGCGGGCCGTCCGGCTCGGCACCCGGACGCTGCGGTGGATCCTCGACCCGGCCGTTCCCGGCTGGGTGGCCGCCGCCGGGGCCACCGCGCTCGCCACCGTGCTGATCGTCGGCCTCGTCGAGGGCGTCCTGCTGAGCGCCCTGCTCGGCGCCGCCGAACGCGCGGCCGCCCTGACGGACCGTTCGACCGGCCCAGGCATCGTCCGTCCGGAACTCCCCACCCTGTCAGGCAGCCCCGCTTCGTACGAGAGCTGGGACAGCCTCGGCAACAAGGGCCGCGACTTCGTCGGCAGTGCCCCCACCGCCGCCCGGATCTCCGCGTTCACCGGACGCCCCGCCAAGGACCCCGTCCGGGCGTACGTCGGCCTCCGCTCCGGCGAGGGAGTCGGCCTCACCGACCCTGAACGCGTCCTTCAGGAGCGGGCCCGGCGCGCGGTCGCCGAACTCGACCGGGCCGGCGGCTTCCAGCGGAAAGTGCTGGTCGTGATGGGCACCACCGGAAGCGGCTGGGTCAACGAACGCATCGCCCAGCCGCCCGAGTACCTCTACGACGGCGACAGCGCCGAAGTCGCCTTCCAGTACTCCTACCTGCCCAGCTGGATCTCCTTCCTGACGGAGGGAAAGGCCGGCGAGGCCGGCCGGGCCCTCTACGACGCCGTCCGCGCGCACTGGCTGCAGCTGCCCGCCGACAGCCGACCCCGGCTGCTGGTGGCCGGCGAGAGCCTCGGCTCGTACGCCGTCGAACAGGCTTTCCCCGGCGGCATCGACCAGCTCGCCGCGGAGACCGGCGGGGCGCTGCTGGTCGGACCCACCCCCGACAACCCGCTGCGGAAGGCCGTCACCGACGGGCGGGCCCCCGGCAGCCCCGTCTGGCGGCCCGTCTACCAGGACGGCCGGACCGTGCGCTTCGCCCAGCAGCCCTCCGACTTCGCGATCCCCGACGCGCCCTGGCCGCAGCCCCGCGCCGTCTACCTGCAGAACGGCAGCGACCCGGTGGTGTGGTGGCAGCCCGCGCTGATCTGGAGCCGGCCCGGGTGGCTGAACGGGCAGCGCGCCCATGACGTCTCACCGACCATGCGCTGGTACCCCCTGGTGACGTTCTGGCAGGTCACCTGCGACCTGGCGGCGTCCGAGGCGGTGCCCGAGGGGCACGGGCACCGCTACGGACTGATGCCGGTCGAGGCCTGGTCCCGGATCGTCCCGCCCGACGGCTGGACCCCGCAGGACACCGAACGGCTGGTGGCGCACCTGCGGGAGCAGCCCTGACGGGCGCGGGGGAGCCGTTGCAGGGCGGACCCGAGGTGGTGGGGTTCTCGGGGTGGTGGGGTTCTCGGGGTGGTGGGGGTTGTCGGGGCGGGCGCGGCCCCGAGCGGTGTCAGGATTCGCCGGCGACCGGACCCGGGGCGGTGGGGCTCTCGGGGCGGGCGCGGAGCAGACGGTGGGCGAGGGCGGCGGCGGTCAGCAGCAGGGCGGCCGAGACCCACGCGGCGACGTTGATGCCATGGACGAAGGCGGAGTTCGCGCTGGTCAGCAACTGATCGGCGAGGTCGCCCGGCAGGGCTGCGGCCGCCTGCACCGCACCGCCGAGGGACTGGCCGGCCTGCTCGGCCAGCGCCGGGTCCGTGTGCGGCGGGACGGTGAGCGACCCCGCGTACAGGGCCGTCAGGATCGAGCCGACCAACGCGATGCCGAGCGCCGCGCCCAGCTCGTACGCCGTCTCCGACACCGCCGACGCAGCACCCGCCTTGTCGGCCGGGGCTGCACCCAGCACCAGGTCCGAGGAGAGGGTGTACACCACGCCCTCGGCGGTACCCAGTGCCAGGAACGACGAGCCGATCAGCAGGTACGCGCTGTCGGTCCGGACCACGCCCAGCACCGCGATGCCAAGGCCCATCACCAGCAGACTGACCGTCAGCACCCGGCGCGCACCCGCGCGCCGCGCCAGCCGGGCCGTCAGCAGGCCGCCGACCACCGAGCCGACGAAGGCCGGGAGTTCGGCGACGCCCGCCGAGAGCGGCGAGTAACCGCGCACCAGCTGGAGGTACTGCGACATGAAGAAGATCACACCGGAAAGGCCGATCAGGCTGATCAGTGAGGACACCACCGCCGCCGTGAACCGCCGGTCACGGAACAGCCGAACGTCCAACAGCGGAGTCGCCAGGCGGAGCTGACGCCGCACGAACAGCGCGAGAGCCGCCGCGCCGAGCGCGAACGTCGCCGGAGTGGCCCAGGATTCCAGACCGTGCGCGGCGAACTCCTTGATGCCGTACACCGCGCCGATCACACCCGCCATCGACAGCAGCACGCTCACCATGTCCCAGCGCCCCGGACGCGGATCGCGGGACTCCGGCAGCAACCAGCCGCCGAACACCAGCAACAGCACCATCACCGGCAGGTTCAGCAGGAACACCGACCCCCACCAGAAGTGCTCCAGCAGCACCCCGCCCACCAGCGGCCCCAACGCCGCGCCCGCCGTCGCGCCCGCACCCCAGATACCGATCGCGGTCGCCCGCTCACGGGCATCCGGGAACAGCGCGCGGATCAACGACAGTGTGGACGGCATGATCGTCGCGCCCGCCACGCCGAGCAGCGCCCGGGCCATGATCAGCCAACCCGGCCCCGGGGCGTACGCCGCCAGCAGCGAAGCCGCGCCGAACGCCACCGACCCCGCCAGCAGTACCCGCTTGCGCCCCAGCCGGTCGCTGAGCGCGCCCATCGACACCAGCAGGCCCGCCAGCACGAAGGAGTAGGCGTCGCCGATCCAGAGCAGCTGGGTGCCGGAAGGGCCGAGAGTCTCGGTGATCGACGGGATGGCGAGGGACAGCACCGTCGCGTCCACCGCCACCAGGGTGACGGCGAGCACGAGGACGGCGAGACCGGTCCAGCGGCGGGTGGGGCGGGCGAGCTGCTCCTTCCGGTCTTTTCGATCTTTCTGGTCGAGCAGGTCGGTCCGGTTGTCGCCGGTTCGGTTGTCGTCGGTTCGGTTGTCGTCGGTCCGGTTGTCGTCGGTCCGGTTGTCGTCGGGCCGGGCGAGGGGGGAACTCATGGGGTATCAGGTCTCCGTAGAGCGCCGCCGAGGAACAGCTCGGCGAGCGAGAACGCGCTTTCGCGAGGGGCGAGCCGGCCTTCCTGGACGGCCCAGCCGATGCCGGCCACCAGGTCGAAGAACGCCTCGCTGAGCCAGCCGGCCGAGAGCTCGATCCTGAACACCCCCTCCTGCTGCCCGCGCAGGAACAGCGCGCGGACCCGGGCGTCCTGGAGCTCCCAGAGGTCATTGATCTCAGGATCGTCGTACAGCTGGTTCTCACCGGCCAGGAACGCGCACAGCGCGGCATCCGGCACCACCGCGTCCACCAGCCGGCGCAGTGCCGCCTCGGCGTTGCCCTCCTCCACCTGCGCGGTGTCCAGCGCGGCGGAGAACCGACGCAGACCGAGGGCGCCCACCTCACGGATCAGGGCCTCCCGGCCCGGGAAAATCCGGTGCAGGGTGGCGCGGCTGATGCCGGCAGCGCGGGCGATCTCGTCGAGATGGGCCGTCGGGCGTCGGGAGAGGACGCCGACGGCTGCCTCGAGGACGGAGTCGCGGTCGGTTGCCATGAGATCAGCTTAGCGCAGATGAGACATTCGTGTCTCACTTTGGAGGTTTGGGTCTCATGGGTGAGGTGGGGGTGGGGTGGGCGGTGTTGTGGTCCGGTGGTGCGGTGGTGCGGTGGTGCGGTGGTGCGGTGGTGCGGTGCTGTGGCGGTCCGGTGCTCTGGCGGTCTGGCGGTCTGGCGGTTCGGTGTTTTGGGGGTCCGGGGATTGTGGGGTGGGGTGCGGGTGAGGGCGTACGCACGCCGAAGACCCCGCGCGGGGCGCGGGGTCTTCGGAGGTGGTGCGGTGTGGAGCTGTGTCGGCGGGGTCGGGCGGCTCGGGTGGGGTTGGTGGGCCGCCGCCGGGTGGATCAGCTCTGGTTGTAGAAACCGGACTCGTCGAGCGGGCGGTCGATGACCATCACCTCGACGTCCGCCGGCGTGAGCAGGAACACTCGGCGGGCGATCCGCTCGATGCCGCCGCGGGTGCCGAAGATCAGACCGGAGGCGAAGTCGACCATCCGCTTGGCCTCGGCGTCGTTCATCTCGGTGAGGTCCATGACCACCGGCGTGGCGGCGCGGATGTGCTCGCCGACGGTGCGCGCGGCCTCGAACCCGGTGGGTCGGAGCGAGACGATCTTGGACGGCCCGATCTGCCCGCTCGGCAGCGTCTCCTCGCCGTCCCACGATTCCTCGTACACCGCGGCCGGGTAGCTGCCGGAGGGCATCAGCCACCCGTTGTGGTGCTCGTCGCGAAGTGCTCCCATTAGCCGCGCCTCCCTGTCTCGTTCCGTACTCGTCCCCCGGGGGACAACGGTCGTTTTGACACGTCATCCACTTGTTGGAACTGTCCGAGTATCGCACTGATCACCGAAGAAGTGCCCGCACGCGCCCACCCGACGGGTTGTGGCGTGGGTGAATATCCGTGCTTGCCCGGATACTCGCAACGACGCAGACGTTCGGTGAACGGTTGCGCGCGACGACACTATCGGTGGCAGCCGGAGGGCAGTTGACTGTGTGTCAACAATCATGTAACGGCTTCACCTGATGGGCTGGGTTTTGGGGCGGGGGTTTCCGGTTCTCCGCTGGCGACCGCGTGTCGCGTGCGTCTTTTGCGTTGGGTGTGTCGCGCGTGTTGGGTGTATTGGGGGTTGCCGCGCGTGCCGCGAGTGCCGCGGGTGGGGGCCGGTGGCGGCCCGTGGGGCGGGTCGGCGGAGGTCTGTGAGGGGCCTGTGGGGTCAGCGGGTTGGCGGCTCGGGGCTGGTGGCCGGCCTGCTTCGGGACGGCTCGGGTCGGGTGGCCCGGGTTGGGTGGTTCGGCCCGGGCGGGCGGGGCCTGGCGGGCCGGGCTTGGTGGATCACTCGCCGGTGGCGCCATCGATCCGCTCGCGGAGCAGGTCGGCATGGCCGTTGTGCCGGGCGTACTCCTCGATCATGTGGACCAGGATCCAGCGGAGCGTCACCTCGTTGCCGCGCCACGGGAGCTTGGCCACGGTGTCCAGCGAAACGCCCTCGACCGCGGCGCGGGCGTAGGCGATGTCCTCCTGCCAGGCGGCGGTGTCGGCCGACAGGTCCGCGTCGGCAACCAGGTCGAAGTCGCCGTCCGGGAACGCGTCGGACCAGTAACGGCCGACCGGCCCGAGGTCCTCGCCGTTCAGGTACTTGCGGAACCAGTGACGTTCCACCTCTGCCATGTGCCGGATCAGCCCGAGCAGCGACATCGAGGACGGGGGACAGGACCGTTCACGAAGCTGGTCCGGTGTCAGGCCCTCGCACTTCAGGGCGAGGGTGGCGCGATGGAAGTCCAGCCAGGAACTGAGCATGGTCGCCTCGTCGGCGGCGAAGGGCGGAGTGGTGCGGACGGTGGCATGGGCGTTGGTGTCGGTCACCTCGCCATGATGAGGCGTGGGTGGGGTGGGGTGTGAACTGGTTTTTGGGCCGGGGTGGGCGGCGCGGCGGTTGCGGCGGTCAGGGGTGGGCGGGGGGTGGTGCGTGCACGTTCTTGTGCGACGATCGGATTGTTTCGCTGGTCGAGGTGGGTGGGGTGTGGGTGTGCACAAGGTGATGACGGGGGTGCAGCTGACGCTACGTCTGTTGCTGGAGCTGGCCTCGCTGGTCGCCCTGGCGATCGGCGGTTACGGGCTGTGGAACGGCGGGCCCGTTGGGGTGCGGGCGCCGATCGCGCTGGTGCTGCCGGTAGCTGCCGCGGTGCTGTGGGGACGTTATGCGGCACCACGACGGCCGGTGCGCGACTCGGCGGCGGCCTGGTACGGCGTCCAACTGCTGGTCTGGGGCAGCTCGGTGGCCCTGCTGGCGGTCACCGGCCATTCGGGCTGGGCGATCGGCATCGGCGTGGTGATGATCGTCAACACCGTCTGGCTGCGGCTGGTCGGCGAGTGGTCGCCGGAGATCGAGCGGTAGGCGGGTGCCGGTGCCGCCCTTGTCCTCCGGGGTGCCGTTCGTGACGTGACATGGGCTCGGGCTCCGGTCGGACCGGGCTCCGGCGCTGCTTCACAGCGGGGCGGTGTGCGGCGGGTGGTGTGCGGCGGGTGGTGTGGGCTGGGAGTCGCGGTCAGGCGGAGCTGCGGGAGCGGGCGCGCCAGAGTGAGACGGCGCTGAACACGCACATCGCCGCGATCACCGATGTCGAGATCAGGAACGCCGGAGAGCCGGGCGAGTTCGCACTCGCACCCGCGATCACGTACGCCGCCGTGGTCGGGACCACGCCGAGCACGGTCGCCGCCAGGTACGGCCAGAAGCGGACTCCGGAGAAGGCGCAGGCGAAGTTGCCCGCTTGGAACGGCGCCCCCGGGAACAGGCGCACCAGCAGCACGCTGCGGAAACCCTGTTCGGACAGTCGACGGTCGATCTCGATCAGCACCTTGCCCCGCACCAACGGCCGCAACGCCTCCCGGCCGAGCGACCGGCCGAGCGCGAACGCGACGATCGCGCCCATCGCCGAACCCGCGATCGCCAGCGGCACACCCCACATCGAACCGAACAGCAGCCCCATCCCCGCGTTCAAAGCAGGGCGGGGCAGGAACGCCACCGTGCCGAAGGCGTAGGCCGCCAGCGCGACCGGCATCCGCCACGGACCGGTCGCCGCCGCCAGCACCGCCGCCGGATCCCACAGCAGCAGCGAGGCCGCGGCGCCAGCGAGGACGGCCGCGAGCAGGCCGAGGCGCAGCAGCGCACGGCGGTGTGCGCGCGGATGCGGCGCAGGCTGGGCCGGAGTGGCGTCCGTGGTCGGGACGGCGTCCGTGGTTGGGGTGGCGTCTGTGGTCGGGACGGCGTTCGCGGTCGGGGCGGCGGTGACGATCGCACCGGCGTCACCGACAGTGACGTCGATGTCGACAGGGGACGGTGCGGTGGGGCCGGATGTGGGCTGCGGGGCGGGCACTTGGGGAGCTTAACCGGCACCGTGGCGGGGGTTCGGCGAGGGGGCACCTTGTCCCGGGGCGGCGGTTCGGCGAGGGGGCACCTTGTCCCGGGGCGGCGGTTCTTCGAGGGGGCATGTTGTCCCGGGGCGGCGGCACCGGACAGGCGGCGACCGGTGCGGCCGGGTGGTGCGAGTGGCGGGTGCGGCTTGGCGGTGCGGGTGTGGGCGGTGCCTGTGGGTGCGGCTGGTGCTGGGCGCGGTTGGAGGCCTGGGGCCTGGGGCCGGCTCAGGCGGTCGGGTGGCGAAGTTGCTTCAGCAGGGCGATGTCGGCGGCGTGCCGGACGCCTTCGACGCGGTCTGGGTCGTGGCGGCCGTCCGGCGTTTCGATGATCAGCGGGACGCCGGCGGTGGCCGGGTGAGCAAGCAGAGCCTGGAACGCGGGGGCGCCGATGTGGCCGGCACCGATGTTCTCGTGACGGTCCTTGCGGGCGCCCGCGACGTCCTGCGAGTCGTTGGCGTGGATCAGCCGGAGGCGGTCCGGCCCGACCGCCTGGTGCAAGGCGTCGAAGAGCTCGTCGACCCCGCCGGGCGAGGCCAGGTCGTGGCCGGCGGCGAAGGCGTGGCATGTGTCGAGGCAGACCCCGACCCGGGGGTGGTGGTCGAGCGCCTCCAGGTAGGCCGCGAGATCCTCCATTCGGGCGCACAGCGAACTGCCCTGACCGGCCGTCGGCTCCAGCAGCAGCCACGGGGCGTCGTCCCCGTACCGATCGAGGCCGTCCAGGATCGGCAATACCTGCGCGCGAACCTGGGCCAGCGCCTCCTCCCGGGTGCCGCACAGCGCCGAGCCGGTGTGAACCACCGCGCCGAGCGCGCCGATTGCTGCCGAGCGGTGCAGCGAGTGGGTCAGCGACTCGGCCGAACGCTCACGAGTCGCCGCCGAGTCGGAGCCGAAATTGATCAGGTACGGCGCGTGGACGTACGCCGGGATGCTCCGCTCAGCGCAGGCGGTGCGGAACGCCAGGTCGTGCGCGGGATTCCCGGCCGGAGTCGCCCACCCGCGCGGGTTGGCGACGAACACCTGCACCGCCTCCGCCCCGACTTTGGCGGCGTAGGCCAGCCCTGTCCCTACCAGGCCCTTTCCGGCCACGGGAACATGGGCACCGATCGGGTTGCGCAGGACGGACTTCATGACCACGAGCATTTCACGGCAGGATGGACCGGCTGGTCACCGGGGTTGTTGGGGTTGCCGGGGGCGTCGGCAGGCCTCCCGTTCGGCGGTCCCGCAACTCGATGGTGTCGGTAGGGCCGGCCGGTCGGCCGGGTGCGGCCCGAGAATGTCAACCGGCCGATCGACGATTACTCGACGGCTGAACGCCAGGTTGTCGACAGATTGCCGACAGGCGGTCGACGGGCGGTCGACGGGACGGAGGAGCGAGAGCAGATGGACGGATCACTGGCGCGGTCGCAGCGCGAGCACTGGGAGCGGACGTACTCCGCTCACCCCGGCATGTACGGGGACCGGCCGTCGGAGCCGGCGGAGCGCGCCGCCACGGTGTTCCCACCAGGGGGAGCAGTCCTGGAACTCGGCGCCGGTCACGGCCGCGACGCGCTGTTCTTCGCCCATCAAGGCTTTGCGGTGACCGCGGTCGACTTCAGCCCTGTCGGTCTCGACCAGCTCACTGCACGGGCCACCGCCGACGGCCTGACGGTGACCACCCTGGTGCAGGACCTCCGTCGGCCGTTGCACCTGCCGGACGGATCGGTCGATGCGGTGTACGCGCACATGCTGTTCTGCATGGCGCTGTCCACGGCAGAATTGGAGGCGTTGGTCGGGGAGGTGCGACGGGTACTGCGACCCGGAGGCGTCCTCGTGTACACCGTTCGGCACACCGGCGACGCGCACTTCGGAGCCGGGATCAGCCACGGCGACGACATCTGGGAGCACGGCGGCTTCGCGGTGCACTTCTTCTCATCGGACCTGGTGGACCGGCTTGCCGACGGCTGGGGCCCGGCGCAGGTCGAACCGTTCGAGGAAGGCGATCTGCCACGGCGGTTGTGGCGGGTGACACAGCGCCGGCCTGCCTGAGTCGCGGCAGGTTAGGCGGAGACTTTCGCGGTGTGCCCCGGCCGACGCTGATTCAGGCCGGGGCTGATTCAGGCGGGCCGGGCCGGGGCCGGGTCGGTCAGGGTCCGGGGCCGACTGGGGCCCGGGTGAGGTTCGGAGGCTCGGGTCTGGGCGTGGGGCGGTCGCGGTTGAGGGGCGGGATCGGTGTTCGCGCCCCTCAACCGGCGGCGTCGGGTGCCGACTCGGCTGGTGACGCCGGTGACGCGGGTGGGTTGGCCGGTCGCGCGGTCGGTGGTCGGTTGGGACAGGTCAGTGGCTGGGCTCCAGGGAGTCGGCGGGGGCCGAGGAGCCCGCGGACGTGCGGTGGCGCATGGCTGTGGCCGACGGAATCAGGGCGACCGCCAGCAGGGTGACGACGGCGAAGGAGACTGTCAGCGAGCTCGCCTGGGCGATGCCACCGACCACGGCCGGGGCGATCAGACCGGAGGTGTACGTGATGGTGGCGACGCCGGCGATGGACTGGCTCGGGTTGGTGCCGGCCCGGCCGGCGGCGGCGAACGCGAGCGGAACCACGACGGCGATGCCTATGCCGATCAGGGCGAACCCCGGAATGGCCAGGTACGGACTGTGGGCGAGAACCACCAGCACACCGCCGAGGCCGGCGACCAGTCCGCTGACCCGCACGGTGCGTACCGGGCCGAGGCGTCGGATCACCGCGTCGCCCGCGAGACGGGCCGCGGCCATGGTGGCGGCGAAGGCCGTGAAGCAGGCGGCGGCGGTCGACGGGGAGGCGCCGGTGATGTCGCGGAGGTAGACGCCGCTCCAGTCCATCGACGCGCCCTCGGCGAAGACGGCGCAGAAGCCGACCAAACCGATGAACAGTGCTTCCTTCGGCGGCAGCGCGAAGCGGGGCGGCGCCTCCTCGTCGGCGGTCGGCCGGACGTCGAGCAGACCGCGCGACACGACCTGGGCGAGCAGGACCAGGATCAGCGCGGTCACCGCGTACTGGATCCGGGCGTCCATCTGCTGATGCGCTGCCAGCACACCGAAGCCGGAGCCGATCAGGCCGCCCAGGCTCCACATGCCGTGCAGACCCGACATGATCGAGCGGCCGAGCCGCTCCTCGACCTCGACGCCCTGGGCGTTCATCGCCACGTCCGACATGCCGGCCGTCGCACCGTAGACGAAGAGCGAGAGGCAGAGAACCACCAGGTGCGGGGAGAGGGCCGGCAGTGCGAGCGAGAGGCACCAAAGGGACAGCAGGCCCTGCAGGGCGGCCCGAGCGCCGAAGCGGTGCACGATGCGACCGGCCAACGGCATCGCGATCGAGGCACCGATCGCGGGGAACACCAGGGCCAGGCCGAGTTGACCGGGGCTCAGCTCCAGCTGGTCCTTGATCCACGGGATACGGCTGACGAAGGTGCCGGTGACAGCACCGTGGACGGCGAACACCAGCGCCACGCTCAGTCTTGCGCGCCGGACGTCCTTGAGAGTTTCGCCCATGCTGGGCTCCCCCTTGGGTCGATCGGATTCGCAATAAACTATCAGGGACCCTGCCTGATAGAAACCTCTGGAAGGATGCAGGCTCATGACGACCGCTCGCACCGCCACGCCGAGCACCGCCCGGGCCATCAACGACCGGCTCGCTCTCGACCTGTTGCTCGATCGAGGCCCGCTCACCGCATCCGACCTGCGCACGCTGACCGGACTCTCCCGGCCCACCGTCGCCGATCTGCTCGAACGACTCCAGCGCAGTGGACTTGTCGCCCAGACCGGAGAGAGCGCCGCGCTCCGCCGCGGCCCCAACGCCCGCCTGTATGGACTGGTTGCCGATCGCGCGCACATCGCCGGAATCGACATCCGCGCCACCGGCGTCAGCCTGGTGGTCGCCGACCTGACCGGGCGGACGCTCGGCACAGCCACGATCGTGGCACCGGTGGCGGGCGAAGCCGACGGGTCGGGGCGGCCGACCGCTGAGGCTGTTTCGGCCTCCTCGGCCTCCTCGACCTCCTCGGCTTCCTCGGTTTCCTCGGCCTCCACGGCTTCTGTGGCCGAGCGGGCGACCGGAACGGCCGGGGCTGTTGGTCTCGCCTTTGCACCGGACGGCACGGGAACGGCTGGGGCCGCAGGGGGCGGGGTGGGGGACAGCGGGGTGGGGGACGGTGATCTGCTCGTGGAGCGGACTGTCGATGTCCTGCTCGCGACCGCCGCCGAGGCCGGCGCCGGTGAACTGCACACCGTCGCGGTCGGCGCACCCGGCCTGGTGGACCCGGTGAGCGGCGCACTCAACAACTCCGGGAAGCTGCCCGAGTGGCACAGCAAGCTGCTCGCCGCTCTGCGGGCCCGCCCCGGGACCGAGGTGATCCTCGAGAACGAGGTGAACCTGGCAGGGGTCGCCGAGCATCGGATCGGCGCGGCGCGCGGCCGGAAGGACTTCGCTCTGATCTGGCTGGGCCATGGCGTCGGCGCTTCGGTGGTACTGGACGGTCGGCTGCGGCGCGGTGCCTCCGGCGGCACCGGTGAGATCGGATTCCTTCCCGTTCCCGGAACCGTAGGCCTTCCGGAGGCCACCCGCTGCGACGGCGGCTTCCACTCGCTGGTCTCCAGCGCCGCGATCTGTGAACTCGGCGCCCGCCACGGACTGCACGCCGAGACCGACGGGCCGGAGCCCGGCGCCGAGGCCCTCGTGCGCCTCGCTGTCGAGAGCGGAGCCGACGATTTCCTGGACGAGCTTGCCGGACGAATCGCAGTCGGAGCCTCTGCGATCTGCGTGGTACTCGACCCCGGCTGCGTGGTGCTGGGCGGCGAGATCGGCCAGGCCGGCGGCCCTGAACTGGCATCCCGGGTGGAACGCCACCTCGCTCGTCTCTCCCCGCTCGCCACCGAGGTCCGGGCCGGCACGGCCGGAGGCGGCGCGGTGCTCGCCGGTGCGGTACTGACCGCCGGCGACGCGGTGCGACGCGAGCTGTTCGGGGGTGAGTGACGCTCCAGCCGCGATCGGTGCGCGGGTCGAGCGGTGCCTCGCGCTGATGACGGGTGGCCGGGCCGTGTGGTCGAGGACCACCGGCGGTGGGGTGTACACCTGGACGGTTGCCGGTACGGCAGGATGGCGGAGTCTGTCCCGCTTTTCGTGAGCCGCCCAGGAGCTGCACCCATGGCCATCCCCGACCGGCCCGTCCACCCGTACCGCATCGGCGAGGCGGCCTCCATGCTGGGGGTGAGCGCCGACACCATGCGGCGGTGGGTTGATGCGGGACGTCTGGCGGCGACTCGCGACGAGCACGGCCATCGGATCATCGCCGGCACCGAACTCGCTTCCTTCGCGCGCGAGTTGGCGCGTCCGGAGAACAGTGAGGCGGAAGGCCGGTCCTCGGCGCGGAACCGGTTCCCCGGGATCGTGACCGCAGTGGTGCTGGGCGACGTGGCCGCGAAGGTGGAGATCCAGGCCGGACCGTTCCGGGTGGTCTCACTGATCAGCCGGGACTCGGTGGAGGAACTCGGCCTGGTGCCCGGTGCCCCCGCCACCGCCGTCATCAAGTCGACCAATGTCGTCGTCGAGCGCCGCTGACCCGTTGTTCGATCGGCGAGCCCGGGCTGCCGGTGCAGCAGTCTCCTGGACCACCCGGCTGCGGCGGCCGCCGCCAGGTGCCGGAGGTGCCCGCGCAGTCTCGAACGGATGACGCCTAGGATGCGGAGTTCTGCGGCTAACCGCTGGTGAAGCGGCCCGTGGTGTGAGTTGCCCGACTGTGCGAGAGGACGACCCCGTTGAAGAGCCGCGTGCGCGCCGTTGCCCACCGTGGTGATCCGTACCAGCACCGCGAGAACACCCTGCCTGCGGTCAGTGCCGCCCTCGTGGCGGGAGCGGACGCCGTCGAGGTCGACGTCCAGCTCACCAGGGACGGCGTGCCGGTACTGCTCCACGACCGGACGCTGGAACGGCTCTGGAACGACCCGCGGCAGGTCAACCGCGTGACGGCCGAACAGCTTGCGGACCTGGCCACACCCGGCCTGCGGATCCCCACCCTCTCCGAGGCACTGGCGGTTGTGGCGCAGACCGATGGCCCGCAGCTGCTGATCGACCTGGACGACGCCCAGCCGGCTGCCGCTACCTGGCGGACCGTCAGTGACCTCAACCTGGCGGACCGCGTCGCATTCTGCGGCTCGGTCGCCGCGATGCTTGCCGTGCGGGAACTCGCGCCCCAGGCGGAGATCTCGCTGACCTGGAGCCGACCTCAGTTGCCCAAGCAGCGGCTGCTGGACGAACTGCGGCCCAGCTACCTCAACCCTCCCTTCGGACTGGTCGACGAGCGCCTGGTCGCGACCGTGCACGACGCCGGCCTCGGCCTCGCCACCTGGACCGTCGACCTGCGCAGGACGATGCGACGCATGCTCGACCTCGGCGTCGACTCGCTCACCTCCAACCGGGTCGGCCTGCTGCGTCGGACGATCGACCAGCACCCGGGCATCCGACGCGCCATGTGAGGCGCCACCGCCTCCGAGGGCGGCGCGCCGGACCCACGGTGACTGCCAACCGCGATGACCGTTTTGTGCTGAAATAAGACGATCATTTCGGCGTGGCGGCGGCGGAGGAGGCAGCAGTGGCAACGGGCGACTCCCCAGAACCGCGCGAATCGAACGAGTCCGCCGAGTCGCAGGCATCGCCCGGCGACAGGGGCAGCCCTGAGCAGCCCAATGTGAACGACTCGGATCGTGACCCGTCGGCTGCGGATTCGACCGAACACTCCGGCGCGCCGGGGCCGGCTGGTGACAGGGCTGGTGACAGGCCGTCAGCGGCTGGACAGTCCGGTCCAGCCGAAGGCGGCGCGGCTGGTGCGGCCGGTGCGGCCGGTGAAGAGCGGGCCGGCAATCCTGCCTCCGGCGAGCGGACCGGGGATGGTCGTGGCGGCGCCGCCGGTGCCGCCGGTGCGGCGTCGGAGTCCGGTGAGCGATCGACATCAAGTGAAAACACCTCCATAGGTACTGAGGGCCCGTCGGGAACGGGTGGCGTGGCGGCCGCTCCCGTGGCGGTGCCGGACGATCGGCGGCCGGCCGTGATACTGCCGCCGACCATTCGCGCGGCCGCCGCCTGGTCGGCTGCGGTGATCCTGTTCATCACCGTCGCCGGGTTCGCCGTGTTCGTGGTTGTGGAACTCAGGGCAGCGACCATCCCGATGGTGGTGGCGCTGCTGGCCACCGCCCTGCTCTACCCCGTCATGCCATGGCTGGTGAACCGAGGCGTCGGCCGCGGCGCGGCCGCCGGATTGACCTGTGCCGCCCTGGTGGCGGTTGTCACCAGCGGTATCGCACTGCTCGTCAACTCATTGGTGGACAGCGCTCCACAGATCGCCGCGGGGCTCCAGCAGGCGGGTGACCGGATCGCCTCCTGGCTCGGACCGTTCGGCGACCGGATCCAGTACGCGCTTCGCCAGAGCGCCGGTGCGGGAAGCAACCTGGTGGACTCTCTCGCCAACGGGGTGCTGTCCGGACTCGGTCTGGTCACTCAACTGCTGACCGGAGGGGTGCTGGCCCTCGCCCTGATCTTCTTCTTCCTGCGCGACGGCCACCGGTTCGGCGCGGCCATCCACGATGTGATGCCGGGCAAGCACTCCGACACGGTGATCGCCTGCGGTCAGCAGGCCTTCGCGGCCATGGCCGGCTTCATGCGTGGCACCACCTTGATCGCGCTGATCGACGCCACGTTCATCTCCATCGGACTGCTGCTCCTCGGTGTCCCGGGTGCGGCCGGACTGGGTGCTCTGGTCTTCATGGGGTCCTACATCCCGTTCGTCGGGGCCTTTCTCTCAGGAACTGTGGCGGTACTCGTGGCCCTGGCGAACGGCGGCCTCGGTACCGCTCTCTGGGCTCTTGGTGTGGTGCTGGCGGTGCAGGCGATCGAGGGCAACATCCTTCAGCCGGTTATCCAGAGCCGCACCGTCGAACTGCACCCCGCGACGATCATGATCGCCGTGGTGGCGGGCTCCGGGATCGCCGGAATCATCGGAGCCCTGCTCGCCGTCCCGGTCAGCGCGGCCGGCCTCGGTGTGGTGTCGGTACTGCGCGGCACTGCGAAGACGCCAGGGGCACCCACGAGCCGTCGCAAGCGGCACCGCTCGGAGAGGCAGAGCCCCGAGAACTGAACCGTTCGCGGATCAGCAGCTGGTGGGTACGGAAGCGGTTGGGTACGCCGGTCGGCTGCGAAGCTGATTGCTGATCAGTTGTGACCTCCTGGGTGAGTGCCCGGTGTTCGGCATCGAGTGGGCGGTCGGCGCCGGACGGGTGGTCGTCGGGGTGGTCCGATGGTCAGGGGGCGGGGAAGTAGGCGGCGAGCCAGCGGTCGAGTTCGGCGAACACCTGGGCCCGGACCGCGTCGGAGGAGAGGACCAGATCATGGACCCCGCCTTCGATGCGGATGAGGGTGACATGCCGGCCGAGGTACGGTGCGAGCGCGGCGATGTCGTCGGCACGCAGCACCCCGTCGGTGTGCATGAGAGCGGGATCCCACCGGCTGGTGATAGTGGAAGCCGTGGAGGCCATCATCAGGATCGGACAGCTGACCGATAGCCCCCGTCGGACCGTTCGGTGTCCGCGGTGGATCGCCGACAGCCAGCCGGCGTAGAGTGGAACGCCTTCGGCCGGCTTCAACGTGAGGTCGAAATCCCAGCTGCCGCGGTGCTTTCGGTGAAGGCTGTGGACGTAGTGCGGGTTGAGCGGCGTCGGCAACTTCCGGGTGGGCGCCGCCCGCCCGAGGGCATCAAGGGCCGGAGCCCCGAGGGTGCGAACCACGGGCGGGGCAGGCATGGACAGGAACGGGCTGTTGAGGAACAGGCCGTCGACCAGCCCGCGTCCATCACGCCGCGATGCCCACAGTGCCGCCACCAACCCGCCGGTGGAATGGCCGTTCACCAGTACCCGGGTATGGCCGTCGAGGTCCCGGATCACGCGGATCGCCTCGTCCAGTTCCTCGTCGTACACGGTGAGGTCCGTGACGAAGTTGGGGGACTGGTAAGGCCGAAGCGATCGGCCGTACTTGCGCAGATCCAGGGCGTAGAAGGAGTAG
This sequence comes from Kitasatospora sp. NPDC092948, assembly GCF_044754805.1. Taxonomy (NCBI): domain Bacteria; kingdom Bacillati; phylum Actinomycetota; class Actinomycetes; order Kitasatosporales; family Streptomycetaceae; genus Kitasatospora; species Kitasatospora sp. NPDC092948. Next base: position 208,858 of record NZ_JBIVPU010000005.1, on the reverse strand, counting down.
CCCGCGGCAGTGAAGTGGTCGGCGAGGTGGGTCTGGAAGAAGTAGTCGTTGTAGCCGTGCAGATACAGCACCGCCTGACGGGATCCCGGAATCAGCCTGCGGATCAGCGTGGCACTGACCTGGCCCTCCTCGTCCGGGGTCAACGGGAGCTCCGCCGCCTCGTACGGGGCACCCAGGATGTCTTCGTGGAACTCCATGCCAGCCACACCTACTTCCTGCTCTGCTGCGCCGCCCCGGAGCCGCCCGAGGTGGTGTCACCTCCGCGACCATACCGGTCGGTAGACCGCTTCGTTTGGGAAGACTGCCCTGGTCGGGCCTAAGCTGCCCGCATGGTTGTCCCTTCGTCGCTCGTTCTCCGCCCGGCCATGCTCAGGGGGTCTGTCCGATGACCGGGCCGACTCCCGATCTGCCGGAGCCGCGCCCCGTCGAACGCGAGGTGGCGTTGGGGACAGCCAAGTTGATGCCTGACATCGACGACGAGGGCGGGTGGCTGCTCACCCTCGACGGTACGCCGCAGTCGTATGTCGACCTCCAGGACCCCACGCACCTCGAGTTCGAGTACGTGCAGCGGATCGCCCACCTGCTGGATGTGGTCGCCGATGAGGGGGAGCCGCTCGACGTCCTGCACCTGGGCGGTGGCGCACTGACGCTGCCCCGCTATCTGGCTCGAACCCGGCCGGATTCGCGGCAGCAAGTCGTCGAGGTCGACGGGCCGTTGACCGAATTCGTTGCGGAGCATCTCCCGTGGCCCTCCGGTATCGACGTGGTGGTCGGAGACGCGCGAGCGGCACTCGAAGCCGTGCCACCGGGAAGCTTCGACGTCGTGGTGGCTGACGTCTTCCGCGGCTCGCGGACGCCGGCCCACCTCACCAGCGTGGAGTTCGTTCGGCTGGCCGCCGCAACCCTCCGGCCCGGCGGATGCTACGCGGCGAACCTCGCGGACGGTCCGCCACTCGCATTCGCCAAGGCCCAGGTGGCCACCGTGGCTGCCGTCTTCACCCATGTCTGCCTGGTGGCCGAGCCCAGCGTGCTGCGGGGGCGACGGTACGGGAACGTTCTGCTGATCGGCTCCGACGAGCCGCTGCCCACGGGGGAGTTGAGTCGGCTGCTCGCCTCCGATCCTTTCCCGGCCCGGCTGACGGAATCGCCCCAGCAGGCTTCCGAACCGGTCACGGACGCGACCGCCGAGGATTCGCCACCCCCACCGGCCGGGGCGTTTTCGTTGAGCTGAGGTGGACAGCGGTTCTCGCGGCTTGCTGTGCAGGAAGTCGTACTTGATGGCGAACTCCTTTCTGTGGAGGCAGGGCCGGCGGCTCAGGCATCGGCAGGAGGGTTGGGCGTCGGCTGAACGAAACTCCGGAAATCGGTGGGTGGCGTGGGGCGCAACGTTCAGCCGACGGCAGACATGGTTGGTCGGATGGACCGGGTGTGGGCGGCTGATCAGCCTGCGGAGAGAACGAGCCGGCACGCTGTTTCGCGGTAACCGAGCAGTTCGAAAGCGGCGATCATGGGGTGGTTGGTGAGGTCCGTGTCGCCGCGGATGACGGTTTCCTCGGCTTCGTCGGCGAGGACCCTGGTGACCTCTGCGAGGATCTCGGCGACGAAGCCCCGTCCGCGGAATTCGGGAAGGACCCCGAGATAGCCCACCACGGCGGCGGCGGAGTTGCGTGAGGGTATCCCGAAGCCGACGACCTGCCCGGCGGACGTTCGAGCTATTCGCCACCAGGAGCGTTCACCGAGCATGTCGTGGTGGTAGAAGGCGACATCGGTCCGGGCCTGTTCCTCCGGTCCGAGGAGCAACGCCTCGCGTGTGGTGGCCGCGTCCAGGCTTCCGGGCAGGGCTCGCCGGAAGAGATCGACGAATACTTCGTCGTCGGGCTCCGGCGCGAACACCAGACGTTCCGACAGAGTGGGGACCGGCCGTTCCGAGGTCCACTCGAAGCGGAGACGTTCGGTGGCGCGGCGGAGCCCGGTTGCTGTCGCCGCCTCGCGGCGCCACTCCACTCCTGCCGCAGCCTCGGGTTGCCGGCGCCAGGCCGACGGCAGGAACAAGTGATAGTCCGGTGGGACGGCAAGACCGCATGAGGCGAAGAGCTGGTGGGCGGCGAGGAGGAGAGCGGCCGCGGCCGCAGTGTGCGGATCGCCGGAGAGTTCGAACGGCGACGGTTCTCGCGCAGCGAGACCACCGAGACCACCGAGACCAGCGAGTGCTGATGGAGTGTCGGTGAGGAACAGCGCATCCAGGCTTCGGGGGTGGGAATCGCCGGGCATGCCCCACCAGATGGCGATCACCAACGGCGTTTGCCCGGGCCTCACCTCTGCGATCCAGATCCACTCCGGACGGTACTCGCCGGCGGAAAGCCGAGCCCGGATGACATTGGTGGAGATCATGGTGGACGGGTCGAGCCGGATGCAGGAGAGGACAGCCTCGAGCTCTTGGGAAACGATCGGACGGCAGATCACAGTGCCTCCAGGACACGGAAGTGTGGGAGGCGAGCCCGACCGTTGCAGGACGTGATGACCGCCCAAGTGGCAGCGCATCAGTTGGTCGTGCGCGTGATCGGGTGCGCCGTAGGAGCGAGACGGAGTATCGGCACCATCATGGGACCTCCTCTCGAACTGACAGCGTGAGTGCAATGCCAGATTGCCGCTGAGCCAATACCGGGCGGTCGGTGGAGCGCGTCCACCGCCAGCGATGCAGAGCCTAGAGAGATCGGTCGCTGGTCCGCAAAGTATTTTTCGATGCTTCTTCCGCGGGCTTCGACAGGGCCAGGAAATCGCGGAGTAGGGAGGCTGCGGCGGTCAGGTGTATCCAACTGAAGGGCAGGTTACGGCGAATTACTCGAAAGAGTGTATTCGGAAATATTTGCGGCGGCGGAGGTTGGCGTTGATGCGGCGAAGGTAGAAATCCCATGGCGGTGGCGGTGGCGGTGGCGGGCGTGGGAGAAGGTGCCGGTCGGGGAGCGGGTGGATCGGCGGGCCGGCCCTGGCGGGCGGCGGCCACTGGCCAGGAAACCGGGCACCTCATCACTTCGCCACCTTGGCACCGGAGGTCGGGTGCTGTCCGCGCCGGGCGGTGTGCAGGTGCGTGGCTGATCTTGGGCCAGTACTAATTCTGAAAGGAACTTAAATGTTGAATTGTTTGAAAAACCTCGCTACGGTCGGCCGCGCCGATGCCCTTGATGGTCGGCAGCGTCGTTTCGAGAGAATCAGGAGGTGGCAGTGGGTGTGGGAATTGCGACGGAACCGGAGTCGCGCAGGTCGGCAGCGTATGCGCTGACCGCGCCGGCGGTACGCATGGCAGGGTCGATCCTGGTCGGGCTTGCCGCAGGCCTGGTGCTCCAGGCCTGGACGGTGGCGTTTCTGGGGCGTTTGGGCAGCGAAGCCCTCTACATTCGTTCGGTCTACACGCCGGTGGGGTATCTCACGCTGGCGGTAACGGAGGGGCTGGTAGTAGCGGCACAGGTGTCGGCAGGTCGTGCGGCGCGTGATGGCCGGCACAGCGAGGCACTCAGGTCGGTTCCGACCTTCATTGCCGCAGGTGGGGGCCTGTTGCTGCTTCAGGCGGCAGTTGTCGCGGTGGTTCCCGGCCCTATGCTGGCGGCGTTGGGGGTGGCGCCGAGAGAGCAGCAGCCGGTCGTGGTCTTCATCGTTGCGACAGCGGTGAGCAGTGCTGTCGGTCTGATCCCCTACCTGGGCGCGGGTGTACTGCGAGGTCTCGGGCACACCGGGGCGGCTGCCTGGCTCGGCGTCACGTTCACCGCTCTCTCTATTGCGGGAACGGCCGTGGTCCACTGGTCGACCGGGCTCGGCGTTCTGGCCGTGCCGATCGGCGGCCTGCCGGCGACAGCACTTGTGGGGGCAGCCACCGCGATGGTGCTGAAGCGGAAGGGACTTGGGTGGCCCACGCTTCGAGGAGACCGGCAGGCAGCCGGGGAGGTGTGGAGGCTCGGTGCACCAGTAGCGGCCACGTTCATGCTGCTCTCCACTGCCACGTTCGGATATCTGACGGTACTTCAGTCGGCCGGGCCGACAGAGGTTGCTGGGTTCAGTCTCGGGCAGATGGCGACCTCGCTGGTGATGGTGATCGCTCTGGCGGTCGGTTCCGGTGCCGCGATCGCCGTGACGTTGAGGCCGGATGCCGATCGGCAGGGTGCCAATCTTGCCGGTCTGACTGCAACGCTGAGGCTCTCACTCCCGCCGTACCTGGTGATCGGTGCAAGCGTCTTCCTGTTCCGGGACGCAATAGCCGGGGCCCTGACCAGCGACCAGCCCACGGCTGCGGTGACAGCCGAGTACTTCGCCTGGACGGGGCCGACCCTGGCGCTGTTCGGTGGGACGCTGGCGCTGCTGACCTATCTGGAACAGATCGGCCGGGCCGGCGTGGCGTTCACGTTGAACGCGACCTACTTCGCGCTGATGGTGACTGCGGCGTTCCTGATACCAGGGCAGGCGACAAGCGGTGACTTGGCAAGGTTGATCGCCGCCGGGAACGTACTCTGCTTCATCAGCCTCTGGTTCAGCGCGCGGTTCCTGATACGCCGGGGTGGAGGGCGCTGACGGGCGCGCGCAGCAACGGGCTACGGTGGGCCGATCGCTGAGATCGCGTAGATGGAGGGTCACATGGGTGAGACGGCAGGACGCATCATCTTCCTCAATGGCACGTCCAGTTCGGGGAAGTCGAGCATCGCACGTGAGTTGCTGGACGTCCTCGACGACGAGGTCTGGTTCCATGTCGGCGTCGACATGTTCAATGCCATGCGGACCAAACGCGAGATGGAGCAGGCAGAGCTCGACGAAGCGCTGAAGCGGACCAGGAAGGGGTTCCACCGGTCAATCGCTGCGATGGCGGAAGCCGGTAACAGCGTCGTCGTCGACCATGTCCTGAGCGAACCATGGCGGCTTGCGGACTGTCTGGACGTCCTCAGCCCCTACCGGGTCGTATTCGTCGGTGTCCGCTGCGACGTGGAGGAGCTGATACGGCGTGAGACCGCCCGGGGCGATCGCCCGTCTGGTCTGGCAGCTATGCAGCACGATCTGGTGCACCGTCACGGAGACTACGACTTCGAGTGCGACAGCGGAGCGCACTCGCCGCGTGAGTGCGCAGAACAGATCAAGGCGTTTCTTCCGAACCAGCCGGAATCGACTGCCTTCGAGCGCCTGCGCGAAGCCGCGGGACGGTAGCGCCGGAGGTCGCGGGCAGGCCCTGACGACCCGACGGTTTCCGGGGGCCGATGCCGGGAGGGGCGGGCGGGCAGGTGGTGACGGTTGGTCAGGACGGGGAGTACTGCAGTGGCAGGTAAGGGAAACGGCATGGCGCAGGTGCGGGTGGCCGCGGCTCAGTTCGAGTGTGTGCCGGGGGACGTGGCGGCGAACGTCGCACGGATGACGGCGCTGGCGCGGCAGGCGCGGGAAGCAGACGCGGCCGTGGTGTTCGGGCCGGAGCTGTGCCTCACGGGGTACGAGCTCGAACTGATCGCTTCGGATCGGCGGCTGTGGACTGAGCCGGACGACGTGCGACTCGACCCGTTGCGCGGCACAGGTATTGCCGTGGTGGTCAATGGCGTCGCCGCTGGGCCGGGTGGCCGGCCACAGATCGTCAGCACCGTCTACGGGTCGGACGGGGCTGTGGTGACGATGTACGCGAAGGAGTGTCTGTACGAGAACGAGCGGGAGGTATTCACCGCGGGCAGCGGCGGGGGCAGGTTCTGGCTGGACGGGGTCGGTTACTCCCTCGCCACCTGCTTCGACAACCACTTTCCCGAGGTGACGGCGCGGAACGCGGCGCTGGGGTGCCAAGTGCATCTCGCCAGTTCGCTGTACGGCACCGAAGGCGGGAGGGAAGAACGACGGACGGTCCATCCCGGGATCGCGAAGGCGACCGGCATGCACGTGATGCTGGCCAACCACGTCGGCGTCGCCGGGCCGTGGACGGGCTGCGGCGGTAGCGCTGCGTGGGCTCCGGACGGGGCTGTGATGGTGGAGGCGGATGAGACCGGTCCGCAGGTGCTGGTGGCCGATCTGGAGGTGGAGGTGAGCAAGTGAGGGAAAACGGACGGCCGGCAGCGGACGTCGAGTCTCAGCGGTAGTCGTCGTCGAGTACCCGATCGGCCAGGTCGTCGAGAACGGTGAACCGGACCGCCTCGCGCAGCGGCTCGTCGGGCGCTGCGTCGTCGAACTCGGCCTCGGCGTCCTCGTCCGGGTGGACCAGGTGCACGGCGGCCTCCTCGGCGCTGGCCGCACCGCCGTCGGGGCCCACGTCGGAGCCCTCGGTGTCGATCCCGTCCTCGACCAGGCGTCCTGCTCGTGGGGCAGGTCCGTCGGTCCAGCGATCGTCGACCTCGTCGGGTTCCTCGTCGGGTTCCTCTTCGGACAGCAACTGTTCCAGGGGCTCCCCGCGTGCGGCCTCCCCGGGCGTGGTGCCGTACGCGGTCGCGCCGTGGTACCTGTCGGAAGGGATGACGCCCGTGTCCAGCGGATCGTCGTCGAGCCGGTCCGTGAGCAGGGAGTCGGCCGGTTCGAGAACGCCGTCGTCCTCAGCAGGTTCCGGGTCCTGGGCGTCCCAGTCGGTCATGACAGCACCTGTCCTCGTCACTCGGGGTGAGGTCCCACCCAGCTTCTTCATGCTCGCCAGGGAGTCACCCGCCTCGCAACACGGCGCGGTGGGAGGGCATGAAGGAGCGGCGCGGGACTGCCCAGCAGCGGGGTGGTGCAGGTATGGCCGTACGGTCGAGCAGGGAGGCGGTCGCCACCAGGAGAGTGCAGCTGGTTCGCGAGGTGAGGAGTCGAGTGGCCGGCGGAGCGCGCTGACCATGCTGGGATATTGCGAGCGGGGTCGTTCGGGTCGGCGGTGCGGCAAGGCGTGATGGTGGTGCCGCAGCCGCGTGCTCTCGGCGGGGTCTGCGGGGTCGGAAACGGGTGGACGGAGGAGGTGTGCAGTGGTGCGGGTCGGCGGGGTGTCGGGGTTCGTCGGGCGGCGGCGTGAGCTGACCTGGGTGGTTGCGGCCTTGCGGGCGGCACCTTCGGTGGTGCTGGTCGAAGGCGAGGCCGGTGCCGGGAAGTCCGCGCTGGTGCGGCAGGCGTTGGCGGAGTCGGGGGCGGCGCCGGAGCGGGTGCTGACCGGGTACTGCCACCCGCTTGCCGGCCCGACGCCGTACGGGCCGGTGCTCGATGCCCTGCGGGGCAGTGGTCCGTTGCTGGCAGCGGCGTCGGAACTGCCACCGAGCGCGGGGGCGCTCCGGCCGTGGCTGCCCGATCTCGGAGCGTGGCTGCCTGAGCAGGTCGAGGGTGGGGACGAACGGTACCGGCTGGTGCAGGGCGTGCGGGCGCTGCTCGGTGCGCTGGGTGACGTCGTGCTGCTGATCGAGGACGCGCAATGGGCGGACCGGGCGAGTCGGGACTTGTTGTTGCTGCTGGCCCGGGATCCGCTGCCGGGGCTGTCGTTGGTCGTGACCTACCGGGCGGAGGCGGGCGCGGGTGCGCCGGTGCTGGGTGCGGCGTACCGCTGCCCGCCGGGGGTTGCCGGTGGGACGGTTCAGCTGGGGCCGCTGAGGGAGGCCGAGCTGCGGGAGCTGGTCGCCCGGGAATGGGGTGTCGACGCGGCACCGGAGTTGGCAGCCGTGCTGGCCGAGCGGTCCGGCGGCCTGCCTGCGGTCGCCGTGGAGGACCTGGCGGCCTTGCGTGTCAGCGGCCCGCACACGGAGCCGGTGTCGGCGCTGGCCGCCGCGGAGTTGCCGCGGAGCCTGTGGGACACGGTCTCCGAGCAGCTGGCCGGCCTCGGGCCTGACGCGCTCGCGGTGGCGGAGACGATCGCGGTGCTGGACGAGCCGGTCGGGGAGGAACTGATCGGCGCGGTGGCGCAGCTATCGGCCGAACGGGTGACGGCAGGCCTGGTGGAAGCGCTACGGGCGGCGGTGCTGGCCGAGCCCGCTGCGGCCAGGTACGGGTTTCGCAGAGAGCCTGCCCGACAGGTGGCGTACCGCCGTATTCCGGGGCCGCTGCGGTCGGTGCTGCACCGGCGGGCCATCGCGGTGCTGGGCGGCCGCGAGCCGCAGCCGCTCGCCCGGATCGCCGCGCACACCCGGGCCCTCGGCGACCGCGCGGCTTGGCAACAGGTGGCCGAAGCGGCGGCGGAGCAGGCAGCCGAGCAGGGTGACCCGGCGCTGGCCGGGCTGCTGCTGCGGGAACTGCTCGCGGAGACCGAGCTGGTCCCGGAGCGGCGAGTGCGGGCCGCCCGGGCACTGTCGGCGATCGCCGCGAACGCCGCCGACGACACGGCAAGCACTGCGGCGCTGGCCGGAATCATCGCCGACCCGCGTCTGCCGGTCGCCGATCGAGGCGAGATCCGGCTGACACTCGGCCTGCGGGTGGCCGTCCAGGGCGGCGACCGGGCCGGGTTCGCGCAGATCGAACAGGCCGCCGACGAGCTCGCCGAACGGCCCGCAAGGGCGGCTCGGGCGCTGGTTGCGCTGGCGATGAACGAACGCGACGGAGCCGGTGCCGCCGCCCGGGAACGGATGGCGAGTGCCGCCGCCGCGTTGGCGGTCGAGCCGGACGAGGAGGTGACCGCCGCCTACTGGGCCACCCTGCTGACCTTCCAGGCCCGCGACGGCGACCCCGAACTCTGGCCCGAACTGGACCGGCTGCCGCGCGACTCCACCAACCCCGAGGTGGTCCGGCAGACCACCCGCGCGCTGTACAACGTCGGCGACATCGCCCTCGACACCGGGCACGACCGGCGGGCGGGTCGGCTGCTCGCCGAGAGCCGGGCGCTGGCCCGACAGGCTGCGATCGCCTACCTGGAGTGCTACAGCCGGATCGCCCTGCTGCGCCTGGACGGATTGGCCGGGCGCTGGCAGGGGCTCGAAGAACGGTTCGCCGCCCTGGGGACGGAGTTCCCGGACGTTGCGATGGCGGGTGCCGAACGGGCCATGCTGCTGGGCAGGCTGGCAGCCGCGCGGGGGCGGCTGGCGGTGGCAAGGGCCGAGTTCACCAGTGCGGCCCGGTACGGCGAGCGGGAGTCACAGGTCACTGCGGCGATGCGCGCGGCGGCCGGCCTCGGTGCGCTCGAACTGGCCGAGCACGGTGGGGCGGAGGCTGCCGCGGTGGTGGCGCCAGCGGTGGCGATCATGCGACAGGCCGGGGCGTGGGCGCGTAGTGCGGAGCTGCTGCCGGTGGCCGTGGAGACCGCGCGGGCGGTCGGCGACGTCGATGCCGCCCGACACCTCACGGAGGAGGCGGCGGAGGCACTGGCGGGAATTGATGCGCCGGCCGCGCACGCCGGCCTCGAACTGGCCCGGGGCCACCTGCTGGAAGGCCTCGGCAGTGCGGTGGACGACAGCGCTGCCGAGGCGTTCCGGCGTGCGCGGGACGCGTGGCGGGGGATCGGCCGCCCGTACGAGGCTGCCCGCGCGGAGGAGCGGCTGGCCCGGGTGCTGGCCGAACACGATGCGCAGCACGCGGCCGAGCGGCTGACCGCCGCGGAGGCGACGTTCACGACGCTCGGGGCCGCGTCCGACGCTGCGCGCTGCCAGCACGTTCGGCGTGACCTCGGCCTCGGGCGGACGGCGTCGCCGGGGCGGCGCGGTTACGGCGAGGCACTGTCGCCACGTGAGCGGCAGGTGGCTGAGCTGGTCGGGCAGGGGATCAGCAACCAGGACATCGCGCAGGCGCTGTTCCTGTCGCCGCGGACGGTCGAGCACCACGTGGCGAGTGCGCTGCGCAAGCTCGGAGTGGGGCGGAAGGAGGTGGCGGAGGCGTTGGTCGGGAGGTGACGGGTTGTGAGGTGCCGGGCTGTGGGCCGACAGGCGTGGGCGGCGAGTCGGCGGCCACCGGCGGTGCGGAGGCGGACCGGGGTGCGGCAGCGCTCAGGGACGAGGGCGGTGGGGGAGACGGGCGAGGTAGGAGAGGGTGGCGCGGCGGGTCTGGCGTTCGACGGTGCCGCGCCGGGGACAGCGCGGGGTGGGGTGCTCGGTGAGGGCGGTGAAGTGCTCGCTGGCGTAGAGGCGGAAGCGTTCACGGCGGGTCATCCGGATCTCCTGACGGGGGTTGGGGAGAGCGGATACCAGCTTTGCGGTGCGCCGGCGAGCTGATCAATGCGTAGGGGATACCCATCCCGGACGGCGAAGGGTACGTAGTCGTGAGGCGCGTCGGATCGGAGGGAGGTCAGCGAATGAGGTGCGGCAGGAAACGGGCGCCCTGGTGGGTGATGGGGCTGTCGTCGGTCTCGCGAATGCCGAGGCCGGCCGACTCGCCGTCAACGACCCAGGTGCCGAGGACGGGGCGGTTGCCGTCGAAGTCGGGGAGCGGGTGGTACTGCTGGTAGCAGTAGCCTTCGGCGCCGTAGCGATCGGGATCGCCGGCCCAGTCGGCGAGCCGGGTCTGGGTGCCGTCCGGTTCGACGATGCGGATGCCTGCGCCCTCGCGGCCCAGCAGCGGCTTGGCGGCATAGCCGGGGCCGTCTGGGTCGGCGAGTTCGCGCGGGCCGTCGAGGTAGGCGGGCAGCAGGTTCGGGTGGCCGGGGTTGAGCTCCCACAGGACGGCCAGCAGCGCCTTGTTGGACAGCAGCATCTTCCACGCGGGCTCGATCCACAGGGTGGAGCCGGTGCCGCCGCCGAGGTCGACCACGTCGAGGAGCTGGTCGGCGAACTCGTCGTCGGTCAGCCACTCCCAGGGGTAGAGCTTGAACGCGGAGCGGATGAATCGGTGCTCGAGGTCGACGAAGCGGCCCGCCAGGCCGTCCCAGCCGATGTCCTCCATGGCGATGCCGACGGTCTGCAGGCCGGCCTGTTCGGCGCACTCCTGGAGGTAGAGGGTGGTCAGCCAGTCCTCGCCCTCGGTGTCGCCGCGGGAGTGGGCGAAGTGCACCGGGCCGGGCGGGAGCAGGTGCTTCTGGCGGCGCCAGGAGGCGATCAGGCGTTCGTGCAGGGAGTTCCACTGGTCGGCGTCGGGGAAGCGGTCCTCCAGCCAGAACCACTGTGGTCCCGCGGCCTCGATCAGCGAGGTGGGGGTGTCGGCGTTGTACTCGAAGAGCTTGGCGGGGCCGGTGCCGTCATAGGCGAGGTCGAACCGGCCGTACACGCTGGGCTGTTCGTCCCGGCGGTGCCAGGACTCGGCGACGACCGCGGCGAGCCGAGGGTCCGCGATGCCGAAATCGGCGAAGCGGCCGGTGCGCACCACATGGTCGGCGGCGGCGAGGGAGAGCTCGTGGAGCTCCTCGACGACGTCCTCCAGGGCTTCGACCTCGGGCAGGGAGAACTCGTAGTAGGCGCTCTCGTCCCAGTAGGGGTGCGGGCCGCCCTGGTTGCAGGGGTCGGAGCACATCGCGTACACGAGGCCCTGGGATTCGACGGTGGCCAGCCAGTCGGGGCGCGGGGTGATGATGTGACGGTGCATCAGGGGTCAGCCGCCGCCCGAGCCGCTGGTGCTGCCCTTGGGGCAGCCGAAGCCGCCGCGTTTGGTGGCGGCCTTGTCGAAGGTGCCACCGCTGGCGGTGTCGGTGCCGTACCCGCAGTAGTACCAGCGGCCCGCACCGGAGCCGCCCGCCGAGCACGAATGACTGTCCAGCACCTTCAGCGTGGTCGGGTCGACGCAGCGGCTGGGCGGATTGCTCGAGGAGGAACAGCCGGACAGGGTGAGGGCGAGCGTGCCGACCATGCCCAGAGTGACGAAGCCCGACCGGCGGCGGGCACCCGGTCCCGGTCGGTCGGGGTCGGGGGCGGCAGTGTCAGGTGGTGGCGGCGTCATGGCGGGTCATCGTACGCGGAAGAGACGATCGTCGGACCATTGTGTCGGGAACTGATGGCTGGTCAGTTCGGCGGGCTCCGGGCCGACGGGGCGACCGTCGTCGCCCCGTCGGCCCGAAGACCGGTCACCTCCGGCCGGCGGGCCCGCCTCCACCTGGTGCGCAGCCGCCTCCGAGGTGTTGGCTCGTCAACGGCGGGCGCGCGGCAGGAGTTCGGCGAGCAGCGCCGCGACCTGCTCGGTCTCCAGCAGGAAGCCGTCGTGGCCGTACGCCGAGGAGATCACCCGCAGGGCGTCGGCGTGCGGCAGGTGCGCGGCGAGTTCGGCCTGCTGGGCGGGCGGGTAGAGCCGGTCCGAGTCGACGGCGGCGACCAGCGCGGGCGCGGTCACCCGGCGCAGGGCAGCGGCCGTCCCGCCGCGGCCGCGGCCGAGGTCGTGGGCGTTCATCGCCTCGTTGAGGACCACGTAGCTGCCCGCGTCGAAGCGGTGCACGAGCTTCGACGCGTGATGGTCGAGGTAGGACTCGACGGCGAACCGTCCACCGCGCCACGGGTGTTCGCCGGCCTGCGGGGCGCGGCCGAAGCGGACGGCGAGTTCGGTCTCGCTGCGGTAGGTGATCTGGGCGAGCCGCCGGGCCAGGCCCAGGCCGCGGTGCGGCCCGGCACCGATCGGCAGGTGGTGGTAGTCGCCGCCGTACCAGCCGGGGTCGGTGCGGATCGCGTGCAACTGGGTGGAAGCGTGCGCGATCTGTTCGGCGGAGGCCGCCGCCGTGGTCGCCAGCACCAGCAGCGCACCCACCCGCCGAGGGTGCGTCACCGCCCATTCCAGCGCCCGCATCCCGCCCATCGACCCGCCGACCACCAGCGCCCAGTTCGCCACACCGAGCGCGTCGGCGAGCAACGCCTCGGCGGCGACCTGGTCGCGCTGGGTCAGGAACGGGAAGCGCCCGCCCCAGGTCCGCCCGTCCGGCGCGGGCGAGGACGGCCCGGTCGAGCCCTGGCAGCCGCCCAGCACGTTCGGTGCCACCACGAACCAGCGGTCGGTGTCCAAGGCGCGCCCGGGGCCGACCAGTTCGTCCCACCACCCGGCCGTCGGGTGCCCGGCCGCGGCGGGCCCGGCGAGGTGGCTGTCGCCGGTCAGCGCGTGCAGCACCAGCACGGCATTGGAGCCGTCCGGCGCGAGCGACCCCCAGGTCTCGTACGTCAGCCGACCGGCCGGCAGGGTGCCGCCGGCCTCCAGGGCGAGCGGCCCCGGCAGCGTGAACCAGCGCCGTCCGCCGACCGGATCGCCGTCCCGCCAGGCCCCGGTGGCGGGCGGGACGGCGAGACCCAAGGTGCCGTTCAGGACGCGCCCTTCGCCGAGCGGAAGCCCGCCTCCAGGTCCGCCTTCAGGTCGGTGACGCTCTCCAGTCCGACCGACAGCCGTACCAGGCCGGGCGCGGTGCCGGTGGCCGCCAACTGCTCGGCGTCCAGCTGGCTGTGCGTGGTGGAAGCCGGGTGGATCACCAGACTGCGCACGTCGCCGATGTTGGCGAGGTGGCTGAACAACTCCAGCCCGTCCACGAAGCGCCGCCCGGCCTCGACACCGTCGCGCAGCTCGAAGGAGAGCACCGCGCCGGCCCCGCGCGGCAGGTAGTGCTGCGCCGCGGCGTGCCAGCGGCTGGACGGCAGGCCGGGGTAGTGCACGGCGGCGACCTCGTCGCGCGCCTGGAGCCAGCGCGCCAGCTCCAGCGCATTGGCGGTGTGCCGCTCCAGCCGGAGCGACAACGTCTCGATGCCCTGCAGCAGCAGGAACGCCGAGTGCGGGGACAGCGCCGGACCGAGGTCGCGCAGCAGCTGCACCCGCAGCTTGGCCGCGAACGCGCCCGGCCCGAGGGCGTCCCAGAACCGCAGGCCGTGGTAGCTCGGGTCGGGCTCGTTGAAGCCGGGGAAACGGTCGGGGTGGGCACCGAAGTCGAAGGTGCCGCCGTCCACCACCACGCCCCCGATGGTGGTGCCGTGCCCGCCCAGGAACTTGGTCGCCGAGTGGACGACCACGTCCGCGCCGTGCTCGATCGGCCGGAGCAGGAACGGCGTCGGCACGGTGTTGTCGACGATCAGCGGCACCCCGGCGGCGTGCGCGACGTCGGCGACGGCGCGCACGTCCAGCACGTTGCCGCGCGGGTTGCCCAGCGACTCCGCGAACAGCGCCTTGGTGTTGGGACGGATGGCCGCGCGCCAGGCGTCCACGTCGTCAGGGTTTTCGACGAAGCTCACCTCGATGCCGAAACGGGGCAGGGTGTGCCGCAGCAGGTTGTAGGTGCCGCCGTACAACGAGGCCGAGGAGACCAGGTGGTCGCCCGCCCCGGCCACGGTCAGCAGCGCCAGCGTCTCGGCGGCCTGCCCGGAGGCCAGCGCGACCGCCGCCACGCCGCCCTCCAGGGAGGCCAGGCGCTGCTCCAGCACGTCGGTGGTCGGGTTGTGGATCCGGGTGTAGATGTTGCCCGGCTCGGCGAGGGCGAACAGATCGGCGGCGTGCGCGGTGTCCCGGAACGCGAACGAAGTCGTCTGGTAGATCGGCACCGCCCGTGCCCCGGTCGCGGGGTCGGGCTGTGCGCCCGCATGGATCTGCCTGGTCTCGAAGGACCAGCCGGGAGTGGCGACGGGGCTCTGCTCGGACATGCTGCTCCTGTACGCGTGCGGGAGGGTGGGACGGCTTGCGCGGGCAGGGCGAAGCCGCCGCGGGAGGCGGGGATGACGAGCCGTCAGGATGCGCGGCGGCGAAGGAAGGTCGCCGGGACGGTTACGGCGTCAGGTAAGCACAGCGCGGAAACGGCACGCCAGTGGATCGCCGGAGCGGACACGCGGGGACACGTGGCGACACATGACGGAGATCTGGCGGTCCATCATCTGACGAGCAGATCAGATGAATTCAGCCGGTGGGTGCCTCGGCCGGGATGCCCAGAAGATCGAGGAGGGCCTCGGTGGCGGGCGTCCGGCCCGAGCGACTCCACACCACCGTCTCGATCCGGGTCGGCGCATCCGTGACCTCGACGGCGGCGACGCCGGCCAACCGGTCGCCGTACCCTGCGGGCAGCATCGCCACGGCCAGGCCCGGGCCGACCGGCCGGGGCAGGTACGCGGCGTCGGTGGCCTCGAACGCCACGCCACGGACCAGGCCGGCCGCGCTGAACGCCAGATCGCTCTGGGCCCGGCCGGCCGTCCCCGCCGGCAGGTCGACGAACGGCCCGGCGGCCGGGCACGCAGGCTCACCCGGCCTCGGGCGGCCAGCGGATGGTCGGGTGCCACGACCGCGACCGGGCGGCCGCGCGCCGGCTCGCGGGACGCCACCTCCTGCGGGCGCAAGGTCAGGGCAGACCGAGGAGCGCCACGTCCAACGCGCCCTGGCGGACCTGTTCGATCAGATTGTTACCAGCGCCGACCCGCAGACTGATCCGCACTTGGGGGTGGCGGCTGCGGAAAGCGCGCAGCCCGGTCGGGATGTCCACGGCCGTGACGGTGGGGATCCGGCCCACCGCGAGCCGTCCGCGTACCGCGCTGACCGCGCTCGCCCCTGCGGTGTGGGGCACCACCTACGTGGTCACCACCGAACTGCTGCCGCCCGGCCATCCGATGTTCGCCGCCCTGCTGCGCGCGCTGCCCGCCGGCCTGATCGCCCTGGCCGTCACCCGGTCGCTGCCGTCCGGCAGTTGGTGGGGGAGGGCCGCCGTCCTCGGCTTGGCTGAACATCGGGCTGTTCCTGCCGCTGCTGTTCACCGCCGCCGAGCGCCTGCCGGCGGGGTCGCCGGAACCTCGCGGCCGCCCAGCCGGTGATCGTGGCGGTGCTGGCCGTGGTCGTGCTGCGTCAACGCCTCTCCGGCCGAAGGCTGCTGTGGGGATCTGGTCGGCGTACTCGGCGTCGGACTGGTGGTGATCGGCCCGAGTGCCGTCCTGGACGCCGTCTGCGTGGCAGCCGGACTCGGCAGGGCCGCCACCATGGCGCTCGGCGTCACCCTCACCAAGCGCCGGGGCCGCCCGGAAGGCGTCTCCCCGCTCGCACTCACCGAATGGCAACCCATCTCCGGCGGACTGGTCCTGCTCCCGCCGACCTCCCTGTGTTCGAGGGCGCCCCGCCGGCCGTCGACGGGCGAGCCGCACTCGGCCATCTGTGGCTCGGCCTGATCGGCGGACTGCTCACCTACGCCCTGTGGTGCCAGGGCGTCACCAGCCTTCCGGTCACCAACGTCGCGGTGCTCGGGCTTCTCTCCCCGCTGGTGGCCCGTCCTCGGCGTAGTGGTGCTCGACCAGACCCTCGGCCCGGTCCAACTGGTGGGCTTCGCCCTCGCGCCGGCCTCGATCGTCGCCGGACAGTGGCCCGACCGCCGCCCCGCCCCCGCCAGGAGCTGATCGGCGATCAGGTGCCGCGACCTCGGCCCGGTGGGTCAGACCCGACGGATGATGTTGATCGAGATCGCGTCGACCTTCATGACCTTCACCACGTCGTTGGCCTTCGGCGCGTGCACCACCAGGCCGTTGCCGATGTACATGCCGACGTGGCCCCGGTCGGCCTTGTAGATCACCAGGTCGCCGGGCTGCGCGTTGTGCCAGTCCGTGCCGACGTTGGTGCCGACCGTGGCCTGTTCCTGCGAGGTGCGCGGCAGCGAGACGCCCGCCTGCGCGTAGGCCCACACCATCAGGCCCGAGCAGTCGAAGGTGTTCGGGCCGCTCGCGCCCCAGATGTAGTCCGCGCCCTGCTTGCGCAACGCGGCGTCCACGGCGACCTTGGCCGCGCCGGAGGCCGCCGGCAGGGTGGTCGGGTCGACCCGGGTGGCACTGCGCGAGGCCGACCCGTCGGTGCCCCGTACGATCTCGGCCCGGTCCGCCGCGGACAGCGTGGCCAGCAGGCGCTGCGTCTCCTGGAGCTTGGACTGGACCGTGCTCTTGGCGTTGTTCAGCGCCTGCGTCTGGCCGTCCAGCTCGGCCAGCACCGTCGCCGCCTCCCGCTTCTGCTGCTCCAGTCGACGCTGCTGGTCCTCCATGGACTTCAGGGTGTCGGCCTGGGTGCTGGCGGCCTGGTCGAAGGACGAGGCCTGGTCCAGGTACTTGTCAGGATCGGACGAGAGCATCAGGCGCACGGACGGATCGAGGCTGCCCTGCCGGTACTCGTCGGCGGCCACAGCGGCCAGCCCGGAGGTCAGCTCGGTCAACTGCTCCTGGCCGCGCGCTATCTGGTCCTGCAACTGGTCGGCCTGCTTGCGCAGCTGGTCCGACCGCTCCTTGGCGCCGTTGTACTTCTCGGCCGCCTGTTCCTGCTCCTCCAGCAGCTTGTCGACCTGCGCCTTCACCTCGTCCTTGTTCGGCTTGGCGGGGGCGGCGTGCGCGCTGACCTGCGCCGACAGTGCGACCGCGGTGGCGGCGGCACCGGTCAGGACGTAAGTGCGGGCGCGACTCGGTTGCCTCGGGCGTCGATGGGAAGCCATGGGGCTCCTGCTTTCTGCTCCGGTCGGACGGGTTCGTTTGCGTGATCATCCGACAATGAGTTTGAGGCCAGACCGTAATCAGGTCAGGGCCTCCGCGTCCACTTCCGCAGGTCTGCGAATCGGCCCTCCCGCTTTCCATGCTGAATACCCGTCAGTAGGGAAGGTCCTGTCCGTAGGGCTCGCCGTCGTTTGCGCATGAGGGGCCGTCAACTTCGATCGCTCCCGAACCGCCCCTGCGGGCGAAGAATCGCCCACCGACTCACCCTGCCGGGCGGTTTGGGATCCGGAGCAGCAGGTTCTGCTTGGGGCCGCCCATAGGCTTCGGGACATCCAAAAACGGCCGAAGCCGATCGGCCACTGGGCGGCCGTCGGGCCACCGGAGCGAAAGGGGGTAGGGCCTGTGACGCACACCGCAGGAGCGGAAGCGGACTCGATGCTGCGTCGCACCCTTGGGGAGCGGCGTATCGCCCTGGTCGCCTGGCGGCTGCTCGTCCTGCAGAACGCGCACCCCGCCGTCGGCGCCGGAGTCGAGCAACTGTCCACCTACCGCAGCCACCCCTGGCGGCGGATCGAACACACCATGGACAGCGGACGACGACTGTTCTTCTCCGACCAGGAGGCGCTCAACCGCGAGATCGCACGCCTCGAACGCAGCCACCGCCGGATCGCCGGAGTCGACACCCGGGGCCGCTCCTTCACGGCCCTCGACCCCGCCGTCCGGGTCTGGGTACTGGTCACCCTGTACGAGGCCATGGCGGCCCTGCGGGCACTCTCCGGGCACCGGCTGAGCCCAGCCGAACTGGACAGGCTCTACCGGGAGTTCAGAGAGGTCTGTGCGGCCTTCCGGCTCCCCGACGAGCTGTTCCCACCCACCGCCGCCGACGTACCCGGGTACCTCAGCGACACCATCCGGGAGACCCTCGAACTCACCGAAGCCGCCCAGGACATGCTGTACACCGTTCTCACCCGCGCCCCCGCTCCGCGCCGCCTCGGCCGGCTCCGACCCGCCTGGCCGCTGCTGCGCCGACTCGTGGCGCGCTTCCTCACCGCGCTCACCCTGGCCGACCTGCCGGCGGAGTTCCGGGCCAAGTGCGGCCTGCCGCGCAGCCGCAGCGCTGCCGTACTCTCCTGGACGGTCCACCGTGGTGCGCGCCTGATCGTCGAGCGGCTGCCCGACCGGCTCCGCTACCGGACCTTGCCCAGCGGCGAGCGGGCCCGGCCGGCCGACGCCAAACCACCCCGGCCGCCGCGCACGCCCCGGCGGGACGACCGGCCGGCCCGGATCGCCGCCTTCTACCACCAGGTGATGGACCAGACCGGCGACGGACGCCTGACGGCGGCGGACTTCCAAGCCATGGCGCACAACATCTGCTGGCCGCTGGAGCGCGACGAAGCGACCGAGGCCGTCGTCTACGGCGCCTTCGACACCTGGTGGCGGCACCTGCTGTCCACCATGGACGCCAATGGCGACGGCGAGATCTCCTGCGAGGAGTTCGTCACCGCGATGCTGGCCGGAGTCGACCGCGACCCCGGCTACCTGGAGGAGGGCCTGCACGTCGCAGTCCGCGCCATGTTCCACGCCGCCGACGTCGACCGCAGCGGCCGGCTGTGCGTCGACGAGTACCGCACCCTGTTCGGCGGCTCCCGCGTCCACCCGGCCGAAATCACCCACGGCTTCCGACAGCTGGACACCGACGGGGACGGCCAGATCACCGAGGAGGAATTCGTCCGGGGCTTCACCGATTTCTTCACCGCCCGCACCGGCGGCGTGGCCGGCACTCAACTCCTCGGCCGACCATGACCGCCGCCCGGCACCCGGACGTCCGACGTCCGGATGTCCGAGGCGGTGCACGGCAGTCGACGCATCGGAGGTCGATCACGGAAGGCTGAGCATGGGCATCAGGAAACGCGGCAGCGGCCGCCCCCGGAGAGGGGCGGCCACCGGGAACGCGCGGGTGTGGCGGTCAGAGTGCAGTGGTGGGACGGGTGCGCAGCAGCGCGCGCCCGGGGAGGGCGGTCGCGGCCAGACAGAGCAGGGTGGCCGTGGCACCGAGCGGAAGGGCGGAGGTGAGCGGGACATGCGGTGCGGCGGAAGTGAGCGCGCGGGTGATCGGGGTGAGCGTCGCCCAAGCGATCGCGGTCCCGGTCGCGAGGCCGATCGCGGCGATCAGCAGGGCCTCCCAGCGCAGCATCCATCGGACCTGACGGCGAGTGGTGCCGGCGAGTCGCAGCAGGGCGATCTCGCGGCGCCGGTCCAGCACGGTCATCACCAGGGTGTTGACGGCGGTCAGCGCTGCGAAGCCGGCCAACACACCCGCCATCACGTTGTTCGCCCAGCCGTTCAACTTCCGATCCTGATCGGCCTGTGCCGCGTACTCCTGACGGCCTGTCACCGACAGGCCCGCCGGGGAAAGTGCCGACAGAGCCTTCGCGGTGGCGGTCCTGTCCGCGCCCGGGTTCTCGGCGACCAACAGCCTGGTCGGGTACGGCGAATCGGTGTGCGCGGCGACAGCGGCCTTCGGCAGCAGGGCCTGCCCGAGGCCGAGCCCACGGCGGTAGATCGCGACCACCGTCGGCTCGACCCGGGTGCCGTCGCCGAGCCACAAGGCCGCCCGCTGACCGACCTTCACATGCAAGCTCTCGGCCAGCAGGCCATCCAGGGCGATCGTGTCGGCGGAACGGGACAGGTCGGCCGGCGAACCGGACGTCACACCCAGGTCCAACACCTTCGCCAGTGCGGCCGGATCGCCGTCCACCGCCTCTGCGGGGGCGGTGCCGAGAGCGCCGGCCGACGAGTACACCAGGCCGGTGGGCAGCAGACCGATCGCGGTGTCCACCCCCGGCAGTCCGGCAGCGCGTTGCACGATGTCCGCAGGCAGTCCCGGCCCGGCCCCGGCGGTGACCACCCGGTCCGCCTTCAGGCCCTCGCGGACCTGCACGGAGGCAGCGTGCTCGAGGCTGGCCTGTAGGAACACCAGCGTTCCGCAGAACGCGGTGACCATCACGATCGGGACGGTCGCCGAGGCCAGCCGGCGCGAGGCGGCCCGGGCATGGTCGGCGGCCAGCGAGGCCGACGCCCCGGCGGCGCGCAGCAGCACACCCACCAGAGCGGTCGCGCCGCGCACCAGCCACGGGCCGAGCAGCCCGACTGCGACCAGGAAGGACATCACCACACCCAGGGCCAGGTTCGCGGCCGTGGCACCCGCCAGGTTGGCCGCGGCCACCGCCAGTGCGATCGCGCCGGCGGCGAACAGCACACCGACCACCGCTCGCACCACGCCCGGCATGCCGGGCCCAGCGGCAGCCTCGCCGAGCGCCTGGGTCGGCCGCAGCCGGGCGCTGCGCCGGGCAGCGACCAGACCGGCCACCAACGCTGTCACCGTGCACGCGGCGACCGGGACGAGCAGCGGCAGCGGGCCGACATCGAGCGACACCCCGGCAGGCACCGCACCACGGGTGACCAGCTCGCCGAACCACCAATGGGCCAGCGCCAACCCGGGCAGCACGCCGATCGCAGCGGCAACCGGAGCGATCAACGCTGCCTCCGCGGCGATCGAACGGCGGATCTGACGGGGCGTCGCCCCGATGGTCCGCAGCAGTGCGAACTCGCGGGCCCGCTGACCGGTGGCCAGCGCGATGGTGCTCGCCAGCACGAACACCGCGACCATCGTGGCCGTCCCGCCGAACGACCCGCCGATCCCGGCCAGGACATCCTTTGCCCCGAGGAGCGCCGGCTGCTCCACCGCGCCGCGCTGCTGGCCGGTCGCCACCTGCGCCTGCTGGTCCGGTTCCTTCTCATTCAGCGCCCGGCGCAGGGCGCCGGCCAGTGTGCTCGGTTCGGTGCCGGGCGAGGGTTGGACGGCGAGGGCATCGATCCGGCCCGGGCGGCCGGAGATCCGGTCGGCGGTGCCGTCCGAGAACCAGACGGTAGCCCGGCCCGGCTGGGCCTCGGCCAGGCCGGAGATCCGGTAGGAGGCGGTACCGGTGGGAGTGTCGACGGTGAGGTCCGCGCCGGGGGCGAGGTGGGCGGCGCCTGCGCTGGTGGTGTCGAGCACCAGCTCGTTGTCGGCCGGGGCACGGCCTTCGACGAGCCGCTCGCCCGGGGCGATACCGAGCGCGGACCAGCCACGCCCGGTGAGCGTCGGCAGGCCGGAGCGGCCGGCCGACACCGGGAACGCCGAGTCGGGTCGCACCTGCCCGACACCCGGGACGGCAGCCACGACAGCCGTCAACGAAGCGTCCAGCCGGGCCCGTTCGGGGAGATTCTGGGAGATCGTGTCCGGCTCCTTGCCGTGAACGACCGTCACTTTCACCTGCTGGTCGGCGGAGATCACGATCAGCGCATCCGCGTACCGGTCGGGCTTGACGGTCGCGGTCAGCCCGGTCTGCAGCAGCACGCCGCACGCGGTCACGATCGCCGAGGCGAACAGCAACGCCAGGAAGGTGCCTGCGAACGATGCGGGCCGGAAGCGCACGGCGGCGCGGGCCAGTCCGTTGGTCATGCGGTCGACCTCGGGGAACGGGGGTGGGAGCGGGAACGGCTGCGGGTGGCAGTCTGCCGGGAAGGTGCGGAGGCGCGGGTCGAGACGTCGGCCATGCGGTCAACTCCGAGCGTGGGAAGGGGCGGTGGAGGCAGCTACGGGAGAGCGGGCGGGCAGGGTGGCGAGCGCGAGCATCCGATCGGAGACCGCGTGCGGGTCGGGGTGGTGGAGTTCGCCCGCGAGGAGGCCGCCGGCCAGGAAGACCGCCCGGTCGGCGAAGGACGCTGCCACCGGGTCGTGCGTGACCATCACCACCGTTGCGCCCAGGTTGTCCACCGCACCGCGCAGCATCCCGAGGACTTCGTGCGCACTGCCAGTGTCGAGAGCGCCGGTCGGCTCGTCGGCGAAGACCACGTCGGGCCGGGTGATCAGCGCCCGGGCCAGCGCGACCCGCTGTTGCTGTCCGCCGGAGAGCTGGCCGGGCCGACGGGAGGCGTGCTCGGCCAGGCCCACTCGGGCGAGCAATTCGTGGGCGCGGGCCTTGTCCGGCCGGCCGCCGGCCAAACGCTGCGGGAGCAGAACGTTCTGAAGGACCGTCAACGACGGAAGCAGGTTGAACGCCTGGAAGACGAAGCCGATTCGGCTGCGCCGGAGCTTGGTCAACGCGTCCTCCCCGAGCGAGCTGATCACTTGCCCGGCCAGCAGTACCTGCCCCGCGTCGGGCCGGTCGAGGCCGGCGGCGCACTGCAGGAAGGTGCTCTTGCCGGATCCGGACGGGCCCATCACGGCAGTGAAAGTGCCCGCGGCGAGTGCCAGGTCGACCCCGCCGAGGGCGTGCACCGCACCCGTCCCGCGACCGTAGCTCCGGCGCACCCCACGCAGTTCGACCGCCGGTGTTTCGAGGGCGGGCCGGCCGTCCGGCGGCACCCCGGAGGCGGACATCCCGGACGCGGGCAGCCCGACGATCGGCCCAGCGATCGTCCCAGTGGCCGGCGCGGCGGAGCTCGGCCAGGACGGCCCGGGCGCGGCGACAGCGGCGGAGGAGGCGGACTGGGCAGGCCTGCCGGACTGGGAACGGCGCAGGCGGGGCGACATGGCGAAGCCTTCCTCGGAGGTGACGCCCCGGTGGTCCTCGCTTCCGGAGCATCGCCAACGCTAGGAAAACTGCAGGTCACCAGCCATACAGTGGACTGGAGGGTTCGGGGTGGGGTTATCCCTACCGCCGGCCGGTGGTCAACCCCTTGTGGAGCGGAGAGGCTTGAGAGGGTGATTCGTGATAGTTTGACCGATTCTGCCGTCACCTGATGGTGTGGGGGAGGGGCGGAGTCCGCCCGTCCGGGGGTGGTGCTCTGTTGAGGTGGTGGCGTGAGTGAATCCAAGCCCTGCCCGAGCGACTTGACGGACGTGCAGTGGTCGTTTGTCGAGTCGGTGCTGACTGCGTGGAGGGGCCGGCGCCGGTCGGTGAGCGGCCATCAGGGCGTCTATTCGATGCGGGAGATCGTGAACGCGATCCTCCACCGGGGCCGGACCGGCTGCCGGTGGGCCTGCCTCCCGCACGGCCTGTCGCCGAGGAGTGCGACGTACTACTGGTTCGCAGTGCGGCGGGACGACGGGACCGGCCGGGTCGTCCATGAACTCCTGTGCTGCCAGGTCCGTGAGCGGGTCCGCCGATCAGAGGATCCGGCCCTGGTGGTGCCGGACACGCTGGGTGTCCACGCGGCCGCCGGGGTGCCCGCCTCCACGGCCGGCCGGGGCCCGGTGAAACGAGTGCCGGGCCGCAGGCGGGCCCTGGCCGTGGACGTCCTCGGACCGGTCGTCGCCGTCATTGTCCGGGCCGCGAACACGCACGGCAGTGCCGCGGACGCCGCCCTGCTGGACCACGTCGTGGAGGACACCGGCGGCAGCGTCCGTAAGGCCCCGGTCGGCCAAGGCTTCAAGGAGCAGGTCGCCGCGCACGGCGGCCTTGTGGGCATCGACGTCGAGAACGTCGAACGCAACCCGCACCGGGCGGGGTTCGTCCCGCAGCCGAAACGCCGGAGGGCCGACCAGACCTGCGGGATCCTGCTACCGCACCGGCGTCCGGTCCGCGACTGCGAGCACCGCCCGGCCTCCGCCGCCTCCCGCGCCCACCGGGCGACGACCCAGGTCATGGCCCGCCGTCTCACCGGCGCGAACACATCCGCCCGGCGCGACCCGAAA
Source organism: Kitasatospora sp. NPDC092948 (assembly GCF_044754805.1). Taxonomy (NCBI): domain Bacteria; kingdom Bacillati; phylum Actinomycetota; class Actinomycetes; order Kitasatosporales; family Streptomycetaceae; genus Kitasatospora; species Kitasatospora sp. NPDC092948. The sequence continues at coordinate 184,978 of NZ_JBIVPU010000005.1, read as the reverse complement.
GTGGTGACGGCGTGAACATCCAGCCACTCCTCGACGCACTCGACCTCCAGGAGAAGGCCGCCCACTACGTGGCCGACGACCTCCGCGTGCAGATCGAGGAACTGCACGGCCGACTCCGGGAGACGCAGACTCTGCTCGAACACCTCGCGATCACCCGCAAGACCGTCATCGCTCTCGCCGACCGCCTCCCGACCCACCCCTCCCCGCCCAACCTGCCGGACCACCCGGACCACCCGCGCATCCTCGCCGTTCTCAACGACGCCACCAACCCCCTTCGGGCCCGCGACGTCCGCGAAGCCCTCGACCACGAACCCCCGCCGAAGAACATCGAAGGCACCCGAGCCAAACTGAAACGCCTCCCCAAGCTCGACATCCTCACCGAGATCGACACCGGCACCTTCACCACGGAGCAGTAGCCAACCGCATGCCCGCCACCGGCGTCCCGCTCCAACCTCACCCCGAACCGGACATCGACTGGTGAACCGCTGTCCCGAGGGCTCGTGGGCCAGGTTTTGCAGCGCGAGCACCGAGTGCCGAGTGTCGAGTCCAGGCCCAGGTCATGCGGCCTGGGCCTGGGCGTGGGCGGCGGGTCAGACGGGCTTGGATGCGTGTACTGGGATCTGGTTGGTGGCCGACAGCACCTCGCCCTGTGGCTGTGTTCCGGTGGTGCGTCGCAGTTCGGCGACCTTCGGGTCGGAGACCGAGACGGTGAGGGTGTAGGGCGCGGGGCCGGTGATGGTGTTGCGGCCGTCGGTGCGGAGCATCAGTCCGGCGGCGAGGGTCTGTGCGTCGATGCCGGGGCAGAGTGCTGCCATCGGGAGTACGACATGGGCGACTGTGCCGTAGGAGGAGATCAGCCAGTTCTGGCCGTCGGCGGCGCGCGATGCGTCCTCGACTGTTGCGGGGAGTCCGTATGCGCCGGCCACCAGGCCGTCCGGGCCTTCGATTTCCACGGCCACGCCGTCGGTGCCGAGTGGTGCGGACAGTGTCATCGGCGTTTCGGAGCCCGAGCTGAGGCGGAGGTCGAAGGCAAATTCGCCGGGCTGGTCGGTGCCGAGGCGCTGGTAGCCGTAAGTGGCCAGTAGCAGTGCCGGTCCTGACGAGCCGTCGACGCTGAGCGAGGCGGGTGCGGTCGGGAAACGGTGGTAGCCGTGCGTTCCGCATCGGCTGCCGGGGAACACGCCGCCGCCGGGCAGCGCACGGTCCGTGGAAGGTGAGGGGCTGCCGGGGTCGCCTGCGGGGCGGGTCAGTTGCGGAGTGTGGGCGCGCTGCGGTTCGAACAGGATCCCGCCGACCACCAGCAGGACGATCAGCAGGCCGAGGACGGCCGTCCACTGTTCGCCCCGGCTGAGCGCGCCAAACCGGCGCAGGTGTCCCAAGCGGCCGGTGCGGTAAGGGAGTTGGTCCCGATCGGTGCTCCGGACGCGGTGGCGGAGGGGGAGGTGGAGCCGGCGGCGGGCCCGGCCGCTGCGGCGGGGCGGGACCGATCCGGGTGACCAGCGGCGGCCGCCCGGGTCGACGGGCGGATCGTGGCGCCAGCGTTCGGCCAGCATCCGGGCCCGCGCGGACGGTTCGCTCACGGTGGCAGAGCGGACGAAATCCTCGTCCAGGACCAGACCTTCGAAGGGGTCCGGCGGCTCGATGGCATCGGGCGGGCGATGGTCGGACATTGCGCCAGTATGCCTGCCGCAGACGACATTGCGGGGCTATGTTTTCGATCACGGTCGCTGCTGTCCCCGGGAGAGCCCCGGGCCGCCGCACGTCCAGGAGGAATCCCGCCATGCCGCAGATTTTGATCGACCACTCGCCGGACATCGACTTCGACGCGACGGCGTTCGCCAAGGAGGTCCACCAGCTGATCCCCGAGGTGATCGACACGGCCACCGCCGACTGCAAGACACTGGTGCGGCCGGCGGTGGCGCACCTGGTCGGTGACGGTTCGTCGGGCGAGGCGGTCGTTCTCGTCGAGATCAAGATCTTGGCGGGGCGCAGCGTCGAGGCCCGCACCGAGCTGTCCGTGCGGGTCACCGATCTGCTGCGCTCGCACATTCGGGTGCCGGCCGCGTTCTGCGTCGAGGTGAGCGAGTTGGACCGGGAGACCTACGTGTTCGTGCACCACGCCGGGCACTGAGGTCGGCAGGGAGAGGGGAGGGAGGGGAAGGGCGGAGGGGAGAAGAGCAGGGTAGGGCAGGACAGGGTGGGTCAGGACAGGGTCGATGTGAAGTCGAGCGACAAGGCCTGCGTTGTGCTGCTCTGCGCATCGCATCATTGTTGACGATCGGCCGGGCGGCGTTGTGAGAGGTCGCCCGGATCGAAGAGGCCTGCCGGATCGCTCAGGTGCTCACCGGCACCGAGACTTACGGCGGCGGGATGCATCGACAACTATCTCTGGATCCTCGGGCACGCGGTCTGATGGTCGGTCAGTAGGGCGGTGGCGGGGGCCGTGATCTGCGGTGGGTGCAGCAACTCCGAACCAGGTCAGGCCCGTTCGGGATGGATGGGCGGTCGAACTGGACCAGGGCGGCGGGGGAGTGCAGCACACTCGCCGGTGGGCCGGTGGGCCGGTGGGCCGGTGGGCCGGTGGGCCGGTGGGCCGGTGGGTGAGGGCAGGCCGGCGGCCGCCGGCAGCAGTCGGGAGGCTTCCGGCGAGCGGGATGCCACGCCGCACCGGCCGTGCCGGTCCACCGGGTGGGGCCGCACGGTGGTGTCCGGGGACGTTCCGAGGTGCGGGAGGCCCGGCGTCCGGGACAAGCCCGTCCGGTGCATCCGGAACGCGACGAGGCTGATGTAGGTGAGCCCGTTGTACGTGTCCAGCGCGGTCCCGGGCGGCAGCGGCGGCGTCACATCCGCAGGGACTGCGGCCCGGTGAAGGAACGGCAGGGTCCAGCCAGGACTGGGTGAGCGGCGTGTTCGGCTCGGCGGGGACCGGCGACATCGCACCAGCGTTCCACCGTCGCGTCCGCCGGACCGGACCCACCCTGGTCGGGGTGGGGACGGTCAACACTTCGACGGCCGCCGCTGTTGCCGGACGGCGGTGCCGCACGCCGGGGGTCAGTGCCGGCGGCGGGTCCGGGCGAGGTGGAGCAGTGCGGTGCCGGTGGTGGTGGCCAGTGCGGCGACGGTGATCAGGGGGCCGGTCGTGGAGGTGCCGGTGTCGGGGAGGGCGGGAGCTGTCGGGTGGTCCGACGGTTCCGTGGCGGTGGGGGTCTCGCCGGTGGGGCCGGGCTCGGGGGCGGTGGGACTCGGGCTCGGTGACGGGCTCGGGCCGGGGCCGCAGGGCAGCCACTGGAGCTGGACTTCGCCGTTGCCGCTGCGTGCGCCCGTGGTGAACCGGGATCCGGCGGGGCCGAGGCTGGAGCCGCCTCCGCCGCCCCCGCCGTCGAGGGTGCTGCCGGTGGAGGATCCGCCCGCGCCGCCGCCGTGGGCGCCGCCGCCACCGCCGCCGCCGGTGCCCATGTGGGGATCGCCGACGTCGAGCGCGCCGTCGCCGCCGATCATGCCGTTCGCGGCGCCGCCTGCCACGCCCGGCTGGTCACCGGGGATCGTCGGGGTCCCACCGTCACCGCCGCTGCCGCCGTCGCCGCCCGCTGCGCCACCGTGACCGGCCCCCGGGGTGGCGGGTGTCTGGCCGGGCTCGCCGCTCTGGCCGCCGTCGCCGCCCCGGCCGGTGCCGTTGTCGGAGAAGCTGCCGGCTCCGCCGCCTCCGCCGCCCGCGACGATGACCGTGGTGCCGTCGAGGGCGACGGTTGTTGCCCCGCCCCCGCCGGCCGCGGTGGCGCCGTTGCCGGGCATCGGGTCGTTGTTGTAGGCGCCGCCCTGGCCGCCGCCACCGTACCCGCCGTGCGGCGGGCTGCCGTCGGTGAGACTGCCGCCGCTCCCGGCTCCGGCCACGTTCGCGGTCAGCAGCTGGCCGCCGTGGACGTCCAGCGTCGCGTGGACCTCGGCGCCCAGGCCGCCGGGTGACCCGTAGACCGCTGCGCCGCCGGCCCCGCCGAAAGCGGTCACGTCCACCTGGCACACGTCGTCGGGCACCGTGACGGACTGGGGGTTGCCCGTGAAGACGAGGTCCAGCGTTTCGCCGGCGGCATTCGCCGTCAGCGGCAGGGGCCGGGCGGTGGAGGCGGCCGGAACGGCCAGGGTCAGACCGGAGCTCAGGGCGACGGCGCACGCTGCGCGAACCGCGGGGTGTGGGCGTCTCATACCTGCACACTATGGTCACGAAGGGCGGTTGTAACGCTACTGTGAGTGATGATTTCGCGTGTCTCGGGAGCTTCGTCGGGGAGTGGCGTCACCTGGCCCGCCTGCCGGGCTGGGACGCGGTCCGGCAGGTCCCGGGGAGCGGGAAGTCATCGCGTGACGGGATCGGTGAGGGGTGCCGCGACGGGCCGGTGGTGGAACGGTTCGGGCGGTCGTGAACAGGTTCCCGGCGGCCGCGTTGCTGTGGAGCCGCGCCGGTGTGGATGGCGAGGCCGAGGCGTGTGCCTCGGTCCGGACGTCCTGGCGGGCGGCGACGGTCGCTGAGCTCTGAAGGGCGTTCAGGGCGTGTTCGATGTCGTCCCCGTGCGCGCTGGGGTGGCAGTCGTGGAAGCGGGAGTGCCGGTCGGCGGCCGGTTCTCGTTCGGTCGGGGCGTTGCCGAGTGCGACCGGGAGGCGCCCGGATTGCACGCGAGGGCGGTGCGGGCGGCGGTCGAGGTCGACGGTCGAGGTCGGCGGTCTCGTCCATCGTGGTTCCGGGTGGCCGGTGCCGCGCCGATTGCGGGAGTGGGCGGCGGTGCTCCTGTTTCATGCCCGCCGCACAGCCCTCGGGGTCGGGGTCGGGCCGGCCGAGATGCCGAGCCGGGTCCGGGTCCGGGTCCGGGTCCGGGTCGAGTGTTCGCGACGCTCCGCTCGGGAGGCGGGGGCGGTCCCTGCCGGCAGGGGCGGCGGCAGGCCGGCCGGGCGTCCAGGCCCTGGTGGAGCCGATGGGTAAGTAGTCGACATATGGCGACAGTGGACCTATCATCGGCGCATGACTGACCGTCAACTTCGCGAACCGACAAGGCTCGTGCTCACCGCGCTGGCCGATGCCCCCAAGCACGGGTACGCGATCATCCAGGAAGTGCTGGCCATCTCCGGCGGCCGCACCCGGCTCAGCACCGGGACCCTCTACACGGCGCTCGACCGGCTGCTCCAGCAAGGTCTGGTCGGGATCGAGAGCGAGGAGGTGGTCGGCGGACGGCTGCGCCGCACCTACTCGCTCACGGGGCAGGGTCAGCAGTTGCTGGCCGAGGAGACCGACCGGCTCCGCCTGGCCGTCGCCGAGGCCGACCGTCGACTCGCCATCGCGCGCCTGCGTCCGAACGGAGCCACCGCATGACCGCCCACGAAGTGCCGCGCACCGGCCGCCTGCTGATGAGCCTCTACCCGGCCCGCTACCGGGCCGCTCACGGCGAGGACATAGCCACCGTGTTCAGCGAGACCATCGAGGGGCTGAGCCGTCGCGCGATGCTCCGCGAGCGTTTCGACCTCGCCACGCACGCGCTGCGGCTGAGGTTCCGCATCGGCCCCACCGACCCGGCCGGGCGGGTACTCGCGGGCGCGGCGCCGGTCGCCCTCGCCATTGCCGCCGGCTGCTGCCTGTACTTCCTGCTGCCGCAGCTGCACGAGACGGTCCACCGGATCCGGTACCCGTTCCCCAACCTCGGCCTCGGCTCCGCCCTGCTGGCCGCGGCCCTGCTGCTGGCCGGGAACCTGCCGTGGATCCTCGCCCTCGCGTTCGCCGTCGCGGGCCGGTGGCGGCTCGCCCGGGCCACCGGCGCGCTCGCCGCGCTGATCGGCATCGGCGTCCAGTGCTGGGACCCGCTGTACGCGCTGTGGCAGGTCGGCCAGTTGGTGGGCCTGGCGGTGGTCGGCGTGCTGGTCCTGCTCGCGCCGTCCGGCCTGGTGGACGTCACGCGGAAGGGGCGGTGGGAGATCGCGGGCCTCGCGCTGGGCGTCGGGCTGCCGGTGATCGTGGTGAGCCAGTTCGACCTGCTGTCCGTCGTCGGGGTGAAGACGTCGGCCGCCGGCCTGCTGCCGATCTGGCTGTGCGCGGTGACGGCCGTGGTGCTGATGCTGCGTCTGTCCGGCCGACGGCCGGACGGGCTTCGGGCGGTCGGAGTCGTGTGCGCCACCCTGCCCTGGTTGCTGCACGTCGCGTTCGCGGCGGCTGACAGCTCCGAGAAGCAGTACCTGGTGGTCTGGTTCGCAGGACTGTGCCTCGCCCCGCTCGTCGGTGCGGCTGCCGTGGCGGGAACGGTTCACCTCGTCCGCCGGCCCCGCGCGGCAGAGCCGTCCAACCCGGTCTGACCTGCTCCGACGCCCCGACTGTCCGGCCCTCGGTGCTCAGTGGGCCGGACAGTCGGGGCGTCGGGACGTTCGGTCCGGCGTCAGCGGCCGGCGGCCCGCCTTCTGCGGCTCTCGCCGTGGAGCGCGGGTCTCGCCGGGTCGGGACGCGGTGGAGTCACCGCGGACTCGGCTCGCGTTCCGCCGGCCGGGGCGGCTGTTCGGCGCCGCGGGCCAGCCAGAGGAAGAGCGGCGGCAGGGCCAGTTCGCTGACGGTCAGCGCCACCTGGAACCAGTGCGGCCAGCCGTGCACGGCGAGCGAGAGGAGCCGTCCGAGGGCGCCCAGCAGCAGGATGCCGGCCAGTCCGCGTACGGCAGTTGGGCGGATCGGCGTCTGTCGGGCCGCGTGGAGCCAGGCGAAGCCGTAGCCGGCGAAGATCGCGCCGAAGAACCGGCCGAGGCTGTCCATCGTGGCGTCGGCCGAACTCTCGCCCGGGATCGCGGCGTTGCCGAGCAATACGTGGAACAGTCCGATCGCCACGCAGGCGCAGCCCATGGCCAGCATGAGCCAGCGCAGTGCCTTGGTCTTGGTCATGACGGTGCCACCCCCTGTCAGTAGGCATGAGTAGGCATGAGTGGGCATGAGTAGGCGTCAAGCAGCTGCCGGCGGGCCTAAGTAGACGTGTGTCAACCGGCGGAGTCAGGCTACGCGCCGCTAGTAGACGCGTGTCAAGTAGCATGGCGGGGTGCCTCCCCGTCAACGTCTCAGCCCCGCCGACCGCCGCGCCCAACTTCTCGCCGTCGCGGCCCAGTTCTTTGCCGCGCAGGCGTACGACGAGGTGCTCATGGAGGACGTCGCCGAGCGTGCGGGCGTCTCCCGGGCGCTGCTCTACCGGCACTTCCCGAGCAAGCGCGACCTGTTCGCGGCCCTGTACCAGCAGGTCGCCGACCAGCTGCTCGCCAAGGCCCGGTTCGATCCCGCCGATTCCCTGGTCAAGCAGCTCGCCGAGGGGCTGGACGCGCACATCGAGTACTTCGCCGAGAACCGCAACACGGTGCTGGCGGCGAACCGGGTGCTGGCCGGCGACCGGGTGGTCCGGACGATCATGGACGAGGAGCTCGACGCCCTGCGGGAGCGGCTGCTCGGTGCGCTGCCGCCCACCGGCGGCCGGACCAGGGAGGCCGTGTCGGGCGCGCTGAAGAGCTGGCTGGTGTTCGTTCAAGTCCTGTGCGTGGACTGGCTGATCAAGCCGAACTGCACCCGCGCCGAGCTGCGCGACGTCTGCATCGGCGCGGTCCTGGGCGCGATCCGTCCGCTGCTCGACGAGGACCCCGCCCCGGACTGGCCGCGCTGATCGTGCGCCGGGCCGAGCATGCGCCGGGCCGAGCACGCGCCGTAGAACGGGCCCGGGGCGTTGCGCCAGGTGCGGTCCGCCCAGCGCCCGCCGCAGTGCTCGCGGTCCGGGTCGTCCATCGGTCGGGCTCCGTTCCTCGGTAGGGCTCCGTCCGTCGGTCGGGCTCCGCTCTTCGGTCCCGGCGGGGAGTGCAGGGAAACCGGCCACCGTGTCAAAAGGGCGGCTACGCGTACTTCAGGAGGAGCTCCAGCATCTGCGGGTCCTGGTGGGTGAAGCCCAACCCGGGCTGGCGGCGGTCGAGTTGGGCGATGGCGGCCATGTCGTCGGCGGTGAGGTGGAAGTCGAACACGGCGAGGTTCTGGCGCAGCCGTGCGGGGTCGGTGCTCTTGGCCACCAGCGGGATGCCGCGCTGGAGCAGCCAGCGCAGCACGATCTGTGGGATCGACCGGCCGTGGGCGGCGGCGATGTGCCGGAGGACGGGGTGGGAGTACAGGTCGGGGTTGCCCTGGGCGAGCGGGCCCCAGGCCTGCAGGACGGTGCCGTGGCGGTCCTGGAGCGCCTTGGCCTCGACCTGCTGGTGGAACGGGTGGGCCTCGCGCTGGTTGACGGCGGGCACCACGCGGTGATGGGTGATCAGGTCGAGGTAGCGGTCGGAGTAGAGGTTGGAGACGCCGATGGCCCGTACGCGGCCCTCGTCGAGGAGTTCCTCCATCGCCCGCCAGGCGCCGTAGTAGTCGTTGAACGGCTGGTGCATCAGGTACAGGTCGAGGTAGTCCAGGCCCAGGTTGTCGAGCGAGACCTGGAACGCCCGCTTCGTCTTCTGGTAGCCGTAGTCCTTGAACCACAGCTTGGTGGTCACGAACACCTCCTCGCGCGGGATGCCGTGCGACCGTAGCGCCGCGCCCACCGCCTTCTCGTTGTAGTAGCGGGACGCGGTGTCGATCATCCGGTAGCCCGCGTCGAGGGCGGCGGGGACGGTCCGGGCGACCTCCTCGTCCGTCATCCGGAAGACGCCCAGGCCGATGCTGGGCAGCTGCACGCCGTTGTTCAGGGTGGTGAATTCCATCGGGTCTCCTCGGTCGGTGGTAGGGCCCAGACAACACCGGGCGGCCGCGGGGTGGGAGGCCGCGCCGTGAGGGGTACTGGCAGGGACCCCCACCAGCGACGGGGCCTGCCTAGGCTGGTGGGCATGGACAACCGGGAAGAAGCCGCCGCGTTCCTGCGCACCCGCCGCGACCGGATCACCCCCGAGCAGGCGGGGCTGCCGGTGTACGGCCTGCGGCGGGTGGCGGGGCTGCGCCGCGGCGAGGTCGCGATGCTCGCCGGGGTCAGCGTCGAGTACTACACCCGGCTGGAGCGCGGAAACCTCAAGGGCGTCTCCGACAGCGTCCTGGACGCCGTCGCCCGGGCGCTGCGCCTGGACGACACCGAACGCATGCACCTGTACGACCTGGCCCGCGCGGCCGGTGGCCCGGCAACCCGGGTGCGGGCCGGGCGAGGTGGCGGTACGTCGGTGGTGCGGCCGAGCGTACGGCGGATCATCGAGGGCATGCCGGACCTGCCGGCCTTCGTGACCAACGACCGGCTCGACACACTGGCCGCCAACCCGCTCGGCCGGGCCCTGTTCGCCCCGATGTTCGCCGACCCCACCGCTTCGCCGAACACCGCCCGGTTCGCCTTCCTCGACCCCGCCGCCCGCCGGTTCTACGCCGACTGGGACCGCGTCACGCGCAACGCGGTCGGCGTGCTCCGGGTCGCGGCCGGCAAGAACCCGTACGATCCGGAGCTGGTCCGGCTGATCGGCGAACTGTCCACCCGCAGCGAGGAGTTCCGCAGCCTGTGGGGCGCCCGCGACGTGCACGTCTTCCGGCAGGGCGTCAAGCGGTTCCGGCATCCGGTGGTCGGCGAGCTGGAACTCGACCACGAGAGCATGCGACTCCCGAGCGGCACGGGCGGCACGGGCGGCACGGGCGGGATGGGGGAAGCGGGCGGGACGGGCGGGGACGGGCTCAGCGTGGTCGTCTACAGCGCCGCGCCGGGCAGCGCCGCCGCCGACGCGCTCACCCTGCTCGCCAGCTGGTCGGCGACGGCCGGGCGGGGCCGGCAGGTTGACGCGCCGTCAGGGTGACGGGTGTCACAGCGGGCTACTGTCAGCAATCGGTGCGCCGTCCCGTTCAGAGGGCACGCGAACCAGACAGGAGCACCTCATGAGGCACCGCATCGTCGTCCTCGGCGCCGGCTACGCCGGAGTCCTCGCCGCCGGCCGCCTGGCCCGTCGGCTGTCCGCCGACGACATCGAGATCACCGTGGTCAACGCCTCCCCCGACTTCGTCGAGCGGATGCGGATGCACCAGCTCGCCAGCGGCCACCCGGTCGGGTTCCGGTCGCTCGCCGATCTGTTCGAGGACACCGGCGTGCGGGTGCGGGTGGCCCGGGTCACCGGCCTCGACCCCGAGCGCCGGACCGTCGCCGTCACCGACGAGGACGGCGACGCCGAACTCGGCTACGACACCCTGCTGTACGCGCTGGGCAGCACCGTGGACCGGCGTGACGTCCCCGGTGTGGCGGAGTTCGGACACGACGTCACCGGGCTGCCCTCCGCGGTGCGGCTGCGCGAACGGTTGGCCGGCCTGGGCGCGGGCGCCGCCGTGCTGGTGGTGGGGGAGGGGCTGACCGGCATCGAGACCGCCGCCGAGATCGCCGAGGCCCGCCCCGACCTGAAGGTGGCCCTCGCCGCCCGCGGCGAGCTCGGCGCCTGGCTCTCCCCGAAGGCCCGCCGCCACCTGCGCCGGTCCTACGCCCGGCTCGGCATCACCGTCTGCGAGCACACCGCGGTCGAAGCCGTCGAACCCGGCCGGGCGATCGCCGCCGACGGCAGCATCCTGCCCGCCGACGTCACCGTCTGGACGGCCGGTTTCGCCGTCCACCCGATGGCGGCGGCGAGCGGCCTGGAGGTCGCCGCGGACGGCCGGATCCTGGTCGACCGCACCATGCGCTCCGTCTCGCACCCGGACGTCTACGTCGTCGGCGACTGCGCCCACGCGATCGGCACCAACGGCCGCCCGCTGCCGATGTCCTGCGCCTCGGCCGGCCTCACCGCGGGCCAGGCCGTCTCGTCGATCGTCGCGCGCCTGACGGGCCGTGAAGTCCCGCTCGCCGCAATGAAGTACGTCGGCAACCACATCAGCCTCGGGCAGCGCGACGCGATCGTGCAGATGGTGGACGCCGACGTCCGCTCCAAGTCCTGGTACCTGGGCGGCCGGACCGCCGTCGGGTTCAAGGCGAGCGTCCTCAAGTTCTCCGCGTGGGCCGTCGCGCACCCGACCAACGGTCTGCCCAATCGCCGGCGCCACCTGACGACCGCCCCCGCGCAGACCCTTGGACAGGCCCAGGGGCAGGCCGCTGCACAGACCCCCGCGCAGACCGCTGCACAGCCCCCCGCGCAGACCGCGGTGCAGACCCCCGCGCGGGGCCCGGTGCGGAGCGCCGCCTAAGTTGCTGTGCATGGACAGCGTCGCCGTCGACCGATTCGAGGCCAGCCGGGGCCGGCTGGCCTCGCTCGCGTACCGTCTGCTCGGCTCGGCCGCCGATGCCGAGGACGCCGTGCAGGACGCGTTCCTGCGCTGGCAGGCCGCCGATCGCGCCCGCATCGAGGTGCCCGAGGCGTGGCTGACCAAGGTGGTCACCAACCTCTGCCTGGACCAGCTGCGTTCGGCCCGCGCCCGGCACGAGCGGGCGGTCGGCGAGCTGCTCCCCGAACCGCTGCTGCAGGGCGACCCGATGCTCGGCCCGGCCGACACCTTCGAGCAGCGCGAGTCGGTGTCGCTGGCCGTGCTGACCGTGATGCAGCGCCTCGCGCCGGTCGAGCGGGCCGCGTACGTGCTGCGCGAGGCGTTCTCCTACCCGCACGCCGAGATCGCCGGGATGCTCGACATCAGCGAGGCCGCGAGCCAGCAGCACGTCCACCGGGCCCGTCGCCGGGTCGCCGCCGAGCACCGCGGCGGCGGCGCGGAGACCGACCCGGCGGCCGCGCGGCGGGTGGTCGAGGAGTTCCTGAGCGCCGCGACCTCCGGGCGGGTCGACCAGCTGGTGGCGATGCTCACCGCCGACGCCACCGCGGTCACCGACGGCGCGGGCCTGGCCAGGCGGCTGCTGCGGCTCACCAGTCGCGAACAGATCGCCGCCAACGTGCGGGCCGGGTTCCGGCCCACCCCCGCCAAGATCCGGCTGGCCGGCGGCGCCCCCGCGCTGCACATCGCGCAGGTCAACGGCGGGCCGGCGGTGGTCGCCGTGGTCGACGGCCGGGTGCGGGGCGTCGTGGTGCTGGAACTGCGCGACGGCCGGATCGCCGGGCTGTGCGGTGTCGCCGCGGTGGGACGGCTGGCCCGGCTCGACGCGGCCTGGCAGCAGCTCGACGTCGTGCCGCCGCCGGCCGCCGCATGGTGACCGGAAGCGGGGCTTGACCTTGACCCGAGGTCAAGCCCCAGGCTGAAGGCATGACGCAGAACACGAACACCACGTCCCGCAAGGCTGCCTGGTCCGGACTGGTTCCGGTGGAGGACACGGCGCTGGCCGTCACCGACACCGGCGGCCCCGGACAGCCCGTGCTCTACCTCAACGGCTCCTACGCCACGCAGCGGAACTGGCGGCACGTCATCGCCGAACTCGGCGACGGCTACCGGCACATCACCTTCGACGAGCGGGCCCGCGGCCGCTCGAGGCAGTCGGCCGACTACTCGTTCGAGGCGTGCCTGCGTGACATCGACGCCGTGCTGGACGCCACCGGGGTCCGGCGTCCGCTGCTGGTCGGCTGGTCCTACGGCGCGGCGCTGGCCCTGCACTGGGGCACCCGCAACCCGGATCGGACGGCCGGCGCGGTGATGGTCGACGGCGGCTACCCCTGGGACTACCTGGCCACCGTCGAAGGCGGCCGGGAGGCCGGCCGGGAGCAGATCCGCACCATCTTCCGGAGGTTCGGGTGGATCATGCCGCTGGTCCGGCCGCTGGGCATGGCCGCCCGGATGTCCGCCGGGCAGCACGCCGAGGTCAACATCGAGCTGAACGAGATCGTCGCCGACAGCGACCCGGTGTTCGACCTGGTGACCTTCCCGATGCGGTTCCTGGTCGCCACCGGCGCCAGCCTCGGCGGCACCGCGGAAGGCCTGACCGCGATGCGCGCCACCCTCGACCCGATTCTCGCCCGCAACCCGCACGTCCAGGTCAGCGCCACTGTCCCGAGCAAGCACACCACCATCGTGCGCAAGGACTTCCGGGCCGTCGCCACCGCCGTCCGCGAGACTTGCGAACCCGCCGCACAGTGAGCTTTTCTGACGGAATGACAGACGGCATCACGATCGGCCGGGCCGCCGCGTTCGCCGGGATCACGGTGAAGACCGTCCGGGTCTACCACCGCACCGGCCTGGTCGAGGAACCCCGTCGCGACAGCTCCGGCTACCGGCGCTACGGCACCGCCGAACTGCTGCGCCTGGTCCAGGTCCGCACGTTGGCCGGCGCGGGCGTCCCGCTGGCGGAGATCGCCCCGATCCTGGACGCCGAGGGCGAGGACTTCTCGACCGCGCTCGACCGGGTCGAGGAGAACCTCACCCGGCGGATCCAGGAACTGACCGCCCGCCGCGCCACGCTGCGCCGCCTCGCCACCGGAGACCGGGTGCTGCTGCCCGACCGGGCCTGCGCGGTCCTCGACCGGATGCCCGACCTGGGCTTCTCCGCCGAGGACGTGACCACCGCCCGGGAAGGGCTGATCCTGGTCCGCGCGCTGATGCCGGACGGCTTCGACGACTACCTCGCCCAGATCGAGCACGGCCTCGACGACCCCCGGCACGTCGCGCTGATGAAACTCACCTGGAGCGCCGGGAACTGGGCCGCCGACGATCCGCGGATCGAGGAACTCGCCGAGGAGATGGCCCGGCACTTCCTCGCCGACCCGTCCCTGCTGCCCACCCTGACGGGCCTTCAGGAGCAGGACGACGCCGCCGCCCGACGCGAACTGCTCACCCACCACGGCGAGGACGAGCGGCCCGGCTGGACCAGGCTCACCGCGCTGATCCAGCAGAAACTGCGCGCGGCGGGCACCGAGCTGCCCTGACGCCCGCCAGCCGGTCCGGCTCGCGGGCTCGGCCCCGGCGGGTTCCGCCTCTGCGGGTTCGGCCCGTGCGGGTTCAGCCCTTCGCCTGCCGGCGTCCGTTCAGCCGGCCCAGTGAGTCCACGTACTTGAGCATCAGCCGGGCGAGCTCCAGACGGTCGTCCTCGGTCCAGTCGGCGGTGATGTACTCGAACGCGGCGCGCTGGTGGCGGCGGAAGTGCGCCATCAATTCGAGCCCGGCGGGGCTGAGGTGGAGGACGGTGCGCCGGCCGTCGTGCTGGGAGGCGGCGCGGACCAGGTAGCCGGCCTTGATGTTGTCGGTGACCATCCGGCTGGCCACCGAGGGGTCGACGCCGAGGATCTCGGCGAGGGCGCCGACGGTGATCTCCTTGTCGGAGTCGCGGGTGTGCTCCAGGACGTGATTGAGCACCAGGGTGCGGTTCAGGTCCTTGGCCGAGATCGGGTTCTCGACGTCCAGCAGGGCGGTGCGGCGCAGCTTGCCGAACGCCGGGCCGACCGCGTCCAGCAGGTCCTCGGCCGTCGGTTCCGGCAGCTCCGGCAGCTCCGGGGGCTGCTGGGGCTCCTGGGGGGTGTCGTTCGTCCTCATGCGCCCATCCTAGGGTCGGTGACCATACGAAGGCATGTGTTGACGTTCAATTACATGCATGTAAGCATGCATATGCCGATGGTCGGGCAATGTTCGAGGCCGTCGGCAGTCAACGTCACGACACCCGGGGGGTTTCCCATGACCGTTCTCATCACCGGCGCCCGCGGCCGGATCGGCAAGACCGTGATCGACCGCCTGCACGCCGCAGGCCTGCCGGTCCGCGCCGCCAGCACCAGGCCGACCGAACTGACCGTCCCGGCCGGGGTCGCCACCGTCGAACTCGCCCTCGACCGGCCGGAGACCTTCGCCCCGGCGCTCGCCGAGGCGCGCCAGGTCTTCCTCTACTCCAACCCGGAGGGCATCGACGACTTCGTCGAGGCCGCCCGGGCGGCCGGTGTCGAACACGTCGTCCTGCTCTCCTCGTCCTCGGTCCTGGTGCCCGACCCGGAGACCAACCCGCTCGCCGCGCAGCACCTCCGCGTCGAGCGCGCGCTGGCCGCCTCCGACCTGACCGCGACCGTCCTGCGCCCGGGCGCCTTCGACAGCAACGCGTTCGGCTGGGTCCACCCGATCAGTCAGGGGCTGCCCGTCCAACTCGCGTACCCCGACGCGCACCTCGCCCCGATCCACCCCGAGGACATCGCCGACATCGCCGTCGAGGCCCTGAGCGGCACCGCTCTCAAGGGCCGCACGGTGACCCTCACCGGCGGCCAGTCCCTCACCTTCCGCGAGCAGCTCGACGTGCTGTCCGACGTCCTGGAGCGCGACATCACCGTCGAGGCGATCGACGCCGCCGAGGCCGAGCGCCAGATGACCCGCTTCATGCCCGCCCCGGTGGCCGCCTCCCTGCTCGCCGTCTACGCCGACGCGTGCGCGGGCCCGGCGGCGATCGCCGACACCACCCGAACGCTGCTCGGCACCCCCGAGCGCAGCTTCCGCCAGTGGGTGACCGAGAACGCCGCCGCGTTCACCGCCTGCTGACCGAGCCGCCGTGCGGTCGGGCTGCCCTGCTGCCCTGTTTCCCTGCTGCCGTGCGGTCGAGCTGTCGTGCCGCCGGGCCTGTGACCTGCGCGCCGGGCCCGGCGGTGGTGTTGGGGTGCCCCGTCGTTCGCGGTCGTCGCGGATCGGGAACAATCCGTGCCGTGACCGACTCACCGATCCCCGCCGAGAACCGCGCCGCCCGGCTGACGGATGACGCCTGGCAGCGCCTGCGCGCGGAGGCGGCCGCGCTGGAGGTGCCCTGGGCGGAGGCCCACCGGCAGCTGATCGAGGCCGCGCATGCCGAGCCGGCGCTGCGCGCCCTGTACCCGTTCACCAGCCACTGGGCGCTGCGCTTCTCCACCACCACCGGCCCCGCGATGTGCACCGTCGGGCCGGTTCTGTCGGCGGAGGGGGACGGCGGGTTCGGGGTGGGCACCGGCATCGTCGTCGCGAACCTCGGCCGGTTCGCCACCGCGAGCGAGGCTGTGGCGTGCGCCGTCCGCGAACTCCCGCCCGACATCGGTCCGGTGGTGCTCGGCGCACCGCTGCGGCCCTGGGGCGACGGGTAGCCTGCCGCACATGTTCGAGTACCACGGCTGGGTGACCGTCCGGGAGCGGGCCGACGCGGAGGACGAGGGCGCGGACTTCGCGGTGCAGCAGGCCCGGCTGCGGCGACTGGTGCAGGGCATCGAGGAGCGGGCCCGGGAGGTCGGCGGGCCGTCCGGGCTGGTGGATGTGCGATTCGTCAACGGCGAAGCGTTCCTGCACCTCGGCGGGTTTCGGAACCACCGTGATCCGCAGGTGCCGGCGCTGTTCCGCGAGGTCGGCGTCCGGGCGCCCGGCTCCTACGGTCTGCTGTACGTCCACGACGACGAGGACCGGGCGCACGCCGACGGGTTCGTGGTGCACCGGATGGTGCGGGGGCAGGT
The DNA here is from genome assembly GCF_044754805.1 of Kitasatospora sp. NPDC092948. Taxonomy (NCBI): domain Bacteria; kingdom Bacillati; phylum Actinomycetota; class Actinomycetes; order Kitasatosporales; family Streptomycetaceae; genus Kitasatospora; species Kitasatospora sp. NPDC092948. Next base: position 168,700 of record NZ_JBIVPU010000005.1, on the reverse strand, counting down.
GAGCGTCCACGCGGATGCCCACCTGTCGCCGTGCGTGCCGGTGCTGGAGGACCCCTGGACCGGTTGACGGACCGTCAGGGGCGGCGGGCCAGGAAGACGAACTCGCGGCCCGGGCGGTCGGGGGCGTCGCGGACCTCACGGACGTCGAAGCCCGCCGCGTGCAGGTCGGCGGCCAGCTCGGCGCGTTCGCGGAAGCGCAGCGTGGAGTCGGAGGTGAGGTGTCGGCCGTCCGAGGCGAAGACGTAGTGCGAACGGAACGTCACCAGCGGGCCGGTGACGTCCACCAGGTCGAGCCAGGCCTCCACCCGGCCGACCTCCGGCAGGTCGGCGACCTGGTGGGTGGCGTCCCGGGTCCACTCCTCCCAGGCACGGCGGGACGGGTCTCGGGTTTCGAACACCAGGTGGCCGCCGGGGCGGAGTGCCGCGTGGGCGGCGCGCAGGGTGTCGAGCCAACCGGTGGGGTCGGTGATCGCCTGGGCGACGTTGGCCGTCATGGTGACCAGGTCGACCTGGAGCGGCGGCAGCGCGGTCGCGTCGCCGGAGATCCAGCGGACGCGGTCGCCGCCCGGCTTGGCCCGGGCCACGGCGACGGACGCCGCCGCCGGGTCGGCCCCCGTCACCTCGATGCCCCGTTCGGCGAGGAGCAGGGCGAACACGCCGGTGCCGCAGCCGAGATCGAGGACGCTGCGCGCGCCGAGTTCGTCGACCAGGGCGAGATAGGGGAGCAGATCGGAGCGGTCCGGATCCAGCGGGTCGTAGAGCGCGGCCAGCCGGGGGTCGGTGAAGCACTCGTCAGCCATGGCGGTCAGGGTACGGCCGACGGGCCGTCAGACGCCCGTGGTTTTCTGCCCGGTGGGTCGGTGGGTCGGTGGGTCGGTGGTCTGGTGGCTCGGCAGCTCGGTGGCGCGGTCGGACGGTGGCCGGCGGCCGGCGGTTCGGTGGAAAACCCGTTGCCGTCGGGACGGGACGTTGCCTACGGTGTGCGGGTGAACACCGGAACGGCCATGGGCCACGCACGGATCGGTGACCCGGTGGGCGGCTGAGGCCGCCCCGGGTGCCCTCGGGGCGCCCGCGGGTTCGGGGACCGCCCGGTCCTGGGAGCAGTTAGCCCCAGACCGAGCAGGCCGACAGGCCTGCGCCACCCCCCCCGAAACCGGAACGAGGTCCACCCGAGCCATGCCTGCTGCTTTCAACCACACCATCATTCCCGCCACCGACCGCGTCGCGTCCGCAGACTTCTACCGCGAGCTGCTGGAGGCCGAACAGGCCCCGTCCTGGGGGCCGTTCACCAATCTGACGCTGGCCGACGGCGTGCTGCTCCAGTTCGCCGAGCCGCCGGTGGAGATCCAGAGCCACCACTACGCGTTCCTGGTCGACGACGAGCACTTCGACCGTGCCTACGCGCTGCTGTGCGAGCGCGGGATCCCGCACTGGGCCGACCCGCAGATGAAGCGCCCCGACGAGACCAACACCGAGCACGGCGGGCGCGGCGTCTACCTGCTCGACCCGGCCGGCCACGGCCTGGAACTGATCACCCGCCCCTACCTGTAGAAATCCGGTAGGCGGTCGGCGGTGCGGGTGCGAGGATGAGCCGATGGACCATCAGGATCTGCGCGCGGCCCTCGCGGAGCTGCGCCTCACCCTCGTCCCGCACCTGGACGCCGACTGGAGCGTTCCGGCTGGCGGGCTGGAGTGGTCGTGCCAGGAGACCCTGGCGCACATCGGCCACGACCTGCTCGCCTATGCCGGCCAGTTGGCGGCCCGCCCTGCGGACCGCTACCTGCCGTTCGACCTGACGGTCCGTCCGGGCGCCGACCCCGCCACCACGCTGCAGATCGCGCTGGCCTGCGGCGAGTTGCTCGCACTGGCGCTGGCCGCCGCCGACCCCGCCGTGCGGGCCTGGCACTGGGGCCCGGCGGACCCCAGCGGCTTCGCCGCGATGGGCGTCGCCGAAATCCTGCTGCACACCCACGACATCGCCACCGGCCTCGGCCTCGACCGGACCCCGCCGCCCGAGCTGTACGCCGCCGTACTGGCCCGGCTGTTCCCCGACGCGCCGACCGGCGACCCGGTGCGGGTGCTGCTGTGGTGCACCGGGCGCGGCGAACTGCCGGGCCTGGCACGGCGCGAGTCCTGGGGGTGGAAGGCGGCCGTCTCCGACTGACTGCCGGGGCGGAGAGCCGAGACAGGGTAGGGGCAGGGCCGGGACAGGGCATGGCCGGCCTGGGTGTGGGGCCGGCGGGTCGTCAGGACGGTGTCGGGACCATGCGGTGCAGGCCCTTGCGGTCGTAGTAGGTGGTCATCGCGAAGCCGAAGACCAGCGCCGCCACGAAGCCCACCGCGATCATCACCCAGGCCCTGGTCAGCCCGGCGTCGGCCTGCGCGTCGAAGTACAGGATCGCCCGCACCCCGCCCGCGACCTGCCGCATCGGCTCGAACGCGCCGAGGAAGCGGTAGAAGGACGGGGTGGCCTGGAGCGGGATGGTCGCGCCGGAGGACGGCAGGGCGAGCGCGATGAAGACGAACATCGCGATCAGCTGGCCGAGGGTGCCGAACGCCGCGTTGATCGCCTGCACGCCCAGGCCCACGGTGACACAGGCGGCGAACGAGAACACCCACAGCAGCGGCAGGTGCGGGGCGTCCATGCCGAGGATCCCGATCGTCGCCAGCATGATCATCGTGGTGGTGACGACGGACAGCCCCGCCGTCATCCCCATCTTCACCACCAGCGTCTGTGTCCGGTTGATCGGCACCGTCGGCCGTCGCGAATGCCACGGCCCGATCTCGCTGTCCGCGTAACCCAGCGCCGTGTCCACCCCGTTGTGCACCAGGTTGGCGCTCAGGAAGCCGGCCAGCACCAGCAGCAGCGTGTAGTAGAACGCGCTCAGGCCGAGCCCGGTGTGCCGGGCGATCGGATGCCCCGGCTGCACCTGCACGTCCACCGGGTCGGCCAGCAGCAGCCGCGCCGTCGCCGGGGCGTTCGGCACCGCCGCCGTCAACTGCCGGCCGACCGCCAGCGACGACTGGTGCGCCGCCTGCTGGGTGATCTGACTTGCCAGCGAGGACGCCAGCGAACCGGTGCCCGGATTGGTCAGCGTCAACAGCACCGGACGGGCCGAGGCCTGATCGGTCGTCAGCGCGGCGACCGTCCGGGAGAAGTCCTCCGGGACCACCAGCGCCCCGTACACCCGGCCCGAGGACAGCTGCTCCTGGGCCTGCGCGCGGGTCACCCGCCGCCACTGCACCTGGCCCGGCGGCGTCCCCGCCGCCACCGCGTCCGTCACCTGTACGCCCAGCGGCGCGGACTGCCCCGGCAGCGGTGGGCCGGCGTCCGCGTCCACCAGCGCGATCGGCATCCGGTGCAGGTGGTCCGACGGGGTCAGGATGCCGCCCATGTACAGCAGCGACAGCACCAGCGCCACCAGCGCGCTCAGCACCCCCGGGATCAGCCACAGCCGCCACCGGCGCAGCACCTGCCCCGCACGCGCCTGCGGGGCGTGCACCTGCGGGGGAATTCCGGTTGCCATGCCACTCCGCCCACTTGACGCCTGGCCCGACCACCCCGGGCCGGGGCCTCCGACGAGGCTAGGCCGCCGGGCGGGCGGGGGCGGCCGCGACACCGGCGGCGCTCACCCCAACGGGCCAGCCGGGCGGGTTCGCTAGGGTGGACGCCATGGACGAGCAGCCTTCGGTGGACGAGCAGCCTTTGCTGGACGAGCAGGTGACGGTGCCGTTCGGGAACTTTCCCGAGGTGCGGCGAGCGGTGGACGCCGACCTGGCCGGGCCGGTGGCCGAGGCGTTGAAGCAGTGGGACGCCGAACTCGCGCGTTCCGTGCGGTACGTGGACACCGACCCGGAACTCGCCGACACCGCCGTGTTCTGCGCCGCGTACGACGTCCCCGCCGAAGCGTCCGCGAACTGCGTGGTGGTCGCCGCCAAGCGCGGCGGGGAGACCACCCTGGCCGCCGGAATCGTGCTGGCCACCACCCGGCTCGACGTCAACAAGGCGGTGCGCGGCCACCTCGGCGCGCGCAAGGCCTCGTTCGCGCCGATGGACACCGCCGTCGGCGAGAGCGGCATGGAGTACGGCGGCATCACCCCCGTCGGCCTGCCCGCGCACTGGCCGCTGCTGATCGACGCCGCCGTCGCCGCCACTCCGTGGGTGCTGATCGGCAGCGGCCGGCGGCGCGGCAAGCTGATCCTGCCGGGCGCGGCACTGGCCGCGCTGCCCGGCGCGCAGGTGCTGGACGGGCTGGCCGGCTGACCCGGGGCCGGTCCTCGAACCCCTCCACCTGCCCCCGCGACGTCCGGCACGACGGGCCCCCGCCCGGTGGGAACACCGGGCGGGCGGCGGCGGTTGGACCGGATGGTCCCCGCCGGGCGGCGCCCGGGCGGGCGGGCCACGCACCGCACCAGGGGTGCGGACGTCCCACGCGAGGAGTGAGAACGAAATGACCACGGACCGGGCTGTCCTGGCCGGCGGCTGCTTCTGGGGTATGCAGGAGCTGATCCGCAAACTCCCCGGCGTCCAGTCGACCCGCACCGGCTACACCGGTGGCGAGAACGCGCACGCCACCTACCGCAACCACCCGGGCCACGCCGAGGCGCTGGAGATCGTCTACGACCCGGAGCGGATCAGCTACCGCACGCTGCTGGAGTACTTCTTCCAGATCCACGACCCGAGCACCGTGGACCGGCAGGGCAACGACATCGGCAGCAGCTACCGCTCCGCGATCTTCTACACCGACGAGCAGCAGCGCGCCACCGCGCTCGACACCATCGCCGATGTCGACGCGAGCGGCCTGTGGCCCGGAAAGGTCGTCACCGAGGTGACGCCCGCGGTCGAGTTCTGGGAGGCCGAGCCCGAGCATCAGGACTACCTGCAGCACTACCCCAACGGCTACACCTGCCACTACCCGCGGCCCGGGTGGAAGCTGCCGGCGCGCGACGCTTCCTGACGGCCCGGCAGGGTTCGAGCGACGACGGCCGCCGATCGGAGATACCCGGTCGGCGGCCGCTGCACGCTGGTCGGGGGCTCGGGGGCTCGGGGGCTCGGGGGCTCGGGGTCGGGTGCTCGGTTGCCCCTGCGGGTGGCCGGGTTCTGCGGGGTGCGTGTCAGTGGTCGGCGCGGGCGCGCAGCAGGGCGTCCAGGGAGTCGACGATCCAGTCCCAGGACGCCTGGGGGTCGACCGGCGTGTGGGCGAAGCCCCCGGCGGCCTCCAGTTCGATGTAGCCGTGGAACGCCCCGCCGAGCAGGCGCACCGCGTGCGTCTGGTCCGGCTCCGGAAGGTGGTAGCCGCGCAGGATCGCCCTGGTCAGCTGGGCGTGTCGGGGCGCCGCGCTGGCCGCGGCGGTCTCCGGGTCCAGCCGGAGCCGGGTGGCCTGGTAGCGCCCGGGGTGCTCGCGGGCGTAGCCGCGGTACGCCTCGGCGAACGCGGCGAGTGCGTCGCGGCCCGCCCGTCCGGCGATCGCGTCGGAGGCCCGGTCGGCGAGCTCGGTCAGCGCCAGCAGGGCGATCCGCACCTTCAGGTCCTGCGAGCTCTTCACGTGCGAGTACAGGCTGGCCACCTTCACGTCGAAGCGCCGGGCCACCTCCGTCACCGTGACCTGGTCGAAGCCCACCTGGTCGGCCAGCTCCGCGCCCGCCTTGGTGAGGATCTCCGCCGACAGACCTGCACGCGCCACCGGACCCGCCTCCTGCTGTTCGATCGTGCCGTACGTCCACGATTATCCATTTGCCTAAACGATTTAGGCAAATTAGCGTGGTGTTTTGTGAGAGAGCTGACCGACTCCGAGATCCGTGCCGCGTTCCTGAACTGTTCCAAGGGCGAGGCGAAACGGCTGAACCTGCCCCGCGAGCTGTCCGAGCTGCCCTGGGTCGACCTCGACTTCCTCGGCTGGCGAGATCCGCAGGCCCCCGACCGCGCCTACCTGGTCACCGTCCAGGACGACCGCCCGCAGGCCGTCGTCCTGCGCAGCTCGTCCGCCGCCGGCTGGCAGCTCCGCCGCAGCATCTGCTCCCTCTGCGTCACCGCCCACACCGGCGGCGTCTCCCTCCTGGTCGCCCCGCTCGCCGGCCCCGCCGGCCGCCAGGGCAACTCCGTCGGCGCCTACATGTGCAGCGACCTCGCCTGTTCGCTGTACGTCCGCGGCCTGCGCGAAACCGGCACCCGGATCCACGAATCGCTGACACCGGAGCAGCGGATCGACCGGCTGCGCGGCAATCTGGCAGGCTTCCTCGCCAAGGTGCGAGGTGCGGAGGGGAATTGAAGGGATCGGGGATGAGCGGAATGAGCCGGGTCGAGGGGGACGTCGACGCGTTCGAGGCGCTGGAGCGCCGGATCTGGGCCCGGAGCGCCACCGGCTACGCCGCGAGCGTCGCCCGACTCTGCGCCCACCCCGTCCCCGCTCTGCTCGACGCCGCCCACGTCCGGTCCGGCAGTACGGTGCTCGACGTCGGCACCGGAACGGGCACCGCCGCCGTGGCGGCCTGCGCCCGCGGAGCCCGGCATGCTCGCCGAGGCCCGGCGCGCCGCGCCCGAAGCGAAGGTGTGCGTCGCGGTCCTCCCCGAACTGCCCTTCCCCGACGGCTCGTTCGATGCCGTCGTGGGCAACTTCGTCCTCAACCACACCGGCCGACCCGCCGCGGCACTCGCCGAGCTGCGCCGCGTCCTGCGCCCCGGCGGCCGACTCGCCCTCACCACCTGGGCCGCGCCCGCCCCGCCCGGGCAGTCCCTGCTCGCCCGCGCCTTCGAAGCCGCCGGAGCGACCCGGCCCGCCGACCTGCCCCCGCCGCCCACCGCACTCGCGGCCGTCACCGACCTCGACGACTTCCGCGCCCTGCTCGCCGCCGCCGGCCTGAACGAGGTCTCCGGCCGCCGGCTGCGCTGGAACCACCGGACTGGTGCGGAGGCGTGGTGGAGCGGCCCGGCGAGCGGAGTCGCGTTCCTGGGTGAGCTGCTGCGCCACCAGCCGCCGGACGTCCGGGCGCGGGTGCGGCGGGAGTTCGACCGGCTGGCCGCCGAACTCCGGTCCAGTGACGGAGAGTTGGATCTTCCTCATGCCGCGCTGCTGGTGTCGGCCCGCCGCTGAGGTCAGCGGGCGCGGTCGGCTGCTTCCCGGGCGGTCAGGAGTTCGTCGAGGTGGGTCTCCGCCCAGGCGCGGGCGGTGGCCAGCAGGGGGAGGAGGCTGCGGCCGAGCGGGGTCAGCCGGTACTCGACGTGGCGGACGGGCCCGGGCAGGGCGGTGCGAAGGACGAAACCGTCGCGCTCCAGGGAGCGGAGCGAGGCGGTGAGGACCTTCGGGGTGACGGTTCGCAGCGGGATGCGGAGCTCGGAGAAGCGGCGGGGGCCGCCCTCCAGACACTGAATGATCAGGCCGGCCCACTTGTCGCCGACCCGGATCGGAACCAGCTCGGACGGGCAGACCGGGTCGAACATGTCGGGGTCCAGGGGTTTGCGCACGGTGCCACCGTAGTGCGGTATCCAGGCGGTAACCACGGGGGTGACTACCTTTCGGACACGTAGCGCAGAGTGCGCGACGGACAGTTCGAGAGAAGGCAGGGCACCGTACTCATGGGCGAGATCGTCATCTTCGGCGCGGGCGGACGTACGGGACGGGCAGCCGTGGCGGAGGCCGTCCGCCGGGGGCACCGCGTCACCGCGGTGGTGCGGAACCCGGACGCGTACCGGGAGTTGGCCGGTGAGGGCGTCCGGGTGGTGGCCGGCGACGTCACCGACGCCGATGCGGTCGCGGAGCGGGCCGCCGGGCACGACGCCGCGATCGCGGCCGTCCACGATCCGGGTGCGCAGGCGGAGGCGTTCTTCACCGCCGCCGCACGCGCCCTGCTCGACGGGCTGGAGCGGGCAGGCGTCCGGCGGCTGGTCACCGTCGGCCTGGCCGCGAACCTGGAACTCGCGCCCGGCGTGCCGCTGATGGACGCCCCCGGCTTCCCGCCGGAGTTCCGCGCGTTCTCCCTCGCCCACGCCGCCGGCACCGCCGTGCTCCGGGCCGCCGACACGACCACCGTGGACTGGCTGGTGGTCAGCCCCGCCGGCGACTTCGATCACACCGGCACACCCGGCGGCCGCTGGACCGCCGCGACCGGCGACTTCGCCGCCCGCGTCACCCCCGCCGACCTCGCCCTCGTCCTGCTCGACGAGATCGACAGCCCGCGCCACCACCGCACGCACCTCGGCGTCGCCGGGGCGTGACGGCCGACACCGCTCAGCGCACCTCGGCGGAGATCTGGGTGCCGAGTTCGCGGAAGCCGAGACTGGCGGCGACCCGGCGGGAGGCCGGGACACGGGCGCGCCACTGCGGGAGGAGGCCGGCGGCGAGGGCGTGCCGGGTGGCCGCGGCGGCGGTGCGGCGGGCGAGACCCCGGTTGCGGTGGGCCGGGTCGGTGAGGACGCCGAGGTGGGCGAGGGCGAACGGCCAGGCGCGGTAGCCGCAGGCGGCGATCGCCCGGCCGTCGGCGAGCACCGCGAAGGCGGGGGAGGTGAGGGTGTCGAGCCCGGCCTCCTCGGCGTCCGCGGCGCCCGCACGGTGCTCCAGGTCGCGCAAGCGGGCGTCGTGTGCCGGGAGTCGGTGAACCGGCAGAGGAGTGACCGGCGGCCGGAGGCCGTCCGGGTCGAGGTTGGCGAGCGATGCCGGGCCCAACAGCCGGCCCAGCGGCAGGAGTTCCCCCAGCCGGTCGGCGTCCCCGGCGACCGCCGCCGGGCGTTCCCGCAGGGCCGTCCGCAGCAGCGCCGCCCGCCGCTCGTCCGGCGCGGTCGCCAGCACCGCGCCGCCCAGCGTGATCAGGCCGACCCAGCCGGGCGGGCACAGGCCGGAGTGCGGGGAGACCACGACGGTGGCTTCGCCGACCGGCGGGAAGGGCGCGGGCACCCCGGCAAGCCCCTCCCATCGACGCCAAACCGCTTGCAGCAAGGTGGAGTTCGTCATCCCCCGCATCCTGCCCGGACGCCCCGGCGTTCCGCACCTCGAATTCCCGGGTGGGCGAGCGGCGATCGGGCCGTAGCCTGTGCACCCATGCGGAGATCGAAGCCGGTGGTCCACCTGCTGTCCGGGCTGCCGGGAGCGGGAAAGACCACGTACGCCAAGGAGTTGGAGCGGCACGGGGTGGTCCGCCTGTCCGTCGACGAGCGGATGACGGCACGGCACGGACGGCTCGGGACGGACTACCCGGAGGCGGAGCACCTGGCACTGCTCGGGGAAGTGGTGGCGCAGGTGCGGGCGGAGCTGGCGGAACTCGTTCGGGCCGGGCGGTCGGTGGTGCTGGACCACGGGCTGGGAACGCGCGCCGAGCGCGACGCGTACAAGCGGCTGGTCGTCGGGCTCGGCGCGCGGTGGCGGCTGTGGCACTTCCCGGCGCAGCAACCGGAGTTGCTGCGTCGGCTGGCCGTGCGGGAGGAACGGGGCGAGGGCGTTCGGCTCTCGGCTGCCGCGCTGGCGTGGATCGCCGCGCGCTCCGAGGAGCCGTGTGGTGAAGGGGAGGAGCCGACGCCGGGTCAGTGGCCGCCGTGCGGGCGGGCGCAGCCGCCTTCGAGGTAGACGCCGTGGACCTCGATCCGGCCTGCGCCGGAGAGGACGCCGCTGAGGCAGCCGCCGGAGCCGGGGACGGACAGGTCGAAGTGGACGCCGTCGCCGGAGGCGGAGAGGGTGGCTCCGGGGTAGTCGAGACCGGTCAGCAGGGTGCGGGCCTGGGCCTCGTCGGCGGGGGTGTGCTTCGCGGCGGCGGCCGTGATCCGGGCCGTGTGGGCCTCGCCCCGGCAGCGCTGACTGTCCGTCAGGTTCACGGTCTGCAAGTAGGCGTGGTTCTCGGCGTACTTGGAGTTCTCCGGGTCCGTTCCGCCCGCTGCGGCCGTCGGGGGCGCGGCGGTGGGCGCGGCGGTGGACTTCCCCTGGCAGAGCTTCGCGATGTCGGGGAACCTCCGGTCCGCCTCGGCGAGTTCGCGCTTCCGGTTCTCCTCCGCCTCCTGCTGCACCGTGCTGATGCTCGCCGACACCTGCGGGTCCGGCGTCCCGGTGGCCGATCCGGAGTCGGTCACGTGTGTGCTGCCGCAGCCGGTGAGCGCCCCGGCGGTGGCGAGCGCGACGGCGACGAGGAGCAGGGCAGGGCGCTTCATGGCGAGAACTCCAGGCGAACAGTGGCGGACCCGGACGGTCCGACCCCCCGACAGGCATCCTTTCGTATGCGATACACCGTTCGCCAGAGTATCCGTACTCAGCTTCGGGTCCGGCCCGGGTTCGGCGGCCCGAAAAGGCGTGGACGGGGCCGAGCGGGGCTGCGACGATCGCCGCAGCGCGTCGGGCCGGACGCCGAGGGGCGGGGCCGGCCCTCGGTGATCGTCCCGGTCCCGGCAGGGAGGAAGCGGATGGCGGAGAGCGAGCAACACCTGCGGCACCGGCAGTCGTTCGGCGCCGCCGCCGGGGCGTACGCCGCGCACCGCCCGGACTACGCGCCGGCCGCCGTCCGCTGGGCACTCGGCCCGGCGCCCGGTCGGCGGGTGCTCGATCTGGGCGCCGGTACGGGCAAGCTCACCGGGTGCCTGCTCGCGGCGGGCGTCGAGGTCGTCGCGGTGGAACCCGACCGGGCGATGCTGGCCGAACTGCGCCGGGAGCTGCCGGAGGTCCGGGCGCTGACGGGCAGTGCGGAGTCGATTCCGTTGCCGGACGGGTCCGTCGACGCGGTGGTCTCCGGCAACGCGATGCACTGGTTCGACATGGACGCGGCCGCCCCCGAGATCGCCCGGGTGCTCGCACCGGCCGGCGTGCTGGCCGGCCTGTGGAACCTGTTCGACGACGGCGTCCCATGGGTGGCCGGGCTCGCCGCGGCCGGCGGGAGCGAGGCGGTCGGCCCACGCGACGTCCCCGCGGGCTGGCGCGCCGTGACGGCCGCCCTGCACCTGCCCCCGTCCGGCGGCCCCGCGCCGTTCGGCGCGGCCGAACAGGCCGAATTCCCGCACGGGCAGCGCCGAACCGCCGAGTCGCTGGTGGCGACGCTGGGCACCAAGGCGGGCATGCTGGTCATGCCGGAGCCCGAACGGCAGGCGCGGCTGGCCGCGGTCCGGGCCTTCCTGGCGGGCCGGTCGGAGACGGCGGAGGGCGAGTTCGTCCTGCCGATGCGGACGGGGGTGCTGCGGGCCCTGCGACGGTCTGTCAGATGACGGTGGACTGCGGGGGCCTGATCGGTGATCTGCCGGACAGGCCCCGGGTGCGGGGCGAGGGGCGGGCGCGGGCCGGCTTCGTGGACGCAGGTGGTGGAGCCGGTCCGGCGTGCCCCTGATGCCGCTACCGGGGTCGGTTCTGGTGGAGCGGGACGGCGTAGACCGGTTCCGGGCCGAAGCCGGTGAAGCCGGACCTGCGCAGGATCGGGCCGGAGGTGGTCGGGTTCGCCTTGACCAGGGCCATCGTCGCGCCGTGGGTCACGCCGTAGGCCAACCGGGCGGCCAGTATCGAGCGGTAGATCCCGCGCCGCCGCCAGGCCGGGGCCACCACGCCCCCCGACAGCCGGGCCACGCCGTCGACGACCGCGACGCCGCCGGTGCCGACGGGCTCGCCGTCCACGTAGGCGACGAGCAGGCCGCCGTGCCCGGCCGGGAGTTCGCCGCGGAAGCCCGCCGCTTCGATCGCCAGGCCGTTCCGGGCGGTCGCCGTGTCCGTGGCCCAGCGCAGCGAGACGTCGACCGCCGGCGGTCGGAGAGCGGGCGCGCCGGCGCGGAGATCCGCGGCCAGGATCTCCAGTACGAGCTTCACCTGCCCACCGCGGGCGGCCAGTTCGGCGGGCAGGCCCTCCGGGGCGCCGAGCAGGACCTGCCAGTCGAGCGTGGGCGGCCCGAAGGCGCGGGCCCGTGCCACCACCGCGTCAACAGCCTGGGACAGGGGGCGAGTCGGGGTGAAGGAGACCACCGAGAGATCGAAGGCGACGTAGTCGGGCAGCCGGAGGATCGTGTACTCCGCGTCCGCGACGACCTCGGCGTCGTCCGGCATCCACACCCAGGCCGCACCGGCGGCGGCGACGTCAGCAACTGTCAGGCTCATGCGGAGGAGCGTACGAGAGCGGTGCGTGCCCGTACGAGCGCTGTTGCAAGATCAGGACCGGACGGTGACACAGCTCGTCGCCGCTGCGGCGGTGCGCCGCCCGGCGCCGTCCGATCGGTGTCGACGAGCAGTTGTGCGCGCGTCAGTCGAAGGCGGCGACGAGCCGGACCCCGTCCTCGCCGAAGCGGCCGGCCAGGGCCTGCATCACGGCGAAGACGTGCGGCCAGTGGGAGGTGCTGCCGAGGAGGTGGGCGGCGGTCAGGGGTTCGTAGCGGCAACGGAGGTCTCCGCTGGTCCACTCCGTGGGGTGGGCGGAACGGTCGAGGTCGACGGGCGGCGGGCCGACGGCGTCGAGGACGTCCGGAGGCCACTGGTCGGGTACGAGCCGCTGCCGGTGCGGGGACGGCGGTGAGGACGCCGACGACCAGGTCAGGCGGCCGGTGTGGTGGACGGGGGTGGCGGCGGGGTCGAGGCGGGCGATCTCCGCCCAGCCGACCCAGGTGGCGCCGTGGTAGTCCCCGGCGTCCACGGCCGGTTGCATCCAGGGCCGAAGGCCGCTCGACAGGTCGGGCGGAAGGCCGCGGTCGGCGGCGAGCGGGCGGAAGCCCGCGTCGTTGCGGACCCCGAACAGGCAGCCGAAGGCGTCATGGTCGGTCCGGTCGTACAGCGGCCACAGGTTCATTGCCAGGACCCACGGCTCGCCGTCGTAGTAATCGGTGTCGACGCCGGGATGGTGGAACTCGATGCCGCCGTGGATGTCGGTGCTCACGGACGCTCACGGTAGTGCCCCGGGGCCCGGCCGGCACCTGGTTTTCGCTGGTCAGGAGGGGCGGTAGGCTCGGATCCCATGTCCATCGACCTCGGATTCACCTGCGCCTGCTGCGGCGAGCGGCACGCGGAGACGCCCATGAACTTCTCCAGCCCGGCCCCCGACTACTGGGAGCCCGACATGGAGCACGCCCCGGACTGCGAGTTGACGTCCGACCAGTGTGTGATCCGGGGCGAGGCGTTCTTCGTGCGCGCCCTGATCGAGCTGCCCGTCGTCGGTCGGGACGAGGTCTTCTCCTGGGGCGTCTGGGTCTCGCTCAGCGCCAAGAACTTCGCGCGGGCGTGCGAGCTGTGGGAGACCCCCGGACGCGAGTCGGAACCGCCGTACTTCGGCTGGCTGTCCACCGAGCTGTCGCCGTACACGCCGTCGACGATCAACCTGAAGACCATGCTCCACACCCGCCCCGTCGGCGAACGCCCCACCCTCGAACTGGAGCCGACCGACCACCCGTTGGCGGTCGAGCAGCGCACCGGCATCACCGTCGAGCGCATCCAGCAGCTCGCCGGGGAACTTCTGCACCCCCAGGCCTGACACGACCTCGACGGCCGAGAGCCGGCGGCCGCCCTCGGCGTGTGCCGGGGCGGTCCGCGGGGGCGTCGGTGGCGGCGGCCGGGGATTTGTCAGTGGGGGGCGGTTGGATCCCGGGGAGGGAAGGGAGGCGCCGGGATGGCGTGTCGGGGAGTGCTGTTCGCGCTGGCGGAATCCGAGTGGGCGCGGCTGTCGGCGTGCGACGGGGACGAGGAGGTGAGGGCGCTCGTCGAGGAGGTGGAGGAGGCCTGGGACGAGCCGCGGGTGTGTGAGCTGGACAAGGCGTGGGACGCGTTGCACCGGTGCCTGACGGACGGTCGGCTGGAGTACGGGAACGGGGAGTTTCCGCTGTCGCACGCCGTGCTGGGCGGGCGGCCGATGTACGACGGGGACGACTACGTGGTCTGTCGGGTGGAACCGGGAGAGGTGCGGGCGGTCGCGGCGGCGCTGGAGGGGATCGACGAGGCGTGGTTGCGGCGGCGGTACGCGGAGCTGGAGTTCGAGGAGTACGACGGGGCCCGCGGCGAGGACGACCTGGCGTACACGGTGTCCTTCCTGCCGGACCTGCGGGAGTTCTACCGGCGGGCGGCGGAGGAGGGGCGGGCGGTGGTGTTCACGGTCGATCAGTGAGCCTCACCGGCATCGCCCTTCACGACTTTGCCATGAAATGATCATTCTTTTGCCGGGGCAATGACCTCGGGCGGACCATCGGAACGGGTCGAATCTCTTTCGCACACCAGCCCGTTCAGCGAAAGGCACCCGTCCGATGAGCAGCAGTGTCGCCCGTCCCACGCCCGACCAGCAGTTGCGTGCTGCCGCCGCCCGGCTCGACCGGCGGCGGTTCCTGACCGTCACCTCGGCCGCCGCCGCGCTCGCGTTCGGCGTCAACCTGCCGAGTGCGCACGCCGAGGAGAACGAGCTCGCGGCGCGCACGCTCACCGAGAACCCGTTCACCCTCGGTGTGGCGTCCGGCGACCCGCTGCCGGACGCGGTGGTGCTGTGGACCCGGCTGGCGCCGCGTCCGCTGGAGCCGGGGGCGGGGATGCCGCCGGCGGGGAACGTCAAGGTCGGCTGGGAGGTGGCCCGGGACGAGCGGTTCCGCCGGATCGAGCGGCGCGGCACCGCCCGGGCGCACGCCGAGTTCAACTGGTCGGTGCACGTGGACGTGGACGGGCTGGAGGCGGGCCGCGCGTACTGGTACCGGTTCACCGTCGGCCAGTGGAGCACCCCCGCCGCCCGCACCCGCACCGCGCCCTCGCACGGCCGCAAGCTGGACAGCACGAAGATCGGCCTGGTGTCCTGCCAGGCCTACGAGGACGGCTACTTCACCGCCTACCGGCACCTCGCCCAGGAGGACCTGGACGCGGTGTTCCACGTCGGCGACTACATCTACGAGTACGGCATCGACTCCGCGGGCGGCGACCGAAAGTACACCGACCGCGTGCTGCCGGCCGCCCTCGACCACGAGACCACCACGCTCGCGGACTACCGGCTGCGGTACTCGCTCTACAAGACCGACCCCGACCTGCAGGCCGCGCACGCCGCGCACCCCTGGTACGTCACCTGGGACGACCACGAGGTGGAGAACAACTACGCCAATGGCATCCCCGAGAAGAACCAGGACCCGGCGCCGTTCGTCGCCCGCCGCGCCGCCGCCTACCGCGCCTACTGGGAGAACCAGCCGCTGCGGATGCCCAAGCCGGCCGGCACCGAGCTGACCCTCTACCGCCGCTTCCAGTACGGGCAGTTGGCGCAGTTCGACATCCTCGACACCCGCCAGTACCGGGACGACCAGGCCAACGGCGACGGCTGGCAGTACCCCACCCCCGAGTCCGAGGACCCGAAGCGCACCCTGATGGGCGCCACCCAGGAACGCTGGTTCGCCGACGGGCTGCGCCGCTCCAAGGCGCTGTGGAACGTGGTGCCGCAGCAGGTGGTGTTCTCCCGCCGCAAGAACACCACCGCCGCCAGCTCCAAGCTGTCCATGGACGCCTGGGACGGCTACCCGGCCGCCCGCGAGCGATTCCTGACCGCCGTCGAGCAGGCCGGCGTGCAGAACCTGGTGCTGCTCACCGGCGACGTGCACGTGGCCTACGCACTGGACGTCAAGCGCAACTTCGACGACCCGAACTCCCGCACCGTGGGCGTCGAGTTCGTCGGCACCTCGATCAGCAGCGACGGCGACGGCGAGGCCCACCCGTCCAACTGGGCCACCCTGACCGCCGCCAACCCGCACATGAAGTTCTACGACGGGCGGCGCGGCTACACCGTGGTCACCCTCGACCGCCACCAGGCCCGCGCCGACTACCGGGCCGTCACCCACATCACCCGCCCCGACGGCGCCCTGCTCACCGCCGCCTCCTTCGTCACCGAGGCCGGCAACCCGGGCGTCAAGCCCGCCTGAGCATGCCTGAGCCCGCCCTTGACGGCCCGTCGGCCCGCCGCTGCGTCAAGCGCCGTAGCGGCGCCGGCGGGCCGCGAAGGCGCGCAGCGCGCGCAGGAAGTCCAGCTCGCGGAAGGCCGGCCAGTAGGCCTCGCAGAAGTAGAGCTCCGCGTAGGCGCTCTGCCACAGCAGGAAGTTGGACATCCGCTGCTCGCCGCTGGTGCGGATCACCAGGTCCGGGTCGGGGCGGCCCGCGGTGTACAGGTGGCGGGCGATGGACTCGGCGGTCAGGGTGTCCGCGATCTCCCGCACCGGCCGTCCGGCGTCGGCCTGTTCGTGCAGCAGGTCCCGGACGGCGTCCACCAGTTCCTGCCGTCCGCCGTAGCCGACGGCAAGGGTGAGCTGGGCGCCCGTCGTACAGTCGGCGGTCGCCTCCACCGCGTGTTTCAGGGCGCGGGCCGTCGAGTCGGGCAGGGTGTCCAGATCGCCCGCCAGGTGCACCTGCCAGCGCGGGCGGGGGACTGCCAGGTGGGCGGCCAGCACCTCCTCGATCACCCGCATCAGGAAGGCGATCTCGTCGTCGCCGCGCTGCTGGAGGTTCTCCGCCGAGCACACGAACACCGTCACGTGCCGCACCCCCAGCGCCTCGCACCAGCCCAGTACCGAGCCCACGTGCTGCGCGCCGAAGCGATGCCCGAGACGGGTGTCCGCGAGGCCGCGCTCGCGGGCCCAGCGGCGGTTGCCGTCCATGATCAGCCCGATGTGCCGGGGGAGTTCGGCGCCGGTGAGCCGGCGGCGCAGGCGGCGGGTGTACAGCGTGTACAGCGGAGCGGTGAGGCGCATGTGACGTCCCTTCAAGGGGCGGGCAGTGCATACTGGGAGACATGAATAGCACGCGTCGCGTGCTATCGGGAACCGGAACGGAACCAGGTGCGCACCAACGACGCCCAGATGCTTGTGCTGTCCGCGCTCGCGGACGGCCCGCTGCACGGCTACGCCGTCAACACCGCCATCGAGCGGATGACCGGCGCCCGGCTCGGCCGCGGCAGCCTCTCCGGCGCGCTCGCCCGGCTGCACGGAAAAGGCCTGATCGCCTACCTGGGCGGCGACGGCCGACGCCGCCCGATCCGCCTCACCGACGACGGACGGGCCGCGCTGGGACGGGAGTTGGGCGCACTCGCGGACGTCACCGGCCGGCTCTTCGAGACCGTCGTCCCCGACCGGATCGCCTACCAGGAACGACTCGCCGCCACCGACCAGGTCCGCGCCTACAAGCAGGTGCTGCTGGACGCCCTGGACGCCCGCCCCGGGCAACTGGTGCTCGACTGGGGCTGCGGCCCCGGCACCGACCTGGACGCGCTCGCCCGCGCCGTCACCGCCCGTGGCCGCGTCCTCGGCATCGACCACGACCCGGCGATGGTCCGGGAGGCCGCCGGGCGGGCCGCCGCCCTTCCCGGGGTCCGGGTCCTGCGTGCCGACGTGCACGCCCTGCCGCTGGCCGCCGACAGCGCCGACCGGGTGCGCACCGACCGGCTGCTGCAACACCTCGCCGACGTCCCCCGGGCGCTCGCCGAAGCCCACCGGGTGCTGCGCCCCGGCGGCCGGCTGGTCGCCGCCGAACCGGACTGGGACACCCTGGCCGTCGACCACCCCGACCTCGACCTCGCCCGCGCCTGGACCAGGCACCTCGCCGACCGGATCGTCCGCAACCCCGTCATCGGACGTCAACTGCCCAGACTCGCCGAACAGTTCGGCTTCGACGTGCGGTCGGTCGTCCCCGTCACCTCGGTCTACCGCGAGGTCCGCGCCGCCGACCAGGTGCTCGGCCTGCACCGCAACACCGAACGCGCCGTCACCGCCGGCTACCTGACCCGCCGCCAGGCCGAGGACTTCCTCGACCACCTCGCCCGCGGACCGTTCCTGGCCTCCGTCACGCTGCACGTGATCACCGCCGAGAAGCCCCGGAACTGAGCGGGCCGACCCGCTCCGGGCGGGAGCGGGGCGGCCGTACGGGCGGCGGGGAGGCTCAGGACCTCGGGGAGGGCCGTACAGGCTGCGGGGAGGCTCAGGACTTCGGGGAGGCTCAGGACTTCGGGGAGGCTCAGGGCTTCGGGCCGCAGAAGGCGAGGTCGATCAGGTCGAGGACGGCCGGGGTCAGCTCGGCGCCCTTCTGCGGGTCGTACGGGTTCGCGGACACGGCGATCTGGCGGGTGCCGGAGCGGTCGCCGAACAGGTAGGTGACGTAGCCGTGGATCCCGCCCGGGTGGCCCCAGACGTCGCCGCAGGACAGCCGGAGCTGCATCAGGCCCAGGCCGTAGCGGGTCGGCGGCTGTTCGTCCGCCGCCACCGTCGTCGTCATCTCGGCGAGCTGCGCCGGGGCCAGCAGGCGGCCGCCGAGCAGGGCCGCGTCGAACCGCGCCAGGTCGTCCGTGGTGGAGATCAACTCGCCCGCCGCGCCCGCCATCGACGGGTTCAGCTCGGTGATGTCGGCCGGGCCGTCGGACAGCGCCAGGTACCCGTGGCTGTGCGGCCCCGGAACGGCGGTCGCGGTGCCCGGCAGGAAGGTGTGGCGCAGCCCCAGCGGCCGGAGCACCCGGCGGTCCACCTCGGTGCGCCAGTCGTTGCCGGTCACCCGCTGCACCAGCTCGCCCAGCACCAGGTAGTCGGTGTTCGAGTAGTGCCAGCCCCGGCCCGGCGCGAAGTACGGCTGGTGCGAGACGCCGATCGCGATCAGGTCGCCGGCCCGGAGGGTCTTCCACCGGTCCACCGCGAGCAGTTGGCGCAGCTGCTCGTCGGAGTCGTACGCGAACCGCGGGTCCTCCAGGAAGTCGAACAGGCCCGCGGTGTGGTTCATCACCTGGCGGACCGTGATGTTCCCGCCGTTCGGGACCACGCCCGGCAGGTGGCGCTCGATCGGCTCGTCGAGGTCGATGCGGTGCTCGGCCGAGAGCTGGAGCACCACGGTGGCGACGAAGGTCTTGGTGAGGCTGCCCGCCCGGAACTCCCCGTCCACCGGCGCGGGTTGCCGGGTGGCCAGGTCCGCGACGCCCGACGTGCCGCGCCACACCGCCCGCCCGTGGTCGCGCACCTCGGCGATCGCGCCACTGGCCCCCGCCCGCCCGGTCAGCGCGTCCAGCCCCTGCTGCAACGAGGCCCGCTGCGGCACCGGCACGGACCCCGGCCCGGCGGCCCGCCCGGCGGCCTGCGCGACGGTCTGTGGGGTGGCCTGCCCGGCGGCCTGCCCGGCGGCCTGCGCGGTGGGCGCGAGGGCGAACACCGACGCACCCGCCAGCAGGGATGCGGCCAGCCGCCGTGCGGATCGGTACTTCTTCACACGAGTCTCCTTCGACAAAACGCTCTCCGAGCCCTGACAGAAGGGGTTCGTCGCCCGTCAGCTTCACGGCTCCGCCACCTCCGCGGCATCGCTCGCCGGGAGGAGGTGGCGGATCGGGAGATCCTTCTCCGGAAGGAAGGCAGTGCGGATGGCCCGGGTGGCGGCCCGCCCGAGGGCGGGTCAGCCGACGGGCTTGCGGGCCTCGATCAGGGTGCGGGAGGTGGTGGAGACGAACGCGCCCTTGTGGGTGATGTGGTCGTGCAGTTCGTGCAGGCGGTCCCGGTAGCGGTCGACGGTGAAGTCCGGGACCGCCCAGACGACTTTGCGCAGGAACCAGACCACCGCGCCGACGTCGAAGAACTCCAGGCGGATCCGCTCGTTGCGGCACTGCACCACCTCCAGGCCCGCCGCGCGGGCTCCGGCGGACTCGACCTCGGGCTCGCGGGAGCCGTCGGCCTCGAACGGGCCGAGGAAGTACTCGCTCAGCTCCAGGTTGGAGCGGCCGCCGATGTGCTGCCCCAGGTAGCTGCCGCCCGGGGTGAGGATCCGGGCGATCTCCGACCACTGGACGGCGGCCGGGTGGCGGCTCGTCACCAGGTCGAACGAGCTGTCGCAGAAGGGGAGTTCGGTGTCCGGCTGGTGCGTCACCAGGACGACGCCGAGCGGGTGCAGCAGGCGGGTGGCCAGCGCCGCGTTCGGGGGCCAGCCCTCGGTGGCGGCCATGGTGGGCGGGAAGTTCTCCCGGCCGGCACCCGCCAGCACCTCGCCGCCGCCGGTCTGGAGGTCGAGTGCGGCCGTGGCGGTCCTCAGCCGTCCGCCGAGCAGTCGCTGGAAGCCCCAGGAGGGGCGCTGCTCGGTGGCCCGGCCGTCGAGCCAGGAGAAGTCCCACCCGTCGACCGGGGCGGTTGCGGCCTCGTCGAGGAGGTCATCGAAGGAAGCGTCCATGCCAAGTATGGAAGCATCCGGAAGCCGCTGCGGGTGGGCGAATTGATGTTCCCGCGGGTTTTCCGACACCGCGTCGGCAAAGAGTTTGACTTAGGCAAGCCTCACCTAAATAATCGAGGAAGTCGATCTCTGGAGGCCCACCCATGTCCGTGCCCGTCGCCGTCGATGTCCCGTTCTCGGCCCAGCTCCGCACCGCCAGCGCGGAGGAGCACCAGGCCGCCGAACAGTCCTCCTTCATGAGCGACCTGCTCGGCGGACGGCTCGGCATCGAGGCCTACACCGACCTCACCGGACAGCTCTGGTACATCTACCGCGCCCTCGAGGCCCACCTCGACACCCTCGCCGAGCACCCCGTCGCCGGGCTGCTGACCGACCGCGCCCTGCTGCGCACCGCCGCCATCGAGCGCGACCTCGACCACCTGGCCGGCCCCGACTGGCGCGACACCCTCGCCCCGCTGGCCGCCACCGCCGCCTGCGCGGAGCGGATCCGCACCCTCGCCACCGAGTGGCCGGCCGGCTACCTCGCCCACCACTACACCCGCTACCTCGGCGACCTGTCGGGCGGTCAGATCATCCGTGGCGTCGCCGAACGCACCTGGGGCTTCGAGCGCAAGGGTGACGGCGTCCGGTTCTACGTCTTCGACGCCATCGACAACCCCGCTGCGTTCAAGCGCGACTACCGCGCCAAGCTGGACGCCGCGGGCGAGCTGATGGGGCAGGCCGAGTGCGAGCGGGTCGCCGAGGAGTGCAAGGCGGCCTTCGGCCTGAACGGCGCGATATTCGCCGAGCTCGCCGAACGGCACTCGACGCAGCGTCAGGCCTGAACGTTCGGCGGCTGTTCCTCCGCAGGTCGGGCCCGGGCGTTCGGCGGCTGTTCCTCCGCAGGTCGGGCCCGGGCGTTCGGGGGCTGTTCTTCCGCAGGTCGGGACGGGGTGACGCGGCAGCCGTTCGCTCGGGCATCATCGACGCCATGAGCGACACGCACCCCGACCGGCTGGCCCGGCTGTGGCAGGACTTCCTCGCGCTGCCCTTTCCGCGCAGCTGCTACCGGCAGGCCCCCGTCGGCGAAGACCTGGTCCTGCTCGACAGCCACTTGGCCGGCTGTGTGTCCGCCGCTCTGACCGGCCCCCTCGACCGGCGTCGCCGCGAGGCACTCCACCACGGCATCGCCACCGTCCACCGCATCCTCCCCGCCCTCGCCGACGACCCCGAGGCCCGCGAGTACTTCACCCGGCTGCGTGAACTCGCGGTCCTCGCCGTCGAGCGCCAGTCCCCGGAAGGGGTGTCTCCGCAGGGGAGTTGAGAATGGCAGCCCGCGCCCGGCGCCGACGGCCAAGGCGAGCGGGCGGCGTCGAGGTCAAGCCCGATCTCCGGGTTGCTCCGTCGACGGCTTCGCGCGGCGGCCCGATCGTGACCTCGGCGGCGCTGCGGCGTCCGCGTCGACCGCCGGGTCCTTCCTGGGGGGCGGGTTCTGGCCGATCAGGTCGAGCAGCCCCGGGAAGCGTGCCTCCAGGTCCTTCCGGCGCAGGTGCGCCTTTCTGCTGTTCCCCCGGTCGATCTGCTGGACCAGCCCGGATTCGCGCAGGATGCGGAAGTGGTGGCTGAGGGTGGACTTCGAGACCCCGAGTTCGAAGGACAGGCAGGTCCGCTCGGTGCCGTCCGGCAGTTCCGCGAACTCCTGAACGACCTTGTACCGCAAGGGATCCGACAGGGCGTTCAGGATCGCCGCGAGCTCCATCTCGTCCCGGCTGGGGTGCCCCTCCGCGTCGACCATCTCGCTGCCTCTCCGTCGCTCGCCGGCCGGAGCCGTGGTGCAGGTTCGATTTGCATGATACCTCTGCTCCCTGAAAGCCTCAGGTTCGATCGAAACCGAACCTTGAGTTCGGTGTCCTCCGAAACGGGAGCTTCCCCCAGCCATGGCTGCACAGACCGAATCCCCCCTCGCCGGGGAAGACGCCGGACCTCGGACGCCGGGGCGCCGGCGGACCACACTGATCCTGGTCGCCGTCCTGCTGGCCGTCCTCGTCGTCCCCACGTCCATCTCCGGCACCGGTGTGGCGCTGCCGTACATCGGCTCCGACCTCGACGCCGGCCTGGTGCCCTTGCAGTGGGTCGTCAACGCCTTCAACGTGGCGTTCGCGTGCCTCACTCTTGCCTGGGGGTCCATCGCCGACATCATCGGCCGCGTCCGCGCCTTCGCCCTCGGCGCCGCGATCTACGCGGCCGCCTCGCTGATCAGCGTCTTCGCCGGCAACGTCATCCTGCTGGACGTCGCCCGTGCGCTGGCCGGCATCGGCGGCGCCGCGATCTTCGCCTGCGGCACGGCCCTGCTCTCCACCGTCTTCGAAGGTCCCGCCCGCAGCCGGGTGTTCGCGCTGTTCGGCACCGTCGCCGGCATCGGCGTCTCCTTCGGCCCGTCACTGTCCGGCGCGCTGATCGAGAGCGCCGGCTGGCGCTGGGTGTTCGCCGTGCACGCGATCGTGCTGGCCCTGGTCCTGCTCGCCGTCCCGACCATGAGCCGCACGATTCGGGAGACCCGCACCGAGGGCACCCGCATCGACACCCTCGGCTCCGCCCTGTTCATCCTCGCCATGCTGCTGCTCACCACCGGCATCGCACAGGGCCCGCACTGGGGCTGGACCGGCCCGGGCGTGCTCGGCCTGTTCGCCGGCACGATCGCCGTCCTCGCGATCTTCGCCGCAGTGGAGAAGCGCAAGGCACACCCGATGCTCGACCTGAGCATCGTCACCAACCGCCGGTTCATGGCGCTCTGCCTGGTACCGGTGGCCGGCTCCTTCGGCTTCGTCACCATGCTGACCTACCTGCCCAGCTACCTCACCGCCGCCGGTGGCCGCACCAGCGGCGCGGCCGGGGCGATCATGCTGATGCTGACCGCCCCGATGCTGGTCCTCCCCCTGGTGGCCGCCAAGCTCGTCGCCAAGGGCGTCCCCGCGATGCGCATCATCCGCCTGAGCCTGGTCCTCCTGGTGGTCGGCGCGGTCGGCCTCGAACTCCTCGAACCCGAGATCAGCCTCCCGCTGGTCGCCCTGCCGATGCTGATCACCGGCACCGGCTACGCCCTCGCGGCCGGCCTCGTCGACGGCCAGGCCCTCGCCCTCGTCGCCCCGGAGCGGGCCGGCATGGCCGCGGGCTTCCTCAACACCATGCGCCTCGGCAGCGAGGCCGTCGCCGTCGCCGTCTACGGCTCACTGCTCGCGACCGTCATCAACGGCCGGACCCGGAACGGCCTCGCCGAATACGCCGACGCCGGCGACCCGAACACCGTCGCCGGGACCGTCGCCGGCGGCAACATCTCCGGCCCGGCCGGACAGGTCGCCGAGGCGCAGCGCGGCACCTTCACCGAGATCCTGGTCCACGCCTACAACGACGCCTTCCACACCGTCCTGTGGGCGCTTGGTGGGGTCTGTCTGGTGCTGTTGGTGCTCGTTGTGGTGCTGTTGGGTGGCGGTAGGGGTGGGCGGGCGAAGGCTGTGTGACCTGGGGTTGTGTGGTGGGCGGTAGGCGCGGCAGCGGCGGTCTGCACCTCGGCGGTCTGCTTCCGGTGCCGGACGGTGCCGGTGGCCCCGATTCCGCTGGCAGGCGGGACGTTTGAAGTGCGACCCGGCCGTGACGGCAGTGGACGTCCCGGCGCGATGTGAGGAGGCTGCCGGGCCTTGCTGTGCGGTTGGTGCAAGGGGGAAGGCCCGGGCGGGAGTTGGGGTCCGCCCGGGCCTGGGGTTGGGTCAGTCGGTGGTGGGGTCCTGGGTGGTGCGGCGGCGGACCAGGGCGGTGGTGGCGCCGCCCAGCAGGACCAGGCCGGCGGCGGTGGCGAGCAGGGGCAGCGAGTTGGAGCCGCCGCCGGTGAAGGCGAGTTCGCCGCCGGGGCCGGCCGAGGTGGTGAGGGTGGCACCGGTGGTGTCCGTGGTGGTGGTGCCGGAGGTCGGGGCCGGGGTCGGGGTGGGCAGGGTGGCGTTGCGGTCGAAGGTGAGGGTGACGGTGAGGGCGTCGAGCGCCTCGCCGGCCTGGTAGGTGCCGAACGCGGGGACGCCGTCGGCGGTGAGCTTGGCGGGCACCTGGCGGAGCGTCACCACGCCGTCGACGGGCTTGAAGTCGGCCTTGGAGAGGTCGAGTTCGGCGAGACGCACCCCGCTGAGGGAGACCGGTGCGCCGCCCCGGGTGGCGGCGGCCACGTCGGCGACCAGGAACGCGCCGGAGGCGTCCACCCGGACGCCCAGGTGGGAGAGCCGGGTGTCCAACTCGTAGTGGCCGTCGGCGGACTGGTGGCCGAGGAAGCGGACCGAGCCCGCGAAGTCGGCCGTCAGCGCGTGGGTGTCGGTCCGGTAGCTGCCGGTGGCCGATCCGAAGCGGTAGTCGCTCGCGCCGTCGTCGAACTGCACCTTGCCGGCCGCGATCGGCCCGGTCACGTAGGTGCGGAAGCCTTCCTTGACGCCCCACTCCAACCGGCCGTCCACGACTGCCAGTTCACTGCTCGTCGGGGTGGAGGCGGACGGCGAGGGGGAGCCGGGGGAGGCGGTGGACGACGGGTCGGACGTCGGGGTCGCGGTGGGTTCGGTGGTGGGTTCGGTGGTGGGCCGGCCGGTCGGTCCGGTGGAGGGGGTTGCCGTGGGTTCGGTGGACGGCTCGCCGGTGGGCTCGGTGGTGGGCCGGTCGGTCGGCGTCGGGGAGGGGGCCGTGGTGGACTGCTTCAGGACGATGGACAGCGGGTCCAGCTCGGCGCCGGCCTGGTAGAAGCCGGCGAAGGCCTTGGCGCCCTCCGCGGTGAGCTTGGCGGGGGTGGCGGTGCCGTTGGTGGTGTCGCGGGCGACGGTGAAGGTGGCCAGCGGGACGTCCTGACGGAGGGTCGGGGCGGGCGCGCCGACGGTCTCCTTGGAGGCGGTGTCGGCGGTGAGGGTGCCGGTGGTGCCGGAGGTGGTGATCCGCAGGTCGCTGATGGCCACGTCGAGGGCGCCGTCGTGGGCGAGGAAGCGGACCCCGCCGGTGAAGGCCGCGTTCAGCGAGTGGGTCGTCGGGTCGTAGCCGGCGGACGCCAGGTTGAAGTGGTACGAGCCGTCCGCGTTGGTGGTCGCACCGCCGGTCAGGTCCACGCTGCCGCCGCCCGCGGGCCCGGTGACGTAGTTGCGGAAGCTCGCCTTGACGCCCCAGTCGAGCGAGCCCGTGTCGTAGGTGACGGAGGTCGGGGCGCCGGCGCCGAAGGCGAGGGTCGGCAGGCCGAAGGCGGTCAGGCCGAGACCGGTGGTGACTGCGGCGAGCGCGGCCAGGCGGGTGCGGTTGCGGTGGGGCGTGGTGGAACGGGACATGGGTGTTGGGCTCCAGAAGGAAGGGGGCAGGGGACAGGGGGAGTGGGGTCAGCTGCGGCGGCGTCGGCGGACGACCAGCGCGGCGCCGGTTCCGGCGGCCGCGAGGAGAGCGGCGGCGAGGATCGCGACGGTGGTGGTGGACGGGCCGCTGCCGGTCCCGTCGGCGGCGGTGGTGGCGGCCGCGACCGGGGCGGGGTCGAGTGCGGGCGCGGGGCTGCCGAGGTCGGGGAGCGGGGGGAGGGTGGCAGCGGGGTCGAGGGCGACGGCGAAGGTCAGCGGGTCGAGCTCGGTGCCGGCGGGGTAGAGGGAGCCGAAGGCCTGGGCGCCGGAACCGGTCAGGGTCAGCGGGAGGTCGGTGGCGGTGAGCAGGCCGTTCTCGGTCCTGAGCGCGTCCGCCGGGAAGGTGGCGAGCTCGGTCGCGGGGGAGGCGTGGGTGGAGCCGTCGGGCGTGCGGCCGTTCACGTCGGCGAGCAGGCGGCCCTGGCCGCCCGTCACGGACAGCCGCGGATTGGCGAACGTCAGGTCGAGCCCGAGGGTGTCGCCCTGGCGCAGGCCGCCGAAGTGGACGGCCCCGGTGAACGAGGCCTCCAGGGTTCCGGTCGCCGCGTCCCAGGTGCCTCGGCCGGGCGTCCAGCGGAAGAACGCGCCGCCGTCGGCCGCGCCGTCGCTCAGCTGCCAACTCCCCTGGGCGATCGAGCCGGTGACGTAGTCGCGGAAGGTCCGGCGGACGCCCCAGTCGAGCGCGCCGTTGCTGAAGGAGGCAGCTGCGGGCGGGGCGGTCTCCGAGGGTGCGGGCTCCGTAGGCGCGGTTTCCGAAGGCGCGGTCTCCGAAGGTGTGGCGGCGGACGGCGCGGGCGTCGGTGCGGACTTGAGGGTGACGGAGAAGGTCAGCGGGTCGAGCGCCGTCCCGGCGGGGTAGAAGCCGCCGAAGGCGGTCGCGCCGGCCGAGGTGAGGGTGGCGGGCACCCGGTCGAGCGTGACGGTGCCGGACGCGCCCTTCAGCGAGACGCCGGCCAGTGAGAGGTCGGCCAGCCGGGCCTGGGAGGCGGCGGACGTCTGCCCGGTCTGCCGGGACTTGGAGCTGACGTCGGCGTACAGTGCGGCGCTGCCGTTCGGGTCGGCCTTGACGGTGAGTCGGGAGATGCTCAGGTCCAGCGCGTTGCTGCCGTTCTCCTGGTGGCCGGTGAAGCGGACACCGCCCTGGAAGGCGGCGGACAGCCGGCCGGTCGCCGGATCGTAGCTGCCGGTGGCGGAGTGGAAGCGGAACACCGATCCGCCGACCGTGGACGCGCCGCCGCTCAGGGCCCATTTGCCGTTCGCCACCGGGCCGGTGACGTAGTTCAGGAAGCTCGCCTTGATTGCCCAGTCCAGCCGTCCGCCGGAGACCGCCGGGTCGGCCGCGGCGGCCCGCCCGGGGAGGCAGAGCAGGGTCAGCAGCAGGGCCAGCGGCAGCGTGAGGGCGGCGCGCAGCAGGCTGCGGGGAGCGGGGGGCCGTCCGGAGACGGGCATGGTGGATCACTCCTCGGGAGAGGGCTGTTGGCGGAACGAAGGCCGAGCGAAGGCCTAACGAAGGCAGGGCGAGGACAGGGCGAGGACAGAGCGGGGACAGGGCAAGGGCAGGTCGGAGCGGGTGCCGGGGACATCCCGCGGGGCGACCCCCTTGTCGGAGTCAGGTAAGGCTAACCTAATATATGGGTCAAGCGTTCCGCCACGACCCCGTCGGGTCGGCCTCGACGGGACGTCAACGCACTCAGAAAGGCCCGAGGTTGAGCCGTCCACGCAGCCCCCGCAGCCCACGCACTCCGCGCAGTCGCCTGCGCGCCCGTGCCGGAGCCGCCCTCGGAGCCGTCGCCCTGCTGCTCGGCGCGAGCGCCTGCGCCACCGGCACACCCGCCGCCGCGCCGAAGCAGACCGGCACGGCGAGCCCGGACCGGATCGAGGCGCTGCCCGGGACGCCGACACCCCGACTGCCCGTCACCGTGCCGTCCGCCGACGGCAGGCAGGTGACGGTCAGCAGCGTCGAACGGATCATCCCGCTGACCGGGAGCCTCGCCGAACTGGTCTTCAGCCTCGGACTCGGCCCGAACACGGTGGCCCGGGACGTCTCCACCACCTTCGAGCAGGCCGCACAGCTGCCGGTGATCACCCAGGCGCACGAGGTCTCCGCCGAAGGCGTGCTCTCGCTGCGCCCCACCGTGGTGCTCGCCGACCGCAGCACCGGCCCGGCCGAGGCGGTCGAGCAGATCCGGGCCGCCGGTGTCCCGCTGATCGTGCTGGACGACGCGAAGAAGCTCGACGACATCGACGCCCGGATCGACCGGGTCGCCGCCGCGCTCGGCGTCCCCGACGCGGGAGCGGAGCTCAAGTCCCGTACCGCACAGCAGATCTCCGAGGTGCGGGGGCAGCTCCCGGCGGCCGGCGGCACCCGGCCCAAGGTGGCCTTCCTCTACCTGCGCGGCAGCGCCTCGGTGTTCCTGCTGGGCGGGCCCGACTCCGGCGCGCCCTCGCTGATCGAGGCGGTCGGCGGCGAGGACGCCGGCACCGCCGCCGGGCTCACCGGCGACTTCACCCCGCTCACCAGCGAAGCCCTGGTCAAGGCCGCGCCGGACGCCATCCTGGTGATGGGCAAGGGGCTCGACTCGGTCGGCGGCATCGACGGCCTGCTGAAGCTCCCCGGCGTCGCCCAGACCCCGGCCGGGCTCGACCGCCGGATCGTCTCCGTCGACGACGGCCGGCTGCTGTCCTACGGGCCGCGCACCCCGCAGGTGCTCCGCGAGATCGCCGCCCAGCTGTACCGGGAGGGCAAGTGACCACCGCCGTGCAGCCGGAGCAGACCTCGACCGCCGCCCCCGCCAAGCCGGTTCGCGACCGCAGGCCGCTGTTGCTGGCCGGCCTCGTCGCCGCCCTGCTGGCCTGCGCGCTGCTCGCCGCCGGCACCGGCGCGTACCGGATCCCGCTCGGCGACATCCTCGCCTCGCTCGCCCACCGCGCCCACCTCGGCGGCCACCCGCTGGAGCGGGTCCCCGAATCGGTGCTGTGGAACGTCCGCCTGCCCCGGGTGGTGCTCGCCCTGCTGGTCGGCGCGGCGCTCGGCTGCGCCGGGGCACTGATGCAGGGCGTGTTCGGCAACCCGCTGGCCGAACCCGCCGTGATCGGCGTCTCCTCCGGCGGCGCGGTCGGCGCCGTCGCCTGCATCGTGCTCGGCCTGGACGCCCTCGGCAGCTGGACCGTCACCGCCGCCGCGTTCGCCGCCGGACTGCTCACCGTCGGCGTCGTCTACGCCATGTCGCGCAGCGGCGGACGCACCGAAGTGGTCACCCTGCTGCTCACCGGCGTCGCCGTGAACGCGTTCTGCGGCGCGCTGATCGGCCTGCTGCTGTTCACCGCCGACACCGCCGCGATCAGCCAGGTGACGTTCTGGCAGCTCGGCTCGCTCTCCCAGGCGAGTTGGAGCAAGGTGCTGGCCGTCCTGCCGTTCGCCGCGCTCGGGCTCGCCGTCGCCCCGCGCTACGCCCGCCGCCTCGACCTGCTCGCCCTCGGCGAGCGGCCCGCCCGCCACCTCGGCGTGGATGTCGAGCGGATGCGGATCGTGCTGATCACCGTGGTCGCGCTGCTCACCGCCGCGGCCGTCGCCGTCAGCGGCATCATCGGGTTCGTCGGCCTGGTCGTCCCGCACCTGCTGCGGATGCTCGCCGGGCCGGGGCACCGCTTCCTGCTGCCCGCCTCCGCCGTCGGCGGCGCCCTGGTGCTGGTCTCCGGCGACCTCGCCGCCCGCACCCTCGCCGCACCCGCCGAACTCCCGCTCGGCGTCCTCACCGCACTCATCGGCAGTCCGTTCTTCTTCTGGCTGCTGCGCCGCACCCGACGCCGCCAGGGAGGCTGGGCATGATGAACTCGAACAGGACGAACTCCAACACGACGAACTCGAACACGACGGGGTCGCGTGCGACGAGGTCGGACCTGGCGGGGCCGGGCACGACGAAGCCGGGCACGGCGGGGTCGGGCGCGGCGGAGCTTCTGCACGCGGACGGGGTCGGCTGCACGCTGGGCGGACGGCCGCTGCTGACGGACGTCCGGTTGACGGTGCGCCGGGGGGAGATCCTCGCGCTGCTCGGACCGAACGGCGCCGGCAAGTCCACCCTGCTGTCGGTGCTGGCCGGCGACCGGCGGCCGACCAGCGGCGAGGTGCGGCTGGACGGCCGCCCGCTCGCCGCCCACCGGCCCGCCGAACTGGCCCGCCTGCGGGCCCTGTTGCCGCAGCACCACGAGGTGTCGTTCCCGTTCGCGGCCGGGGAGGTGGTCCGGATGGGCCGCGCGCCCTGGACCGGAACCTCCTCGGCGGGCGACGACGAGCAGGCGGTGGCCGGAGCGATGGCCGCCACCGACTGTGCGCACCTGGCGGCCCGCCCGTTCACCGCGCTGTCCGGCGGCGAACGGGCGAGAGTGGCGCTGGCCCGGATCCTCGCCCAGGACACCCCGCTGCTGCTGCTCGACGAACCCACCGCCGCGCTCGACCTGCGCCACCAGGAACTCGTCCTGCGGATCGCCCGGGAGCGCGCGGAAGCGGGCCGGGGAGTGATCGTGGTCCTGCACGACCTCACGCTCGCCGCCGCGCACGCCGACCGGATCGCCCTGCTGGACGCGGGCCGGACCGTCGCGGTCGGCCCGACCGGCGACATTCTGGACGCGTCGCTGCTCAGCAGGGTCTACCGGCACCCCGTCGAGGTGCTGGCGCACCCCCGCGGAGGCGCGCCCATCGTGCTGCCCGAGCGCCCCCGCGAAGCAGATTGACGGATCGTCGGCCCGGGAAGATCCACTGCTGGGCGACGACCGACCGGGGGAGATCCGGATCGCGACGCGGTCCGGGCGGGTGATCCCGTGCCGGCGGCCCATATGTCCGGGCCCGTCACGGGAACGGCACCAGCAGGAACCGGACCACCCGGAGGCACCGCATGCACCTGACCATGGTTCTGCTGCTCACCCCGCTCGTCCTGGCCGGCGCCGTCAGCGCCACCCGCGCGCCCGCCCGGCGCGGCCGTCACCGCGCCGGGCCGCGTCGGCCGAACCCCTGACCTGCGGCGGGTGTTTGTGTGATCGTCAGATGTCCTGGGGTGTCTCGTTGTTGAGAGGGCGTCGGCGGTCGATCAGGGCGGCCAGGCCGTCCAGGATCCGTTCGACACCGAAGTCGAAGGCGTTGTCCCGACCGTCGCCCGGTTCGGCCATGGCGGACGCGAGGGCCGGATAGCGCTCCGCGTGGGCCGCGACCAGCCCGCCGAGGGCGCGCAGCAACTCCGCCTCCGGCGAACCCTCCCGGGACGTCCGCTGCTGGGCGGCGATCGCCCGGACGTGGCCGACCAGCAGCACCGCGGCGTCCATCCGCTCCGCGCCGCTCAGCCCCTGGCCGTCCAGCGCCGCCACCACCCGTTCCAGCCAGGCCAGTTCGCGCGGGCCGGTGAGCCGCGGGCCGGACAGCGCGTCCAGCACCCACGGGTGGGCGGCGAACAGCTCCGCCATCCGGTGCGCCCAGTCGGTGAGTTGGTCCCGCCACGGGGCCCCGCTCGGCGGCGGGGGCTCGCCGACGGTGTGCTCGACCATCAGGGCGATCAGTTCGGCCTTGCCCGGCACGTACCGGTACAGCGACATCTTGGTGTAGGTCAGCAGCCCGGCCACGCGCTGCATGGACACCGCCGCCAGGCCCTCGGCGTCCGCGATCTCGATGCCCGCCCGGGCGATCGACTCCAGGCTGAGGGCCGGCTTCGGCCCCCGGGTCGGCCGGGCCGGCGGACCCCACAGCAGCCGCGCCGCCGCATCGCGCTCCGCCTGCTCCTCCACGGGCCCTCCCCGGTGCCGTGCCGAACTGCCTTGCGCCCGGCCCAAAACTGCGTCTACCGTACACAGCAGCGAACAGTGTCCGCGAGACACATTTTCTGTTCCGGGCCCGGGGAGGGCCCGTCGAACCCCCGTTCTCCACCTGTTCTCGATGCCTTCGATGCTTTTCGATTCCTGAGGGGGAAACACCGTGCAGATCCTGATCTCCGGCGCCGGCATCGGCGGACCGGCGCTCGCCCACTGGCTCGGCCGCCACGGCCACCTGCCCACCGTGGTCGAACTCGCCCCGGCGCTGCGGGCCGGCGGCCAGCCCGTCGACTTCCGCGGCCCCGCCCACCTGACGGTGCTTCGACGGATGGGTCTGCTGGACGAGCTCCACAGGCTCGACACCGGCGGCAACCCGATGACCTTCACCGACCGGCACGGCCGCGTCCAGCTCCGACTGCCCGCCGACTTCGCGGGCGGCGAGGTCGAGATCCCGCGCGGCGAACTCGCCCAACTCCTGCACCGGCACAGCGAATCCACCACCGAGTACCTGTTCGGCAACACCGTCACCGCACTCCGGCAGGACGACCGCGGCGTCCGGGTCGCCTTCCGGTACGGCCCCGAGCGCCGGTTCGACCTGGTGATCGGCGCGGACGGCCTGCACTCCCGGATCCGCGCCCTCGCCTTCGGCCCCGAGCGGGACTACGTCCGCCACCTCGGCTACTACGCCGCCACCTGGCAGCTCCCCAACCGGCTCGGCCTGCCCGCCGGCAGCACTGGCATCAACACCCCCGGCCGGCTCGCCGCCGCGGGCGCCGACCCCCGCGACCCGGAGCGGGCCGGCGCGTTCCTGCTGTTCGCCTCGCCGCAGCTCGACCACGACCGGCACGACACCGACGCCCTCAAGTCCCTGCTGCAGCAACGTTTCGCCGACCTCGGCCGCCCCGTCCCGCACCTGCTGGAGAGCCTGCGCGACGCCGACGACCTCTACTTCGACTCGATCAGCCGCGCCGACGTGCCGAGCTGGTCGAACGGCCGGATCGCGCTGCTCGGCGACGCCGCCTGCGGCGCCACCATCGGCGGCATGGGCACCGGCACCGCGCTGGTCGCCGCGTACGTCCTCGCCACCGAACTCGCCCGCGCCGACGGCGATCACCGCACCGCGTTCGCCCGCTACGAGCGGACCGTCCGCCCCTACGCCGAGCGCTGCCAGCGCGGCGGCGACCGCACCGGGCCGTTCCTCGCCCCGCGCACCGCCGCCGGCCTGCGGGCGCGCAACGCCCTGCTGGGACGCCGGTGGATCCTCGACCGGATGCTCGAACTCGGCAAGGACGTCGCCACGTTGGAGCTGCCGGAGCCGGTCTGAGGCGGTTTCGGCTCCTCGTCGGTCGGGTAATGCGTTTGCCCCGCCCGGTGGGGCTCGCCGAGGATCTGGACATGAACCACGTCATACGAGCCACCACCGCCGAGGACTGGCGACGCGTCAAGGACCTGCGGCTGGACGCCCTGCGGGACCCGGTCGCGAACATCGCCTTCCTGGACACCTACGAGGCCGCCGCCGCCAAGCCGGACTCGCTCTGGCAGGAGCGCGCGGCCGGATCCCGCGGCGAGACGATCGCGCAGCAGATCATCGCCGAGCGGCCGGACGGCAGCCTGGACGGGTCGGTCACGGTGCTGATCGAGCGGGCCGGCGGCCAGGACGTCCTCGGCGGATCGGTCGACGCCGACCAGGCCCACCTGGTCGGCGTGTTCGTCCGCCCCGAGCAGCGCGGCACCGGCCTGGCCCGCGCCCTGTTCGACGCGGCGATCGCCTTCGCCCACGAGCTCGACGAGCCCAAGGTCTCCCGCATCCGCCTGTTCGTGCACCAGGACAACGGGCGCGCCGAGGCGTTCTACCGGAAGCTCGGCTTCACCCGCAGCGGGCACACCGTCCCCGTGCCCGGCGACGATTCGTCGGTCGAGCACGAGCTCGTCCTCGGCTGAGAGTCAACTCCCGGCCCCTGCCGACGCGTTCGGCCGATGGGCGAAGGCGCTGCGGTAGGCGGCCGGGGTCATGCCGAGCTGGCGGCTCAGGTGCTGGCGGAGCGACTCGCCGGAGCCGAGACCGGAGCGATCGGCCACCTGGTCGACGGTGAGCCCGGTGGTCTCCAGCAGCTCACGCGCTCTCAACAGCCGCTGCTGGAGCAGCCACTGGAACGGCGTCACCCCGGTCTCGGCGGCGAAGCGGCGGGTCAGCGTCCGCACGCTGACCTTCGCCCGATCGGCCAGCTCGGGCAGTGAGATCGGCCGGTCCAGGTGCTGCAACGCCCAGGTCCGGGCGGCGTCCAACGGCGAGCCGGTCCGGGCCGGCAGCGGCGTCTGCACGAACTGCGACTGGCCGCCGTGGCGCACCGGGGTGACGACGGCGGCCCGGGCCGCCGCGTTGGCCGCGGCGGCCCCGAAGTCGGAGTCGATCAGGTGCAGGCACAGGTCGAGCCCCGCGGCCGAGCCGGCGCCCGTGACGATCCGCCCGTCCTCGGCGAACAGCCGGTCCGCGTCCACCCGCACCGCGGGGAAGGCACGCCGCAGCTCCTCGGCCAGCGCCCAGTGGGTGGTGGCGGTGCGGCCGTCCAGCAGGCCGGCCTGGGCGAGGACGAAAGCACCGCTGCAGATCGACGCGATGCGCTTGCCCGCCGCGGCCGCCGCCCGCAACGCGTCCAGCGCGGCCGGCTCCGCGTCGTGCCGACTGGCCGTCGACGGGACGATCACCGTGTCCGCCGCCGCCAGCACGTCGAGGCCGCGGTCGACCACCACCCCGATGCCGCCGGACGCGGCGAGCACACCCGGCGTGGCCGTGCACACCGTCACCTCGTACCCCGGGCGACCGTCGAACTCGACGGCTTCCAGCAGCACCGACGGCATCGACAGATCGAACGGCTTGACCGGCGGGACGGCCAGCACGGCGACCCGATGTACGGCGGGCGCGGCAGGCACAGTGGGTGCGGTGGGTGCGGTGGGTGCGGTGGGCGTACCGGGGGTGCTGGGCGTCGTGGGTGCGACACGTACGGCAGGTGCGACAGGTGTGGCGGTGTTCATGGCTGAGTCCTTGGCCGAATCCTTGGCCGAATCCTTGGAGATCGTGGCTATCAGGCCACTGACCCTACGCCCCGAACGCCGGGCAGAGTAGGGCTCGCGGTCGGGCCCCCGCGCATCAAGTCCCCCCGGGGACACCACTCCTGAGCAGAACGGAGCCGCCATCATGGCCAAGTCCACGTCAGTCGTCATCGGGGCCGGCGCGACCGGAGTCGCGACCGCGAAGCAGCTCGCCGACAGCGGACAGCAGGTCCGTCTCGTCACCCGCAGCGGCAGCGGCCCCGACCACCCGGGCATCGAGCGGATCGCCCTCGACGCGGGCCGCACCGAGGAACTCGCCGAGGCACTGGCCGGGGCGGACACCGTCTACAACGCCGCCATGACGGCCTACCACACCTGGCCGGAGACCATGCCGCCACTGTTCGCGTCGATCCTCGCGGCGACCGAACGGGCCGGCGCCGACTACGTGATGCTCGGCAACTTCTACGCCTACCAGCAGACCACCGGCCCGATCACCGAACGCACCCCGCTGCTCCCGCACACCCGCAAGGGCAAGGTCCGGGCCGAACTGTGGCGGCAGGCCGAGCAGGCCCACCGGGACGGGCGGCTGCGGGTCACCGAAGTCCGGGCCGGCCAGTACCTGGGCCCGGGCGCCGTCTCCGCGTTCACGCTGCTCGTCGCGCCGCGCGTCCAGGAGGGCGAGCTGGCCCTCGCCCACGGCAACCCCGACGCGGTGCACGCGTTCTCGTACATCGAGGACGTCGCCGCGGCGCTGGTCGCGGTCGGCCGCGACGAGCGGTCCTGGGGGCGGGCCTGGAACGCGCCCGTGATCACGGCCACCCTGCGCGAGGCCGCCACCGCCCTCGCCGAACTGCACTGCGCCCCCGAACCGCGACTGGAGTCGCTCACCGAGCGGGACATGACCCTGATGTCGCTGAGCGAGCCGCTGTGGCGGGAGTTCATCGAGATGAGCTACATGTCCGACCGCCCGTTCCTGGTGGACGACAGCGCCATCCGTGACACCTTCGGCGTCAAGTCCTCGACGCTCCGCGAGGCCCTGACGGCCTGAGCGACCGCAGCGGCGAGTTCCCCCGGCCCGCCCGCCCGGCCGGGGGAACTCGCTCTGCGCACAACGGCGTTCGGGCAGGCGCCGGGGGGCGGGAAGAGCCCCGGGGACGGCGGGCCATACTTGATCGACCAATTCGTCGAGAGGCGCCCGTCCAGATGGCCAAGAACTCCGCCGCACCCCGAGCCGGCGCACTCAAGCCGCTGCTGCAACTGACCGGGGTGAGCCGCTCGTACGGCAACCGGGAGGTGCTCCACCCCGTCGATCTCGAACTGGCCGCCGGCGAGTGCGTGGCGCTGCTCGGGCACAACGGATCCGGCAAGTCCACCCTGCTGCGGGTCGCGGCCGGCCGCGACCTGCCGACCGCGGGGACCGTCCGGTTCGACGGCCTGGCGATGAACGAGAACGACCCCCGGATCCGGGCCCGGGTCGCGGTCGTCGGCGACACGGTCGCCTGCTACCCCGACCTGACGGTGCGCGAGCACCTGCTGCTGGTCGCCGTCGCACACGGTGTCGCCGACGCCGCCGACTGGGTCGACCAGGTGCTGGAGAACCGGTCGCTCACCGAGCGGGCCGACGCGCTGCCCTCGGCCCTCTCCTCCGGACAGATGCAGGCCCTGCTGCTGGCCTGCGCACTCGTCCGGCCCCGCGACCTGCTGCTCCTCGACGAGCCCGAACAGCGCCTCGACCCGGAGGCGCGCCGACGGCTCGCCGAACTCCTGACGGCGGAACTCGCCGACGGCGTGGCCGTGTTGCTGGTCACCCACCACACCGACCTGGCCCGGGAGGTCGCCGACCGGGTGGTGGTCCTGGAAGAGGGACGGATCGTCCGGCAGGGCGCACCCGCCACGGTCCTCGCCGACGAAGGCATCGGCACCGCCGGTCGCGCCGCATCGGCCGGCGCCCGGTGAGCCGCCTCGACGTCGCGGCGACCGAGCCCGGGGAGGACGCGGACGCGACCGCCGCCGAGTGGACGGCCGACGACGACTGGACCGACGAGGCGCTGGCGGTGCTGCGCGCCCTGCGCGCACCGCACCGGCGCAACCGCGCCAAGCAGATCGCGTTCGCGCTGTACTGCACCGTGCTCATCCTGGTGATCTGGGGCGGCATCCCCAGCCTCGGCCTCTTCCTCCACGCCTCGCTGGGCGCCGACTACACCGGGCACGGCCCCGACCTGCTCGCCGCCATGCCCAGCGGCATCGCCGCCGCCGGGCTCGCCACCGTGCTGCTGGCCGTCCGCGACGGACTGTGGCGAGGGCCGGTCGTGCCGCCCCGGGCCACCACCGACTGGCTGCTCGCACACCCCGTCCGCACCCGCCCGGTGCTGCGGCCGTGGTTCTGGCTCTCCTGCGCACTGGCCGCCTTTCCCGGGCTGGTGATCGCCGTCGGCGGCATGGTGACGCTCGGCCTGACCGTGCGCGTCGGCCTGCCCGCCGCCCTCGGCTGGTGCCTGGTCGGCGGGCTCGGCCTGCCCCTGCTCGGCGTCTGCGCCGGGCTGCTGGTGCAGAGCAGCGCCCGGGTCGCGCACTGGGTGCGCAGGCTGACCCCGTACGCCACCCTGCTGGTCATGGCGCTCGCGGTGCAGAGCGCGCTGGCCGTCGCCGGCCACCCCGTCCACTGGCTGGAGCGGGTGGAGCTGTGGTCGGGCCCGTGGGGCTGGGCGGGGATCGCCGCACTGGCGCCGACGCCCGCCGCCGTCCCCGGAGGCGCGATCGCCGCCGCGCTGCTGATCGCGTCGACCGCCGGCTGCCTGGTGCTCGCCGACCGGGCCGCCGCCACGCTGTCGCTGCCCCTGCTGCGCGAGCGCGCCCGGACCGCGGCCGGCGTGCTGGCCGCGCTGCGGACGGTCGAACTGCGCGCCGCCCGACTGACCGTGACCGGCGCGTCCGGCAGCGGCCGACAGCTCCGGGTGCGGCTGCCCGCACCCCGCCGGCCCTGGCTGATCCTGTACTGGCGGGACTCCCTCTCCCTGCTCCGCGCACCCGCACGACTCGGACGCGCCGTGCTGCTGACCGTGCCGGCCGTGCTCTGCGCCGTACTGGCACACGACCTCACGGGCCTGATGTCCTTCCTGGTGACGGCCGTCGCCCTGGTCTTCGACTACCTGGCCGTCGCCCAACTGCTGGAGCCCGCCCGGATCGAGACCGACGACGTGCGCCGCGCGTCCTGGTCGCCGTACCCGTTCGCCGGCCTGATGCTGCGTCACGCCGTGGTCCCCACCGTTCTCGGCCTCGCCCTGGCGTTGGCCGGCTCGGCCGTGACGGCTTCGCTCGGCGGCGGGCCGACATCCTGGCTGGCCCCGCTCGCCGTCCCGCCCCTGGTCACGGCCGGCCTGGTCAACGCCTGCCGCGGCGCGGCCCGCCAGGACCTGCTCTACCGGGGCACCGCCGGAGGCAGCGGCGTCGCCTTCTTCACCGTCTGGTACGCGGCCGGCCCCGCCGTTGCCGTCCCGGTGCTGGCCCTGCCGATCTCGGCGGCCCTGCGCAGCGGGTCGGCTGGCTCGCTGATCCCGGTGGCGGCGATCGCCGCGACGGTGGCCATCACGCTGGTCCAGTGGGCGCTGGGCAGGGCGGGCAAGCTCCCCGCGCAGGCCCGGCCGGGTGCGGTGGGACGGGCGTAGCAGGTCCGGGACCGGTCCCCGGCGCGGAGTACCCTTATTCCATAGAATGACCGAGAAAGGGGCGGCAGCCATGGCGGACCGGGCCGCGAAGACCGAGCTCTACGAGGCATTCGCCGCCACCGGGAAAGCCCTCTCCAGCGGCAAGCGGCTCGAACTGCTCGACCTGCTGGCCCAGGGCGAGCGCACCGTCGACGCCCTCGCCAGGGCCGCCGGCCTCAACCTCACCACCGCCTCCGCGCACCTCCAGACCCTGAAGCAGACCGGCCTGGTCGCCACCCGCCGCGACGGCGTCCGCATCCACTACCGCCTGGCCGGCCAGGACGTCGCCCAACTCCTCGACCTGCTGCGCCGAACCGCCGAACGCCACCAGGCCGCCGTCGCCCCCGCCCGCACCGCCTACCTCGGCCCCGACACGCCGCAGGACGCGGACGCCCTCAGCCGGGAGGAACTGCTCGGCCGGGTCGCCGCCGGCCAGGCCATCGCCCTCGACGTCCGCCCCGCGGAGGAGTACGCCGCCGGGCACATCCCCGGCGCGCTCTCCATCCCGGTCGAGCAACTCGCCGAACGGATCGGCGAACTGCCCGAGGACGCCGAGGTCGTCGTCTACTGCCGCGGCGCGTACTGCGCCCTCGCCTACGACGCCGTCCGGCTGCTCACCGCACGCGGGCGGCGGGCGATCCGGCTCGACGACGGCATGCTGGAATGGCGGCTCGCCGACCTCCCGGTGGACGCCGGCGGGGCGGTGGCGGCCTGACGGCCCGTCGGAACAGGGGAGCGGCACCGGCCACCGGACACCCGGAGGGCGACAGGACGGCGGCCGCAGGGTTCGTCGGCGTCGGCGGCCGCGCCCGGCCGCGCCCGGCCGGGGCTGGTCAGGCCGGTGCGGCGCATCCCGTTCCGGCACCCGGCCGATCCTGCCGGCGTTCAGCCGGAACCGGAACGGCTCCGGGCGCGGGACGCAGGGCTCGGAGCCGTCGGGGACGTGCTCCGGCCCGGCGCGCCGTCAGAATCCCGGCGGCAGGCCCTCCACCAGCAGGGCGACGGCCCGCTCGGCGGTGGCGACTTCGACGGCGGGGCTGGTCGGGCTGTTCCGGACCAGGAAGCCCCCGTCGAGCAGCGGGTCGATGGACCCGCCGACCCGCTGGAACGGGAAGTGCGGGACGGCGGAGAACCACAGCCGGTAGTGGCTGGTCACCGGCGTCAGCCGACGCAGGCGGGGCTCGGCGAACGCCGCCTCGAACATCGCCCGGTTGCCGAGCGGGTCGCGGTGCGGCGGCCGGGTGTCGAACCGGCCCAGCCGCTGATGCCAGATCAGCTCCACTTCGCCGAGCGGCGTGCGCTCGTGCGCGAACGCCCAGTCGTGGACGATCAGGAACGGCGCGACGGACCGGACCTCCGCCAGGTCGGCACCCGCCTGCCAGGCGATGACCGCGCGGACCGCCCCCGGGAGATCCGGCGCGTGGCCGTTGGCGAGCGTCACTTCGGCGCGCGCGAGGGAGACGGCGGGCCCTGCGTCGGGCACCCAGGCGCGGATCGAAGCCTGGTCGCCGGTGCCGTGGTCGAGGAACCTCGCCCAGGAGCGGGCGAGCTCCGCCGGCGCGGGGAGCGGCAGCCCGATCTCGGCGGCGGCCCGGCCGAGGCGCGCGCCGAAGGCGGCAGCGGCGGCCTCCCGTTCGGCAGCGGCCTCGCGTTCGGCGGTCGTGCGATCGGCGGCAGCGCGGGCGGTGGATGCGGGATCGGCGGCAGTGCGGTCGGTGGCCGTGTGGTCGGTGGATGCGGGATCCGCGGGTGCATCAGTCACGGCGCGCAGTGTACGGGCGGGGCGCAGCGGACTCCGGCGCGCCCTCCGGGGCGTCAACCGCGCTCGGGGGTCGGCCGTTTGCGGATGCGGGTGATCGCCCAGCCGGCCAGGGCCGGGATCATCAGGGCGGCCGCCGCGGTGTCGACCCAGCGCGTCCAGCGTTCGGCGGTGGCGCTCGGGAGGGTGCCGAGTTCCGTGCCGACGTGGCCGGACGGGTCGGTGGTGACGGTGACGGTGTCGCCGACCCGGTAGGAGGAGCCGGAGCCCGCGGTGACGGTGCCGGTGATGGGCGGGCCGTCGATGGCCTCCAGGGTGTAGCGCGGGTAGGAGGTGTTGTCGGCGTTGAACTCCGTGGTCACCTTGGTGATCCGGGCGTGCTGCAACAGGCCGTGGTCGCGCAGCGCCCGGACGTCCAGCAGGTAGCTGTGGGCGATCAGCATGACGACGGCCAGGACGGCGACCACGATCATCCAGCCCGTCGGGTCCTTGTGGGAGGACGACCACGCGGCGAAGACGATCCACAGGACGGTGATCACGATCGCCGGCATGGCGACCTGCATGCTCGCCCGGTAGGAGAGCTCCGCCAGCCCGCGGAAGGCGAAGAGCACCGCCGCCCAGATCAGCGCGGCCAGCGCCACGTTCCCGGCCACCCGCCCAAGAGTGCGCATCGTCCGTCCCTCCCCAGGTTGCCGCACGTGCTGGGACAACCGTACGCGCCCGATCCGACGCCGGGCCATGGTGATTCGGTGGAAGTTACACGGCGGGGGGCCGGGGGCCCGAAGGCCCGGGACGTCCGGAGAGGGTGCAGGTCGGAGCGCGGGAAGGGGTGTCAATGAGGGTTGGAACAAGAGGAGTTGGCGGTGTGCGCGGCCTGCCGCCGGGGCCGGTGGGACCGCTACCATCGGCCGTGCCCGCTGCGGGAGCGCTCCCACGCTCTGCTTCCCGCTGCGGCCCAGGTCAGCCTGCCCCCACCCGGGCGGGCGGCCGCCCTCTCCCACTCGAGAGCACCCCGGAGGACACCGTGCACACCCCCGACCCCCACCGGAGCAGCACCGTCCCACCCCGCCCCACCGGCCGCCCTTCCCGCCGGGCCGCCGGGCTCGCGCTGGCCGCCACGGCCGCCGCGTTCGGACTGGTCGCCGGCGTGCAGGGCGGTGCCGACGCCGCCGTGCAGGGCAGCCTGCCCGGCGGCACGCAGTTCTACCGGGACTCGACGTCCCAGGTCGTCAAGTGGGTGGCCGCCAACCCCGGCGACTCGCGCACGCCGGTGATCTCCAAGCGGATCGCCAGCCAGCCGCAGGGCATCTGGTTCAGCAACTACCGCCCCAACACCGTCACTTCGGACGTCCGTGCGGTGACGGCCGCTGCCGAACAGGCCGGGCAGACGCCGGTGCTGGTCGCCTACGCCATCCCCAACCGGGACTGCGGCGGCGCGTCCGCCGGCGGGGCGCCGGACCTCGCCTCGTACGACGCGTGGGTCACCAAGTTCGCCGCCGGGCTGGGGAGTTCACGCTCCGTCGTGGTGCTCGAACCGGACTCGATCGCGCTCACCACCTGTCTCAGCGCCCAGCAGCAGAGCGACCGGTTCGCCTCGCTGGCGCGCGCCGTCACCGCCATCCACGCCGCCAGCCCCGCCGCCAAGGTGTACCTGGACGGCGGGCACTCCACCTGGAACTCGGCGAGCGAACAGGCCAACCGGCTGCGCAGCGCGGGCGTACTGAACGCGGACGGCTTCTTCACCAACGTCTCGAACTTCAACACCACCCCCAACGAGGCCGCGTTCGCGCGCAACGTGCTCTCCGCGCTCGGCAACCCCGGCAACCTGCATGCCGTCATCGACACCAGCCGCAACGGCAACGGCCCGGCCGGCAGCACCTGGTGCGACCCGTCCGGGCGCGCCATCGGCAACTATCCGACGGCGAGCACCGGGGACAGCGCGATCGACGCGTTCCTGTGGATCAAGCCCCCGGGCGAGGCGGACGGCTGCGCGGCCGCCGCCGGCACGTTCGTCCCCGACATCGCCTACCAGCTGGCGGTGAACGCGGCCGACCCGAGCAGCCCGCCCACCTCGCAGCCGCCGACCAGTCAGCCCCCGACCTCGCAGCCGCCGACCTCGCAGCCTCCGACCTCGCAGCCGCCGAGCGGTGGGGCGTCGTGCTCGGTCGCGTACCGGGTGAACGGGTGGAGCGGAGGGTTCACCGCCGACGTCACGGTGAAGAACACCGGCAGTGCCACCATCTCCGGCTGGAAGCTCGGTTGGACGTTCCCGGGCGACCAGAAGGTCACCAGCGCGTGGAACGCCACCGTCACCCAGAGCGGGGCCGCCGTCACCGCCACCGATCTGGGCTACAACGGCACCCTGGCGGCCGGCGCGTCCACCGCGTTCGGGCTTCAGGCGACGTACGGCAGCAGCAACACCGCACCGAGTGCCTTCACCCTGAACGGGGCCGCCTGCACGCTCGCCTGACCCGCCCGGCCAGCTGCCCCGCTCCGCCGCGCTGCCCCGCCGCCCGTTGCTCAGGTCGGCGGGGCAACGTCGTTGCTCACGGCCGGAGTTGGACGGCCGTCACCATCACGTAGCCGACCAGCAGTCCGAACAGGCACACCGCCGTCACGTAGCGCGGGGTGACCGGCAGCCCTGCGAGCGACGGGTACAGCAGCACCGCGCCGCCCGCCGCCAGGTCGGCCAGGTAGAGGCCGTCCGGCGGGACGATGCCGGTGCTGTGCGCGGCCCAGCCGGTGGCGATCAGAAACCCCGTCAGCAGGGTGAACCCGGACAGCAGCCCGGAGCCGATCGCGCCCAGGGCGGGGTGCGGGTCCGGCGGCGGCTCGCCCTCCGAGGTCCGCGGGCGGAGTCGGTGAGCGATCACGAGCGAGCCGACGGCGAGCGTCATCGCGGCCAGCGCACCGAGCAGCGGAGAGGGATTCATCGGCTCCTCCTGGAGGACACGAGGTGCTGCCCGGCCAATGCGGCGAGCGCCGCCGGCAGCAGAACGGTGAGGACCAGCACGGTCGCCCATACGGACGGCTCGATCGCCGCGGCGGCCGGTGCGGCCGGGGGCGGCGGCGCGGCGAGCGTCGTCGAGGGGGTGGGGACGGGGCGCACCGGGACGGCCGGCGGCGGGGCGAGTGCGGGGGTGGCCGGCGCCGCCTTGGCGACCGGCGACTGATGGGGCGGCGGTGTCGGCCGGTGCGGGGCGGGGGCCGCCACCGCCGGGGTCGGTTCCGGCGGCGGTGGTGCCGGCGAAGGGTGGGCCGGGGGAGCGGCCGTCGGGCTGGGCGTGGGGCTGTGGCTCGGACTGGGACTCGGGCTGGGGTGCGGGTGCAGGTGCGGGCAGTGCCAGGGCGGCCAGTGCAGGTGAAGGTGTGGTGGCAGCGGGGGCAGGTGCGGGAACGGCGGCGGGAACGCGCCTGGGGCAGGGTCCATTGCCCGATCCTCCGGCTGTCGCCGCCCTGTCGAGACCTGTCCCCGCCCAAACCCCACGGGGCGGTGAACGCGGCGAACCACCCGCCGCCCGGGCCGGAACGCCCGAGCGGCGACGGGGCGTCAGTTCGAGGCCGGCCCGTCGGCGCTGACCGGTCGGATCGCGTCGAGGCGGGCCAGCTCGCCGGCCGAGAGCCGCAGCGCGCCGGCCGCCACGTTCTCCGCGAGGTGCTCCGGATCGCCGGTCCCGGGGATCGCCAGCACCTGCGGCCCCTGCTGAAGGGTCCAGGCCAGCCGGACCTGGGCGACG
The DNA here is from genome assembly GCF_044754805.1 of Kitasatospora sp. NPDC092948. Lineage (NCBI taxonomy): Bacteria > Bacillati > Actinomycetota > Actinomycetes > Kitasatosporales > Streptomycetaceae > Kitasatospora > Kitasatospora sp. NPDC092948. The sequence goes on along the minus strand of NZ_JBIVPU010000005.1, from coordinate 125,211 downwards.
GACGCCCCGTGTGCACGGGCGACGGCCCGCACCGCTTCGTGCTCGTCGGCGCCCCGGGCCGAATCGTGGCGGGCGCCGGCGATCGCGAAGAACGGGACGAAGGCGACGCCGAGTTCACCGCAGCGCCGCAGCAGCGCCCGGTCCTCGTCGGGCGCACCGACCCCGAAGGGGTTCTGCACGCAGACCACCGGGGCGACTGTCCGGGCCTCGGCCAGCTGCTCGGCCGTGACGTGGGAGACACCGAGGTGGCGGACGAGACCGGCCGCGCGCAGGTCGGCCAGCGCGGCGAAGTGCTCGCCGATCGAGCCCGTCCGGTTGCTCGGCGGCACCCGCAGGTTCACCACGTCCAGGTGGTCGCGGCCGAGTTGACGGAGGTTCTCCTCGACCTGCCCGCGCAACTGCTCCGGAGTGGCCCACCACCAGGCACCCGACGGGTCGCGGCCCGGCCCGACCTTGGTGCTGATGACCAGCTCGTCCGGGTAGGGCGCCAACGCCCGGTTGATCAACTCGTTCGCGGCCCGGGTCGCCGAGAAGTAGAACGCGGCGGTGTCGACATGGTTCACACCGAGCTCGACCGCCCGCCGCAGCACACCGATCGACCGGTCACGGTCACGCGGCACGCCACCGTGGAACGGTGCGGTGCCCGTCAGCCGCATCGCGCCGAAGCCGAGACGGTTGACGACCCGGTCGCCGAGACACCACGTGCCGGCGGCGGATGCGGCGTTCGTCCATGAGCTCATGACAGGGATCTCCCTTGGCAGTTGGGGAAGTGACGGGTGGCCGCCGGCGCGGTCGGCTGCTCGGCGCGGGCCGGCCCGGGGCATGAAAAAAGCCTCCTCGGCGGATCGGAATCCGGGCCGAGAAGGCTTGCGCGACGATCACCATTCTAGCAGGCGGGGACGGAGGACGGGCGGAGCCTGAGGGTCTGCACCTGCGTGTGCTCGCCCTCGGTTCCTGTTGGTCGGCGAGGTGCGTCCGGGCCGCACGAAGCGCCGTGCGGCGGCCCAGAACGCCCTCGGCCGTGCACCGGTGGAGCCCGGTCGCCACGGCGGCGGCCCATCTCGGCCCGGCGCTGCTCCTCGCCGGCCACCGGAACTGGCTGCTCGGAGCCGCAGCTCTGCCGACGGTGCTCGGCGTCCAGCGGGCGCGGGTGCCTGCCGGCGGGCGATCAGTTGCCCGCAACACGGGCGTGGGCCCGCAGGCCTGTCGGCGGCGATCAGCGGCCCACAGCGCCGCAGGCGTGCGCCCTGGCGCAGTCGGGCCGGGTCGGCTCTCTCGCCCGCCGGGGACGATCGCGGCAGCGCCCGGGCCGGGGCGAGAGCGTGATCGACAACGGTCGGCACCGACTCGGCCGGGCTGCGGCGAACCGGGAAGGGGGCGCAGCCGGCGGGGGAGGGGTGCACGGTGTTTCCGTTCGGCCGTCACGTCGGTTCAGCGGCTGTCGTGAGAGGCCAACGGCGCTGTAACGTCCGGGAGTTCGTCGCCGACCGGGTCGGCGGGGGCCGGGCGGCGTCCGGGGAGGGCGGCTGCGGTCGCGGCGACGGCGGCGACGGCGAGGACGGGCCAGCCGGTGCCGAGGACCAGGGCGAGTACGGCGGGGCAGCACACCAGGGCGGCCAGGCGGGGGAGTCCGTCCAGGATCCGGACGGCGGCGGCCGTGCAGGCCACGTAGACGGAGAGGAAGAGCGCGGTCGGCACCGCCACCAGCTGATCGGTCGTCAGGGTGCCCGAGCCGACCAGGGCGATCAGCGGGCCGCCGGTCAGTGCGGTGGTCGCCACGACCGCGTACGAGCCGCGTCGTCCCGGGGTGGGAGCGGGCGGGAGGAGGGCCTCGGCCAGTTCGGCGGCGCCCGTCAGGTAGGTGTTGGTGGCGGCGAGGGTGAGCACAAGTGCCGCGCCGACGGCGAGGATTCGGCCGCTGTCGCCGATCGCGGCGCGCATCAGGTCCGCCAGCGGGACGGCGCCGCCCGCGCCCGGGCCGAGCACTGCGACGGTGGCCGCTCCCAGGCCGAGGCAGAGCAGCGACGTCACCACGAAAGCGATCAGTACGACCAGGCGCAGCTGGCGGCGCGGGTCGCGCAGCCGGGTGGTCAGCGAGGCGGCGGCCTCCCAGCCGACGAAGGCGAACATCAGCGGCGGCGCGGCCCGCGCCACGCCCGCCCAGCCGTACGGCAGGAACGGCGTCCAGTTGGCGGCCCGGGAGGACGGTGCGGAACCGAGCACGGCGAACAGCACCAGGGCCATCAGGACGGCCACCAGCGCCATTTGGAGCTTCACGCCGGTGCGCACCCCCACCAGCCGGACCGCCAGGACCAGGGCCAGCAGCACCAGCGCCGCCGGCACCGCGGTCGACTCGCCGGTGCCGAGCGCCGCCGCCGCGTAACTGCCGCCGATCAGGCAGACCACCGGCGCGCCCGCCACCACGCCCGCCAGGAAGCACCAGGCGGCGGCCCGCCCGGCCCGCTCGCCGAGGCCGGCGGCGGTGTAGCCGGCCACGCCGCCGGTCGAACCGAGACGGGTGCCGAGCGCGCAGAACACGACGGCTATCAGCCCCGACAGCACCAGCAGGGCCAGCCACACCAGCAGCGAGGCGGGGCCGGCGGCGCGCGCCGCCAGCCCCGGGAGCAGCAACAGGCTCGGGCCCAGCAGGGCCCCGATGTACAGCGCGGCCGCGCCGGCCGTGGACAGCGGTGGACGACCTTCGACGATCTTCTCGGACATGCGGCGATTGTGGCCCCGAACGCGCGGCACGCGATGGCGAATTTCGCCGCGCGGAGCCCGCCGTGCGGCAGAATCCACCGCACCCGGGCGGTTTGCGCGGCAGGCGGTGCCATGGTGACGGTGCGTCAGCTCCTCGGCCCGACGAGCCGGCCCAACGCCCGTCACGGCAAGCACCGTTGCAGTGCGGGAACCCGCCTCTGCGGTCCGGGGCCTTCGTCCTGTGCGGGGCCAGGGTTCCAGCGGCGGTCAGGTGGTCGTCTGCCGCGCCGGCTCTGCCCTGCTGCGCACCCAAGCGGCGAAGTCCTCGATGCCGTCGATGAGTGCTTCGAAGCGGAAGGAGTGGAAGAGGTCGAACGCGTGGTGGCCGCCGGGGAGTTCGACGTAGACGACGGGGGAGGTGGAGGTGGAGCGCAGGGCGTTGACGAGGGCCCTGGGGTTGTCCGTCCCGACCAGTTCGTCCAGGTCGCCGTGGGCGATGAGGAAGGGGGGCGCGTCCGGGCGGGCGAGATTGACGGGGGAGGTGGCCGGGTTTCCGTCGAAGTACGTCCCGAGGTAGCCGTTGAGGGCGATGACCGCGGTCACGGAGGTGTCGGCTTCCTCGAACCCGGGCTGGTAGGCGGGGTCGTTGGGGGTGAGGGCGGCGAGTGCCGCCATGTGGGCGCCCGCGGAACTCCCCGAAGCGAACACCGCGGCCTCGGGGTGGGCGCCGTACTCGACGGCGTGCTCGCGGGCCCAGGCGATGACCTTCTTCGCGTCGATCAGGTGGTCCGGATGGGAGGAAGCGGGCCGCAGACGGTAGTTGGCGCTGATGCAGACCCAACCCTGGCTCGCGAGGCGGTGGAGCAGGGGGAGGGACTGGGTGTTCTTGCGGCCCTGGTCGTAGTGGCCGCCGTGGAAGTGGATCAGTACGGGTCCTCCTTCGGGGCGGGCGCGGTGGTGGTAGACGTCCAGGAGGTTGCGGCGGCCCGCGTCGCCGTACCTGAGATTGCCCACCCGCCGGACTTCGCGGCGCCGGCGAAAGACGGGCCTGAGCAGGATGCGGGCCAGCGGCGGCCGGCGGCGGGTGGCTGTTCCGGCCCCGAGCGCCTCGTCCAGGGCGCGTCCGACCACGGCTGCGGTGTGCGTTCCCCGCCGGGCGACGACCGCCAGTCCGGCGGCGGGGATCACCGCCAGTGCGACGACCACCCGGTCCGCCGTCGTCGCGATGTCACCCTCCGCGAAGGCCAGTGCCGTTGCCGCCGCCAATCCGTAGAGGGCGAGGAACGGCAGTTCGTTGAAGACCAGCCCCAGGCGGTAGCTGAACCAGAAGAGCAGGCTCGGCCCCCGGACGGGCACCAGACAGAACACCGTGATCACTGTGGCCAGTACGACCGTCGTCAGATAGCCCACGGCCATCCGAACCACCTCCCCGTTCGACACTCGACTTGAACTACCACATCTGTGGTACCACAGATGTGGTAGTTTTGGGTACGTGAATCAGGAAAGACGGGAACGCCTGGGCGACGCGGCCATCGGGGTACTGGCGGAGTCCGGCAGCCGGGGTCTGACCCACCGGGCCGTGGACGCCGCAGCGGGCGTGCCGCCGGGCACCACCAAGAACTACTTCCCGACCAGGGACGCCCTGCTGCGGGGGAGTACCGAGCGCATCGTCGAACTGCACGCCGCGATCCCTCGACCCGCGCCCGTCGACCGGGCGGGCCTGAACGACCTGCTGCGCACGCTCCTGGAACATGCCCGGGGGCCGGGCCGGGTGCGGGTGCTCGCCCTGCTGGAGCTCCATCGCGAGGCGACGCGGACGCCGTGGTTGGCGGCGCCGCTCGACGCCTTCACGGCCGCCGACTTCGCGTACTTCGAGGACGCCCAGCGCAGTGCGGGCCTGCCCGTGACCTCGCGGCGGGCCGCCGCCGTCACCCTGGCCCTGCACGCCGCGCTCCCCCACCTGGTGGCCGAGACCCCCGCGTCCCGCACGGCGGCGGGGCTCGACGACCTCGGCGCGTTCGTCGACGGCCTGCTGAACACGGTGTACGGGCCACCGCCCTCGGGCCGGGGGCGCGGTGAGGAGCACGAGGGCGGCAGCGAAGCGGGCGCGGCCACCCGGAAGGTGTCGCGCCCGTCGACCCGGGCACCCGGGAATCCGTAGCGCCCGGGAATCCGTAGCCTCTGCGGCCTGCTCGGACGGGGTCAGCCGAGGAGGTTCTTGTAGATGCGGCCGTCCTTGATGATCACGGCGAGGTTCTTGTCCGGGTCGTTCAGCACGGTGAGGTTCTGGGTGGGGTCGCTCTCGACGAGGAGGACGTCGGCCCAGGCGCCCTTGGTGATCTGGCCGAGCCGGGCCTCCTTGTAGGGGTCGCGTTCGCCGGAGAGCCGGAAGAGTTCGGCGTTGCCGGACGTGGCGATCGCCAGGGCCTCGGCGGGCGTGAAGTCGAAGTCGGTGGACAGCCGGGTGAGCATCTCGTTCTGCAGGCCGGCCTTCTCGGGTTCGAGCAGCAGGTCGGTGCCGAAGGCGATGTTCGCGCCCTGCTCGCGCGCCCACTGGAAGGAGTTCGCGACGCCTTCGCAGACCTGCGCGTTCTTCTTGGTGTTCTCCGGGTTGGTGTATTCGTGGTCGTCCTCGAGGAAGGGCTGGGTGCTGAGCCACACCCCGTTGTCCGCCATCATTTTGACGGTCTCGGGGCCGGCGACGAGGTGGCCGTGTTCGATCGACTTGATCCCGGCGGCGATCGCACGGCGGATGCCCTCGTCGTTGTAGACGTGCGCGGCCACGTACGTGCCCCAGTCCGTGGCGGCCTCGACCGCGGCCCTGAGTTCGTCCGGCGTGTACTGCAGGACGTCCAGCGGGTCGTAGGCGGAGGACACTCCGCCGCCCGCCATGACCTTGATCTGGGAGGCCCCCTTCTTCAGCTGCTCGCGCACGGCCGCGAGGACCTGGTCGCGGCCGTCGGCGACCCGCAGGAAGCCGATCTGCTCGGCGCGGGCATGCGCGCCGCAGGTGAAGGTGTTCGCGTTCTCGTAGACGTGGGAGAAGTCGCCGTGGCCGGAGGTCTGCGAAATGGCCGCCTGGCTGGGGTAGATGCGCGGGCCGGGGAACGTCCCCGCGTCCAGGACCTGCCGTAGCGAGGCCACGTCGCCGCCCATGTCCCGGACGGTGGTGAAGCCGCGCATGAGCATCCGCTCGGCCTCGGCGAGTGCGTTGTAGTAGCCCGTGCCGGTGGCGCCGGTGGTCAGGCCCGCCAGGGAGGTCCCGGTCGCGAAGAGGTGGACGTGCGCGTCGGTCAGGCCGGGCATGAGCACCCGCCCGCCGCCCTCGATGACGACGGTCCCCTCCGGAGGGTTCTCCACGCCGATCGCGGCGATCCTGCGGTCCTGGACGAGCACCGACGTCGGCTCCGTCAGGACGGTCGGCCGGGTCGGCCGGCTCGGCCCGGAGTGCACCGCGTCGAAGACCCGCACGTTCTTGATCAGGATCGGCACGGGGGGTTGCTGCTGGGTCACGGTCTTTCCTCTCGCGGCGGGACAGGACGGGCCGACGAGAGACCCGGCGGCCCGGCGGTCCCGGGTCGGCGCCTGGCGTGTTCACGCAGGCGTGGGGAATCAGGGCGCAGCTGCCGGAACTGCGTCGGTGCTCCCAGCCCGGCTGGGTCGTCGGCGCTCCGGCTCGTCCGGCTGCACGCTAACCCCGGGATCGTGATGAAACGTCATAAATCGGACATGGAATCATCCGATATCGTGAACTTTTCCGCCGCCTCACCTCCGGCGGGATCGGCTGCACGGCGTCCGACCGGCAGGAGGCGGCAGCAGCCCCGATCGCCCCGGCCCCGGTCGCCCGCGACCACAGGCCGCATCGGAACGACTCGTCCAGGGAGCACGGCATGCCGAGCCAGCAGTACGACCGCATCGACCGCGCCATCCTGGAACACCTGCAGCGGCACGGCCGCACCGCCAACGTCGACCTCGCCGAGGCCGTCCGGCTCTCGCCGTCCTCCGCGCTGCGCCGTACCAAGGCGTTGGAGGCGGACGGGGTGATCGCCGGATATCGGGCCGAACTCGACCGGGAGCGCGTCGGGTTGGGGCTGACGGTGTTCGTCTCGTTGCGGGTCGAGCAGCACTCCCGGGAGACGTCGCGGCAGATCGAGCAGCGGCTGACCGAGATTCCCGCGGTGGTGGCCTGTCATGTGGTCTCCGGCGAGGCCGACTTCCTGGTGGAGATCGCGGTGCCGGACCTCGCCACCTACGAACTGGTGCTGCTGGACGAGATCCTGGCGATCGGTCCGGTCCGGGACGCCCGGTCCACGTTCGCGATCCGCACCATCCGCTCCCGGGGCCCGCTCCCGCTCGACCGCTGGCCGGCCGCGCGCGGACGCTGAGCGGGGGAGGGGAGGGAGGGGAGGGAGGGGAGTTGAGTAGGGGGCGGTGCCCGTAAGTGGCGCCCGCCGGGCGGTTGATGATGAACCTTCACATTGCGGGCCGAGTCGGCTACCGGACGGTAACGCAATCTTCACGGCGAAGTATCTACCCGCATAGACCCTGGGCTGCCACGCTGTCCCGGCACCGCTCTCCCCGCCCCGCCGCCGAGTCCAGGAGCCCCACGTCGTGACGAACCGTTTCCTCCGCCGTTTCGCCACCCTCGCCGCCACCGCGGCCCTCGCCGCCGGAGCCGTCACCGTCGGCACCGGCACCGCCGAAGCCGCGCTGCCCACCCCGGTCTCCGCCGCCACCGCCCGCAGCTACCTGGCCCAACTCACCGTCAAGGCCGAGGACCGCACCGGCTACAGCCGCAGCCTCTTCCCCACCTGGATCACCATCTCGGGCACCTGCGACACCCGGGAGACCGTCCTCAAGCGCGACGGCTCCAACGTCGTCACCGACGCGAGCTGCGCCGCCACCTCCGGCACCTGGGTCTCCCCGTACGACGGCGTCACCATAACCGCCGCCTCCGGCCTGGACATCGACCACGTCGTCCCGCTCGCCGAGGCCTGGGACTCCGGCGCCTCCGCCTGGACCACCGACCAGCGCAAGGCCTTCGCCAACGACGTCACCCGCCCCCAGCTGGTCGCCGTCAGCGCCAGCACCAACCGCTCCAAGGGCGACAAGGACCCGGCCGAGTGGCTGCCGCCGGTCGTCGGCTACCGCTGCACCTACGTCCGCGCCTGGGTGCAGGTGAAGTACTACTACAACCTGTCCGTCGACGCCGCCGAGAAGACCGCCCTGACCAACGTCCTGGCCGGCTGCTGACGCCACCCCGGTTCAGGCCGGCGGCGGGTCGATCAGGCGGTAGCCGTCCGTCAGCATGCCGGCGCGCTTGATCGACCGCAGCTGCGGCACCACCTCGACGTGCTGGACCCCGGTCAGCGCGCCGATCCGCTCGGTCAGGTAGCGGTAGAGCCCGTCGTTGTCGCGGCACAGCACGATCGCCAGCAGGTTCGCCGAGCCGGTGATCGCCGCGGCGAACGGCACCTCCGGGTGGCCGCCCACCGCCGCTCCCACGGCGGCGAGTTGGGCCGGCGCGACGGTGATCAGCAGGGCGGCGCGGCTCTCCATGCCGAGCAGCCGCGGGTCGATCTCGACGTCGAAGTAGCAGGCGCCGCGCTCGCGCAGCTGCTCCAGCCGGCGGCGCGCGGTGGACTCGGAGAGCCCGGCGGCGCGGGCGAGTTCGGGGAAGCCCGCGCGGCCGTCGCTCCCCAGCACGGTGAGCATGGCCTGCTCGGCGGCGTCCAGCCGGACCACCGGCCCGTCGGTTCGCACCGGCGGGCCCGCCAGCGCGACCGCCTGCGCCTCGGTCAGCCGGCCGGGGCCCACCCAGCCCTGCGGGCCGCCGGTGAACGACCGCAGGACGCTGTGCGCGGTGATCGAGGTGACCCGGCGGGTGCGCGGCAGCCGGCGCAGCAGCAGCTCGTCGTGGTCCTCCCGGGTGCGGGCCTTGGTGATGCACTGCACCTCGGTGCCGCCGGAGTTGAGCGTGACCCAGGAGATGTCCGGGCGCCGGGCCAGCGCGTCGGCCACCGCGAGCGCGGCGTCCGGCAGGCACTGCAGGCGCAGCCAGGACTCGGCCAGGCCCACCCGCGGGCCGGCCGGCAGCCCGATCACCCGGATCAGCCCGTCGCCGCGCAGCCGCCGGTAGCGGCGGATCACCGTCTGGTCGGAGACCGCCAGCAGCTCGGCGAGGCGGCTGAACGGCACCCGGCCGTCGATCATCAGCGCCTGCACCAGCGCCCGGTCCAGCCCGTCCAGCTCCACCGCCTGCCTGCTCTGTCTGCCCTGCCCGCTCTGCCCGCTCTGCATGGTTTCCATCATGCCAGGGCGCGGTCCTGTCGGAATCCGCCGCCGGGACGCCGCTGGTGCCGCTTTTCGCCGCTCCCGCAGCGATCCTCATCCGGAAAGACAATCGGATTCTGGAGTACAACATGCGCAAGTGGCTTCCGCTGACAGCGGTGAGCCTGGGCACGTTCATGCTGCTGGTGGACGTGACCATCGTGACCGTGGCGCTGCCCGACATGGCGGGTGCCCTGCACACCGGGTTCACCGACCTGCAATGGGTGCTGGACATCTACGCGCTGGCCCTGGCCGCGCTGCTGCTGGGGGCCGGTGCGGTCGCGGACCGGTTCGGGCGGCGCCGGATCTACGTGGGCGGACTGGTGCTGTTCGCCGCCGCCTCGCTGGCCTGCGGGCTGGCCGCGAACGGCGGGCAGCTGATCCTGTTCCGCGGTGTCCAGGGCATCGGCGGCGCGGCGATGTTCGCCACCACCATGGCCCTGCTCAACACCTCCTACCAGGGGCGGGACCGCGGCATCGCGTTCGGCGTCTGGGGTGCGGTGAGCGGCGCCGCGGCAGCCGCCGGCCCGGTCGTCGGCGGGCTGCTCACCGAGCACCTGGGCTGGCGGTGGATCTTCTTCATCAACCTGCCGATCAGCGTGCTGGCCGTGCTGGTGACGGTGCGCGCCCTGCGCGAGTCCCGCGACCCGCAGGCCAAGGGGATCGACCTGCCGGGCCTGGTGACCTTCACGGTGGCCGCCGGCGCGCTGACCTTCGCCCTGATCCGCGGCGCGGCCGAGGGCTGGGGATCGGCCCCCACGCTGGGCCTGTTCGCGCTCGGCGCGGTCGCCCTGCTGGGCTTCGTGGCCGTCCAACTGCGCAGCAGCAAACCGATGTTCGACCTGTCGCTGCTGCGCAACCCGGGCTTCACCGGGGTGCTGGCCGGCGCGCTGCTGCTCTCCGCCGCCGCGTTCTCCTACCTGGTCTACACCTCGGTCTGGCTCCAGTCGGTGCGCGGCCTCGGCCCGGTGGCGGCCGGCCTGGCGCTGGTGCCGATGAGCGTGGTCGCCTTCGTGGTGTCGGCCGTGGTCGGCCGGCGGCTGCACACCGCCTCGCCGCGGCTCACCGTCGGCTTCGGCCTGCTGCTGGTCGGCAGCGGCGCGCTGCTGCTGATGCTGATCGGGCCCGGATCCAGCTGGCCGGTGCTGCTGCCCGGCCTCGCGGTCACCGGCGCCGGGGTCGGCCTGGCCACGCCCGCGATGGCGGCGGCGGCGATGGCGGCCGTGCCGCAGCGCCGCAGCGGCATGGCCGGCGGCGCGCTGAACACCGCACGGCAGCTCGGCAACGCGCTGGGCATAGCCGTGCTCGGCGCGGTCTTCCAGTCCGGCCTCGAACACCGCCTGCGCGACGGAGCGCTGCCGGACGCCAAGGGCGTCGCGGACGCGCTCGCCGGCGGACAGGCGGACCTGGTGATCGGCAGCGCCGCGCCCGACCGGCAGGCCGACCTGGCGGAGCTGGTGCACCAGGCGTTCGCGGACGGACTGCGGGACTCGTTCCTGGTGTCGGGCGTGCTCGGCCTGCTCGGCGCGGCGCTGGTCTTCACCATGGTCGGACGCCGCCGCAGCGCGGCTGCCGCCCCGGAGGCCGAGCCGGTCCGGGAGCCCGTGTCCGCATAGGCTCGGGGCCGTGATCACCGTCTCCGCGATCCTCGGGCAGCTCGACCACTGTGCCGACCGGGCGGACTTCCCCGACCTGGACAACGGCTACTACTACCCCGTCGACACCCGCGCCCAGCTGTACGGAGACGGCCGACGCTGGGCGCTGGTGGTCGAGCTGCTCGGGTACGGCCCGCGCAGCCGGAGCCTGGCCGACGTGATCCACCGGTACGGCAACTGCCTGGACGGCGAGCCGGGGACGCTGGAATTCCTCGACCGGGTGGAGAACATGGCGCAGCTCGACCCCGACGGCGAGGAGTGCCACCCCGGCGGCGCCGTGCCGGTGGTGGTGCGGGGCACCGCGCTGCCGGTGGACACGGCGGCGGGCACCCCGCTGCAGGACGTCTTCCGGCAACTGGTGCCCACGCACCGGGAGTTGCTGCTCGCGGACGAGGCCGAACTGCGGGCCGGCCTGCCCGCCGACCTGCCGCTGCTGCTGCGGCTGGACGAGTGGAACCAGCCCGAGGACCTCTGTGACACGCGGCCGGGCGCGCACGAGACCTTCCGGCTGTTCGCCGAGGTGCTGGACAGCGCCGACCCGTCCCGCTACCGGCCCACCCTGCCGCCCAACACCCACTGGTCGCACTGGCCGGAGGCCGGAAGCCTGTAGCCGGGCGGGGCCCGACCGCCCTTGGCGAGGTCATGGTGAAAACTTGACGAACAGTCAACCCGGGCTCTGGACAAGCCATTACCCGTCGGTAAGTCTCAGGTGATGTGACCGAACCCACCGCCGCCACCGCGCCCACCGCCCGCCCCGCGCGCCGCCAGGTCATTCAGGCCGCCGCCCTCACCGCCGGGGCGCTCGCCCTGCCGCTCACCGCCACCGCCGGCAGCGCGGCCGCCGCCGACGCGGCCCAGTTCCTGCACGGCGTCGCCTCCGGCGACCCGCTCCCCGACGGCATCCTGCTGTGGACCCGGGTCACCCCCGGCGCCGACGCCGCGCCCGGCTCCGGCCTCGGGCCCGACACCGCCGTCCAGTGGCAGCTCGCCACCGACCGCGCCTTCACCACCGTCGTCGCCGGCGGAACCGTCACCACCACCGCCGCCACCGACCACACCGTCAAGGCCGACGTCCGCGGCCTGCGCCCCGACACCGCCTACTGGTACCGGTTCCTGGCCGGCGACGCCGTCTCGCCCGTCGGCCGCACCCGCACCGCTCCCGCCGCCGACGCCGCCGTCGACCGGCTGCGCCTGGGCGTCGCGTCCTGCGCCAACTGGGAGGCCGGCTACTTCGCCGCCTACCGCCACCTGGCCGCCCGCGGCGACCTGGACGCCTTCCTGTTCCTCGGCGACTACATCTACGAGTACGCCTCCGGCGCGTACGGCACCCGCGGCACCGTGGTGCGCCCGCACGCCCCCGCCAACGAGATCATCACGCTCGCCGACTACCGCACCCGGCACGGCCGTTACAAGACCGACCGCGACTTGCAGGCGCTGCACGCCGCCGTCCCCACCATCGCGATCTGGGACGACCACGAGTTCGCCAACGACGCCTGGTCGGGCGGCGCCGAGAACCACACCCCCGGCGCCGAGGGCGACTGGAGCGATCGGGTCGCCGCCGCCAAGCAGGCCTACTTCGAGTGGATGCCGGTCCGCCCGTCCATCTCCGGCACCACCTACCGACGGCTGCGCTACGGCAAGCTCGCCGACCTGCACCTGCTCGACCTGCGCTCGTTCCGCTCCCAGCAGGCCGGCATCGGCAACGGCGACGTCGACTCCGCCGACCGCACCATCACCGGCCGGGCCCAACTCGACTGGCTGAAGGCCGGACTGGCCGCCTCCGACACCACCTGGCGGCTGGTCGGCAACGAGGTGATGATCTCGCCCGTCGCGTTCCTGGCGCTGCCGGACTACCTGCTGCGCCCGCTCGCCCAACTGCTCGGCCTGCCCGGTGAAGGACTGGCCGTCAACACCGACCAGTGGGACGGCTACACCCACGACCGGCGCGAACTGCTCGGCCACCTGAAGGACCACCGCATCACCAACACGGTCTTCCTCACCGGCGACATCCACTCCGCCTGGGCCTGCGACGTCCCGTTCGAGGCCGCCACCTACCCGGCGTCCGGCAGCGCCGCCACCGAGTTCGTGGTCACCTCGGTCAGCTCCGACAACATCGACGACATCCTCAAGGTCGCGCCGCAGACGCTCTCCCTGGTGGCCGCCGCCGCGATCCAGTCCGCCAACCGGCACGTCAAGTGGACCGACCTGGACTCGCACGGCTACGGCGTCCTCGACCTCACCACCGAGTGGGCGCAGATGGACTACTACATCCTCTCCGACCGCACCAAGCCCGACGCCACCACCAAGTGGACCCGCTCCTACCGCACCCGCAGCGGCACCCAGCAGATCGAACGCGTCAACGCCCCGGTGAACTGACCGGCGCGTGCGGGCGGGGGCCCGGCGATCCGCCCGGCCCCCGACCCTGCGCCGACGGGTGGTCGGCGGTGGGTGGTCAGTCAGCATTGGTCAGTCAGCAGTGGGTGGTCAGCAGTGGGTGGTCAGCGGCGGGTGGCGCGGTTGAAGAGGCGGCGCGACCAGGCGTAGCCGGCCAGGCCGATGCCCGCGCACCAGGCGAGCGACACCCAGCCGCTGGGGCCGATCGCCGTCCCCGACAGCAGCCCGCGCAGGGTCTCCGTCACCGGGGTGAAGGGCTGGTACTCGGCGAACAGGCGCAGCCCCGGCGCCATCGAGCCGGCCGGTACGAACGCCGAGCCCAGGAACGGCAGGAACTGGATCAGCAGCGGCTTGTTGGAGGCCGACTCGACGGTCTTCGAGATCAGCCCGAGCGCCACCGAGAGCCAGGTCACGGCGACCGCGACCGCGAGCAGCAGCCCGAACGCCGCCAGCCACTCCGGCGCGCCCGCGCGCGGCCGGAAACCGACCGCGACGGCCACCGCGACCACCAGCACCAGGCCGACCATGGTCTGGATCACGCTGCCGATCACATGCCCGGTCATGAACGAGGACCGGGCGATGTTCATGGTGCGGAAGCGGTTGACGATGCCGCCGGTCAGGTCGGAGCAGATCGCGACCGAGGTGGACATCGAGCCGCCGGCCACGCCCATCACCAGGATGCCGGGCGTCAGGTAGGCGAGGTAGGCGTCCCGCCCGCCGCCGAGACCGCCGAGACCGCCGAGACCGCCGAGACCGCCGACGCCGCCGCCGGGGCTGCCGGGACCGCCGAGTCCGGCGCCGATCGAGCTGCCGAAGACGTAGACGAACAGCAGCAGCATCAGGATCGGCGTCATCGCCTGGGCGAGCGTCAACGCCGGGTAGCGGACGGCGTGTTTGAGGTTGCGGCGCAGCATGGTCAGCGAGTCGTGCGCGGCGAGGGCGAGGGTGCTGCTCATCGCGGGGTCTCCTCGGCGGCGAAGGGGCGGAGTGCGGTATCGGAGCCGGAGCCGGAGCCGGTCAGGGCGAAGAAGACGTCGTCGAGGTCGGGGGTGTGCACGGAGAAGTCGGCGGCGGGGACGCCGGCCGCGTCCAGCCGGGCGATCACGCCGCGCAGGGCGTCCAGTCCGGCGCCGCCGGCGATGCGCAGGGCGAGGTCCTCCTCGTCGCGGCTCGCCTCCGGGAAGGCGGTGCAGGCGCGCGCGTACCCTTGCGGATCGGTGAGGCGCAGGCGGACGTGACTGCCGGGGATGCGGGCCTTCAGCTCGTCGGGGGTGCCCTCGGCGACGATCCGGCCGCCGTCCAGGACGGCGATCCGGTCGGCCAGTTGGTCGGCCTCCTCCAGGTACTGGGTGGTCAGGAACACGGTGGTGCCGCGGGCGACCAGGTCGCGCACGATGTCCCACATGGTGCGGCGGCTGCGCGGGTCGAGGCCGGTGGTGGGCTCGTCCAGGAAGATCACCTGCGGGTCGCCGACCAGCGTCATGGCCAGGTCGAGCCGGCGGCGCATCCCGCCGGAGAAGGTCGCGGTGCGCCGGCCGGCCGCCTCCGCGATGTCGAAGCGCGCCAGTAACTCCCGTACCCGGGCGCGTCCTCGGCTGCGTGGCAGGTGCAGCAGGTCGGCCATCAGGCGGAGGTTCTCCTCGGCCGTGAGCAGGTCGTCCAGGGCGGCGAACTGTCCGGTGACGCCGATCGCCGACCGGACCCCGTCCGGGTCGGTGGCGAGGTCGTGGCCGGCGATCTGCGCCCGGCCGCCGTCGGCGCCCGCCAGGGTGGAGAGGATCTCCACCGTGGTGGTCTTGCCCGCGCCGTTCGGCCCGAGCAGGGCGAACACCGTCCCGGCGGGGATGGTGAGGTCGATGCCGTCGAGGACGGTCCTGGTCCCGTACGACTTGCGCAGGCCGATCGCGGTGACGGCCGGGCCGTCGGGCGCCTTCCTGGATGCGGGCATGACAAGTGAAGGCATGTGCCCTCCCGATGAGTGGCGTGAAGGTGAACGTGAAAGGGGGTACGTGGAGCGGGAGTTCGGGCGTACGTCAGGCGCGGGCGCGGCGGATGTCGATGTTGCCGTAGCGGCTGCGGGCCCGGACCTCGACGGTCTCCTCGTGCTGCTCCGGGGCGTCCGCCCCGGTCAGCGAGTTGCGGACCTGGCCGCGCTGCGCGCTGACGTCCAGCCAGGCCGCGGTGCCGGAGCGGACACCGATCTCGATCCCGCCGAAACCGGTCTCCAACTGCACACTGCCGCGCGCGACTTCACCCACCAGCAGAGCGCCGCGGGCGGTGCCTGCGCGCAGCGAGGCCGCAGCCCGCTCGACGGTGATGTCGCCGTTGGCGCCGCTCACCCGAAGGTCGTCGGCGGCGACGGCGACGGTGGTGCTGCCGTACGAGTTCTTCACCACCGCCGGGCCGTCCAGCAGCCCCACCCGGACGCTGCCCGAGCTGGTGCTGATCTCCGCCCGGCCCCGCACCCGGTCGACGGTGATCGACCCGTGGGCGGCCGTCAGGTGCACCGGCCCGGCGCTGCCCAGGCGAATGTCGCCGGACGCGGTCTTCACCTGCACCTCGCCGAGCGGGCCCTCGCCGAGCACCTGCATCCAGGCGCCGCCGGCCTCCAGCCGCGAGCCGGCCGGCAGTTCCACCGACACGTCCACCGTGCCGGTGCGCCCCAGCAGGTGGCGCTGCCTGGGGGTGCGGACGGTCAGCACGCCGCCCGCGAACTCGATCTCGGTCTGCTCGGCGGCGCGCACATCCACCTCCCGCAGCGGGTCGCGCGGCCGGGCCCGGACCACGGTGTCGGCGCGGTCGGTCGCGATGACGTGCACCGAGCCCGCGGACACCTGGGCGTTCAGCGCGATCGGCTCGGGAGTGTCGAAAGAAGGCATGGCGGTACCGTCCTCATGGGTCGTCAGAGGCGTCGGGGTTCGGTCGGCGGAGCGCGGCCGTCGGGGTTCGGTCGGCGGAGTGCGGCCGTCGGGGCTCGGCCGCCGGGTCCGGTCGGCCGACGGCGGGGTGGTAAGGGTGGTCCGGCTCAGCGGACCCAGCCGGTGTAGCTCTGGCCGAAGGTCTGCGAGCGCTCCACCGGCCCGGGCGGACGGGCCCCGCCCTCGACGGCGGACGCCACCGCTCGCACCAGCCAGGCGTTGACCGACAGCCCTTCGCGGGCGGCAGCCTCCTCGGCGCGGGCCTTCAACTGGGCCGGCAGCCGCAGGTTGATCCGGGCCGTCCCGCCGTCGTCCTCCGCGGCGGGCGGATCGGCGGGTGCGGGGCCTGCGCCCGGCACGGGGCCTGCGCCCGCCGCGAGGGCGGGCGCGATCGGGGCGGGCGGCGCGGTGACCACGAAGTCCGGGTCCAGGCCGCGCAGCCGTACGTCGACCGAGCCCGGGGCGAGCTCGCGGGTGACCTCGGCCATCGCGGCGGACAGCACATGGAGCATGGTCAGCCGGGTCGCCGACTCCAGCGGGGCCGTCAGCCGCTCGGCCAACTCGCGGGCGTCCGGCCCGCCGGCCTCGGCGGCCACGGCCAACTCGCGCCGGAGGTTGTCGACATACGGAGTGAGGTCCATGGCCCCATGGTGGCACCAAAGTGATGCCACATCAAGTCCCCTGTGACGTCAGGGCGTTGTGGCGGCCGAGGGATCCCTGTCGACCTGCGGAAACGGCTTGGCGGTGGCGGTCGGCGGCATGGGCCGGGGCGAGACTGGTGATGCCGAGCGGTGCCAGATGGTGCCACTCGGTGCCACGAGTGCGACCGTCGATGCCGACGCCTCCGGGCCTGAACGACCCTGAGGCATCGTCAGGGCGACTCCCCGACCGGCGGGTAGCATCCCGGAAGGAACCGTCGACGGGGGAGGACCACCGCCATGACCGAGGAACGTCGCCCCCACTGGTGGCAGCGTCGAACCGCCGCCGAGCCGGTGCCCGCGGAAGGTCCGGGCGCCGCGTTCGACGTGGCGTGGCGCGGCTACGACCGGCAGCAGGTCGATGCACACCTCGCGCTGCCGCCCGATCAGCGGCCGCGACCTGCCGGGTTCGACATCGTGCGGAGGGGCTACGAACGCACCCAGGTCGACCGGGTGTTGAGAGAGCAGGAGTGAACCCGGCGACACCTCGCCTTCCCGCGCAGTCACCCCGGCGATCGGCACCCGGGGCGCCGCTGCGCGCCGAGATCGACCGTGACGACCCGCAGCGACCAGGCCGACGCGACGTGACGAGGTCTGGGTCGGCTGTCGGCTGAGCCACGACCGGCCGGCCCGCCGAGCCGCCCGCCGGCGCCCGGCCGCCCGGCGGTGAGCAGCGCGGGTGAGCAGCGCAGTTCGGCTCCCGGATCTCCAACGGCGCGCACCACAACGGCACTTGCACCGTCGCGGACGTCCCGGCGGACGGCACCTTCAGCTGCGGCCCCGACAGGACCAGCGGCCGCCGGACCATCTGACCGCCGCTCGCCTCCGGCACCCCGCTGGCGCCGCCCGATCGGCTGACCGGCCCTGGCCCCCGGCGCTGGGCACTTGCGCCCGGATCTCCACGCTCAGCGGGTTGCGGTACGAGCTGCCGGGCCGCGGAACGTCATCCGGGAGGCACCGGCCCACGGAGAGGTCTCCGTCGGGACGACCTGCCCGGTCCCGGCATAGTTCTGCGAGAGGCGCGGCAGCGCGTCCTGGTGGGAGTCGGCTGCGTGGGCCGGGGCAGCGCCGGTGAAAGTCCCAACGGCAAGGACGACCGCGGCGGCGATCGACTGCACTCGGCGGGCGAGGTGGTGGAACTTCATCGTGCGTATTCCCTTTCGAACGACCCTGCGGGATTGGTGGCACCGTGCAAGCACGCCTTTCGTCCGGCCGGAAGCCGGTGGCGGACACGGTGGTTCGGGTACCCGCACGATGATGGCGGTGCGACGACGCCGCGATCGAAGCGAGAACGCCCCTACTGGGCCGATCGAGTGGTACGTACTACCGCGTCCCGGCGTGCGCCCGTCCGCAGTGCGCTGCTACGCGCGCTGTGCGCGCGGCGAGCCGAGGTCCGGGCAGGAGTCCGGAGTGGCCCGGCCGGCGAACACGTCCTGACCGGTGCTCAGGCGGCCCGTTCAGGGGCGGGACTTCCCGGCGTCGAGGTGGGCGAGGAGCAGGTTGGGGTCGGTGCCGGTGCTGTAGGCGGCGCTGGCGATGTAGGCGGTGCGGCCGCGGACGGCGACGGAGGTCGGGTTCTGGAGGCCGTTCGCCGCGGTGAGGACGGTGGAGTGGGTGCCGTCGGGGTCGACCAGGAGGACTTGACCGGGGCCTTCGACGAGAGCGGCGAGGAGCTGGTCGCCCCGGCCGGTGAAGTCGAAGTCGTCGACGGGGCCCAGGCCGGTGGCCCGGGTCTCGACCGCGCCGGGCCGGCCGTTCCGGCCGATGGGGACGCGCAGGACGGTGCCGTGGGAGGTGTTGGTGACCCAGACCGCGTCCCCGTGCAGCTTCAGGCCGTTGGCGCCGAGGTCGTCCGCGGTCGGCCCGAGCTCCGGGGCGGTGGCCCAGCGGGTGGCGGCGCCGCCGGTGGTCGGGACGGTCCAGATCGTGCTGAGGTTCGAGTCGGCGATGTAGAGGGTGCCGGTACGCCCGTCCAGCGCCATGCCGTTGGGGATGCTGTCCGCCGGGAGGGCGGCGATGTGCTCGGGAGCGCTGCTGCCGGGGGCCAGCCGCCAGACGCCGGTCAGGTCCGCACTGCCCGCGACGTACAGGACGTACAGGGTGCCGTCCTGGCCGCGGGCGATGCCGGTGGCGATCGGCTGGCCGAAGACCGGGGTGTTGACGCCGCCGTCGGGCGGGGTCGGGAGCGTGGCCAGAACGCGGGTCCGCCCGTCGAGGGTGACGTGTGCGATCTGGTGGCTGACCGAGAAGGTGATGTCGGCCGAGCCGTCGGGCTCCAACGCGATGTTCTCCGCGGTCTGACCGGCCGTCACATCGAAGTGCGCGACGAGGTGGGCACGATCGAGACGGGTTGCGGCGGCACCGGTCGCGGCGGCGGCCGGGCCGACCAGCGCCGTCGCGAGCCCGATGGTGGTTGCCGCGATTCCGGCGGCGACCGCCGACCTGGACGTGATCTTCATGGACAATGCCCTTTCCCCCGAACGAAGTTGTGCCACGACCGCCGGACGGGGCGCCGCCTCCCGGATGCCGATGGCACACGACGAGGCGCGGACGGCCCGGACCCCGGGGCTACCTGGGCTCCCCGGACAGCCCGGACAGCCCGGAACAGCTCCGGCCGGTGACCGGGCAGCTCCGGCGTGAATCCATGGAATCGTCCGGCGGTCGGTCGGGGCGAGTGATTCGAGGAGGTTCGAAAGGCGCAGGTCCGAGGGTCGGTGGGTCGAGGCCGAGGGCGACGGCCGGGAAGTCAGACCCGCCGCATCCGGTAGACGCAGGTCCGGTAGGGCATCTCGACGCTGTCGCGACCGGCCAGGGCCGGGTCGGTGGCGGCCAGCTCGCCGATCTCCCGGTCCAGGCGGGCCTGCTCGGCGGCGTCGGCGGTCAGGTACGAGGAGCGGGACCGCACCAGGTCGATCAGCCGGTCCGTCGGGACGGTCACGGTGTGCTCGGTCAGACCGCGTTCGGGTTCGGTGAACCAGGGCGTCACCGGCCCGTACTGCCAGGCACTCTCCAGGCCGTACCCCTCGTGGCCGACGACGGCGGACAGCGCGGACACCCACGGGGTCCGGTCGTCACGGATGTTCCACAGCGCGGCGAAGACGCCGTCCCTGCGCAGCACCCGGTGAATCTGCGGCAGGGCGTCCTGCGGAGTGAACCAGTGGTAGGCCTGCCCGACCACGACGGCGTCGACGGACCCGTCCGGCAGCGGGATGTCCTCGGCGCTGCCGGCGAGCACCTGCACGCCGGAGTACCGCTCGGCGGCCACGGCGCGCATCCGCTCGTCGGGTTCCACTGCGATCACCTCGTGGCCGGCGGCGTGCAGAGCGCCGGCCAACAGCCCGGTGCCGGCCCCCAGATCCAGCACGCGCACCGGCCCGGCGCCGACGGCCCAGGCGACCGCCCGCGCCGGGTAGGTGGGCCGGACCGCGTCGTACAGGCGGGCCGCGGAACCGAAGGACTGCGCAGAGGTCGACATACTCGTGAACCTATCCCGACTCGGGCCGGCGGCAGCCCCGAACGTGCCGGACGGACCGTCACACCGTGGCGCGGACGAGGTGCGGCTTCGGGCGCGGGACCCGCGGCGGGCGGCCGCAGGCGGCCACTCCGGCATCCCGGGGCAGGTGACCGCCGATCGGCCCGCAGAGCGAGGTCACGAGGCGCCCGGCTCGCAGGCCGCCACCACCCCGAGCACACCGGGCCGGATCACGTCAGCTCGTCCAACAGCCGCTGCTCCTCCGCAGCGGTGAGCCCCTCGTCGTCGGCGGCCGGCCCGCCGCGGGCGGTGTCCCAGGCGAGCGTGTCGGCAATGGTCTCGGCGAGCGGACGGTGTGTCAGGCCGGCGGCCAGGGCGCGCGAGATGTCCACCCGGTTGATCGCAACGCACTCGGGGGCGCCGATCCACAGCGGAACGCCCATCCACGGGGCGACGCCGGCCTTCAGCAGCTTCTCGGTGCTGACCCAGACCGGCGTCGCCCCGGGGTTCACCAGGGCCTGGCAGGCGGCGAAGAACTCGCCGAACGGCAGGGTGCGGCCGGTGACGTGGTGGACGCCGCCGCGCTGCGCCGCGACGCACCCCAGGATCCAGGCGGCGACATCGCGGACGTCGATGAACTGGGCGGCGTCGGCCGGGTCGCCCGGCAGCAGTACCCGGCCGCCCCGCCGGAAGCGCCGCGGCCAGTAGGGGAAGCGGTCGGTCGGGTCGTGCGGCCCGACGATCAGGCCGGGGCGGACGATGCTGGCGCGCTCGCCGTAGGCGTCGAGCACGATCTGCTCGCAGGCGGCCTTGCGTGCGCCGTAGAGCTGATGCGGCGCCAGGCCGTCGCCGAGGACGAGCAGTTCGCCGTCCTCGTTCTGCACGGTGGCCTGGTCGGCGAGGACCGACAGGGAGGAGACGAAGACGTACCGGCCCACGCGTTCGCCCAGGGCCCGGACCGAACGGCGGACCACCTCGGGCTCGTAGCCCGCGACATCGACCACGGCGTCCCAGCGGCCCTCGCCGAGCGCGGACAGGTCGGTGGTGCGGTCGCCGACGACGGTCTCGACCCCGGGGAAGAGCTCGGGCGCGGTCCGGCCGCGGTTGAACAGCGTCACCTGGTGCCCCTCGGCCAGTGCGGCCTCGACAAGGGTGCGACCCACGAAACGCGTGCCGCCCAGCACGAGCAGGCTCAGCGGGCGGTGGGTGATGCTCTGCATGGTTGACGAACTCCGGAGTTGTGAAGCGGCCCGGACCGCCGGCGGCAGAAGCCGGCTCAGTCGGCGACCCGGTCGGGGACGTGACGGAACTCGCTCCCGGCAACCATGAACCTCACCCTCCCGGTGACGCGTCGACATGGCACTGCTCTGACGCAGGCGAACCCAGCAGAGAGCGATCACGGCCGTGCGGCACCCGCAGAAACCGGGATCACGACCCGAGAGCCGAGTGCTGGGCGGGCTGCGCGAGGGCGCGCAGGCGGGCGTCCTGATGGGACGTGAGCTGCTGGATCACCAGGATGGCGAGCACGGCCGCAGCCAGGCCGGGCACCAGGTTGTAGGGCGAGTAGCCGGTGGACTTCACCCCGAGCACGGGGAGCAGAGCGGCGCCGAGCGTCATGGCCAGCCAGGCGGCCCACCAGGCGTTGATCAGCCAGGGGCTGCTGGTGGGCGCGGACACACGACGGATGTCGAGGGCGATCCGGCGCGGGATCCACCACATCACCACGGGGACGAACCAGGCGCCGACGGCCCAGCCGGCAGAGTCCTGCAGGCCCTCCGGGGCGAGGTGGTCGGCGTTGAGCCGGCAGCGGCGGAACCAGAGCAGGAACACGACGATCGGGGCGACGAACAGCACCAGCGTGAGCGGCGCGGACAGCCGGAACAGCGTGGATCGCGTCCCGCCGGCCGCGCCGAGGACCAGGTTCCAGACCGTCTGAACACCGATCAGCACCTGTGCGGCCAGGGCCAGACGCCGGAATCCGGCGAGCCGCCCGTCGTCGGGCAGGCCCTGCGGGCGCGGCTGGTCGTACGTGGATTCGGGATGCACTGCGGGCCCCTACCGGAAAGCGACTGCGGTGCTGATCACGCGCAGAGATGGCCTGAAGAATAGAGGTAGCGTTCGAATTGTCAAAAGCGATTACGGGTGTTCAACAACACCGGATGCCCGCTTCGGCCCTGCTGAAGTCCCCCACCGCGAAGGCTTTCGCCGGGATCGTGAAGGACATCGTCCCCGCGAGGCCCCGGCCCCACCCGAGTTCGACGTCCTCTGCTGCGGCCGGTTCTTCCCGAGTGTCGAGGGGCGAGCGTCGACGTCGCACGCGCCGGAGAGGCTGATCCTCGGCGTCGCCCGCGCCGGCTCGTTGACGGACCGTCAAGCGGCGGCCCGGGAACACGCCGTCCGGCGGGCCGAGTTCGGCGTAGGTTCGAGGGCAGTGGTCCGAAACGGAGGGGTGGTCGGGAAATGGTGGAGCCGCATCCGCTGCTGGGGTACTTCCTGGAAGCGGCCGAGGGCAGGTTTCCGCCCGTGGACGGCGGGGTGACGGTGGTGCCGGAGCTCGGGCGCGGGCTGGCGGGGGCGGTGGCGTTCACCGGGCACGCGGTGGTGGCGACGGCGCGGCCGGCGGCCGAGGTGCGGGCGCAGGGGCCGGACGGGTTCGGGGAGTCGATGGGGCCGGACTTCCTGCGCTACCTGGCGGGGCCCGGCGGGTGGATCGGCTGTCTGGACGTGACACTGGTCGCCCGCGGCAGCGGCGGCCCCGCGCAGTTGAGCCCGCTCGACGGGGCGGACGGGCACCCGCGGGTCCGGCACGCCCGCGAGCTGCGCACCGCCGTCGGCGTGTACGGGGACGCGCGCGGGCTGGTGACGATCGCCCAAGGCCTCGCCGGGCGGCGGGAGTTGAGCGTCGAACTGCACCTCCCGGACGGGCCCGTGCCAGGTCGCGGACGCTCACTGATCGCCGATGCGCTGAGCCTCGTCCCGGGCGGCGAGCCGGTGTTCGCCGCCGTCTCGCCCGGCAACGCGCGCTCCCTGCGCGCCTTCCTCGCCTGCGGGTTCACCCCGATCGGCAGCGAAGTCCTGCTGCGCCCGCAGCGCCCCGACCCGAGGTAGGCCCCCCTCGTCCGGCCCCTGCCGGCCTCGCGCCGCCAGCGCCGGGTGGAGGCGGCGAACTGCTGGGCAGGGCCGTATGTCGGGTACGGGGGCGGCGCCGGTGCCGCGACGGGGCCGACGCCCGGCACGGCGAGAGGGTTTTGCGGGCCGGGCGGTGTCGAGGCGATGGCGACTGCCGGCGAGGCTGCGACCGCGTCGGCCGCGGCGACGGTGACGGACAGGCGGGCGGCCAGCGAGGCGACCACCGCCTCGGCTTCGGCGACTGCGGCGGCGGCCGCCAGTTCGGCCTCGGCTGCCGCGAGCGCGTCGGCCGCGACGGCGGCGTCGGCGGCGAGCGCCGCGTCCGCCGCGCGGGTGGCGACGTCCGAGCCGCCCAGCGTGAAGAAGGTCAGGACGACGCCGGCCGTGGTGATGATTCCGGCTCCGCCGTCGCCAGGCCGATCAGCGAGTTGCGGCAGTCGTCGACGGCGTCCGCGTACTGGTTGCAGATCGCCTGCATCTGCCGGCAGACGGCGGAGGTGTTCTCCAGCAGCGGCAGCGACGGGGACACGTCCGTCCCGCCGTGTGGACGGGCCGCGTACACCGTCGCCGTGTAGTGACGGAAGGCGTCGAACGCCCCCTGTCCTGACACTGCTTCACGACAGCCGCCGCGTGTCGGCCCGCGTTGACCTGCGCGTCGCCGACCAGGGAGAAAATGACCGGACGGTGCGCGCCGAGGCCGAGCCGACGGCACCGCCGGGGGGCGAGCGCGCCGGTGCTGCGCCGACTGATCCGCTGAGCCCCGGCAGACACCGGGAGAAGGGGAAGATAGTCGTCTACCACTTCCTTTGGCTGCCGTTCGGTGGGCGGTGAGGCCACAGCCGCACTATGCCGTCGTAGCTGCCGCTGGCGAGCAGGCGTCCGTCGGGGGAGAACACCACCGAGTAGATGCGGCTGGTGTGGTCGGTCAGGCGTTCTCCGTGCAGTTGGCCGGTGGCCGGGTCCCACAGCCGCACCGCACCGTCATCGCCGCCGGTGGCGAGCAGGCGCCCGTTGGGGGAGAACACCACCGAGTGGACAGAGCCGGTGTGGGCGGCGAGCGGGTAGCCGTGGGGTTGGTCGCTGGTTAGGTCCCACAGCCGCACCTTGTTGTCGTAGCTGCCGCTGGCGAGCAGGCGCCCGTCCGGGGAGAACGCCACCGAGTAGACGGCGCCGGTGTGGCCGGCGAACTGGTAGCCGTGGGGTTGGCCGGTGGCCGGGTCCCACAGCCGCACCGCGCCGTCGTGGCCGGCGGTGGCGAGCAGGTGCCCGTCCGGGGAGAACGCCACCGAGTAGACGGGGCCTGTGTGGCCTGTGAGTGGGCGGCCGTGGGGTTGGCCGGTGGCCGGGTTCCACAGCCGCACCGCGCGGTCATCGCCGGCGGTGGCGAGCAGGTGCCCGTCCGGGGAGAACACCACCGACCGGACGGCAGCGGTGTGGCCCGTGAGCGCGCGGCCGTGGGGTTGGCCGGTGGCCGGGTTCCACAGCCGCACCGCGCCGTCGTGGCCGGCGGTGGCGAGCAGGTGCCCGTCCGGGGAGAACACCACCGACCGGACGGCAGCGGTGTGGCCCGTGAGCGCGCGGCCGTGGGGTTGGCCGG
>NZ_JBIVPU010000005.1:58510-100218 GCF_044754805.1 Kitasatospora sp. NPDC092948 | reverse complement strand
TGGCCGGGTCCCACAGCCGCACCGCGCCGTCGTGGCCGGCGGTGGCGAGCAGGCGCCCGTCCGGGGAGAACGCCACCGAAGCGACAGGGCTGGCACGCGTGCTCCCGTCGTCCCTCACCACCGAGTGCACCCATGAAAGGACCGCCCGCTCCGGGGCTGCCGGACGCCGCGGCAGTCTCGCGCGGGCGTGGACCCGGAAGCGTTCGAGTTCCTCCCAGCGGGCGCGCCACTGCTTAACCCGCGGGTCCTCACGACCCACGGGGTGGCCGTCCTCGAGCGCGAGCAGAGTCTGGACCAAGGCCATCAGGAAGTCCAGGCGCGGCAGGCGCTTGCCCGCCAGAGCCTCGCTGACTGCAGAGGCCGACAACGGCCGCGCAGACGGTGCCGCCTTCTCCACCTTGCGCAACGATGGGCTGCCGCAGCCGATCCGCAGATCGCGCAACTCCATGGCAAAGGCAGACAGTTCCCGCGGGTAGCTGTCCTCGACCAACTGCTGCGGCTCTGCGATCGGGTCGGTCACATGGTCCCCCTGACGGTATGTGGGAACCACCGTAGAACCCCCGATCAGGGGGACGCACCGAAAACGGCCGAACAGCACCGGACAAGCCCGATGTTCGGCGGACCCGATGGAATGTACGGCCCCGGTCGGCGCTGGTCGGGCTTGCACGGGTCCGTTCGTACCATGGCTGGCCGCGGCCGGAGCGGAGCTGCACTGGTAGGCATGGACACCGACGACACCGCCCAGTCGCCCACCGCGACCCCCGCTCCTGCTCCCGTTGCGGCGCCTCCCGCCTTCCCGCCCCCGGCGGACGGCATCGTCCGCCCGGCCGATCCGACTTCCCACGCCCCGATCGGCGAGCGGGTGCTGGACCTGACGGCACTGCTGCTCCTGATCGCCCTGGCCGCCGCCGTGTTCGTCCTGGCTGGCCCCGCCGCCTTCACCGCTGTCACAAGTGCAGGCGTGGGCCTGTTCGTCGCCTGGCGCTCGCGCTGGTGACCGCGCCCGGCCAGCCGCAGCCAGGCTCCCAAGTTCCGTCCGGCACCTGTCGGCTGTCGGGTTCACCACCGGCCCCGAGGTGATCGAGGCCATGATGCGGCGGGCGGCCGAGCTGGCTGACCCGCCGCGCAACCTGATCGCCAACGCCCGCGCGGAGGCAGGTGCCACAGCACCTGCACCAATCCCGCGTGGGCCGCTGCCGCCACCGACCTGGACGAGGACTTCCTCGCCGAGACCGCCGCCAACGCCCGCACCGTACACGTCGATCCGGTTCCTGCCGTCGACGCTCTCGTGCGCGGCCTGCTCGCACAGTTGACCCATCGGCAAGCCGCGATCGGCAAGCTCGGCCGCGCGCTCACTGCGGCCACACAGGACCGGCCGCAGCTGGACTGGGCCGCCGGCGTCGGCCGCACCAAGGACATCCGCTCGCTCCGGGCCGAGATCGGAGTGCCCCATACGGGGGACAGCAACGACTTGGCCCTGCCGGTGCGCACGGTCATCGATCTCAAGCACCGGGTCAGCGAGCTCACCCACCTGATCGCTGAGATCCGCACCCGACCCGACGCTCCCGTCGACGGACAGCAGCATCATGGTCAACCGCTGACTGGGCGTCAGAACGTTGGCATGATAATTGCCATGGATCTCACAGCGAGTATGGGGGCTCGGCTCCTGAGGATCACGGTGGTCGACGACCGCGACCGCGATGCGTTGCAGTCGCTGTTCGACTGGCTGCGGCTGGAGGACGAGCTCCGGGGACGGCTGCGGCTGGAGGCATCGCGCAGCGCGCGCCCTGGGGAGATGGGCGCGCTGCTCGACGTGCTCACCGTTGCGTTGGGGTCGGGCGGCGTCGGGGCGGTCCTCGCCAGTTCCCTGTCCGCCTGGTTCAGCCAGCGCCGCGCGGAGGTGAAAGTGGTCCTCACCCGGGACGGGCGCAGTGTCGAGGTCGACGCGCGGGTGGCGAAGGACGAACTGCCCGGCCTGATGCGGGAGATCGGCCGGCTGGTGGACGGGCCGGAGCAGCAGGGGTGAGTCGTTTCCCTGATCCCTTCCGGTCGCGTGCGGTGCTGATCGGGGTCGACCGTTTCCCGGACGAGCCCGGCCTCGCCGATCTGCCGGCGGTGCGGGCCAACGTGGCGAGTCTGCGGCGGTGTCTGACGGATCCCCGTACGGGGGTGCTGGATGCGGGGAACTGCGAGGTCGTCGATCCCCGGGCGTCCGTCGCGGAGATCGGTCGCGCCGTGGGCCGGGCCGCCGACGAGGCCTCGGACCTGCTGCTGATCTACTACGCGGGGCACGGTCTGGTGGACGACCGGGGCCGGCTGTACCTGGGAACGAGCGCGACCCGGACCGGCTCGCCGAAGTACAGCGCGCTGGCCGTCGATCTGCTGCGCGAAGACCTCGGCGCCAGTGGCGCCGCGGCCCGCGTCCTGATTCTGGACTGCTGCTTCTCCGGGCGCGCCATCGACGTGATGGCGGGTGAGGAGGGTGTGCTGGACGGCCAGCTGTCCATCGCGGGCACCTGCACGATGACGTCCACCAGCGGCACCGCACCGTCCTACGCTCCGGCCGGTGAACGGTACACCGCGTTCACCGGAGCGCTGCTGGCCGCGCTGGACAGCGCGGAGCCGCTCAGCCTCGACGGCATCTACCGCGCCGTCGCCGCGGACCTCGGCTCCCGCGGACTGCCCCGCCCCCGGCAACGCACGACCGACACCGCAGCCGCCCTGTCACTGGCCCGCGGCCGAACGGAACCGGCCGACACGCCCGGCCCCGACGATCCGGACCGAGAGAGATTTTCCCGCCGTTCCCCGGCCGCGGCACGCAAGAGCCGGGGCGTTCGGTGGCGGGGGGCCGCGGCAGCGGCAATCTTCTCCCCTGTACTGGGGCTCCAGGTATCGGGGCTGACCAACGACATGAGGTGGACATGGGGCGTTCCTGCCGCGGCCGCCGCCATCGCGCTGGCATTCGCGGCAGCGACCGCGCCGTTCAGGCTGAAGGACGCGGAACTGGTCATCGACCGCTCGGCCGTCACCACGCACCTGCACTACCGCAACCGCACCGACACCGTACGTATAGCGTGGGAGGACGTCTCCCACATAGGAGTCCTGCCCCTCAGGAACCTGCGCCCGGCACAGGTGGGGTGGTACAGCCTTCTGATTGTCCGTCCGCGACCAGGGGCCCTTGCGGCCGACTTGCCCAGAAGCCATGTGATTACCCGCGGGCTGTACGAGCTCGGCTACCGCTCCCTCCCCCACACGGCGACGGTCCACACACACCATGATCAGTTCCTCGCGGCACTGGACAGGTACGCCCCGGTCCGCGTGCTGCGCACCAAGCAGGATTTCATGAGCCACGACCCGCGCGTCCGGGAGGACATGCTCTGAGGACGAGGCGGCCGGCTGTGCGGGGGCCGGTCGTGCCAGGCTCCGGCCCTGGTCCCCGGTGTTCCTCTGCTGTCGGTCCGCCCGCTCGCACCTCCGGACACGGCGAATCGGACTCCGGGTTCAGCGGCACGGCGAGACGTGGCCGGGCGCCGAACCAGCGGCAAGGGCCGTGTGCCGGTGCCACCGCCGCGGTTCCGGAGCCGCCACTCCGTCCCGGCCGGGGCCGTCCGACGGATCGGGGCCAGCCGGGCACCGGGGCCGGCCCCGCCGGGCGCTCGGGAAGGCCGGAGGGCCGTGGTAGTCCAGGTCCTGCCCCGCCCACGCGGGGGTCAGCCGCCACGGTCCCAGCGATGGCCGGCTTGCACGTTGCCCTCCGGGGGCCGCTCGGAGAGGGCCGCTCGGAGGGGGCGATTGCTGAAGCGGGGAGGCGGTCTCGCGGGAGCGGCGCCGCCCGGCGCGGAGTGCGGGCACCTCGCAGCCCGGCAGGGCCGGGGAGCCGTGCGCCGATCCGACAGGGACCGGATGGTCACCCGTCGCCTGCCCGCGCGCCCGCGCAGCGGCCCTGCCGCCTGCCCGCACGTCCGTGCGGCGGCCCGGCCGGCTCGTCAGCGGGGCCTGCGTGCCGCGAAGTGCCAGGCGCCCTGCTGGACGAGGAGGGTGAGCACTCCGGCGAGGACGATTCCGGAGAGGTTGAGGGCCAACTGCACGGCCGAGCCCCAGCCTTGCGCGTACTCGCCGTACGCGACCGCCACGGCGGCGTTGGCCGCGGCCGGCACGGTGGTGACCGAGATCGCCACCCCGACCAGGGCGGACGCCTTGGCGGAGGTCAGCGACAGCAGGCCCGCGACGCCGGCCAGGAAGGCGACCACGAAGGACATCGCGTCCGGCTGCCAGATGAACGAGGTGTTGGGCCGGGCCGCGGCGAACTTGGCGTCGCTGAACAGGCCGAGCGCGTCCATCAGCAGCGCGAACCCCACGGTGAGGACCATCGCCACGGCGAACCCGACCACCAGGGCCAGCAGGGACCGCACCGCGGGCCGGGCCCGGCGCTGCACCACGGCGACGCACAGCCCGGCGAGCGGCCCGAACTCCGGGCCCACCGCCATCGCGCCGACCACCAGGATCGCACTGTCCAGCACGGCGCCGCAGGCGGCCAGCATGGTGGCGACGGTCAGCAGGGCGAGGAAGACCCAGCTGAGCGTGGACTCCTCGTGGACGATCCCGGAGACCTCCTCCCACACCAGCGCGTCCACGCCCTCGCCCGGGGCCTGCTGCTCCGCCTCCTCGGCGGCCCGCGAAATGGTCAGCCCCGACTCGTCCAGCGTGATGGCGCCGCGCTCGGCCAGGCCCAACGCGCGCAGCTCGCCGAGCAGTTCGTCGACCGACTCGCGGGCCACGTCGCACAGCACCAGGTCGCCGGCCGGCCGGACCGCGCCGCCGGGCAGCACCGCCACGTGGGCGACCCCCACACAGGCGTCGAGCCGGTCGAGCACCTGCTCGCGCAGGTCGGCGGGGACGATGAGTCGAAGCTGAAGCAAGGAGTCCTCCGGGCGGTCGCGGCTGTCCGCCAAACCCTAGAGCCGGGCCGGGCCGGGCCGGGCCGGGGTCGGGGCCGGAGGCTGCCGGGGCGGGTCACTGTGCGTAACGGGCCGCCAGGGTGCGGGCGGTGGCGGCGAGGCGGGCGCGGAGTTCGGGGGGTTCGAGGACGTCGATGTCGGTGCCCAGGCGGAGGAACTCGCCGTGGGCGTGGTCGACGGACTCGATCGGCACCAGGGCCTGCGTCCAGCCGTCGTCCGCGGGTGTCACGCCGAGGCGGCGGGCGCCCTCCGGGGTGAGCCGCACCAGGGCGTGGCCGGTGTGCAGGCGGGCCCGGAAGTCGGCCAGGTGGCCGGCCCACCAGGTGGGCAGGGAGAAGTCCGGCGGGACGGTGAACTCCTCGTCGAGGCAGGTGAGGTGGAGAATCTGGTCGACCCGGTAGGTGCGCGGGCCGGACGGCCCGCCCGCGACCAGGTACCAGCGGCCGGCCTTCAGGACCAGCCCGTACGGGTCGACCTGCCGGGAGATCTCCTCCGGGGCCCGCCAACGGCGGTAGCGCAGCCGGACCGTGCGCCGGGCCCACACCGCGGCGGCCACGGCCGTCAGGTGCGGCGTGTCGTCGGCGTCGCCGTACCAGCCGGGGGCGTCGAGCAGGAAGCGTTCCTGGATCCGGTCGGCGTGCGCCCGCGACTGTTCGGGGAGGGCGGCGCGCAGTTTGAGCCGGGCGGTGGCGAGGGCCTCGCCGAGGCCCAGTTCGGCGGCGGTGCCGGGCAGTGCGGCGAGGAACGCGGCCTGCGCCTCGTCGGCGGTCAGCCCGGTCAGCCGCGTCCGGTAGCCGTCGACCAGGCGGTAGCCGCCCGCGTGCCCGGCCTCGCCGTACAGCGGGATGCCGGCTGCGGCGAGCGCCTCGACGTCGCGGTAGACCGTCCGGACGGAGACCTCCAGTTCCTCCGCCAGTTGACGGGCCGTCAGGCGGCCCCGGTTCTGGAGCAGCAGGAGAAGGGTGACCAGTCGACTCGCGCGCATGCCCGCCAGTGTCCCGATCTCCACTGACACTGGATGTCAGGGGAGCGGCCCTAACCTGCGGCACATGAACGACTTCGACTTCCTGCACGGCACCTGGCAGGTCGCCAACCGCCGCCTCACCACCCCACTGGCCGAACCGGCCGGCGACACCTGGACCGAGTTCCCCGGCCGCGCCGTGGTGCGGCCGCTGTTCGGCGGCGCCGGGAACATCGAGGAGATCGACTTCGACACCCTCGGGCGGCAGGGCCTGACGCTTCGCCTGTACGACCACATCGCGGGGCAGTGGACGATCCACTGGTCCGACAGCCGTACCGGCCGGCTCGACCCGCCGATGACCGGCGGCTTCACCGGCGACCGCGGCGACTTCCACGGCGACGACCAGTACGACGGCCGCCCGATCCGGGTGCACTTCGCGTGGCACCGCCTCGGACCCGACACCGCCCGCTGGGAGCAGGAGTTCTCCGTCGACGGCGGACTCGGCTGGGAACTCAACTGGACCATGGACTTCACCCGGATCGCGGAGAGCGCCGCATGAGCATCGTCGAACTGCGCCAGTACACCCTGCACCCCGGCGCCCGGGACACCCTGATCGACCTGTTCGAGCGGGAGTTCGTCACCGGCCAGCAGGACGTCGGGATCACGCTCGGCGGCCGGTTCCGCGACCTGGACGACCCCGACCGTTTCGTCTGGATCCGCGCCTTCCCCGACATGGCGCACCGCCGCCGCGCCCTGGAAGCCTTCTACACCGGCCCGGTGTGGCGGGCGCACCGCGACGCGGCCAACGCCACGATGGTCGACAGCGACGACGTCCTGCTGCTGCGCGGCCCCGGCTGCACGCCCGCCGCCGACGCCCGCGAGGTTCAGGTGACGATCTGTCAACCACCGTCCGCCGCCGAGTTCGACAGCTACGCCGCCCGGCACCTGCACCCGCGCCACGCCCTGCACCGCACCGAACACGCCGTCAACGACTACCCGCACCTCCCCGTCCGCACCGGCCTCGACGTCCGCGTCTGGTTCGGCCCCGCCGAACCGCCGCCGTGGACCCCGCTGCAACGCCTGCGGCTGGCACCGGTCGGGGAGCAGAGGCCCTAAGGTCGGGGCATGACCGACACCGAACCGCCGGGCGGCCACCGGCCCGATGACGCCGAGATCGCCGCCGGGTGGGCGGAGCCCTGGCGGCCCGAGCAGGTTGCGCCGCGGCTGGCCGGGCTGGATGCGCCGTGGTGTGTGGCGGCGGGGTGGGCGCTGGAACTGTTCCTCGGGCGGGAGACCAGGCCGCACGGGGACCTGGAGATCGCGGTGCCGGCCGCCGCGTTCGACGAAGTGCGGGGCCGGTTCCCCGAGTTGGCGTTCGACGCGGTCGGCTCCGGCACGGTGTGGCCCGCCGCCGGGCCGGAGGCGCTCGCCGCGACGCACCAGACCTGGGCCCGGGAGGCGGCGAGCGGCCGGTGGCGGTTCGACGTGTTCCGGGAGCCGCACGACGGGACGACGTGGATCTGCCGTCGCGACGAGACGCTGCGGCTGCCCTACCCCGAGGTCGTCGAGCGCACCGCCACCGGCATCCCGTACCTGCGGCCCGAACTGGTCCTGCTGTTCAAGGCGAAGGCCGTCCGCCCCAAGGACCAGGCCGACTTCGACCTCGTGCTGCCCCACCTGTCGCCCGCCCGCCGCCGCGCCCTGGCCGGCTGGCTGGCCCGGGTCCACCCCGGCCACCCCTGGCTGGAGCGGACGGCCGTCAGCTGACGCGGTGGAAGGTCGGCGGGACGGGCAGCGACGCCCAGCGGGGGAGCGGCCAGAGCAGGACGCGGGCGCGGCCGAGGACGTGGTCGGTGGGGACGAAGCCGCCGCCGGGGTTGTGGAGCTGCTGGAAGCGGGAGTCCGCGGAGTCGTTGCGGTGGTCGCCCATCACCCATAGGTGCCCGGGCGGGACGGTGACGGTGCCGACGGGGAAGTCGTCGCAGGGCGTCGCGCCGGGGTACAGGTACGGCTCGTCCAGGACGGTGCCGTTGACGGTCAGGGGGTGGCCGGCGCGGCAGTCGACGGTGTCGCCGCCGACCGCGATCACCCGCTTGATCAGGTCCTTCTCGTTGGCGGACGGCGCCAGCCCGACCCAGCTCAGCGCGTTGCGAACGCCGCCGACGACGCCCCCGGTGTCCGGCGCGGAGGTGAGCCAGCCGCCCGGATCGCGGAAGACCACCACCTCGCCGCGCTGCGGGGTCTCGCCGAGCCAGGGGCTGAACTTGTCGACGGCGACCCGGTCGCCCTTCTGCAGCGTGCCCATCATCGAGCCCGACGGGATGACGAACACCTGGAACACGAAGGTCTTCAGCACGAACGCCAGCACCAGTGCCACCGCCGCCGGCACCACCAGCCCGCGCAGCGCGGAGCGCCGCCGACGCGCGGGCCGGTCGGCAGCGGTCCCCGCCCGCAGCCGGGCCGAGGCGGACGCGAGCAGCGCGGAGCGGTAGGACATCGGACGACCCTTCCCCCGGAGGCCGGACAGGCCGCGCGGACCCGGCCGGTCGCCATCGTACGGACCCGGCCCGTCGGGGGGACGTAAGCGCCTGTCGGCGGCGCCCGGTACGGTGCGTCAACTCCCGTGGCGGACAGGAAAAGAGAGGCGCACCCCGTGACGAACGACTGGGACACCGCACTGGCCGAGGCCTTCGCGGCCCTGCTCGGCGAGGACGCGACAGCGGCGGCAGCGGCGGACCCCGCCGCCCGGTACGGGGCGTACTACGCCTCGGAGACCCTCGACGAGTTCCTGTTCCCCAACTCCTGGGCCACCGCAGACGCCCTGACGGACCCGGAGCCGACCTACCTGCCGGACCCGGACGGACCCCACCCGTTCTCCCCGTGGAACTGGCGGTTCGACCTGAGCGCGTCACTGTTCCGCTTCGACCCCGACCTGCTCGCCGCGACGGGCGCCTGGGGCGCGGACGGCCACAAGGGACCGAGGCCGTTCGACGACGCCTTCGTCACCGACCTGCTCGCCGTCGCCACTTTGGACGCCTCCGACGGCGCGGTGGTGCGCGGCGCGGACCTGGGGCCGCTGCTGCGCCGCCACGGGCTCGACCTGGCCGGCCAGGGGGCGACGCCGCTCAACCACTGGCTGACCGTCGTCCTGTGCGTCGCCACCGAGGGCGCCCTGCACGCTGCGCTGCGGGCCGCCACCTTCACCGACCGCGGCCCCGAACACCTGGTGACCAGGCACGACGTCAGCAGCGACCGCCCCGCCGCCGAACCCTGGGAGAAGCGGCTGGACACGGTCGCGCACCCCGGGCTGCGCCACCACCTGCGGCTGCTGTGCCGCTCCGCGGAGGACGCCCGCAGCGAGGGCGGTTGCTGCACCGGCTCCGAGCACTGGCCGTGGAGCGACGTCCTGGACGCGGCCGGCGGCTCGCTCGTCCTGGGCTGGTGCTTCGGCGAGTACCAGGCCGGGGTCGCCGCCGCGCGGCTGCCCGCCTGACGGTACGTCGAAAAGCGAGCGGTGCCGCGGCCCGTCCCCCAACCGGCCGCGACACCGCCCGCCGTGCCCCGAGGCTAGACGCGCTGCCAGAGGGCGGGGACCACGTCCGGCGTCCAGGTGCTCTGCGACAGGTGCGCCTGCAGGCAGCGGTAGCTGACGCCGTTGTAGGTGACCACGTCACCCACGTTGTAGTTGACGCCCGCGGCCCAGGTGGTGCCGCCGCTGCCGCCGCCGTTCACCACCAGGGTGAAGGAGGTGGCGTGGGTGGCCGAGGCGCCGGCGCCGGTCAGGGTGATGGTGTAGGTGCCGGCCGGGGTGGAGGCCGAGGTGGCGACCGTCAGGGACGAGCTGCCGCCGCTGGAGACGGTGGACGGGCTGAACGAGACGGTGGTGCCGGACGGCGCGCCGCTCGCGGTCAGCGACACGCTCTGCGCCGAACCCGAGGTGGTCGCGGTGGAGACCGTCGCGCTCGCCGACGAGCCGGCCTGGACGGTGGCGGTGGCCGGGTTCACCGAGACGCTGAAGTCGTTGGTCGGCGTGGTGGTGCCGCCCACCGAGGTCTGCCAGATCGCGTACGCCACACCGTCGGCGTTGCGGGTCAGCACCGTCGCGTCGACGTTGGACGTGGTGTCGCACGACTGGTGGTAGCAGGAGTCGTACGAACGGCCCGCCGTACCGCCCCACTTGGCGGCCTGCGCGGACGTCTTGACGGCGTCGGCGCCCGCCGCGTAGCCCGAGGTCGGGATGCCGGCCTGCTGGAACGAGTAGTCGTCGGAACGGCCCTGGCCCTCGACGTTCTCCTCCGGCTGGAGGCTGAGGGAGTCCCAGTACGCCTTCAGCGGGGCCGCGGCGGCCGAGGTGAGGTTGTTGACGAAGTAGCCCGCGTTCGGCGAGCCGATCATGTCGAAGTTGTAGTAGCCCTTGATCGCCGAGCGCTGCGTCGAG
Source organism: Kitasatospora sp. NPDC092948 (assembly GCF_044754805.1). Taxonomy (NCBI): domain Bacteria; kingdom Bacillati; phylum Actinomycetota; class Actinomycetes; order Kitasatosporales; family Streptomycetaceae; genus Kitasatospora; species Kitasatospora sp. NPDC092948. The sequence continues at coordinate 89,861 of NZ_JBIVPU010000005.1, read as the reverse complement.
GACAGCTGGCCCACGTAGTACGCCGAGCCCTGCATGCCCTGCTCCTCGCCGGCCCACCAGGCGAACCGGACGTGCTTGCTCATCGTCGGGTTCTGCTGCGCCAGCGCGAGCGCGTTCTCCAGCAGCACGGCCGAGCCGGAGCCGTTGTCGTTGATGCCCGGGCCGGCCGAGACCGAGTCCAGGTGCGCGCCGAGCATGGTGACCTGGTCGGACGGGCCGCCCGGCCAGTCGGCGATCAGGTTGTTCGAGGAGTAGGTGCAGGAGGTGCAGGTCTGCTCGGTGACGGTGTAGCCCGCCGCCTGGAGCTTGCCCTTGATGTACGCCACCGACTGCGTGTAACCGGCGGAGCCCGCCCGGCGGTTGCCGCCGTTCTGCTGCGCGATGGTGTACAGCTGGCTCAGGTCGGCCTGCACCTTGGTGACGTCGATGTGCGGCGCCGGACCGCCCGGGTTGCCGCCGCCGCTCACCGTCAGCTGGTACTGCGCGGTGTGGGTGGCCGGGCCGGAGCCGGTCACCGTCAGCGTGTAGCTGCCCGCCGGGGTGCTCGCGCCGACGTTGATGTTCAGCGTCGCCGAACCGCCGGACTGCACGCTCGACGGGGAGACCGTCGCGGTGGTGCCGGTCGGCGCGCCGCTGACGGACAGCGAAACGGCCGCCGCGGAACCGGAGGTGACGGCGGTGGAGACGGTCGCCGTGGTCGACGCGCCCTGCTGCACGGTGCCCGCGGACGGGCTCAGCGCCAGCGAGTAGTCGCTGGTCGGGGTGGCGGCGCAGGTCGGGTCACCGGTCTGGGCCGGCACGCTGATGGCGTCCCAGGCGGCCTTGGTGCGGTTGAACAGGTTGCAGGTGGCGTCGAGGTTCTTCGCCGCCGTCAGGGTCGTGGTGCGGTACTTCTTGTACGTCATGCTGCTGGTCTTCAGCAGCATGCCGCCGTAGAAGATCTTGCCCGCGCTCTGGATGCCGACGCCGGTCACCGTGGAGGAGTTGCAGGTCGGGCTGGTCGGCCGGCCGTTGGTCGGGTTCGAGCCCTCCGCCAGCAGGTAGAACCAGTGGTTCAGCGGGCCGGCCGCCGCGTGCACCTCGGTGCTCGGGATGGACGCCGAGTAGCAGTTCGGGTTGCCCGATATCTGCGACGGGTTGTACATGATCCGGATCGGGCCCTGCCCGACCAGGTTGATCGCCCGGCCCACCGCGTAGTCCGGGGAGTCGAACGGCGCGGGCTCGTTGACGTACGCCTTGGTCAGCGCGCCGAAGATGTCACCCGTGCCCTCGCCCAGGCCCGCCTCGTTGTTCGCGCCGCCCGGCGTGTACTGGTCGATGCCGTGGCCGAACTCGTGGCCCACCACGTCCATCGCGCCGATCCACTCGTTCGCGTTGTTGTGGCCGATCGAGACGGACGTGCCGTCCCAGTACGCGTTGACGTCGTTCAGGCCGACCTTCACCGGCCAGCTGCCGCCGTTGCCGTCGTGGCCGTTGCGGCCCAGCCAGTCGCGGAGCATGTTCCACTCCTGCTGCGCCGCGAACATCGCGTCGCCGCACCCGGTCTCCTTCGAGGTCGGGTTGCCCGTGCCCCAGGAGTCGGAGGACTTGCTGAACACCTGGCCGGTCGAGTAGTCGGAACAGCTCAGACCGGGACGGCTGGGGTCGCGCAGTGAGTACGTGCCGCCCGAGCTGGTGGTGGAGATGGTCAGCGGCGCCGGGCCGTTCCACTTGCTGTTGATGGTGCCGGCCTCGACGTCGTCGTAGCTGTCGGCGACCTCGCCGGTGATCGCGTCGACGAACACGTGCAGGTGGCTGGGCGCCTCACCGGTCGAACCCGTCAGCACGGACTCCCAGGCCAGCCGCGAGGAGCCGTCCTTGACCCGCACCACCAGGCGCGGGGCGTCGGCCGAGTCGACCTTCGCCAGCTGCTTGCGCGCGGTCTGCTCCGCGGCCGCGGCGCTCACCTTCGCCTTCGTCGGAACCCCGACCGGGCCGGACTTCGCGTTCTGCACCGACCGGACCTTGCCCTGCCCGTCGGCGAGCACCACCGCGTCGCCGCCGACCACCGGCAGGCCCTTGTAGGTGCGCTGGTACGACACCGAGTACAGGTCGCCGCCCAGGAACGGGGTGACGGACTGCCGCTCGTACGACTCGTCAGGCCCCTTGGCCAGCGAGTCCAGGCCGGCCGACGCGGCCAGATCCGCCGCCGAGACCGCCGCGGCCAGTGGGGTGGGCGCGAGCGGAGCGGGCGTGGGCGAGGCAGCTGCCTGACCGGCGAAACCGCCCAGCATGCCGCCCAGCACGGCCAGGGTGGTACCGGCGGTCAGCAATCTGCGTTTCATTCAGAGCTCCTATGGTGTGGGGGTGCCACGGGTGTGGGGGTGCCCGGAACCCTCACACCGTCGCCATGCCCCGGTCAACGGGGCTGACAGGGCCCACAAAGAGCTGGCAAGTTCCGTCAAATGGCCCGACCTCGAACGAAGTTGGCAAACAACAGGTACAGACCACGCCATGTACGCGGCCGGGGTCGATTGGTACCGTCTCGATACCGCCCCCCGTACGGGCGGGCGCGGCGGAGCCATCGGGGAGGTAGCGGCGAATGCTGGGCGCAACCGGCCCGGTCACGACACCGGGCAGCAGCGGCATCGGCAGTGGCGTCGGCGGCGCGACCGGCACCGGCACCGGCAGCAGTGGCCTCGGCACCGGCGGCAGCGGTGGCCTCGGCAGCAGCGGCGGCTCACTCGGCAATGGCGGCGGCAGCCTCGGCAGCGGCTCCCTCGGCAGCAGCGGCGGATGGCAGGAGTTCGGCGCCCTGCTGCGCCACTGGCGCCGCAACGCCGGCTGGACCCAGGCCCAACTCGGCGCCGCCGTCGGCTACGACCACACCGCCGTCAGCCGACTCGAACACGGCGCCCGCCGCGCCACCCCCCGACTCGTCCGACGGCTCGACGAACTCCTCTCCACCAGCGGAGAGTTGACCCGCTGCTACGGACGCGCCGAAACCGCCGAGGCCGACCGCCCCGCGCTCCCCGCCCACCTGCTGCGCCCCCCGCTGCCGCCCGGCGACAGTGCGACGAGCACCCTCGCGATGGTCGAGCACTGCCCCGACCGGCTGCCCCATCACGACCTTCAGTGCCCGCTGCACGGTGCCGCCGGCTGCCAACTCCCGCCCCCCGCCGCGGTGCTGGCGCTGCACGCGGCGTTCTGCGACAACCCCGCCGCGCCGCTCGACACCGACACCGTGCACGCCCTCGCCGCCGTCCTCGGCGCCCAACTCCACAGCGCGGAACGGGCGATGGGCGAACGCGGCCCCGGCACGGTGATCGAGGCCACGCTGCGCGCCGTGGTCGCCCGGCTCGCCGACGCCCCCACCCGGCACCGCCGCGTCCTGGCCCGCCTCGCCGCCGAACACGCCCACGCCGCGGGCAGCCTGCGCCTGCACGGCGGACGCCCCGCCACCGCGATGGCCTGCTTCGACCGCGCCGTCGGCTGGGCCGCACTCGCCGGAGACCCCGCCACCCAGGTCGCCGCGCTCAGCGACATGGCGGTGCTCGGCCTGCTCGACGACGACCCGTTCTCCTCCCGCGACTACGCCCGGGAGATCCGCCACGCCGCGCCCGGACACCACTGGTCCGGCGCGCTCTCCCAGATCGGCGAGGCCCGGGCGACCGCCCTGGCCGGCGACGTCCGGGCCACCGTCCGCCACCTCGGCCGGGCCCGGCTCCACCTCGACCAGCCCGAGGACGCCCCCTTCCTGGTCCCCTGGCTCACCCCGGCCGCCCTGCGGATGCGGATCGAATCCGGGTCCGCCGCCGCCCTGCGCGACCTCGCCGCCGCGAGCGGAGACCCCGGCCTCGCCCGCCGCGCACTGGCCGCCGCACACACCGCGCTCGGCCTGCTCGGCACCGGCGAACTCCCCGCCGCCCGTGCCATGCTGACCGCCCGCATCGCCGACTGCCACCTCTGCCAGGACGACCCGCACACCGCCGTCGCCACCCTCGCCCCGCTCCTCGACACCCCGCCCGCCGCGCTCCCCGCCCTGGTCCGCCACGAACTGCGCGGCCTGCGCGCCCGCCTCACCGCCGGCGCCCCCCGCTGGGGACACGCCGCCACCGAGGCGGCGGCCCGGCTCGGCGCCGCGATCTGACACAGGCGTCCTGCCGGGCGGCCCGGGCGGCCCGGGCGGCGACTATGATCGGCTGATTCATCGACTCCGAGGGGGACGGCAGCCATGGGCGCAGCAGACGGTCGCGAGCCGGACGTTCCGGAGATCTCGGACGACGAGCTGCTCGACGTCGCGGACAACCCGGCACAGGCGGCGGAACTGCACCGGGCGCTGCGGACGATCGCCAGGACGGACAGCGTCGGCCCGGAGCTGCAGCAGATGGCCCGGGCGGTGCTGAGCGGCCGGATCGGGATGCGGGACGTGGTGGAGTCCGACCGCTACCTGTCGGCGATCGGGGCGCGGCTCGACGAGATGCGGAGCGCGGCGGAGAACCTGTCGCCGGAGGACCGTGCGGAGTCCGAGAAGCGGGCCCGGAAGCTGCGCGAGCAGAACGAGGCCGAGTACGGCCCGGAGGAGTTCGACGACGAGTGGGACCGCCCGCGCGACGACCACTGACACCCCGTCAGGCACTCCGCAGGGCCGGGGCAACGGTCGCCTCCAGGGCGGCCAGCGCCTCGGCCGAGGTGAAGCGGCCGGACTCGACCTGGTCGCCCGCGGCGAGGATCAGCGTGTAGACGCTGGTGACCAGCCAGTGGGCGGGCAGATCGGCGCGGAAGACGCCCTCGTCCTGCCCGCGGGTGATCAACCGCCCGACGGTGGCGAGGATGTCGGCGTGCCGGTCCTCGACGGTCTCCGCGGGCAGCGCGCGCCGGGCGGCGTGCAGCATCCGCAGGTTGCGGTCGAGCAGGTGCCAGGACGAGCGCAGCAGCGCGGACAGGGCGCGATCGGCGGGCTCGCGGTCGAGCCGCTGGGCCGCGACGGTCGCGGTGACCTCCCGCAGCGCACGGTCCATCAACTCGCCGAGCAGCGCCTCCCGCGACGGGAAATGCGCATAGAGCGTGACCCGGCCGACGCCCGCCGCAGCCGCGATCTCGCCCATACTGACCTGCGGGTCGCGGGCGAAGCAGCCGGCGGCCGCAGCCAGGATCGCGGCGATACTGCGCTCGGCATCGGCCCGCCGGGGCTGCCCGGATCCGCCCCGCCGGGCGGACGCGGCGGGGGCTCGGCGCTGGTCGGAGTCCATGAGGGGAGTCTAGGCCCGTCGCTCGCCGCCCCGGACGGGTGGCACCGGGAGGTCTCCCACCCGCGGCCGGAGGGGAACAGCAGGCACCGGCGTCGGAGACCGTAACCCTGTTGCGCGCGGTGGTGGAGAACCAGGCCCGCGGCCGGTTCACGTCCCAACAGGTCCTGCCGCACACCGTAGTGATGATCACGTCGCTTGCTCCCCCCTCCCCCTCCCGCGACGGAGGTGATCCTCGACAGCACGATCCCCACGATCGACATGGTTCGCGCCGCTGGTCTTGGTGAAGCTCCCTGACCACTGGCAGGGGCCCCAGATTCGAACATCGAGCTCGTGCCCGCTGCCTCGACGTGACGGCTTGGCACCCTGACATGTCTGCGGTGATGGTGCCTCAGTGTCGCCGCGCGACCGACCCGTAATCACTCCAGCAGGCGTTCCACCGCGTCCGGGACCCAAGGGAACGGCACGTCGGGCCAGCGTGTGGCCGCCCATTCGTCGATGTCGACCGCGAGAACCGCGTCGACGAAGACGCTTGGGGGCTGGTAGCCGTGGACAGCGATGTAGTGGGTGACCAGGAACGGCGCGGCGTATGCGATCCCGGGCCGCCCCGGGATCCGCACCTCTCCGTTTCCTTCCGGGCCGTCGCCTGCGGGACAGAGGTCGCACTCGTGTGTCCCGAGGCATTCGTTCATCCACTGGATCCTCTGGACGGCTTCCAGCCTCTCGATGAAGCCAGCGGGGACCGGGCCGGTCGGATATGGCCGGCCGGCCTCCAGCCAGCCGACGTTCAGGCGGGTATAGACAGGGCGGTACCAAAGCGCGAAGAAGCCGGACTCCCTGTCCGTGAAGGAGTCCTCGGCCAGATAGTCGTACTCGGTCAGATCTTCGTAGAACACCAGGGAATCATTGCCGCACGGCTCCATCGAGGCCAGCGCATTGACGCACCGGCCAGGACCTGGCCTTGGCCAGGCTTCGAGGGCGGCCCGACCACTGTGCCGGCGCCGTTCCGAGCCCGGCCAGTTCGTCCATTTCTGTGTCTTCGGGAAGCCGAAGGACCGTTGGTCGTATCCGGGGTTCCTGGCGATGACCGTCCAACAGGCCCTTGACGATTTCAACGAGGTTCGACCGTGACTGCTCCGGAGCCGGCGGCATCGAACCAGCCAACCCGATCTTGTCCCGGCCCGACCGGTCGCGCGCACGGCAGACTCACCAATCCGCGACTTCTCGATTCCTGATTCGACCGAACCTCACGACGGCCTTGGGCGCAGGTGCTCAGTGGGCGTGCATGCCCGCAGGGCGTTCGGCGCGGCCAGGGGGGATCAGGGCGGGGGTGAGGGCGGCCAGTAGGAGGGCGGTGGTGGCGAGGGCGAGGTGGGCGGTGGGGAAGCCGGCGGAGGTGTGGGCGGCGATGCCCGGGGCGGCGGCGGTGGAGACGACGGCGATGCCGATCGCGCCGCCGACCTCGTGGAAGGTGTTGACCACGCCGGACGCCAGGCCCGCCTCCTCGTGGGGGACGAATCCGAGGGCGGTGGTGGTCGCGCAGACCAGGACGGGGACGATGCCGAAGGCGGCGAGGGTGAGGCCGGCGACCGTCCAGGCCGGGCCGTCGGTGCAGGCGAGGAGGGCGATGCCGGCCGCGGCGAGCAGCAGGCCGCCGGTGGCGACGGTGCGGACGCCCGCGCGGGCCAGCCGGCGGCCCGTCAGGTGGGCGGCGACGGCGGTGCCCGCGGCCATCGGCAGGACCAGGGCGCCGGTGGCGAGGGCGGAGAGGCGGCGGACGTCCTGGAGATAGAGCGAGGCGAGGAAGACCAGGCCGAGCAGGAGCGCGGTGGCGACCAGCATCAGCAGTGATCCGGCGGCGACCGGGCGGCGGGCCAGGATGCGGACGTCCATCAGCGGGGCGTCCGTCCGGCGTTCGACCGCCGCGAACAGGCCGTAGAGGGCGAGGGAGCCGAGCAGCGGCAGCACGGCGGACGCCGAACCCCAGCCGCTGTCACCGGCGTTGACCAGGCCGAGGACCAGTGCGCCGGTGGCGGCGGTGACCAGCAGGGCGCCCGGGAGGTCGATCCGCCGGCCGGCGGCGGGGGGAGTGGGCGGGAACAGGGCGGGCAGGGCGGCGAGGACGGCGAGGGCCACCGGCAGGTTGACGAAGAACACCCAGTGCCAGCCGGGGCCGGCCGTGAGGAGCCCGCCGAGCATCGCGCCGGCGGCGAAGCCGATCCCACCGAGCATCGCCCACACGCCCAGGGCCCTGGTGCGCTCCGGGCCGTCGAACGCCCTGGTCAGTGCGGCCAGTGCGGCCGGGGAGACCAGCGCCGCGCCCACGCCCTGGGCGGCGCGTCCGGCCAGCAGCAGGACGGGCCCGTCGGCAAGGCCCGCTGTCAGCGAGGCGGCGGTGAACAGGAGCAGACCGGCCGTCAGCGTCCGGCGCGGCCCGAACGCGTCGGCCAGGCGTCCGCCGAGCAGCATCAGGCCGCCGAAGCAGAGCGTGTACGCGGTGACCGCCCAGGTGAGGGCGGAGCGGCCGAGGTGCAGGTCGGCGCCGATCGCGGGCAGCGCGACGTTGATCACCGTGACGTCCACGACCAGCATGAACTGGGCCAGGCAGAGCACCCCGAGCAGCAGGCGACGGCGCGGGTGTGCGGCGACCGGTGGGTGGGTGGACGGTGCGTGGTGCGCGGTGCCGTGCATGGTGGACCCCCCGTAACTCGAACAGTGGTGTACGGGTTAATGGATAGCAGAAAGTCAGGTAAGTTGAACAGTCGTGTTCGGGTTGATCCGGAGAGAGGGAAATCCCGGTCCGGTCGGGCCAGTTGGGCCGGCGGCCGTGCAGTGCCCGCGCGACACGCCCGCGAGGCGTCCGCGAAGAAGGGCTCGTCGGCGGTGTCCGCAGGGGCGGGCGTCACGCCCCGGGCGGGGCCGGCCAACGGTGCGACCGGCCGGGCCTCCTGGGTGGCGTAGAAGCCTGACGAATCGTCAGGACGCCTGGTCCAGCACGCCGTTGACGACCGTGTGCAGGTGGCGGCGGAAGCGGTCGAGGACCGGTAGGTCGAGCGGGCCCAGGCGGCGGCCGGCCGGGTCGATGACGCCGGCCTGGCCGAAGGAGTGGGACGTCCAGACGATGGTGAAGACCAGCATCTCGACGTCCACGCCGGCGCCCAGGCCGGCGCGGTCGAGCACCTCGCGGACGGCCGCGGCGACCTCGGCGACCAGCGGGCCGGCGAACTCGGTCTCGATGTCGGCCAGATCGGAGCCCTCGGCCAGCCAGCGGCGCATCCACAGCGCCGGCACCTCGGGGTGGCCGAGGCAGAACGACAGGTAGGCGTCCACGAAGGCGAGCAGTGCCGCCCTGGTCTCCTCGGGCAAGGAGCCGCACGCGTGCAGCCGGCGGACGGCGGCCGTCACCACCTCGCGCTGGGCCAGGTGCGCCCGGCGCATCACCTCGCGGTACAACTCGGGCTTGGCGCCCACGTGGTAGGCCACGGTGGCGATGTTCAGCCCGACCGCGTCGCCGATCGCCCGGGTACTGGTGGCGTCGTACCCGCGTTCGGCGAACAGGCGGGTGGCGGTCGCCAGGATGCGCTCGCGGGGCTCACGGGGACTGTCGTCGGACCGGGTGCTCATACGGTCGAGGCTACCGACATGTCGGGCCGGTTTCAATCATGTGACGGAGATGAGAAAGCCAGGTCAGAGACCATTGCCCTTCCCTCCATCATTCGATTGAATGAGCGCCTTCCGCAGAGAGGAGGGCCCGGCCATGGGCTCCACGAAGGTGGCGGTGATCGGCGCCGGCGCGGCCGGGCTCGCCACGGCCAAGGCGCTGCTCGACCACGACCTCGACGTCACCGTGCTGGAACGCGGCGACCGGGTCGGCGGCCTGTGGGCGGGCGACGACAGCGCCGGGACGTCACCGGCGTACGACAGCCTGCACCTGAACACCAGCAAGGGCCGCACGCAGTTCGTCGACCACCCGATGCCCGAGCACTGGCCCGACTACCCGTCGGCGGCCAAGGTGGCCGGCTACCTCGCCGACTACGCGCACCGGTTCGGCGTCACCGAGCGGATCCGGTTCGGGGCCGACGTCACCGCCGTCCGGCGCGCCGGGACGCACTGGGAGGTCGAGACCGCGGCCGGCGCCGAGCAGTACGACGCCGTGGTGGTCGCCAACGGCCACAACCGCGACCCGAAGTGGCCCAGCCCCGGCTACCCCGGCGCCTTCGACGGCGTCCAGCTGCACGCCCACGACCACCGCGGCGCCGACGCGTACAAGGACAGGCGCGTCCTGGTCGTCGGCATGGGCAACTCCGCGATGGACGTCGCCGTGGACGCCTCGTACGTCTCCCGGGGGCCGGTGCTGCTCTCCGCCCGGCACGGCAGCCACATCGTGCCCAAGTACCTGTTCGGCCGCCCCGCCGACGCCACCGGCGGCGCGCTCGCCGTGCTGCCGTGGCGGATCCGGCAGGCCGTCGCCCAGACCGTGCTGAGGCTGGCCGTCGGCACCCCCGAGCGGTACGGCCTGCCGAAGCCCGCCGGCGGGCTGTTCCAGAACCACCCCACCATCAGCGACACCGTCCTGCACCGCCTCACCCACGGCGAGATCGAGGCCCGCCCCGGCATCGAACGGCTCGACGGCAACCGGGTGCAGTTCACCGACGGCACCGCCGACCGGGTCGATGTGATCGTCTGGGCCACCGGGTACCACGTCACCGTCCCGTTCCTGGACGAGCGCTGGACCGGCGGCGACCTCGAGGCGCTGCCGCTCTACCAGCGGGTCTTCCACCTCGACGACCCCACCCTGAGCTTCGTCGGCCTGATGCAGTCCACCGGCGCCGCGCTCCCCGTCGTCGAGGCCCAGGGCAGGTTGGTCGCCGCCCACCTGGCCGGCCGCTACGCGCTGCCCGCCCCCGAGCAGCAGCGCGCCCACGTCGCGCGGATGCACGCCGCCGCCGTCCGCCGCTGGGGCGCCAAGCGGCCGATGATGCGGATCGACTTCGACCAGTACACCGCCGCCGTGCCGCGCGAACTGCGGGCCGGCGCCCGCCGCGCCGCCCGCACCAACCCCACCACGAAGGCAGCGATATGACGATCCGACTGTTCGATCGACGTCAGGACCCGCGCGGCCGGCGCGTACTGATCACCGGCGCCTCCGGCACCATCGGCCGCTCCCTCGGCGAACGCCTCACCCGGGCCGGCGCCCACGTCGTCGGCCTCGACCTGCGCCCCACCGGCGACGAACCGTTCACCGTGCTGCGCTGCGACATCACCGACGACACCAGCGTCGAATCGGCCGTCGCCGAAGCCCTCGACACCCTCGGCGGCCTCGACATCCTGGTCAACAACGCCGGCATCGGCGGCCCCGCCCCCGCCGAACTCGCCCCCGGCGACGAAGTCCGCCGCCAGCTGGAGATCAACCTGCTCGGCACCTGGCGCACCACCGCCGCCTGCGTCGACGCCCTGGTCGCCGCCCGCGGCCGGGTCGTCATGGTCACCTCCCGGATGGCCGTCATGCAGCTCCCGCTGGCCGCCGCCTACGGCGCCTCCAAGCGGGCCATGGTCGCCTACGCCGACGCGCTGCGCCTCGAACTCGGCACCCACGTCACGGTCTCCTGCGTCTACCCGTCCGCCGTGCGCAGCCCCATCCACGACTCCACCAAGGCCGCCGGGCTCTCGCTGGACGGCATGAGCGTGTACGAGCCGCTGGACGGCGTGCTCGACACGATCGAACGCGCCGCGCTCGCCGTCCGGGCCCGCCGCGACCTTCCCACCACCCGCAAGGGCGCCGTCGAGTTCTTCCTCGCCCGGCACCTGCCCGCGCTCACCGACCGGATCGTCCGCGGCACCCTCGCCAAGCGCGCCGCCGCCGGTGCCTTCGACGACGCCCCGCTCGCCGCCGGCGTCGCCGCCCGCCACCGGAGCACCCCGTGACGGACCCTCAGGCCCCGCCGAGAGCCGGCCGCCGCACCCTCACCCTGTACGCCACCGGCTCGGTCGGCATGGGCGTGTGGGTCACCGTGCCCGGGCTGCTGCTGCTCTACTTCCTCACCGACGTGCTCGGCGTCCCCGCCGCGGTGGCCGGCCTGGCCCTGCTGCTGCCCAAGATCGTCGACATCGTGGTGCACCCGCTGCTCGGCTCCCGCTCCGACCGGCAGGCCCGCACCCACGGCCACCGCCGCCGGATGATGCGCACCGGACTGCTGCTCGGCCTCGCGATGGCCGCCATGTTCACCGTGCCGCCGGCGCTGACCGGCGCACCCGCCGCGCTCTGGGTCGGCGGCTGGCTGATCGTCGGCAACCTGCTGTTCGCCGCGTTCCAGGTCCCCTACCTCACCACCCCGTCCGACCTGCTCGTCGGCTACCACGAGCGGACCCGGGTCTTCATGTTCCGGATGGCCCTGCTGACGATCGGTCTGCTGGGCGCCGGCGTCGCCGCGCCCGCCCTCGCGGCCGGCGGCGGGCGCGCCGACTACACCCGGATGGCGCTGCTGCTGGCCGTCGCCATGACCGCCTCCGCCGCCGTCGCCCTGGTCGGCGTCCGCCGCCTCACCGACGCCTGCGGCTTCCGCGCGCCCGACCCGCGGGCCGGCCACTCCACCCTCGCCGACCTGCGGATCGCCGGCCGGGACCGCAACTTCCGCGCCCTGGTGCTGTCCTACCTGTTCACCGGCACCACCACCCACCTGTTCCTGGCCGCGCTGCCCTACGTCACCCAGTACCTGTTCCACAACGCCAAGTTGACGGCGCTGTTCATGGGCCTGTTCCTCGGACCCGCGATGTTCGCCGGACCCGCCTGGACCGCCTGGTCGCGGCGGATCGGCAAACAGCGCGGACTGCTGATCTCCCAGGCCGTGTTCGCCACCGGCTCGCTCGCGCTGCTGCCCGGCGCGCTGCTGGCCGGCGCCGCGGGCACCGCGCTCACCGCCGTTGTGGTGATGGCCATGGGCCTGGCCTTCTCCGGCCTCCAGCTGTTCGCGTTCTCCATGCTGTCGGACGCCGTCAACGCCGCCGGCTCGCCGACGGCCGCCGCCACCGGCTCCTCCAAGCCCGGCTCTTCGGAGGCCGGCGCCTCCAAGGCGGGCTCTTCGGAGGCCGGCTCGTCCAAGGCCGGCGCCTACACCGGCGTGTGGACCGCCACCGAAGCCACCGGCACCGCCGTCGGCCCCTACCTGTACTCCGCCGTCCTCGCCGTCGGCGGCTTCGTCTCCAGCACCGGCGGCCACCCCGCCGCGCAGAGCGGCACCGCCCTGAACGCGCTGCTGCTCGGATTCACCGCCCTGCCCGCCGCACTGATGGCCGTCGCCCTGTGCTTCCAGCGCCGATGTACCTTGGACCGCACCCCGTGACCGGACCGGAAACCCTCGCCGTGGCGGCCGTCGCACTTGGCGCGTTCGCGCAGGCCGCCACCGGCATGGGCTTCTCGCTGATCGCCGCTCCCGCGCTGATCGCCGCCGTCGGCCCGCACCGCGCCGTCCCCACCGTGCTGCTGCTCGCCGTGCTCGCCTCGCTGCTGCCGCTCGCCCGGGACTGGCGGCACACCCGCCCCCGGGACACCGGACGGCTGCTGCTGCCCACCCTGCTCGGTACCCCCGTCGCCGCCCGGCTGCTCGGCGGCGCCGACACCCGGGTGCTCGCCGTCGCCGCCGGCCTCGGCGTTCTGGCCGGCGTCGCGCTGCTCGCCCGCGGGTTGCGCTCGGCGTTCCTGCAACGCCCCGCCGGGGCCTGGCTCAGCGGCCTCTCCAGCGCCGCGCTGAACGTCATCGGCGGGGTCGGCGGCCCCCCGGTCGGCCTGTACGCCGCCAACGCCGGGTGGCCCGCGCGCGAGGCCCGGGCCACCCTGCACGCGTTCTTCCTGGTGCAGAACATCGCCACCGCGGCCGTGCTCGGCCTCGTCCTGCCGTCCTGGCCCGCGGTGGCCGCGCTCGCCGCCGGCGCGGCCACCGGCATGGCGCTCGCCCCGCGCCTGTCGCCCACCGCCACCCGCACCGGCGTGCTCGCCGTCTCCTGCGTCGGCGCGCTCGCCCTGATCGGCACCGCGCTCTGAGCTGACGATCCGTCAATTCCAGTGCGGGGGAGGCCCGTCAGTCCTGCTGCGGCAGGTGCTCCGCGACCAGCGCGGCGAACTCGTCCGGCGAGACGACCCGGACGCCCAGCTCCTCCGCCTTCGCCCGCTTCGAGCCGGCCTTCTCGCCCGCCACCAGCAGCGTCGTCCGCTTGGACACCGACGACGAGGCCTTGCCGCCGGCCCGCTCGATCAGCTCGTTCATCTCGTTGCGGGACAGCGCCGCCAGCGGACCCGTCATGCTGCCCGTCACCACCACCGCCTCGCCCGCCAGCACACCCGACGCCGCGGCGGGCTCGTCGGCCGCCGCCGGGGCCTGCGGCTCGGTGACGGCCGTGCCCACGCCCTGCGCGGCCAGGCGGTCCAACAGGTCGGTCAGCTCGGCGAGTTCGGTCACCAGCAGGCGGGCCTTCTCCGGGCCGATGCCGTCCACCGCCGCCAGCGTCTCGGCGTCCGCCGCGCGGATCGCCGCCATCGAACCGAAGTGCGCGGCGATCCGCCGCGACATGCTGCGGCCGGTGCCGCGGATGCCGAGCGCGCAGAACACCCGGTGCAGCGGCTTCGTCCGGGCCGTCTCGATCGCCGCCAGCAGATTGACCGTCGACGTCTCGCCCATCCGCTCCAGCGTCACCAGCTGATCCCGCGTCAGCGTGAACAGGTCCGCCAGGTCCGTGACCAGGCCGGCCTCGACCAGCTGCACCGCGCGGGTCGAACCCAGGCCCTCGATGTCCAACTGGTCGCGGCCCGCCGCGTAGATGATCGACGCCACCGCCTGGCAGTTGCGGCCCCGGCTGCACCGCCAGCGCTGCTCACCGGTGTCGATCGCCTCCCCGCAGCGCGGGCACGCCTCCGGGAAGACGATCGGCCGCTCCGCGCCGGTGCGCTGGTCCACCAGCGGCGCCTCCACCCGCGGAATGACGTCCCCCGCGCGGTGCACGAACACCCGGTCGCCCAGCATCAGCCCGCGCCGCTCGATGTCGGCCGGGTTGTGCAGCGTCGCGTACGTCACCGTCACGCCGTCGATGACCACCGGCTCCAGCACCGCCCGCGGCGCGATGATGCCGGTGCGGCCCACGTTCCACTCGACGCCCAGCAGCGTGGTCACCTTGTGCTCGGCCGGCAGCTTGCGGGCCACCGCCCAGCGCGGCGCCCGCGAGCCGTTGCCCGCCTCGCGCCGGTCCGCCGCCTCGTCCGCCTTGACCACCACGCCGTCGATGCCGAACGGCAGCGCCGCGCGCAGCGCCGCGATCTGCGCCACCCGCTGCTGCACCTGATCGACCGTCGCACAGCGCTCCGGCGCCGCGTCCGTGCTCGCCGCGGTGTTCGCCCCCAGCTCGGCCAGCCGGGCCAGCAGCGCGCTGTGCGCCAGGCCGTCCTCGAAGCCGACCGCGCCGTACGCGAAGAACGTCAACTCCACCCGGTACGGGCGGTCCTTGGCGCGCAGGGTGCCCGCCGCGCCGTTGCGCGGATTGGCGAACGGGAGCGCGCCGTGCGCGGTGCGGACCTCGTTGGCGCGGTCGAACTGCTCACGGGTGAACAGCACTTCGCCGCGCAGCTCGACGTCCAGCGGTTCGTTCAGGACGGCCGGCAGGCCCAGCACGTCGCCCGCCGCGTGGCTGATCTCCTCGCCCGCCAGGCCGTCGCCGCGGGTGATCAGCCGGTGCAGCCGGCCCGCCCGGTAGCGGGCCGCCACGGCCAACCCGTCGAGCTTCGGCTCCACGCACCAGGCCGCCACCGGGCGGCCCAGCCGGCGCTCCAAGGAGGCCGACCAGTCGGCGAGTTCCTCCTCCGAGAAGACGTTGTCCAGCGACAGCATCGGCACGCTGTGCGGCACGTCGCCCTGCACCGCGCCACCCGCCACCTTGCCGGTCGGCGACTGCGGCAGCGCCTCGCCCGGATGTGCCTCCTCGTAACCGGCGATCGCCCGCAGCAGGGCGTCGTACTCGTCGTCGCCCAGCGAGGTGGACCCGTCGCCGTAGTAGGCGGTCGCGGCCTCGACGGCGGTGGCGACGGCAGCGGCGTAGTCGCCGGCGGAGAGCAGAGCGGTGTCGTTCATGTACACATTGTTCAAGGCCGCACTGACATTCGGACCCGGGTCCGTCCGGGCCACTTCCGCCCGGCGGGCGGCACTCCCTAAGGTGACGGCCATGACCAACCCGGAGAACGACACAACCGACGTGCACATCAGCCTGATCGGCGGCACCCGCCTGGAGGGCGAGGCGATCCACACCCGCACCCTGACCGCCTCACTGGTCGGCGGCGCCGACATCGACCTCACCGACGTGGAGATCCCCGACGGCGCCGAACTCCGCATCACCAAGCTCAGCCTGGTCGGCGGCCTCCACCTGCGGGTGCGCCCCGAAGTCCGGGTCAAGGTCACCGGCATCCGGCTCGGCGGCGTCAGCGACGACGGCCCGACCGTCTCCGGCGGCCCGACCGTGCACGTCGCGGCCTGGGGGCTGGTCGGCGGCGTCCGGGTGAGCCGGGACTGACTGACCGTCAATACGCATACGTGCTTGTATGGTTGATC
Source organism: Kitasatospora sp. NPDC092948 (assembly GCF_044754805.1). Classification (NCBI taxonomy): domain Bacteria; kingdom Bacillati; phylum Actinomycetota; class Actinomycetes; order Kitasatosporales; family Streptomycetaceae; genus Kitasatospora; species Kitasatospora sp. NPDC092948. The sequence goes on along the minus strand of NZ_JBIVPU010000005.1, from coordinate 74,047 downwards.
GGCTGATGAGCTGATCGGAGATCTTGTCGTGAGTGTCCTGCTGTCCGTGGACTCGCCTGCCCACCTGCCCGCCCTGCGGCTGCGCCCCTGGGAGGCCGGCGACGCCGACGCCCTGGTGGCCGCGCACCGGGATCCCGCGATGCGCCGTTGGCTGACGGCCGTGATCGACGACGAGGCCGGCGCCCGGCGCTGGATCGACAGCCAGCGCCAGGGCTGGGACGCCGGCACCCGCTTCGCCTTCGCCGTCCTGGAGGACGGCGGCGCGGGCTTCGGGCCGCCGATCGGTCACGTGTCCGTGACCGTCACGGACGGGGGCGCGGCGGAAGTGGGCTACTGGACGGCCGCGGAGGGCCGCGGGCGCGGGCTGGCCTCGCGCGCGCTGGAGACGGCCGTCGCGTGGGTGCTGACCGAGGGCTGCGCCCGGCCGGTGGCGCGGCTGTCGCTCTTCCACGCCGTCGGCAACGACGCCTCCTGCCGGGTCGCCGACCGGTGCGGCTTCGGCCTCGAAGCGGTCCTGCCCGCCCAGCCGCCCGCATTTCCGAACGAGGGCCACCTGCACGTCCGCAGCGCGCGACGCCCCTGACCCTCGGCGGTGCGTCAGGGGCGGGTGGCGTGCCCGTGGGCGCGGAGCTGGGCCGGGCGGCCCGGGGGGTGGTGCCGCGCTCTGAGCTGACGGTCCGTCGATCCCGCATGCCGAGGGCTGCCACCCTCGTCGGAGGGTGGCAGCCCGCAACACACCTGGCAGGCCGGGTGGGCCGACCCTATGGCGACCGGCGCTGCTGTGCGCAGGCGGGGCGGGGCCCGGTCACCTCACTCCCGGCCCACCGGCGGGACCACGCTGAAGTTCGGAATCAGCCCGCTTTCAGGACTTCCGAATTCCAGTGGGGTGACACCCTCCGGGACTTCGGCTCGCGAGATGACAATTCCTTTCAGGCAGGAGTCGCACCACACGAACACCGATCCCGCGGAGGATCCGTTCTTCACCATGTAGGCAAGGGAGACCTTCCCGAGTCCGCACGACGGGCAGATTTCCACCGGCGCTTCGGGGAGCCTGTCGTAGGAGCGCTCGAAAGCGTCCTGCCAGTCGTCCCAGGTATTGCTCACAGTCCTGGCTTCCCGTCACTTGTTGGCATTGGCCGGGTTGAGCGGGTGGCTGTCCCACCGATCCTGTTCGAAGGCGCACGCCCGGTCCTCGAACAAGTCCTCCTCCACCCTGGTGCGGGGACAGGGAAGTCCGTCCCGGAGCTCCGGTAGATGGTAGCGCTCGTGCGCCAAGGTGCGAGCCAAGGTCTCCTCGTTGCGGAACGCGGGGGAATGGGGCTGGACCTGGCGACTGGAATTGGTCAGGGTCTGAGCTTGCCGTTTAACCATCGGCCTTGACCAGGTGCCCGGTTTCCGTCTCAGTCCTGTGCCGCTACCCCAGGGGCGAGGAGCGTACGCAAGCCGGTCCGCACGGCTTCCCAGTCGGTACCTGGTTCGTGATTCCGTGCGCGCTGCAGCCAGGTCGCCCGGTCCCGGTGCTCGCGGCGCAATTCCGTTACGTCCAGCTCGACACCAGGCACCGGAGCCGACTCCTCCAACTCGCTGATGCGCTGGTCCATCGCGGCCAGCAGCATCCGGTCGAGATCGGTGACCGCTGCGAGGAACTCACTCGTCGGCATCGTCACCCGGCCGGTCTGCGGCCCGGCGAACTCGATCACGCCCGCCGGGTCTGCCTGGTGCTCCCAGGCCAGAGCCACGGTATCGGCCTCGCTGATGATGGTGCGCCAGCAGCGGACGCGCGGGGCGATTCGCAGATGACCGGTGCGCAGGAAGCCCGCGCTGTGCCAGGCCAGTGCGGCGTCGGCTTCGTCCGGCGCGTCCTGCCACGCCCAGTCCGGCGAGATGTCAGCCGCGATGTCGACCAGGTCCGGTGGCACGGGTTCCATCGCCTCCGACACGAGCTCGATCATGTCCTCCCACAGGCGGACCACGTAGTAGTCCACATACGGACACGGTTGCCCGCCGTCAGTGTCGCTCCGGAGTTCCCGCACCGTGCGCTCGGTGTATCGCAGCACCTCATGGCCATCGAGGTCGATGCAGTACCAGCCGTCGGTCAAGCCGAACCAGTGCAGCACGGGATGCCCGGCACCCCACGGCCGCACCTCGTCCAGCGGGGTCAGCCCGAAGCGGAAGCGAATCGCGGATTCAGCGTGGATCACCGCTCCAGTGTCCCCGTTGAAGATCAATCGTCAACAGAGTTACCACCCGTCGAATCTGTCGGCCGGCGCTGGCGGTGGACGTCTCACCGTGGCTGCGGCCGGACGCCGCCACCGCGCCGGACCGCTCGTTCTGCCACACCTACGGCCGGGGCGAGGACGGGCACCGGATGATCCCGGGCCGGCCGCACTCGGTCGTCGCCGCCTTGGAGACAGGCCGCACCTCCTGGACCGCGATCCTAAACGCCGTGCGGCTGGAGCCCGGCGCGGACGTCGCCGCCAGCACGGCCGCCCAACTCCGAGACGTGGTGGAGAAGTTGATCGCTGTCGGTCACTGGCGGGAGGGTGCCCCGGAGATCCTGGTCGTCCTGGACGCCGAGTTCCCCGCGCTGGGCAGCTCGGGCGACGGCAACGGAGACGGGCGGCCCGACCTGTACGCCGTCACCGCCGACCGGCACCCGCTGACCTTCGACGGCGTCACCGATCCGAAGGACCTCGGCGTCCTGCGCTGATCCCGCCGCGTCGACAGGGCCCGTCAGGAGCGATGCTCGGACGGGCCCTGGGCGCGGAGTTGGGCCGGGCGGCCCGGGGGGCGGTGCCAGGCGAGGTCGAGGCCGCCGGCGCGGAGGGCGATGCCGAGGGCGTGGCGCATGGCGTTCTGGACGGCGGTGCGGGGGTTCGGCAGCTCGCCGTCCTGGCGGGGGAGACGCGGGGAGGGGTTCCAGTCGAGGTCGGCCAGGCCGGCCGCGTTGCCGAGCGTGATGCCCGCGCCGCCCGGACGGGCCGCCACCGGCAGGCCCGCCAGGGCCGCGCTGCGGCGGACGGCCGCGACGACGTCCGCCCGGACGCCCGGGTCCACCGGCGGGGTGTCCGGGGCGGGCGGGGTGCCCGGCGCGACGGCCGGGCGGTCGGCGGCGCCGCCGCGGACGGTGGTGCGTTCCGCGTCGAGGCCGAGGGCGGGCAGTAGTTCGGCGAGCGCGTTCTCGACGGCGTCGGCGACCAGCTGACGGGCCGTTGCCGCCGGATTCGGCCCGCCGCCCGCCGTCGCCGCGTCCTCCAGCCGGGGCGAGGCGAGCCAGCGCAGCACGACCGCGTCGCCGTCCGGCAGCAGGTGGACGCCCGGGCCGTGGCCGCCGTGCGCCACCGGCAGGCCGGTCAGCAGCAGGGCCTCCGTCACCCGGTCCGCGAGCACCGGATCGAGACGGTCCCGGACCGCCGTTCCCGGCTCGGAGGTGAGGCGGGGCCCGGTCACTGCCCGCCCCCCGCCCGGCCGGACCCCCGCGCGCCGGCGGCCCGCCGCGCCGTCATCTCCCTTGTCCTGCCGAGCCGTTGTGCTGATACCCCGGGTGCGGCCGTGTCCACGTCGATCCCCTCCTCGCCGATGCGGACGGCCGGTGCCGCCGCCCCGCGGAGAGGGTATCCATGGACGTGCAGAGTTCAACAGCGTTCGGGGCCCTCGGCGTTGTGACCGGGGGAGCGAATCGACCGGCGATCCCCGGCGGAATGCCGCCAGTCGTCGACGAGGGCCGGCCCGGGCGCCAGCAGGCCCGGACGCTCGGCGGGAAGCCGATCCGGATCGAGTGCGCGTGGGCACTCGCAGTACGGTCGTCAGGCTGAACAACTGGACCGGCTGCACCCTCACCCGCGAGAACCGGTCGCTCTCGCACGGCATCTGGACCAGCCGGCCGCCGGCCCGCATCTACGACCAGCAGCAGGGAAGCCGGGCCTCCGGGTCGAGCGGGTTCGCCACCGGCACCGAGGGCATCGCCCGGTTCTTCGCCGAGAACCGCGCCAGCCCCGTCCTGAACGGCCGGATCATCCAGGTGCACCGGGACAACCCGTACCTCGGTTCCCACAGCTACGACTCGACCGGCACCGACCTGATGTTCTACGTCCCGCAGCCGGCCGGCGGCAGCGGGAACCAGGCCACCGCCGAGTTCTCCGCCTGGAGGCGCCGACCGCTGTCGCAAGGGGACGGCAAGGGTGCGACGGGTGCGGTGCGGGGTGTGGGTGGGGCCCGAGTGGGCAGGTATGGCAGGTCCCTGATCAAGCCCTGAGCAATGCCGATGGGCGATCAACTCCGTTGGGAAGGCCGCCAGATGAAGCGCAAGTCCTGGGCGCTGCTCACCGCCCTGTCCACCCTGCCGCTCGCCCTGTCCACCACCGCGGTGGCCGCCGAACCGGCCGCCGCCGCGCCCGCCGCGGGCACCGGATGCGTGTACTCGCCCGCCGTGCCGGCGGACAACTTCAAGGGCATCCCGGTCTTCGACGCGAAGAAGGCGGCCAAGCCGTACAGCGCCACCCTGCGCACCACCCAGGGGGCGATCACCTTCCAGGCGCTCACCGACAAGGCCCCGTGCACCACGTTCTCGTTCCGCTTCCTCGCCGAGCACAGCTACTACGACCGCACCCACTGCCACCGCCTCACCACCCAGCGCCTGTACGTCCTGCAGTGCGGCGACCCGACCGGCACCGGCAGCGGCGGCCCCGGCTACTCCTTCCCCGACGAGAACCTCGACGGGGCGACCTACCCCGCCGGAACCGTCGCGATGGCCAACGCGGGCCCGAACACCAACGGCAGCCAGTTCTTCATCGTCTGGAAGGACACCAAGCTGCTGCCCAACTACACCCCGTTCGGCCGGATCACCGGCGGACTCGACGTGCTGCAGAAGATCGCCGCCGGCGGCGAGGACGACCAGAACGCCCCCGGCGACGGCTACCCGAACCTGCCGGTCGACTTCCGCAAGGTCACCATCTCCGGCCACTGACCCGGCCGCGGCGGCCCGCCCGGCGCGGAGCTGCGGGCCGCCACCGCGCCGGGCGGCACCGTGCCGACGGGCCGCCGAAACAGGCCGCGCTACGCCATCAATTCCATTTCCGTACACAAGGGTTGACGCTTCGTCAGCGACTCCGCGAGGCTCCCGACCACTCTCGCGGCCGCCCGGCCGCGACCGGCGGCGAGGGGCGCGATGCGTTATTCGGGAATTGCCTGGACCGGCACCGGCTTCGAGGTCGCCGTGCTCGACGAGGACGGCCGCCCCGCCGCCCCGCCCGCCCGGTTCGCGGCCGGCCGGATCCGCGCCCTCACCGAGCACCTGCTCGGCCTGCAAAGGGAGTTCGCCGACACCGGGGAGAGCCTGCTGACGGTGATCGACTCCACCAACGGCATGCTCGACGGCGGCCTGATGAGCGCCGGCCTGACCCTGTACCGCGCCGACCCGTGGGTGCTGCCGCAGCGCCCCGCGTTCGGCTCCGTCGCGGCCGAGGAACTGGCCGCCGTCGCACTCCGCGACCCCGACGCGGTGGTCCGACTGAGCGTCGAGACCGGCACCCTCGGTGGCCGCTCCGCGCAGATGATCGCCGACATCGACGCCAGCGTCCCCGCCCTGGACTTCATGCGCCGCTCCGGCCGCTGCCTGTTCTCCGGCCAGCGCGAACGCCCCGTGGTCGCGCTCACCTTCGACGACGGCCCCAACCCGCCGTACACCGGGCGCATCCTCGACGTCCTCGACCGGTACGCCGTCCCCGCGACGTTCTTCTGCGTCGGCCTGCACGCCCTCGCGCACCGCGCCGAACTCGAACGGATGGCCGCCGCCGGCCACCAGATCGCCAACCACTCCTGGTCCCACCCGTACCTGCCCGACCTGAGCCGGGGCGAGGTGCTCGCCCAACTGGAGCGCACCGACGAGGCGATCGCCAAGGCCGTGGGCTCGGACGGCCCGCGGATGTTCCGCCCCCCGTACGGCTCGCGCACCCCCGACGTGCTGCGCTGGCTCACCGAGGGCGAGACCACCGTGGTGCTGTGGGACGTCGAACCGTCCGACTGGGCGCGACCCGGCGCCGACGCGATCACCCGGGCCGTCCTCGAACAGACCCGCCCCGGCTCGCTGATCCTCATGCACGACGGCGGCGGCGACCGCTCCCAGACCGCCGACGCCCTCCCCGGCGTGATCGAGGGCCTGCTCGACCGCGGCTACACCTTCGCCCGGGTGGACGCGCTGCCGACCTGACGGCTCGTCAGGAACTCCGCCCCGCACCCGGGTCGCGTCCGGGCGGCGGGGCGGAGCGGGCAGATCAGTCCTCGTCCGGGTCGGGCCCGTCCTCCTGCTGGTCGGGCTTGGCGACGAGCCCGGCCGCTGCGAAACAGAGCGCCTGCGCGACCGACGGGGGCAGCTCGTTGCCGAGAAGCTCGGTGCACTCGTCGATGTTGCCGTCTGCGGCGAGCGAACACGCCTGCTGCGCGAGGGACGCCGGAACGCCCGCCTGCTCGGCCTTGGAGACGCAGTCCTGGGCCGAGGCATGGGCCGCAGGCGCGGCAGCCAGCAGACCGGCCACCGGCAGCAGCGCGGTGGCGCCGGTGAGGGCCAGGGAAGTCAGGAATCGCCGCACGGAGGCGTCCTCTCTGTCGTGGCGTCACCCATCGGGGGCGACACTCTCACAGGTATCCAGCCCCTCTCCCGGCCCCCGGGCCGGACGCCGCGTCAGCCCACTCGCCCCGACGGCGTACGCCAATACCTCCGACGGCCGTCGATCCGCTCCGCGACGGGACGCTCCCCGGGGTGCGGTTTCCCGAACCCCGGGAACGGGTGCTGGCACGGGCGAAACCGCAGGCGCCCGCGTCGCACGATGGAGGCATGAACAGCGCCACGAGTACCGAAACGGAGCTCGCCGCCCGAGGCGACGGGCTGTACCGCAGCTACCGGCGCGCCGGCCGCGACACCCCCGTCCTGCGCGGGGTGACGGTGGAGTTCCGGCGCGGGACGTTCACCGCCGTGATGGGGCCGTCCGGCTCCGGCAAGACCACCCTGCTGCACTGCCTGGCCGGCATGGACCGGCCCGACCGCGGACAGGTCTGGTGGGGCCCCACCGCGATCCACGCCCTGCCCGAACGGCGGCTCGCCCGGCTGCGCCGGGAGGAAGTCGGCTTCGTCTTCCAGGCGTTCAACCTGATGCCCGGCATGACGGCCGCCCAGAACGTCGAACTCCCCGGCCGGATGGCCGGCCACCGGCCCGCCCGCTCCGCCGTCCGCGAAGCCCTCGCCCGGGTCGGGCTGACCGGCCGCGAACACCACCGCCCGGCCCAACTCTCCGGCGGCCAGCAACAACGGGTCGCCATCGCCCGCGCCCTGGTCTCCCGCCCCCGCGTCCTGTTCGCCGACGAGCCCACCGGCGCCCTCGACCGCACCACCGGCACCCAGGTCCTGCGCCTGCTCCGCGACGGCGTCGACCACGACGGCACCACCTGCGTCATGGTCACCCACGACCCCGCGGCCGCCGCCCACGCCGACCGCGTCCTGCTGCTCACCGACGGACGCCTCGTCGACGAACTCCACCGCCCGACGGTCCGTCAGGTCGCCGACGCGCTCGCCCGGACAGGGGTCGAGGCATGATGGCCGCCATGCTCGCCCGGGCCCAACTCCGGCGCAGGCCCGCCGGGTTCGCCGGCCTCGCGGTCGCACTGCTGCTCGCCGTCGCCACCGTCACCGCACTCGGCGCGCTGCTGGGGGCCGAGCACGGGGTGCCGGCCGCGGAACGCAGGGAGATACGGGGGCCCGGGCTGGGGCTGATCGTGGGAGCGTTCGGGGAGATCACCGTCCTGGTGGCGTTCTTCGTCGCGCTGAACACCCTCGGCTTCGCCCTGCGCCACCAGTACCGCGACCTCGCCCTGCTGCGCACCGTCGCCGCCACACCCCGACAGATCCGCCAACTGCTGCGCCGACAGGCAGCGTTGACCGTACTACTGGTCGCCGCCCCCGGCGCGCTGCTCGGCGCCGCCGCCGCCCGGTCCGCCCTCGTCGCGCTCCAGCACCGGGCGATGGCCGCCCCGCACGCCCGGATCGGCGGCCTGCTCCCCGCCGCCGCGGTCGCCACCGCCGTCACGCTGCTGGTCGCCACCCTCGCCGCCACCCTGATCGCCCGTCAGGTCACCGCGCCCACCCCCGCCGCCGCGCTCGCCGACAGCTCCGGCCCCGACCGCAGGCCCGGTGTCGCCCGCCTGCTCGCCGCGGTCGCCGCGCTCGCCGGCGGAGCACTGCTGGTGCGCCTCGCCGCGACCCGGCCGGCCGCCGAGGTCGACAAGGCCGCGCAGGCCACCCTGCTCGGCACCCTCGTGCTGCTGGTCGCCGTCGCCCTGGCCGGCCCGCTGCTCGTACCGCTGGCGACCGTCCCGCTCGGCCGCGCGCTGCGCGCCCTGCTGCCCGTCGCCGGCTGGCAGGCCGACGCCAACCTGCGCGGATACGCCCGCCGACTGGCCTCCGCCGCAGTCCCGATCGCCCTGCTCACCGGCCTGACCGCCACCATGGCGACCATGACCGGCACCGCCCTGCACGCCGCCGCCGGCCCGCCCGAGGGCGCCACCTCCGCCACCGACACCTGGCTGCGGCAGGCCGAACTCGGCCTGCTCGGCGCGTTCGGCGCCATCGCCACCGTCACCACCCTGGTCGCACTCACCGGCGAACGCCGCCGCGAATTCGCCCTGCTGCGCCTGCTCGGCGCGACCCGCGCGGACGTCCTGCGCGTCGTGACGCTGGAAGCCGCCCTCACCGCCGCCGTCGGCCTGCTTCTCGGCGGCGCCGTCACCGCCGTCACCACCGTCGCCTTCAGCCTGGCCGCCACCGGAAGCCCCGTGCCGACCGTCCCCGCCGCGACCTGCGCCCGCATCGCCGCCGCCGCCACGCTGCTCACCGTCCCCGCGATGCTCGCCGCCGCGACGGTCGCGATGCGGCGGCCCCCGGCCGAAGTGGCGGGCGGCGCACAGGACTGAGACGCGAGAACATGATCGCCGGTACGGGAGAGGGAGGTCGGCCATGAGCGGGCAGGCGCGGACGTGGTGGACGGTGCGGCCCCGGGAGGTCGGATTCCTGGTGCTCGGGCTGCCCGTGGCCGTACTCGGCGGGGCGTACACGCTCGCCGCCCTGTACGCCGGGGTCCTGCTCTCACTGACGGTCGTCGGACTCCCCGTCACCGCCCTCGCACTCGCCGGAGCCCGTCAACTCGGCACACCACACCGCTGGTTGACGGCCCGCCTGCTCGACGAGGCCGTCCCCGCACCCGGCCCCGCCGCCCGGCCCGACGGCCTCGTCGCCCGGATCGGAGCCGCGCTCACCGACACCGTCGCCTGGCGCACCCTCGGCTACCTGCTGCTGCGCCTGCCCCTCGGCGTACTCGGCTTCGCCGCCGTCCTGCTGCCACCGGCCTGCGGATGGCTGATCGGATTCCCGCTCTGGCTGCGCCTGCTGGAACCCGGCCCGCACCCCGCGACCGCGCTCGACGCCGCAGCACCCCTGCTCGGACTCGCCCTGCTCGCCCTCACCCCGCCGCTGCTCCGCCTCGCCGCCGACGCCAACCGCCGGCTCGCCCGCCACCTGCTCGGACCGGCCCGCACCCAACAGCGCGTCCACGACCTCGAAGCGGCCCGGCACACCCTGCTCACCGCCGCCGAGACCCGGCTGCGCCGCCTCGAACGCGACCTCCACGACGGCACCCAGGCCCGGCTGGTCGCCCTCGCCATCACCCTCTCGCTCGCCGACGACACGCTCGCCGACGGGACCCGCACCGACCCCCGTCTGCGCACCCTGCTCGACCGCGCCCGCACCCAGACCGACGACACCATCGCCGAACTCCGCGCCCTCACCCAGGGGTTGCGCCCCACCGGCCTGGACGGCGGCCTCACCGAAGCCCTGCCCGCCCTCGCCGCCGGCTGCGCCGTCCCCGTCGCCGTCCGCCTCGAAGGACTGCCCGGTGAGCCGCCCGCCCGCCCGGACGAAGCCGTCGAACGGACGCTCTGGTACTGCGCCGCCGAGCTGCTCACCAACATCAGCAAGCACAGCGCAGCGACCGCCGCCCGACTCACCGTCACCACCACCGCCACCCGGATCCGCCTCACCGTCCACGACGACGGCCACGGCGGCGCGAGCACGGCCCCCGGCCACGGCCTGCACGGCCTCGCCGAACGCCTCGCCGCCGTCGACGGCACCCTGCGGATCAGCAGCCCGCCGGGCGGTCCGACCGACGTCACGGCGGAACTGCCGCTCCGGCTGTGAACGCCGAGGCGGCTACCGGGCGGCCCGGTCGCGCAGGAGAAATCGACGAGCGCCGCTGCCCCGCCGTGCAGTGTGTTCACGGCCTGACGGCCTGACGGCCTGGCGGCCTGGCGGCCTGGCGGCCTGACGGCCTGGCGGCCTGGCGGCCTGACGGCCTCACGGCCTCACGGCCTCACGGCCTCACGGCCTCACGGCCTCACGGCCTCACGGCGGAGGCCGACCTGGAACGGTGACAGTGAACGAGTGGGCGGCGGTGACGGAGGCCGATCCGGACTCGGATTCGGACGAGCACGTGCGGTACGCCCGCTCTCAGCGCTGTCAGCAGGCGTTCGGACGCACCCGGCGCATCCGCGACATCGCCACGTCGAGGCTCGGGAACCGCGAGCCGGCGATCCGTCAGTAGCCCTCGGCGAGGTAGGCCAGCACCGCCAGGACCCGCCGGTTGTCGGCGGGGGAGGCGTGCAGGTCGAACTTGGTGAAGACCGAGGCGATGTGCTTCTCCACCGCCCGCTCGGTCACCGACAGCCGCTCGGCGACCGCACGGTTGGAGCGGCCCTCGGCCATCAGGGCCAGGACCTCGCGCTCACGGGGCGTCAGCTCGTCGACCGCGCTGCGGCGGCGGGCCCGCATCAGGTGGGTGACGACCTCCGGGTCGAGCGCCGTGCCGCCCGACGCCACCCGGTGCAGGGCGTCGACGAACTCCGAGGTGCGGGCCACGCGTTCCTTCAGCAGGTAGCCGAGGCCGGCCGCGCCGTCCGCCAGCAGGCGGGCCACCCAGCCGGTCTCCAGGTGCTGGGAGAACACCAGCACCCCGACCTCCGGCCAGGACTGCCGGATCTTCAGCGCCGCCCGCACCCCCTCGTCGGTGTGCGTCGGCGGCATCCGGACGTCCACCACCGCCACCTGCGGCCGGTGCTCGGCGACCGCCGCGAGCAGGTCCTCGCCGGTGGCGACCGCCGCCGCCACCTCCAGGCCGCGTACCGTCAGCAGCTCCGTCAGGCCGTCCCGCAGCACCGCCGAGTCCTCGGCCAGCACCACCCGCAGTCGATCGTCCGTCATCCGCTCATTGTGGCGCACCGCCCCGCGCCGGGAGCACAGCCGGTGGCCGGGTCAACGGGCGTGGTGGGTCAGGGACCAGGCGGCGGTGTCGAGATGGAGGACGCGGTCGGCGCGGGCGGCCTGGGACGGGTGGTGGGTGATGGTGAGCAGGGCGCCCGGGCGGGTGCGGAAGGCCTGGTCGATGCGGAGTTCGGTGGTGGCGTCGAGATGGCTGGTCGCCTCGTCGAGGATGGTGAGCGGGGCCGGGCTGAGGTAGGCGCGGACCAGGGCGACGAGTTGACGTTCGCCCGGGGAGAGGACGGCAGGGCCGACCTGGCCGTCGAGGCCGCCATGACGGTCCGTCAGGGAGTGCGCGCCGAGAGCGCGAAGGGCATGCTGGAGCCGGCCGGTCGGCAGGGCCGGGTCCGGCCAGCGGAGGTTCTCGGCGAGGGTGCCGGTGAAGACGTACGGCTCCTGCGGGAGCAGCACCCGCAGCGCCGCGAGCGCGGCGGGGGAGAGGCGGTCGACGGGCAGCCCCGAGAGCAGGACACGGCCGCGGTCCGGGTGGAGCAGCCCCGCCGCGAGTGCGCCGAGCGTGGACTTGCCGGCGCCGGACGGCCCCACCACGGCGAGACTCTCGCCGTCCCGGAGCGTCAAGTGGAGCTCGCACAGCACCGGTTGGGCCTCCCGCCCCCAGGAGAAGTCGACACCGCGCAGTTCGAGGGCCGGTCGGCGGGACCGCCGGCGGACCGGGGGCGGGGGTGCGGCGGGGGGTGCCTCCGGCAGGGCGGCGGGGGTGGTGGTGGCCGCGGGTGCCGCCGGCGGGGCGGTGGCGGTGGCGGTGGTGGCGAGGCGTTCGGCGGCGACGGACATCCGCAGCCAGGACGGTCCGAGGCCCTGGACCAGCAGCCGCAGCGCCGGTTCGAGGGTGCCCAGCAGGTAGGCGAGCGCGCCGAGCAGGGCGCCCGGGCTCAGGCCGTGGTGGAGCAGGGTCGGGGCGGTCAGGGTCAGCACCGCGAGCGGGCCGTGGACTCCCAGCGCGACCAACAGGTGCCGGGCGGCGGCCAGTCGGGCCAGCGCCCGCCCGGCCCCCTCGTTCGCGGCGACGTCCGCCAACACCCGGTCGACCGCCCGCTGCTCCGCCCCGCAGACGGTCAGGTCGCGCAGGGCCGTCATGGTGCGCAGAGCGGAGGCGGTGAGTTCCTCCTCGGTGGCGAACAGCTCGCGCTGGCGGCGGGCCATCCGGGGCGTGAGGGTGGCGAACGCGGCGACGGACAGGAGCAGGGGCGCGCAGACCGGGACGAGCGCGGCAGGTGCGAGGGCGGCGATGCCGACCACGACGGCGGCGAGCGTGAGAACGAGGTGCGACACCAGCAGCAGCTGACCGGCCAGGCTGTCGCGCACCGCCTCGACCTGGCGGGTGATCCGGGCGACCGCGACGGCCGCGGTGTCCGGATCGGGCCGGGTGGCCGCCGTCTGCCGCAGCGCACCGTCCGCCGTCGCCCGCAGCAGGCGGTCCCGGGCGGGTTCGACGATCCGGGCGAGCGGGCGGTAGGCGTTGCGGGCACCCCAGGCGGAGACCGCCGCGGCGGTGGCGAAGAGCGCCAACCAGGCCAGTCCGGTGGTGGGTTGACGGGCGAGGAAGCCGCGATCGACGGCGAGCGCGAGCGCCTTCCCGGAGAGCGCGGCGGGCGCGGCGGAGAGCACCGTCCAGCCGGCCAGCTTCCCGAGCTCCGGCAGGCTGCCGGCGAGCGAGACGCGCAGCAGCGCGGGGCCGGGGCGGGAGGGGAGTGGAGACGGGCGGGGCGGCGGAGGGGCAGCGGGTTGACGTGGCGTCGGGGCGGGGGGCCGGTCGGGCGGGGTGGCGCCCGGAGGTGGTCCGTGGCCGGGGAGGGGATCGGCGAGAGGGTGTGGGCGGTCGGGTGGCGTCATGGGGTGGGCCCCGTCGGGTTGGTGGTGGGTCGGGGAGTTGGCGTGGGGCGGGCGAGTGGGTGGTGGCGGTTCGTCAGGGTGAGGGGTGCGCGGGATTCGGTCGTCGGCTGGGCGGCGTTCGGGGAGGGGACCGGCGAGCGGGTGGGTGTGGTCGGGTGGCGTCATGGCGTGGGCCCTGTCGGGTCGGTGGTGGGCAGGGGAGGGGGGTTCGTCAGGGCGGGTGTGCGGAGGGTGCGCAGGCTTCGTCGTCGGCGTGGGGCGATGGGCGCCGCGTGGTGCAGGAGTGCGGGCGTCGGGCGGGCGCGATCGGGTTGCGGCGTCGGCCCGGTGGGTTGTCCGATGGTGTGACCTGCGGCGACACGGGTCTCATCGGACGGGGTCGGTGGTGAAGAGCGCGCGGTAGGTGGGGGAGGACCACAGGGTTCGGTGCGGGGCGAGGGCGCGCAGGCGGCCGTGGTCGAGCCAGGCGACGAGGTCGGCGTGGGCGGCGAGGGCGGCGCTACGGGTCGGACAGAGGCGGGTGCGGTGGGCGGCGTGGGTGCGCAGGGCGGCGAGGACGGTCGCTTCGGCGGCCGGGTCGAGACCGGCGGTGGCGTGGTCGAGGACGAGCAGCCGGGCGTCCCGGGACAGCGCCCGGGCAAGGCCGACCCGCTGGCGCTCGCCACCGGAGAGCGGGGCGTCGGACGGCGGAGTGCGGTAGCCGGCGGGCAGGCGGCGCAGGAAGGCGTCCGCCCCCACGGCACGGGCGGCGGCCACCAACTCGGCCTCGGGGACGGCAGGTCGGCCGAGGGACAGGGCGTCCGCCATGCTCTCGCCGTACAGCACCGGATCGGCGAACGCCACGGCGACGGCCGCCCGCAGGTGCTGCGGGCGGACGGCGGCGAGGTCCGCGTCGTCGAGCCGCACCGTGCCCCGTCCGGGGCGCAGCAGACCGGCGGCGAGGGCGGCGACCGCGGAGGTCGCGGCGTCGTCCGCGCCGACCACCGCGACCCAGGCACCGGCCGGGACGGTCAGGTCCAGGTGGTCCAGCAGCAGGCCGGAGCCGGACCGGACCACCACCCGGTGGAAGTCCAACCGGCCGTCGCCGGGCGGAAGTTCGGCGGTGCCGGGAGGGGTGGCCGGGACGGTCCTGAGTTCGGCCAGCCGGGCGGCGGCGGCCCGGGCCCGGGCCAGGTCCAGCAGGCTCTGGGCCGCGCCGAAGCCGCCCAGGCCGACCGTGGCGTAGGCCATCGCCGCGGCCAGACCTCCGGGGGTCAGGCGCCCGGCGGCGAGGTCCGCGCCGGCCGCGGCCAGCACGGCGACCTGGGTGGCGGGCGCCAACAGGCCGACCTTCCAGGCGGTTTCGCGCTGACTGCGCCACAGGGCGTGGCCGTGCCGGGCCAGCTCGGGCAGCGGGCGCAGCACCCGGGCGAGTTCGGTGGAACGCGCGTCGGCCGCGGCGATCGACGCGCTGCCGCGCAGCGCCTCCACCAGCCGGGAGGCGATTTCGGACTGGGCGACCTGGTAGGCCTCGCCGTGTCCGGCGGTGCGGCGCACCTGACGGCGGATCAGCAGCCAGCCCGCCGGTGCGGCCAGCAGGAACGCCAGCGCGGGACGGGGCGAGAGCAGGAACAGACCCGTCACCGCGCCCGCCGCGGTGACCAGTTGGGAGACGGTGTGCACCACGGCCGCACCGGCCAGCGCGGCCTGCGGGGCACTGCCGGTCAGCCGCGCCGCCAGATCACCGGCCGTCGGCGCGCCGGCCGTCCCGGGTACCGTCACGGCCGGCCCGGCCGCGCCGATCCGCCGAACCAGTGCCGAACGCAGTGCGGCGCCCACCGCCGCCGCGCCGCCGGGTGCGGCGTACTGGGAGCCGGCCTCGGCCGCCGCAGCGACAACGACCAGGACCAGCAGTGGAGTTGAGGCCGACGGCCCGGCGCCGGCCAAGGTCCGGTCGATTGCCCGGGCGAGCGCGCCGGGCAGCAGCAGGGTGCAGGCGGTGCCGGCGGTGACGGACAGGGCCAGCGCGGCGGTCCACCACCGCTTCAACGCCAGCACAGGCCGCAGCACGGGAGCGGATGCGGGGGAGGGGGCGAGGACGGGAGCGGGGGCGGTCGGGGCGGTGGGCACGGGGGCTCCCGGGGGTGCGCGACGAAGGAGCGGTGCTGGAGGCACGGTGCTGAAGACGCGGTGCCGAACGTGCGGTGCGGGACATGCGGAGCCGGACATGCGGAGCCGGGGGGGGGGGGGGGGGGGGGCCGGCCGGGGGGGGGCGGCCCCCCCCCCCGGGGGCGACGGGCGGTGGGTGGAGTTCACGACGCCCAGGGGGCGGAACACCCCGCCGGACG
>NZ_JBIVPU010000005.1:0-58500 GCF_044754805.1 Kitasatospora sp. NPDC092948 | reverse complement strand
GGGGGCGCGCGGGGGGCGGGGGGGGGGGGGGGGCGGGGGGGGGGGGGCGCGGGCGGGGGGGCGGGGGGGGGGGCCCCCCCCCCGGCCGGGGTGCTCAGAGACAGAGCAGAGTGCTCACGGTGCTGTTGGTGCAGTTCACGACGCTCAGGGAGCTGACGACCGAGCGGTACTCGGTGGTCTCCTCGGGGGTCTCCAGCGCCTGCAGGTCGAGGATCGCCATGACAGTCTCCTTACGGGACTCGGTGGTGCTGCGGGTTTCCCGGCGGTCGCCGGAACTCGTGGGGCGGCATGACCCGGCCGCGACGGGGCGGGGGAGCGGGCGTCCGGGCCCGCGTCCGGGGGTCGTTCAGTTCTCGGTCGGCCAGAACGGCATCGGCGGGCTGCCGTCGTACACCGACGCCAGGGCCGTCAGCACGCCGGCGGTGCCGGTCGCCAGGTCCATGGACAGGCGCAGCAACTGCTCGCCGGGGAAGGCCGGCCGGCCGCCCTGGGGCAGTACGTGCCAGGCCAGGCGGCGGACGTGACGGTCGATCAGGTCGTCGTCCGGTCCGGCGTCCAGGCCGAGCAGCGCGATCAGCCCGGCCCGGCCGTTGAACAGGCCCGGCTGCACGATGAACTCCGGCGCGGCGGCGGCCCGGATCAGCGCCACCTGCTCGGCGAGCGCCGGGTCGGGACGGTGCCGCAGCAGGGCGTGCGCGACGGCGGCGATGCCCGCACTGCCGGACTCCAGGTAGGGCAGCACCCGGCCGCCGTCGTCCACCTGCAGGGTGCCGTCCTCGGCGACGACGCAGCGGGACAGGTCCTGGTCGAGGGCGGCCCGGGCGAGGTCCAGCAGGACCGGGTTCGCGGCCTCCTCGAACAGCCGGATCAGCAGCAGGGCGGTGCCGCTCGCGCCGTGCAGCAGCCCGGGCCGGGCGGTGGGCGGCAGGGGCTCACCCAGCCGGAGCGCCGAGACGGCCCGGTCGGCGCTGGTGGCGGCAGCGGCGAGCAGGGCGCGGTCGCAGGTGGCGCGGGCGAAGTGCAACTGGGCCAGGCCGATGCCCGCCAGACCCGAGGACAGATCGGCGCCGGCGCCGGGCGCGTCGTCCTTGTCGAGGCGGCGCAGCAGGTCGAGCGCGCTCTCGCGGTGCCCGAGCCGGTCCAGCGCCCAGGCGGTGCCGTGCGCGCCGACGAACAGGCCCGGCCGGCACGGCTGCCGCTCCACCGCGTCGAGCAGCCACCGCACGTGCCGCGGGTCGACGTCCGCGCCCACCGCGTGCAGTGCCCACAGCACCCCCGCCGCGCCGTACGACAGGCCCAGGCCGTCGTGGGTGAACTGGGCCGGGTCGCCCGGGAACAGCCGGTCGGCGCGCTCGGGCGTGGCGCTCGCGCCGATCGCCGCCACCAGGCCGTCCCGCAGCCGGGGCCAGCCGTCCCGGCCCTCGCCGAACAGGCCTTCCACGGCGGCGAGTTGCCCCTCGTGCGGGGCGGCGGGCTCGGGCAGGAAGCCGTCCGGCAGCTCGAAGCGCTTGCG
This sequence comes from Kitasatospora sp. NPDC092948, assembly GCF_044754805.1. NCBI lineage: Bacteria > Bacillati > Actinomycetota > Actinomycetes > Kitasatosporales > Streptomycetaceae > Kitasatospora > Kitasatospora sp. NPDC092948. Next base: position 56,987 of record NZ_JBIVPU010000005.1, on the reverse strand, counting down.
GGCCGAGCGGGCCAGCGCCGCGCCCTTGGCCGGGTGCAGCACGGTCAGCGGCAGCAGCGGCAGGAACGCCCACAGCCGCAGCGCCCGCAGCGCATGCTCGTCCACCGCGAAGCCGGTCAGCCCGGCCGGCGCGGCGAACCCGGCCGCACCCAGCGCGGGGCGCACGAACTCATCGACCGGAGAAGCGAGTTCGAAGTCGATGAAGACCACCGACCCGTCGTCGCGGACGATCAGATTGCGCGGGTGCAGGTCGCCGAAGACGATGCCCCGGCCGTGGATGGCGTGCAACGCCCGCTCCACCGCGTCCAGCACCGCCGTCGCCTCCTCGCGGTACGCCGCGACCGCCGCCTCGTCCGCCTCCGGATGCACCAGCGGATAGCGCCGGCCGAACCAGTGGTGCAGCCCCTCGCCCGCCACGTACTCCTGCACCAGGAACCGGTGCTCCCACGCCGTCAGATCGCCCAGCACCGCAGGCACCGCGTCCAGACCCGCCAGCCGCTCCAGGATCCGCTGCTCGCGCACCAGCCGCTGCACCGCGTCCTCGCCGCGCTGGTCGAGCCCGGCGAACGGCCGGCCCTCCTTGAGGACGACCTGCTCGCCGCCGCCGGCCCGCCGCGCCAGGTAGATCCCGCCGCCGTTGGAGAAGTGCAGCGCCCGCTCCACCGCGAACGGGAAGTCGTCCACACTGCTGCGGCCCCGGCCCGCCACCGCCTCGGCCAGCACCGCCGGCACCGGCGCCCAGGCCGGCAGGTCGAACGCCGCCCGCCGCACATCGGGACGCAGCACGCCCGACGGCTCCCGCAGCGCCAGCACCAACTCGCCCTCCTCGTTGCGGCACCACTGCTCGGTGAACGCCCCGTAGCGCAGGTACAGCGGACCGCGCCGCCAGCGCAGATCGCTCAGGATGTACGGGCCGGGCACCCCCGCCAGGGCGTCGTCCAACTCGGTGAGACATCGCTCCAACTGCGCCTCGTCGGCCGGATACAACGTCATGAACTTCCCACTGGAGCCGCGCGAGGCGTACTTGGCGTTCTGCGTCTGGACCAGCGCCGGGCTGCGCAGGAACTTGAACGCCACGCCGTGCTCGAAGCAGTACGCCCGCACCACGTCCAGGATCCACGGCGCGTTGTCCAGGCAGGCCGACACGTGGATCTTCCAGCCCTGCTCCGGCAGCGGCGGCGAGGCAGGCTGGTAGCCCACCCACACCTCGCGCAGGCTGCGCACCCAGCCGGCCGGCGCGGCTTCGGTGGCGGCCGGGAACTCGTCGCGGGCCGCCCACTGGACCGGGGAGTCGTAGAAGACCGGATCGGCGTAGGAGTACGCCTCGTAACGCATGTCCATCGGAACAGCTCCATGGCGCGTCGCAGGGGAGTGGAGTCGCAGGGAAGCGGAGTCGTGTGGTGGGGGAGACGGAGTCGTAGGGAGACGGAGTCGCGGGGAGTGGAATCGCAGGGGAGGGAAGCGCCCGGACGCCGGACGGCGCGAAGCCGGAACAGCACGGCAGCGAGGCGATGGTCGGTCGAGCAGATTGTGCGATCGGCTGACCGCCACCGAGAGTCTGCAAGGGCCGATGCGACCGTCGAAAGGGCTTCGGCGAGGGTTGGCCGGATTCCGGGGGCGCATGCCGGAGGGGCGCCTTCCGGTCCCCAGAACTCCCCTTTACGCGCGCTTTCCCGGGCCGGCCGGCACCGCGTCCGCGGGCCGCGCCCGCCCGTCCCCACCTCCCGCCAGCGGCGACACACTGAGGCGGCCCGCGCCACCGCCCCGCCGTCGCATACGCCGGTACGGCCCCGCCCGGGTCGCACCTCGGCACAACGTCGGAGCGCACAGGTCCGCGGACCGGGCCCCGATCCGGCACCCGCTGGCCGGTACCCGACCGGCGCGCCACGGGCGCGCGAGGGATGGCGGCACGCCGCGCGCGCCCGTCGTCCCGGCTGCCGCCCCCATGAACGCGCCCCAGGCGTGCGGCTGCGATCACGCGCCCCGGTCGGGAATGCGCGCCCCAGGTGGCTGTCCGGCCGGCGAGCGGGGATTCCGGACGGGGGACGGGGTAAGCGCGGCAGTGACGGACCGGGGTGCGTGGCTGACGCGGTACGCCGTGCGAGAGCCGTCGCTGCTGCGGGCTGCGCGGCCCGCCCTGCGGAAGCCGCCGCCGTCGCTGGGCGCTGCGCCCTGCCGCCTGTGTGAAAGGCCTCACCGCTGTGCCCCGCCGCCTGTGTGAAAGCCGCCAGTGCCACGACCGCGGCCCGGGGCACTGACGTCCCCACGAGCACCTGACGGTCCTTCGGCTCGGCGGCCGCGAGCGTGCCGCACCCCGACCAGCGCGCTTGACGGCCGGTCGGGGTGCGGTGGGCTGCGCGGCGCGCGCTGCGGAAGCCGTCGCATGTCGCTGCGCGCTGTGCCCTGCCGCCTGTGCGAAAGCGGCCGTCGCTGAGTGCTGCGCCCCGCCGCCGGCGTGAAGGACCGCCGGTGCCACGGCCACGGCCCGGGCGGCGGCGTCCCCACGAGTACCTGACGGTCCTTCGGCTCGGCGGCCTCAGGTGTGCTGCCCCCGACCGGCGTGCCTGACGGCCGGTCAGGGTGCTACGCGCTGTGCCGCGCGCCCTGCGAAGGTCGTCGCCGTCGCTGCGCCCCGCCGCCCGCGTGAAAACCCGCCGGTGCCACGAGCTCGGCCCGGGCGGCGGCGTCCCCACGAGTACCTGACGGGACGGTGTTTCGGCTCGGCGGCCTCAGGTGTGTCGCACCCCGACCGGCGCGCTTGACGGTCGGTCGGGGTGCGGTGGGCTGCGCTATGCGGGGGTGAGGTCGATGCCGAGGACGCCTGTGCCGGTCGCGACGCAGAGTCGGCCCTCGTCGGTGAGGACCAGGCCGACCACCGGGGTGCCGACATGCAGGTCGTGGGTGATCCGGTCGGCGCCGGCCAGCACGACCCGGACCAGGCCGTCCGCCCACGCGGCCGCACACATCAGGCCGCCCGCGGTGGTCGCGACCGCGACCGCCGTGACCGCGGTGTCACGGGCCGGCAGCGGCGCCGAGAGCATGCCGCGCCCGGGCATCCACGCCTGGACGCCGCCGTCCGCGCCGCCACTGATCAGCAGGTGCTGACCGCCGTGGTGCGCGAGGTCGACCGCCGTCACCGGACCGGCGTGCAGCGGGGCGTCGCTGCGCACCGCCGCGGAGCCGTCCCGGTCCTCCAGTAGGTGGATGTGGCCCGCCGCGTCGCCCGCCGCCACCGCCCGCTGGTCGCCGCCGCGCGCGGCGATCGCCGTCGCCCCGTCGGCCACTGTGGCCAGCAGCCGACGCGCGGTGTCGGAGGACGGGCGGAGCTCCTCGGCCGCGCCGCTGCGCCGCAGCGCCCAGACGCCGCCGTCGGCACCGGTGGCCAGTGCGACCGTGGAACGGTCCGTCAGCCGCGCCGGCGAACCGCCGGAGGGGCGGCCGGTGGCCGGGTCGAGCACCACGACGTCCCAGCCGACGGCGACCGCGAGCCCGCCCTCGTGTTCCGGGCCGTTGTTGCGGGCAAGCCGGTACACCGGCTCGGCCTCGTCGGCGAACGCCCAGCGGGCCCGCCAGCCGTGCCCGGCGAGCTCGGCGAACCGCTCCGCGAGGTCGCCGTCCGGGCCGGCCGTCCAGCAGTGCAGGGCGGACGCGCGCTCGGCCGGATCGGCGGTCGCGGTGACCCGGGAACCGGCCGCCCGCCACGCCCGGTGCACGGGGGTGCGCTCGGCAGCCGAGCCGTCGGCGTCCGAGAACTGACGGGCCGACTCCTCGTCGAACTCCTTCCCGTCCGCGAGCGCCTCCCGGCGCGCCTCCGCCCGCGCCTCCTCCGCCCGCTGCTCGGCGCCCGCGGCCCGAAGCGCGGCCCCGTGCTCCAGCGCGAGGCCGACCGCCAGCGGATCGGCGTGCACCAGGACGGCCGGGTCGGTCAGCAGGTCGTCGGCCGGGACCGACGTCCGGACGGCGTGGCGCAGCACCAGGCCGAGCCGGTCGGCGTCCTGCGGGCCGGGCTGCTCCGGCAGGACGTTCTGACGGAGCGACAGGTGGTCCAGACCCCGCCGGGCCAGGCGCTCGGCGAAGGCGTCCGGCCAGACCCGGAACCGCCCGTCCGGGCCGGCCGGCAGCAGCAGTTCGACCGCCTCGTGCACCGCGAACGGGCCGAGACTGCCGGGCAGTTCGCCCCACAGCTCGGTGTCCAGAGCGCCCCGGACCGAGGCCAGCGTCACCACCGCGGCCTGGGCGAACTCCGACAGCGACTCCCACCAGGTTTCGGCCAGCACGTCGGCCTTCCGCGCGGGCGAGGCCGCCGGGTCGAGCAGCAGCCCGTCCCCCGTGCGGGCGGCCAGCAGGGCCAGCGCGGGCGACGGGTAGACCTCCGCCGGGAGCGGGCGGTCCGCCAGCGCGGCCGACCAGCGGGTGAAAGCCTCCAGGTCGGTCCACTGCGGCTGGTCCAGGTCGAGCACGGCGGCCGGCACGTCGAGGGCCGCCGCAGCCGGCGTGTCCGAGGCGCACTCCACCACCATCCGCAGCCACGGCACCCGCAGCAGCGGACGCAGCACCTCCGCCGCGATGCGCTGCGCGGCATCCGACAGCAGGCCGCCGCCCGCCCGGTCCAGGTCGGCCACCACCAGCACCCGCGGCGCCCCGTCGATCAGCGCCGCGACCAGCTCGTCCGGGGTGCCCGCCGAAACGCCGAGCAGCCCCGCCAGCCGCCACACGAAGGTGTCCACCGTCAACTCGGCCGCTGACACCAGCACTTCGGTCCGTCGGCGCGGATGCGGATGGTCCGCCGGGCAGGCGGCGGCCAGCCAGTGCAGCAGATGGGTGCGGCCACTGCCGCTCGACCCGGCGACCCGGCACAGCCGTGGCGCGTGCGCATCCTCCAGCCACCCCAGCAGCGCCCGCCCGGCCGGGTGCCGCCCGGCCAGCAGCGGCGGCAACGGCACCGCGGCCTCCGCGACCGGCTGCTCCGGCAGCGGCGCCCCGTAGCGCGGGTTCGGCCAGAACCGCAGCGGGACACCCCGGCCGTCGACCTGCCAGGCCCCCTCCACCGCCTCCACCGGCACCGCCCCGTCCGGGTCGTGCCCGTCGTCGGCCTTGAACAGCCAGCCCCCGCGCCGCACCGCCTCCGCGCCCTGCTCCCGGGACAGCCGCGGATACGGCCGGTACCCGGGCGGCGCGACGTGGCCGTCGGTCGCGGGCGCCTCGACCTCCCCGTCCGCGGCGATCAGATCGTTGGTCCCGTCTCCGGTCATGCAGTCCTCCCCCGTTTGCGACTTCTGTTCGGTGTGCAGGTACACCTTGCCACCGCCACCGGGCACCGCGGCACCGTGCCGACCGATTGACACCGCCGCTGTCCCGCCCGCCCCCTGACGTCCCGTCCGACGTCCCGTCCGACATCGCGTCCGACGTTCCGTCCGGCATTTCGTCCGACGTCCCGTCGGACGCGGCGGCACCCGGTCCGCCGGGCCGGTCAGGCCCGAGCCCGGGGCTTCCGGCAGGCCCATCCGGTCAGGAGGAGGCCGACCAGGAGGAGCGCGGTGCCGGCCATCCACAGCACAGGGCCCCCGTCCGGGCTGAACAGGCCGAGCGTGCAACCGGTCGGAATCAGCAGCCAAGCGAAGGCGAACAGCCGGGGGGAGGTCGCGTGCGCGTCGCGGAACGGCGGCTTGCGGCCCAGCATCAGGACCCGGACCACCTGCGACACGGCTATCGCCCAGATCAGCACCATGCACACCAACCGATACGTCGTCATACCCGCACACTCCCCACCCCATATGGCCAACAGCACTTCACTGCGGCAGCCGGATCTTTCCACCACCGGCCGACCGCCGTGCACGGGCCCCCTCCCATACCTGCGGCGGAGCGGCCACCACGGGCCGAAGGGGTGCGGAGAAGCCTTTGTGCACAAGGGAGTTGATGCTCCGACAGAAATACGGACATGGCCATGTGCTCCGCGGGGAGTACCGCCCATGGCGTCCACCGCTATGTGCCGTGCCTCCTTGACGCCCTCGACCACCCCGGCACCGCTCCACCTGCGCGCCCGACCCGACCCACCGGGCGACCTGGACCTACCGTGCCAGCAGATCCCGGATCGCCGCGGTGATCTCCTCCGGCGCCTCCTCCGCCATGAAGTGCCCAGCGCGGGTCAGCCGATGGTCGAGGTCCGGGGCCCACGCCCGCCACACCGCGGCGGCGTCGTAGCCCAGCTGCGCGCCCCAGTCCTGCTGAACGACCATGACGGGCATCGCCAGCTGGGTGCCGGCGTCGAGATCGGCCTGGTCGTGCGTGACGTCGATGCCCGCCGAGGCCCGGTAGTCCGCCACGATCGACGGAACGGCCGCCGCGCTCGCCCGCAGATACTCCGCGCGCACCCCCGGCGGCATCGCGGCGGGGTCGGCCGCCCAGGCGTCCAGGAACGACCCGAAGAACGCGTCCGCACTGTTGGCGATCATCGCCTCGGGCAGGCCCGGAGGCTGCGCCATCAGGTAGAGGTGGTAGCCCACCGCCGCCGACACGCCGTGCAGGACGTTCCACATGTCGAGCGTCGGCACGACGTCGAGGATCCCCAGGTGCGTCACCGTCTCCGGATGGTCCAGCCCGGCGCGGAACGCGACCAACGCGCCCCGGTCGTGACCCACCAGCGCGAACTGCTCGTGCCCGAGCGCCCCCGCCAGAGCGACCACATCCGCAGCCATTGTGCGCTTGGCATACACCTCCGGACCGGTCGCCGCCGGCTTGTCGCTGGCGCCGTAACCGCGCAGGTCGGGGCAGATCACCGTGTGCTCGGCCGCCAGCCGCTCCGCGACCCGACGCCACATCAGCCGGGTCTGCGGAAAACCGTGCAGCAGTACCACCGGGCTGCCGGAACCGCCCACCACCGCGTCCAACTCAACACCCGGTGCGACCGGAACCCGGACGGAATCGAAACCCGGGAAAGCGAATGTCATGACAGAACCGTCCTTCGGAACATCGAGATGTCGAGACGCCGAAACACCGAGACATCGAGAGGTTGAGAGGTTGAGATATCGAGGTGTCGAGGTATCGAGATGGTGGAGCGGCGGAGAGCAGCGCCGACCGGACCAGCCTCCCCGACCCCGATCAGCAACCGATCAGCGCCGTTCGCCCGCATCGGCCCCGCACCCGCAGGATGGGGCCATGCGCACCGACAGCAGCACCGACCACGCCCCCTCGCCCCACTCCGACGTCCGCCTCGACGTGCTCGGCCCGGTGCGCGCCCGGCACGCCGACGGCACCCCCATCGACCTCGGCGGACCCCGCCACCGCGAAGTACTCGGCCGACTGATCGCCGCCGAAGGGCGCCTCGTCACCACCGACACCCTCGTCGACGACCTGTGGACCGACCCCCCGACCCGCGCCGTCGGCGCCCTGCGCACCTTCGTCGCCGCCCTCCGCCGCGCCCTCGAACCCGGCCGCCCACCCCGCACCCCGCCCCGCCTGATCGTCACCGAAGGCCCCGGCTACGCCCTGCACCTGCCACGCCCGCACATCGACGCCCACCACTTCCTGGACACCCTGGCCCGCGCCCGCCGCCACCCCGCCGACGCCGACGCCGACGAACTCGGCGCGGCCCTCGCCCACTGGCACGGACCCGCCTACGCCGACCTCCCGGACAGCGCCTGGGCCCGACGCGAACGCATCCGCCTGGAAGAACTCCGCCTGGACGCGGTGGAACTGCGCGCCCGCCTCCTCCTCGACCACGGCCGGGGCGACGCCCTCGCCGCCGACCTCCGTGCACACGTCGCCGAACACCCCTGGCGCGAACCCGCCTGGGCCCTGCTCGCCCGCGCCCAGTACGGGGCCGGCCGCCAGGCCGACGCCCTGGCCACCCTGCGCCGGGCCAGGACGACCCTCGCCGACCAACTCGGCCTCGACCCCGGCCCCGAACTGCGTCAGCTCGAACAGGACATCCTGCACGGCACCGCACCGGCCCCCACCCCGAACACCGCCACCACCCGCACCGGCCCGCCGCTCGGCCCGTCCATCGACCCGCTCGGCCCGCCGTTCGGCGCGCCTTTCGGCCCGCCCGGGCTGCGGCTCGGCCCGCGCACCACCGTCGACCTCGCCCGCACCCTCGCCCTCGCCGGCGGCGACGCCCTCGTCCGCGCCCGCCGCGACCGCCTCACCGCCATCCACGCCGCCCAGCGCACCGGCGACCCGCAGCTGACCGCCCGCGTCATCGGCGCCTTCGACGTCCCCGCGCTGTGGAGCCGGGCGGACGACCCCGAACAGTCCCGCGCCGTCGTCGTCGCCGCCGAGGACACCCTGGCCGCCCTCGGCACCGACCCGCCGCCCGCCCCGGCCGCCCGCCTGCTGGCCACCATCGCCGTCGAGAGCCGCACCGCCGACCTCACCGAGGCCGAACACGCGCGCGCCCAACAGGCCGCCCGGCAGGCCGAGTTCACAGCCCGCGAACTCGACGACCCGGCCCTGCTGGTGTTCGCCCTCAACGGCGTCTTTCTACAGTCGTTCACCCGGCCCGGACTCGCCGCCCACCGCGACCGCACCGGTGCCGAGATCCTCGACCTGGCCACCCGCCACGGCCTGCCGAACTTCGCCGTCCTCGGCCGGCTCGTCCGCCTGCAGTCCGCCTCCGCCCTCGGCGACCTCGATGCCGGAACCGCCCACGCCCACGCCGCCGAACAACTCGCCGCCGACACCGAAGCGCGACTCGTCCACGTCCTCACCCAGTGGTACGCCGCCCGCGTCACCGCCACCCGCAGCACCGAACCCGGCGGCCCGAGCGCCGCCACCGCCGCCGCCCAGTACCGCGCCGCCGACGACGCGCTGCGCACCGCCGGCATGCCCGGCCTGCACCGCGGGCTGCTCCCGCTCGCCCTGCTCGGCCTGCGCCTGCTGCACGACCGACCCGCGCCCACCGACCCCCAGCTCGACTGGGGCCCCTACCGCCCCTGGACCGAACCCCTCGTCCTGCTCGCCCGACAGCGGCCCGACGAGGCCCGCGCGGCCCTCGCCGCAGCCCCCGCCCCGCCCCGCGACCACCTGCAGGAAGCCCTCTGGTCGCTCACCGCGCACGCCGCCGCCCGCCTCGACCTCCCCGAACTCGCCGCCCGCGCCCGCACCGCCCTGCTGCCCGCCCGAGCCGAGCACGCCGGTGCCGCCACCGGACTGCTCACCCTCGGCCCGGTCGCCCGCTACCTCGACGAGGCGAAGGCCTGCACCGGGACCGGCTGAACCCGCCGCCCCGACACCCCGTCCCACCGTCAACTATGGTGTGCCAACGTCACAGTGACACCGACATCGCAGTGAGACCGACGCGACACCGCCGACACCGACCAGGGGGACCCATGACCGAGGCCGCACACCACCTCCCGGCACCCACCCGGGCCGCCGCACCGCCCGTCATCCCGGCCACCATCTCCACGGAGCGGCTGATCCTGCGCCCCTTCACCGTGGCCGACGCCGACGACCGCTACGCGTACCAGGCGCTGCCCGAGGTCGTCCGCTACCTCTACCGCCCCGCGCTCACCCGCGAGGGCTGCGAGACGTCCATCGTCACCCGCGGCGCCCACACCGGCTGGAGCGCCGACGGCGACGGCCTGATGTGGGCCGTCTGCCGCGCCGACCGGCCGGGCGTGCTCGGCGAGGTCGTCGTCACCCTCACCAACGCCCGCTCCCGCCAGGCCGAGATCGGCTGGGTCTTCAATCCGCAGTACGCCGGCCAGGGCTACGCCACCGAAGCGGCTCGCGGACTCGTCGCAACTGCCTTCGAATCCCTGGGAGTTCACCGTCTCTTTGCCAGGCTCGACGCCCTCAACACCGCCTCCGTCCGGGTCTGTGAACGCCTGGGAATGCGCCGTGAGGCCGTCCTGGTCGAGAACGAGCTCGACGGCGACCGCTGGGGCACCGAATGCGTCTACGCCCTCCTCGCCCGCGAGTGGAACGCCTGACCCACCCCCACGAGCGGCGGCCGCGGCCCCGGCCCCGGCCGATGTGCCGGCCTACCTATGGATGACGGATTCGCGCCGCCCCGCCGCTGCGTAGCGTCGTGGACGTCAGCCCGACCCCCCCGACACCATGGGAGCGCCGCGATGCCCGCCTACGCCCTGGCCCAGGTACACGCCACCGAGCCCTGCCCCGACATCGTCGAGTACCTGCGGCGCATCGACGCCACCCTCGACGCGTTCGGCGGCCGGTTCCTCGTCCACCGCAGCAAGTTCGAGACACTGGAGGGGAGTTGGGGGAAGCAGGGCCTGATCCTGATCGAGTTCCCCGACTACCAGCAGGCCCAGGCCTGGTACGCCTCGCCCGCCTACCAGGACATCCTGCACCTGCGCACCCGCCACATGACGGCCGACGCGATCATCGCCGAGGGCGTTCCGGCCGGCTACCGGGCCGAGCACTCCCTCGACCCGCACTGACCGCTCCGCCGGCGCGCCGTCGGCGAGACCTTCCGGAGACGCGCCGGTGCCCGGCGGGTGGAGTTCCCGCCGGGCACCTGGTGCTACGTCAGCCCTGTTGAGTGGGCACCTCGTCCGAGGTCAGCCGCCGAAGTGGGCGCCGGACTGGGTGTAGGAACCGTCGACACCGTCGTCACCCGCGAAGACCCAGCCCTTGATGTGGTCGACGCAGTCGGGGGAGACCTCGGAGTTGACGTCGGCCAGGCCGGCGCCCTCCTCGTTCGCGACGAACTGGCCGTGGTTGAAGTCCGCGCCGACACCGTCGTGGGCCGCGGCGAGTCCGGCGCAGCCGAGAACCAGGGGGGCAGCGAGAGCGCCGACGGCCAGAACACGCTTGATAGCACGCATGGGAAATTTCCTCCGAGTAGTTCGTTTCTCGTCGGGACCGGTTGTGGCCCCGACGACTCCAGGACGACATGGGATCCGGAGGGCTGCAACGGGACTGTGCGTCCGTGTGGACCTGACGGACCGTCAGAAACCCTTGCGGCTGCGGGAAAGGGGCGGATCGAAGGTTCACCCCTGGGTGGTCGCCCCGGTGGCGCAGGACGGGTGGTCCGCCGCCGCCGGCACTGTCGGCCGCTTCTTCTGGGCGGCGGGTTCGGTTCGGCCGTGCGGGTGTTGGCGGCGCCAGAAATCTGACGATCCATCAGAAACGCGTCCCCGACCGACCGGTGGCTCGGACTGCCGGACTGCCGGACTGCCGGACTCCCGGTCGGTCGGCGGAGTCCGGGGTCGGTCCGTCGCTCCGGCCGTGCGGCGTCGTTCGTGGGTGCCGGGAGGCGGTGCGGCGGGGGAGGGGTGGCGGCGCGGCGGCTGGGCCGGTCGACGTCTCGCGGGTGGCGGTTTCGTCGAACACATGCTCGGCCGCCCTGTCGCCGCGCAGTCGCCGGTTGCGCACTCGCACACTCGCGCGGTCGCCGGGGCCGGTCGCCGGCCTGCTGCGCCCCGAGGTTGCGAGGCTGCGGCGAGGTGGGCGAGGGAGCGTCGGCGTTCCTGATTTCTCATCAGGTCCCCATGATCGCGGTGGAGCTGATTCCGGGTCGGCATCCCGGGTTCGCGCATCCGAGCGATTCTCTAGGTCCACTTATAGTACAAACTGATAACTGCATGTAGTGGCTGCACATAGTCAAGGGCATGACGAGACATCTCCGCGGACCGTTGCGGCTCAGATCGCGAACGGCCCGCTTCATCAGCGCCGCAGCCACCCTCGGCCTGGTCGGCACAGGCCTGGCCGCCACTCTGGGCGCCCAGGCGGCCGGCGGCCCGGCCCCGCACCGAGCGGCGGCCGTGCCGGAGCAGGTCAGAGCCACCGGGTCCCCGCTGTTGCAGGAGGACTTCACCGGTGCGACTGCGGATTCGCGGTTCATCGCCGTCGGTGCGGCCTGCCTCACCGGCGGACCGATCACGACCCCGCTCCCGCCGGACGGCCGCCAGCTGACGGGCTGTCCGGTCCCGGAGACCGGGCCGGTGCCGCCGCTGGACAGTGCGCCCTTCGGCTACCTGCGGATCACCGACTCCAGTCACGACGAGAACGGCGCGGTGCTGTTCGAGCAGGCGCTGCCGGCCAGCGCCGGCCTGGACGTGTCCTTCGATCAGTGGCAGTACGGCAGCACCACGCCCGCCACCCCGGCCGACGGCATTTCGTTCTTCCTGGTCAACGGCGATGTCTCGCTCGCACACCCCGGCGCCTTCGGCGGCAGCCTCGGCTACGCGCAGAAGCTGCCCAACGACGACCCCAACCTGGCGATCCTGCCCGGTGTCGACTCCGGCTACCTCGGTGTCGGCCTCGACGTGCTCGGCAACTACTTCGGCGACTGGGAGCACCGGGGCAACGGCTGCCCCACCCGTTCCCCCGCCGGAACGGCCTTCCACGTCCCGGCGCCCGGACCCAACATGGTCACCGTGCGTGGCCCCGGCCACGACACGGAGGGCTACTGCTTCCTGACCGCGACGACCAGCAACTTCAGCACCACCGGCCCCTGGCCGTCGACGCTTCCGGGCCTGCTCCAGGGCCCGCTGACCTCGCTGCCGCCCGGCGTGACGCCTGCTCAGGCCCAGGCCCTGCTGGAGCCGTCGCGCCGCCGGGTGCACGTGCACGTGAGCCCCGCGCCGTCCCCGGTGGTGACCGTCGACATCGACTTCAACGACGGCACCGGCGAGCACCAGGTGCTGACCACGCCGGCACCCCAACCCGTCCCCGCGACCTACAAGTTCGGCTTCGCCGGCTCGACCGGCGACTTCACCGACGTGCATCTGATCCGCAACGTGGTGATCGCCACCGACGACCCGCTCCCGGAGCTGAACCTGGTCAAGCAGGCCCACCAGCCGCTGCCGGCGGACCTGACGGTCGGCAGCCAGATTCCGTACGACTTCGTCGTCACCAACTCGGGCAACGTCCCGATCGACAACCTCGGCGTCAACGACCCGAAGGTCGGGCCGGTCAGCTGCCCGGTGAGCGTCCTGCAACCCGGCGAGACCGTCACCTGCACGGCGACCTACACCGTCACAGCGGCGGACGCGGCCGCGGGCCACGTCGCCAACACCGCCGTGGCCACCGGCACGGCGGACGGCGACCCGGTGACGTCGCCCCCGTCGTCCGAGGACGTGCCCCTCGTGGAGGCGCCGGGCCTCGACGTCCTCAAGCAGGTCGACCTCCCCGGCCCGTTCCACGTGGGTGACACCGTTCCCTACACGTACGTGGTGAGCAACACCGGCGGCACCACGATCACGAACGTCGCCGTGACGGACGACCGGGTCACCGGCATCACCTGCGACACCACGACCCTCGCCCCCCGAGGCAGCCCCGGCGACAGCACCCAGTGCCACGGGACCTACGTGATCACGGCAGCCGACGCCGCGACAGGCTCGGTGACCAACCACGCCACGGCGAACGGAACGTCCAACGGCCAACCGGTCACCTCCCCCGAGACACAGGCCACCGTCCCGGTGATCGGCCCGTCGTCCGTGTCCCTGAACAAGGCGGCGGACACGGCCGGCCCGGTACACGTCGGCGACACCGTCACCTACACGTACACGGTGACGAACACCGGGCAGACAGCGCTCGACCAGCTGCTGGTCACGGACGACCACGTCTCTCCGGTGTCGTGCACCACGACGACGCTGAGCCCGGGTGCGAGCACGACCTGCCACGGTACGTACGTGGTGACCGCGGCAGACCTGGCGCTCGGTCAACTGACCAACGTGGCCCAGGCAGCGGGCACGAACCCGCAGGGAGACGAGGTGGTGAGCCCGCCGGCCGAGGTCACGCTGCCCGTCGCGGGAGAGGCGGCACTGTCGATCCAGAAGACCCCGGACAGCACGGGCCCGTTCCATGTGGGCGACACCGTGAACTACACGTACACGGTGACCAACACGGGCACGGCCGTCGTCAGCAACGTGACGGTCAGTGATGACCATGTTGCGTCGGTGACGTGCGGCGCGACGACGTTGAATCCGGGTGCGAGCACGTTGTGTCACGGTTCGTATGTGGTGACGGCTGCGGATGTGGCGGCTGGTCATGTGACGAACACGGCTCATGCGAACGGTACCGATCCCAGTGGTCAGCCGGTGCAGAGTCCGCCTGGTGAGGCGACGGTGCCGGTGGTGGGCGAGGCCGCGTTGGGCATTGAGAAGGCGGCGGACTCCGCTGGTCCGTTCCATGTCGGTGACACGGTCCACTACACGTACACGGTGACCAATACGGGTACCGCTGTCATCTCCAATGTGACGGTCAGTGATGACCATGTTGCGTCGGTGACGTGCGGCGCGACGACGTTGAATCCGGGTGCGAGCACGTTGTGTCACGGTTCGTATGTGGTGACGGCTGCGGATGTGGCGGCTGGTCATGTGACGAACACGGCTCATGCGAACGGTACCGATCCCAGTGGTCAGCCGGTGCAGAGTCCGCCTGGTGAGGCGACGGTGCCCGTCGCGGGAGAGGCGGCACTGTCGATCCAGAAGACCCCGGACAGCACGGGCCCGTTCCATGTAGGCGACACCGTGAACTACACGTACACGGTGACCAACACGGGCACGGCTGTCATCAGCAATGTGACGGTCAGTGATGACCATGTTGCGTCGGTGACGTGTGGTGCGACGTCGTTGAACCCGGGTGCGAGCACGTTGTGCCACGGTTCGTACGTGGTGACGGCTGCCGACGTCACGGCTGGGCATGTGACCAACACCGCTCACGCGAACGGTACCGACCCCAATGGTCAGCCGGTGCAGAGTCCGCCCGGTGAGGCGACCGTCCCGGTGGTGGGCGAGGCCGCGCTGTCGATGGTGAAGAAGGCCGACACGGCCGGTCCGTTCCATGTCGGCGACACGGTGCACTACACGTACACCGTCACCAACGCGGGCACGGTGGCCATTCACAACGTCGCGGTGACCGACGACCACGTCGCCTCCGTGACCTGTGACGCGACGTCGCTGAACCCCGGTCAGAGCACGACCTGCCATGGCACGTACGTGATCACTGCTGCGGACGCTCAGGCGGGCCACGTGACGAACACCGCGCATGCAACCGGTACTGGCCCTGACGGGCAGCCGGTGCAGAGTCCGCCGGGTGAGGTGGATGTTCCGGTGGTGGGCGTGGCCCAGCTGTCCATTGTGAAGAAGGCCGATGCGGCCGGTCCGTTCCGGGTCGGTGAGACCGTCAACTACACCTACACGGTGACGAATACGGGTACCGCGGCCGTCAGCAGTGTGGTGGTCAGTGACGACCGTGTCGCGTCGGTGACGTGCGGCGCGGCGACGCTGAACCCGGGGCAGAGCACGACGTGCCATGGCAGTTACACGATCACGGAGGAGGACGTCAAGGCTGGTCACGTGACGAACACGGCTCGTGCGTCGGGTACCGATCCGGAGGGTCGGCCGGTGGAGAGTGCGCCGGGTGAGGCGACGGTGGAGACCACGTCGAGTGCCTCGTCGCTGTCGATCACGAAGCGGGCGGATGTGAAGGGTTCCGCGCGGGTGGGTGACACGGTGACGTACACGTACACGGTGACCAATACCGGGGCGACGGTGCTGACGGGCGTGACGGTCCGTGACGACCGGGTGGCGTCGGTGGTGTGTGAGGCGACGACGCTGAACCCGGGTCAGAGCACCACGTGCCGTGGGACGTACACGGTGACGGAGGCGGATGCGAAGGCCGGTCATGTGACGAACACGGCGACGGCTTCGGCTCGTGATCCGCAGGGTCAGGTGGTCGAGAGTGCGCCGGTGGAGCTGTGCGTGACGGTGTCCGCGTGCCCGGAGAAGGAGGAGTGCGGGAAGCCGCAGCGTCCGTCGGAGCCGCCGCACGGCGGTGGGAAGGGCCATCTGCCGGACACGGGTTCGCCCGAGGGTCTGGTGGGGGCCGGTCTGGCCGGCGGTGGGTTGCTGACGCTGGGCGGTGTGCTGCTGTACCGGGCACGGCGTCGTGCGAACGCGGACCGGTTCGTGGGGTAACTCCCTTAGTGTCACCGTTCGTTCGGTGAAGCGGACCGCCTCCGGGGCCTTCGGGCTCCGGGGGCGGTCCGCTGTTGCGGGTCAGGTGGTGAGCGTGCGGGTGCGGATGTCGACGGCGGCCATGTTGGCGCGGCGGGCGGCGAGCAGACCGGAGTCGGTGTCCTCCAGGACGAGGCAGCGGGCCGGGTCGACGCGGAGCCGGCGGGCGGCGAGGAGGAAGATTTCAGGGGAGGGCTTGCCCGCGGTGACGTCGTCGCGGGTGACGGTGCAGCTGAACAGGTGGGCGAGGCCCAGGTGGTTCATGGTGGCCTCGACGGTGTCACGCATGCCGCCGGAGGCGACGGCGGTCGGCAGGCGTCCGGCGAGCGAGCGGGCGACATCGGCGACCCAGCCGATCTCGCGGACGTCGTCGAGGTGGTCGAGGTAGCGCTTCTCGCAGGCGGTCACCAGGGTGTCGACCGGCTCCGGGGGAGTGATGCCGTGCTGGTGGAGGGCGGCGCTGATGGTCTCCGGGGTGGAGGTACCGGTGTGGGCGAGGAACCAGTTCCAGTCGACCGGGACGCCGAGCGGGGCGAGTGTGTCGGTCAGGGCCTTGAAGTGGGCGGTGTGGGTGTGGGCGAGGGTGCCGTCCCAGTCGAAGAGGACGGCGTGGCGGTCGGCGAACCAGCGGGGGTCGAGCGAATCGGACATGGGTTCCCCTGGGGCGGTTGACGGTCGGTCGGGTGCCGCCGGGGACCGGATGCGCCCCGCCCGCACAAGAGTTGACGTTCCGTCGGTGATGCGGCGGGATGCGGGGGCCGTCGAGTCGGTGTCGGCGGACACGAGTGCAGGGAGCGCTGCGGTGCGGTGCGCTGAACGGTCGGGTCGGGCCGGGCCGGTCGGGGTGTTGCACGAGAGGCCGCTCGGCCATAATTAAGTGGGTTTCCTTTCTAAGTGTCAGGATCTGCACCTGTCAAGGAGGTTCCGTGTCGATGTCCGTTCCCCCGAGGGGTTCCGGCCAGGCCGACCTGCGCCGGTCGAACCTGGCCGCCGTCCTCGCCAACGTTCGTGCGGCGGGCCCGCGCCGGGTCCGGGAGATCGCCGCGGACCTGGGTCTGTCGCGTCCGACGGTCGCCGATCTGGTCAGGACGCTGGAGGGGTGGGGCCTGGTCGACTGGGCCGAGGACGCCCGCCCCGACCGGGCCGGCGGTGATCGGCCCGGCCCCGGCGGGTCAGGTGTCGGGCGGCCCGCCCGGCTGGTTCGCTTTCGGGCGGAGTCCGGTCACGTCGCGGGGATCGATGTCGGTCCGCACCGGCTGGTGGTGCTGGTGGCCGACCTTCAGGGCGACGTGGTCGGGCGGTGGCGGCTGGACGGCCACGGCCTGACGGCCGATCAGGCCGGGCGCGAGGTCTGCGGGCGTCTTGCCGCACTGCTGACAGCTCTGCCCGGCTCGAACGGCTTGAACGGCTTGAACGGCTCGGGCGGCTCGGGCGGCCCGAACGGCCCGAACGGCCCGAACGGCCCGAACGGCTCGGGCGGCCCGAATGGTCCGAACGGCGCGAACGGTCTGCGCGCCGTCGCGGTGGCCACGCCCGGTCTGGTCGCACCGCCCGGTACGGCCCCGCATCCCCCTTACGGGCCGTGGCCGGTCGCCGGTCTCCTCGCGGACCTCCGTGCCGCGTATCCCGAGTGCCCGGTCCTGGTGGAGAACGACGCCAACCTCGGCGTGCTCGGCGAACACCGCCACGGCGCGGCCCGCGGTCTCGGCACCGTGGCCTATGTCCACTGGGGCGCGCGGGTCGGCGCCGGCCTGATCGTCCACGGCCGGCTGCACCGGGGTGCCGCAGGAGCCGCGGGAGAGCTCGGCCAGTTCGCGCCCGTGGACGCCCCCGCCGACCGGCGTAACGACCGGCGTAGCGACCGAGGTGACGACCGAGGTGACGACCGGCGTGACGACTCGCGTGTCGATCCGGGCCGGCCAGGCCGGCTGGAGCGACAGTTGCTCGACGTCGACCTCGCCGACCCGGAGGCCCGCGCCGTTGCCGTCGACCGGATCGGCGCGGCGCTGGCAGCCCTCAGTCACCTGCTCGACCCCGAAGCCGTGGTGATCGGCGGCGGCGTGGTGGAAGGCGACCCGACGATCGTCGATGACCTCCGCGTCCTGCTGGAACGCATCGCGCTGTCCCCACCCGTCCTGCACCACTCCCCGCTGCGCAACGAGTCCGCCGCCGTCGGCGCGGTCGGCCTCGCACTGGAGACCGCGGAGCGCACCCTGCTGCCCTGAACCGGGTGCGGCCTGCCGACTCCGGGCCGGGGCCGGCTGTGGGGTCAAAGGTTGCTGCGGGTTTCGAGATCGTGGTCGTGTGCGCCCATGTCGCCGGTGTCGGGTGTGCCGTGGGCGAGGCGGTAGCGCAGGTACACGGTGCCGCTGGGGGCGGCGACGGGCGGTTGGTGGAGGGTGAGGTTGGTGGGGACGGTGCCGCCGGCGAAGATCTTTTTGCCGGTGCCGAGCATGATCGGGTGGATCCAGAGGTCGATCCGGTCGAAGAGCTTCTCCTGCAGGAGGGTCTGAACCAGATTCAGGCTGCCGACGACCTTCACGCACTCGTGCCGGTCGCGGATCTCGCGCACCGCGGCCGGCAGGTCCGCGCCGAGCTGTGCGGATCCGGCCCAGGGAAGGTCCGGGGTGCCGCGGGAGGCCACGTACTTCGGGACGCTGTTGAAGAGCTCGGCGATCTGGCCGCCCTTCTGGCGGGGCCAGTAGGAGGCGAAGATGTCGTAGGTACGGCGGCCGAGCAGGAGCGCGTCGGTGTCCTCGTACGCGGCGGCGATCTGCGCCCCGACGACCTCGTCGATCAGCGGCGCCTGCCAGCCGCCGAACGGAAACCCCGACGGGTCTTCGTCGGGGCCGCCCGGGGCCTGCCCGACGAGGTCGAGGGTGGCGAACAGTTCGAGGTCGATGAGGCCCATGCGCGCGTGCTCCCGGGTGAGGCGTCGGTCGTTCCCTGTCGAGGTGTAGACCGCCGGCGGCGGAAGGGCTCGTCGCCACGCCGATCGTTCCCGGCGGCTCGTCGGGAGGGCGAGGGTGCGCGCGGAGGTGCGGGCCCGGTCCGGACGGTCGGGGCGGACGGTCGGGTCGGGCTCGCGGGAGTCGGGGCCGGGGGGTCAGGGGGCGGTGTTCGGGTGGTGGACGGTGAGGCTGCCGTAGGTGGAGAGGGTGCGGGTGAGGTCGTCGGGTGTGTGGCGGAGGGTGCTGTTCAGGAAGGCGAGGGTGGCGGCGGTGACGAGGCGGGGGGCATCGGCGCGGGTGAGGGTGCCGGTGATGGAGGGCAGAGGCGGGAGGTACAGGGGGGCGTCGGTGAAGGTGAGGTGGGCGGTGCGGGGGACGGCGAGGCGGTAGGTCGTGGCGGTGTCGTGGGCGAGGGCTTCGGTGAGACGGGGCAGATAGCGCGGGTCGGGGTTCCGGGCGGCGGAGGTGAGGGCGAGAACGGGCTGGCGGAGGTCGGGGGTGGTGGGCCCGTGGGGGAACCCGTCGAGGTCGATGACGGCGCCGATGCGGGGGTCCTGGCGGGCGGCCTGGAGAGCGGCGGCGCCGCCCATGGAGTGGCCGGTGGCGGCGGTGCGGTGGGTGTCGAGGCGTCCCGTGAGGGGGTCGGGGGTGGTGCCGCGGTCGAGGTCGTCGAGTCGGGTGAGGACGAAGCGGAGGTCGGCGGCGCGGACGGCCGTCCAGTCGGCGGCGAGTCTCTCGTCGGCGTCGCGGTCGCCCGTGGAGGTGGTCGCGGTGCGGATGACCCGGCCGTCGTCGAGGACGACCGCGGCGCTGTCGTACGGGTGGTCGAGGGCCGCGACCACGTAGCCGTGAGTGGCCAACTCCTCGGCCCAGGCGGTGTTCTGGCTGCGGGAGCCGCCTGATCCGGGGGAGAACAGCACGACCGGGAAGCGCTCGTCCCCGTCGGCGACGGGCGCGTCGGCATGGGCGTGGGTGCGGGCCTGTGCGGCGCCGCCGAGGAGGAAGGCGGGCAGGCCGGCACCGCGGGCGAGGGCGTCGGAGACGGTACGGGCCTCCTGCGGGGTGCGGCCGAGGTAGCGGGCGGCCAGCGTGTTCGCGGAGCTGTTCCGGGCGGGGCACCAGAGTTGGACGACGACGGTGCGCCGGTCGTCCGGTTCGGCGGTGAACGTCTCCGGCCGGTCGGGGTCGGTCCACTGCACCACCCGGGTGCCGACCGCGTACGGGCCGGACGGTTCGGGAAACACCGGCACCGGGAACGCCCACGCGGCGATCGGCCCGGTGATGACCAGGGCGGTGCAGGCCGCCGTTCCGGGCAGCGCCAGCCACCACGGGGCCCGCCGGGCCTGCCGCTGCCCCGGCCGCCGCCGGAACAGCCGACGCAGCAGCGGGGGGAGAGCGAAGGACAGCGCAGCGGCGGCGCCGGCCAGGACCGGCAGCAGCTGCCAGCGGATGCCCGTCACCCCCAGCACGGCCGCGGAGAGTACGAGCGTCACGGCCGCGACGACGGTGACGCGGGGTCGGGCCGCGGGAGGGAGCCAGCGTGCCGCGACCAGCGCGAGGGCGGCCAGTACGGTGACGAACTCTACGGAGGACATGGACAGTTGGGTGATGATCTCGGTCACATCGCCATCGTCGGGGCGGGGCGCGCGGTGCCGCATCCGCCCCCGGTCGCCCCATGGTTGCCACCGCGGTCGCAAGCGGACACGTGGGGCGGGCGGAGGCGGTGCGACCCCGGGAGGTACCGGGGCTCCTCCTCGGGGTGGACGCCGGGGCGGCGCTCTCGGACGTTGGGCTCATGTGGGCGGCCGGCGGCGCGTCCTACGGTGGCCGGAGTGCGGTGCGCGCAGGGGTGTGGTGCACGCCGGAACTCGCAGGCAGGTGGGCCGGGTTGGGGTCGGAGGGTGGGGCCGGATGGCACTTTCGAGGAGTGGGGCGAGGGCCGAGGCGGCCGCGAGGGCCGGTGGTGCCGGTGCTCGGCCCAGCGCGACGGCCGAACGGTCAACGGGGGAGGCCGGTCCCGCTGCTGGCGGGCCGTCAGGGCTGTCGTGGCCGACGGGGGCTGGCCGGTACCGGCGTTTCCGCTCTCGCGGTCTGCGCGGTCTGCGCGGTCTGCAGGGTATGTGCGGTCTGAGCGGCCTGCGCGGTCTTCGTCTGTCGTCGGTGGTGCGGGACGCGTTGGTGCCGGTGCTGTTCCTGTTGTTGCTGCTGCTCCACGTCGGGGTGACGCGTCGGCCGCACGAGGTCCCGGTGGCCGGGGCGCTGACGGTGGCTCTGGTGCTGCCTCTGGTGTGGTGGCGCCGGGCGCCGCGTGCGGTGTTCGGGGTGGTGGTGGCGGGCGCGTTCGTGCAGTGCCTGGTGGGTGTTCAACTCCCGGCGGACGCGGCCCTGTTGGTGGCGCTGTGCGCGGTGGCCGCGCGGTCGCGGCGGAGTGTTGCGCTGGTCGCGGCGGGGGTGGTGGAGGTCGGGGCGGTGCTGGCGTGTCTGCGCTGGGCGACGCCCGGCGCGGTCGCGGCCCCGCTCGTCGCGTTGAGTGCGGCGGTGGTCGCCGCGGTGGCGCTGGGGATGAACGCCCGGACCTCGCGTGCCTGTCTCGCGGCGACGCAGGAGTGGGCCGTACGCCTGGAGGAGCAGCAGGAGCAGCAGGCGCGACTGGCGGTCGCCGAGGAGCGGGCCCGGATCGCCCGGGAGGTGCACGACATCGTCACCCACAACCTGTCCGTGATGGTCGCGCTGACCGATGCCGCGATCCACGCGCAGCACCACGCGCCCGACGCGGCCGCCACCGCGCTGGTCCGGGCCACCGAGACCGGCCGGCAGGCGCTGACGGACATGCGGCGCTCGCTGGGCGTCCTGCGCACCGACGAGCCGGATGCCGAACGCCGTCCGCTGCCGGGCATCGCCGAACTGGCGGACCTGGCCGACCGGATGCGCGCCGCCGGGCTGCCGACCGGTCTCGACGTGCGGGGCGACCACGGCCGGCTGCCCGCCACCGTCCAACTGACCGTCCACCGCCTGGTGCAGGAAGCGTTGACCAACACGTTCAAGCACGCCCCGGCCGGCACCCGTGCCGAGGTTCGCATCCAGTGCTCGGCCCGCACCGTCACCGTGGACATCACCGACAACGGCCCCCGCTCCGCTCCGGGCTCCGAAGCCGTCCCGCCGGGTGCCGTCGCGTCGTCGGGTCACGGCATCGTGGGGATGCGCGAGCGCTCGGCGGCCTTCGGCGGGACGCTGCGGGCCGGTCCGCTGCCGGGCGGCGGCTGGCGCGTCCACGCCCGACTGCCCCTCGGCAACGGCCGGACGGCGGCGCCCGTATGACGATCCGTGTGCTCGTCGCCGACGACGAGGCGCTGCTCCGGATGGCCTTCACCACCATCCTCGGCGTCCAGCCCGACATGGTGTCGGTCGGTGAAGCCCCCGACGGCGCCCACGCGGTGCGCCTGGCCCGGCAGTTGAGCCCGGACGTCGTCCTGATGGACGTGCGGATGCCCGACATGGACGGGATCGAGGCGACCCGGCAGCTCACCCGGGCCTGCCCGCACAGCAGGGTGCTGATCCTCACCACGTTCGACCTCGACGAATACGCCTTCGCCGCCCTCGCCGCCGGCGCCTCGGGGTTTCTCCTGAAGAACACCAGGCCCGAGGAGCTCCTGGCGGCGATCCGCAGCGTGGCCGCGGGCGATGCGGCGCTGTCACCGCGGATCACCCGCCGCCTGCTGGACGACTTCCGCCCGCACCTCACCGCTGTCGCCGACCCCGCCCACCGCGAGCGCCTCGGCCGGCTCGCCCGGCTCAGCGCCCGTGAACGCGAAGTACTCGCCGAGGTCGGCCGCGGCCGGTCCAACGCCGAGATCGCGGCCGTCCTGTACCTGGCGGAGGCCACGGTGAAGTCCCACCTGGGGCGAATCCTGCACAAGCTCGGGCTCCGCGACCGGATCCAGGCCGTGGTGTTCGCCCACGAGAGCCGTCTCGTCCCCCGGGCGTGACACCGAAGCCCGCTGCCGTTGCCGCTGCCGTTGCCGCTGCCGCCGTTCCGTTCCGCCCGGCTCGTCCCGGTCCGGCCACGGCGACGCCGCGCAGCGGCCCCCGCTCCCGACGCCGTCCCGTGTTGACGGGTCGTCGGTTTGGTGTGGGTATCGGAAACGGGCCGGGTCCCGTACGGGTGTGTGGGACCATCTTCGGTGCCGGACCAGGGGGATGATCCGGCACAGGGGGTGCTGCATGCCATCCGGTCGGCGGACGCTTGCCCGTCTGATTACCTCGATCGCCCTGATCGCCGCCTACATCGCACTGCATGTCGCGATCACCGCCG
The DNA here is from genome assembly GCF_044754805.1 of Kitasatospora sp. NPDC092948. Classification (NCBI taxonomy): domain Bacteria; kingdom Bacillati; phylum Actinomycetota; class Actinomycetes; order Kitasatosporales; family Streptomycetaceae; genus Kitasatospora; species Kitasatospora sp. NPDC092948. The sequence continues at coordinate 33,798 of NZ_JBIVPU010000005.1, read as the reverse complement.
CCCAGGATGTGCGGACCGGTGACCGCTTTCGGGACGGCCCGGCCCGCGCCGCAGCCTTCGCCGTCCTGGTGGACCGATTCGCGAATGGGGAACAGGCCGTCCGCGCCGACATCGTGGCGACCCGACAGTGGTTCGAGGAGAACGCCCCGCCCGGACACGCCCGGGACACGGTCTCCACCACCGTCGACCTCGTGGGCCGCGGCGACGGGCCGGCCGCCCGGGCCCGCGCCGCCACGCTGCGGGCGGACGTCGAGCGGGACCGGGCGGCGCTCCGCAGGGCCGTGGGCACCGAAGCACAGGTGACGCTGTGGCTCTCGGTAGGGGCTGCGGTCCTCGCCGTGTCGTCGCTGAAACTGCGCCGGCAGCGGCTGGAGGCCGCTGCGGAGGCCGCCCGCACGGTCAGCCGATTCGCCGAACGGCAGCCCTGGTGGCGCCGGCCGTTGTTCCTGACGCTGAGCAGCACCGGGTACGGCCTGTTCACCGCCGGGTACGCCGCCGTCAGCACGGCACAGCGGACGGGCTACAAGCAGTCCGTGACCAATCAACTCGTCATGCTGCCGGTCGGGTTGGCCGCGCTCGGGGTCGGCTTCCTGGTGCTGCGGTACGCCCGGCCCCGCTCGGCGCGGCCCGCGGCCCGCGCCCTTCAGGCCGACGGCAGGCGGCCCGTGCTCTACCTGCGCAGCTTCGCCGACGACGGCACCGCGGCCCGGATCGACGACTGGCAGCCGCTGAACATCCACTCACGGGAGGAACAACTCGCCACCGCGCTGGCCGCGTTCGGTCCGGTGATCGCGGTGGGCCGGCCGGGGGAGCCGCTGCCCCTGCTCGGCGCGGCCCGGTTCTACCTGCCGCTGGACGACTGGAAACCGACGATTCTGCGCCTGATGGACCTGTCCCGACTCATCGTGCTGCGGGTCGGCACCGGGGAAGGGCTGCGGTGGGAGATCGAGCAGGCCGTCGCCACTCAGCCCGCGGGCAAGCTGGTCCTGCTGACGCCGGGACGGGTCGGGGACGCGGTCAACAGCACGGCCGGTCGGCTGCCGGTGCCGCTGCGGCTGGAGGAGGTCGCCGCGGACACCTCCTGGATCTCGGCCGCCGTCACGTTCGGCGCGGACTGGACGCCGCACGTGCGGGCGATCGAGCCCGTTCCCGGCACGGAGCCGCCCCGCGGTGGGCTGCGGCGCGCGTTCGGACAGGTCCGGGCCGTGTTCTGGCAGCCGTCACCGGCCCGTCGGACGGCCCGCGCGATGAAGGACGCGCTCGCTCAGACGGGTGTCCGCGGCCGCATGTTCGTGCTGCGCAGCGACAGCAACCCGCTCGCCACCCTCGGCAAGGGCGCCGTCGCGATCGCGGTCCTGGCGGTGCCGTACCGGCTGCTCGACCTGGCGGCCCTCTGGTAGCCGGCACCACCCCGGCACTACCCCAGCACCGGTACCGGTACCCAGGTCGGCGCCGACATCCGGCACCTCCGGCTGCTGGGCCCGGCACGACTTCGAAAGAACCGACGTCAAGGGAGGGGAACCATGGAGAGCGCACGGCAAGGAAGCACCGGTCCCGTGAGCGCCGCCGAGGGAACGCCGCGGCGGCCGTTGGGCGGGTGGGCCACGGCCGCAACGGTGCTGGTCCTGATCGTCCTCCTGCGGGAGACAGTGGTCGTGGTGGCCAACTGGCGGGCCTATGAACTCATCCACGCCTACGTCAACGGAACGGCGTCGGTGGCGGATCTCGAGGCCGCCGACAACGACGCCCTCACGGCGGTGTCGTCGTCGACGCTGCTGATGGCGGTGCTCTGGATTGCGACGGGCGGGACGTTCCTGGTCTGGCTGTGGCGGGCGCGAATCAACGCCGAGTCGCTGGGCGGCCGCGACATGCAGCGCCGCACCCGGATCTGGGTCGTCGGCTCGTGGATCGCCCCCGTGGTGAACCTCTGGTACCCCTACCAGATCGTGTCGGACATCTGGCAGGCCAGCGCACCCCGCCGCCCCGCCGCCGGCACACTGGTCAAGGCCTGGTGGGCGTGCTTCGTCCTGGCCGGCCTGGTCAAGCCGATCCAGTGGCGCCTCGCCTCGCAGGACTGGCACAGCGAAGGCGACGCCCTCTCCAATGCGAACGTGTCCCTCCTGCTCACGGTGCTGATCGTGGCGGCCGGCGTGCTGATCATCCTCATCATCAAGCGGATCACTGCCTGGCAGAGCCAGACACCGCCGACCGCCGGCGACGGCCGGTGACCACCACATCCGTGCCGCCGCTCGCGCCGAACCCGCTGGCGGCGGACCTGCACACGCGCGCCGCGGAGACGGCCGGCGTGGCTCCCGCGGCAGGCCGCCGCCCGACACCCTGACACCCGGTCGGTCCGGACGGGCCCCGGCCTTCGGCAACCCGGCCACCGGGCGTCGTCGGCCGGGCACCGGGCCGTCGAACCGTACCCCGTGGTCCGAGCCGGAGCCTGGCGCCGGCCACCGCGGAACTCGCCCACGAACACGCCAGCCTGCATGCTCTCCTGCGCGCCGCCACCTTGCTCGGCACGCCCCGGCCGGAGCGGCCCGTACGGTCAGTGGTGCGGGTGGCCGGGCCCCGCCCGGCACTGCCTCACCGGCGGCCCCGTCCCTGTCGACCTGCACACCACGGTCGACACCTACGTCACCGGAGACACCGGCGACGTCCCGACCGGGGTGCCGCGTATCGCCCGCGCCCACCAGGGCACCAGCCGCCGGCGACCACCATCGACCAAGATGCTGGCCGGCTGCAGGCACGCCCAGGACGTCGGAGCGCCGAGACCGGACGCTGCGCCGCGCCGGACGGCAACGGCAACGGCATCGGCAATGTCAACGGCAGCGGCAGCGGCAGCGGCGACGGCGACGCGCGGCTCGGCCGAGGCCCGGGCGCGGCGGGCGGGTACGGTCATCGCGCTCGACTCCGTGGATGTCGGCTGCCAGCCCGTGTCTTCGGTCGCTCAGCTCGGAGAGCGCCCACGGCACGGACGGCGACTTCGCGACCGCCGCGGGCCGGGCGAAGCGCCTCGAAGGCCGGAGCACCCGCCTGATCGCGCTCCCTCGGAGCGCCGACACGGCGGGCGTCAGGCGCGCGAACGACCAAGGGGAGCCGGGCGAGTGACATTCACCTGCTCCTGGCCGCCCGGGCAGGAAGTACGGATACAGATCACTCAATCCACTTCAGGAAATCGGTCAGGAGAACACCATGAGCGCGTTGTATCGAACCGGCCTGCGGGCAGCGGCAGTCGCCGGCATCACGGCCTGCCTCGCGATGGCGATGACGACCGCTGCCACCGCCGGCGCGTCCCACGCCCCGCAGGGACGCGGAAGCGCAGCCGAACCCAAGCTGGTCATCAACTGCAACGGAACGGAAGGCTCGGAAGGGCTCATTCACGGGCAGGAATGTCGCCCGGAGCTCTACGGCGAGCTGCCCGCGTTCACCTTGATCGACCGCGCCGACAACGACTTCCGCTACGAGTGCGCCAGCGGATTCGCCGAGGGGGAGATGATCACGGGCTACGGCTGCGAGTAGGCGGCCGCCGCCACGGCCTGGCTCCCGTGCGGCGTTGACGTCGGCTCGTCGTACTGGGCACTGTCCGCCAACTCCGGCTCGGTGTCCGGCCGTTCTACTTTCATGGCTGACGGTTGAACCCGGGCGCCCTACTTGACGGAGGCGGCAGCCATACCGACGTCACCACCGACGACTTCGAGGCTGAGCCGCCCACCGCTCCGGGGTGGGCCTGCACCCCGGCGGGCAGCCCGCCAACGGCCCCGGATCGACCCGCGAATTCCCACCGCGGCGCCGATCCGGGGCCCTTTTGCCGTCCGGGAACGGTGGGCAGTGTGGGCGGGCCGTGACCGACCGGCCGTTGCTCGTCCCGCTGGTGATGTTCCGCTCCCGCAGCGCGTCCTGGGACCGGCGCCGTCCGCGTCGGCCGACAGGCGCCTGCCGTTGTCGTCGGTGGGCTGCGACGGTACCCGCGTGCATGTGCCGCAGACGGGAATGCCCGGCCTGTGCGGGGAGTTGACGAGAAGACAGGGCAGTGCCGGTGGAACGGGGAAGGCGGTGGCACCGATGGTGCGTGCGGTGTGGAACGGTGCGGTGCTGGCCGAGTCCCAGGACACGGTGGTGGTGGAGGGCAACCACTACTTCCCGCCGGAGGCGCTGAACCGGGAGTTCTTCGTTCCCAGCGACACCACGACGGTCTGCCCCTGGAAGGGCACCGCCCGCTACTGGACGGTCTCGGTGGACGGCGCCGAGAACCCGGACGCCGCCTGGTACTACCCGGAGCCGAAGCCGGAGGCCGAGCACGTCCGCGACCGGGTCGCCTTCTGGCGCGGGGTGGACGTCTCCACGGCCGAGTAGCGGCGCCGCGGGCCGAGGCCGGCCGGCCGTTCGGTGTTCCGGGCGAGAGTTGTGGCCCCGGCGTGCTCGCCCGGGCTGCTGCTGCGCTCCGGCCGAGCAGCCGCCGACGTCAGCGCGGGGGAGTGGAATTCCCGCTGCGCGTGGCGGCTGCCCCGCGTTGTGCCCGTATGGCGTCGGCGGCCGATCGACTCTCGCCAGTCCGGCGGCCCGGAACGCGTCCCGCCCGCCGCCCGCCGTCCGCCGGCATCGACCTGGGCTTCGACGTCGTCCCGGCCTGGTGGTCGCTGCGAAGGCTGCTCGCCGAAGGGGCTCACCGTGGACGCCCAGGGTTCGGATTCCGTGCCGATCCCGCTGTTTCGGCCTGCCCGGGGCGGGTTCCTGTCGGCGGTCGGTTATTCGGTGTCCGGCCGGGGGGCTGTGAGGCCGGCGGTCAGGAAGGCGACGACGGTGGGCAGTTGGGGGAACGGCGGGACGGCGGTGGAGGCTGCGCCGGTGGTGAGTGGGCGGCCGTAGGTCTCCAGGAGGGTGGTGAAGGCGAGCCGCCAGCGGTCGGTGATCTCGTGGACGGTCAGCTCGGGCATGGCCCGGCCGAGGACGACTTCGAACGGGGCGGTGCCCGCCCAGGGGGAGTTGGTGAGCGGCCGGTCGGCGGCCAGCATGGTCTGGGCGAGCAGGCGGCAGAGCATCTGGCCGCGTTCGGTGCGCACCAGTTCGTCGAACGGTTCGGCGACGGCCGTGACCAGTGTCCGTACCTGGTGGGGGCCGGTGGCGGCGGTGTGGCGGGTGGCCGCTTCCAGCCGGCTGTGCCAGAGCGGCAGCAGCTCGCGCCCGAGGAGCGCCGCGATCAGGCCGTCCCGGGAGCCGAAGTGGTAGTGCACCGCGCCGGGGTTGAGTCCGGCCTCCGCGTTGATCGCCCGCACCGAGACCTGGCCGACCCCGCGTTGGAGGAAGAGCCGCTCGGCGGCGGCCAGCAGCCGGTCCCGGGTGGAGGCGGGGTCGGGGCTCTGGGTCGGGTTCTGGGCTGTTCCGTCCGGCATGCCGCCATTGCATCACAGACGCTCGGGTTACTATCCAATCAGTGATTGAAAGTCGATTGGCCACTGCTCGGAACGAGCGCCCGGCCAGTCCCGTGCGCCCCGAGCGCACAGTGATCGAGAGGCTCGCACCATGGGTATCTACGCCGTCACCGGCTCCGCTTCGGGAATGGGCGCCGCCAGCGCCGCCGTCCTCAAGGAGAACGGGCACACCGTCATCGGCGTCGACCTCCACGACGCCGACATCACCGCCGACCTCGGCACCGCAGAGGGCCGCCGGTCCGCCGTCCAGGGCATCCTGGACGCCTCCGGCGGCCTCCTGGACGGTGTGGCCGCGGTGGCCGGCGTCGGTCCCGCGATGAAGGACGCCGGCGCGGTTGCCTCCATCAACTACTTCGGCCCCGTCGCCCTGCTGGAGGGGTTGCGTCCGGCCCTCGCCCGTTCCTCGGCGGGCCGCGCGGTCGTGATCGGCTCCAACTCCTCGACCACCGTCCCGATGATCGACGAGAAGCTGGTCGACCTGCTCCTCGCGGACGACGAAGCCGCGGCCCGCGAGCACGCCCGCACGGCCCAGGCGGCGCTCCCCGCCGGGCTGGCGCAGACGGCGCCGAGCATCTCCGCCTACGCGAGCTCCAAGTTCGCGCTGGCCCGCTGGGTCCGCCGGACGGCGGTCACGCCGGCGTGGGCCCGCGAAGGGGTGCTGCTCAACGTCATCGCCCCGGGCGCGGTGATCACCCCGCTGATGCTCGGCTCCACCGGCGCGGGCGAGGAACCGGACGCCGACGCCTTCCCCACCCCGATGCCCCTGGGCGTCTTCGGCCGCCCCGAGGACATCGCCTTCTGGGTGCACCAGTTCCTGCGCCCGGAGGCCCGCTTCACCACCGGAGCCACCCTGTTCGTCGACGGCGGCACCGACGCCGCGATGCGCCCGGACGCCCAGCCCACCGCGCTGACCCTCTGAGCGCTGACCCTCTGAGCGTCGGCCCGGCCTGCGGACCCGGGGCCGGATGCCGTCCCGCCGGCCGCACGGCCCGGGTGCCGCTCCCTGCCGCGACCATGGGCCTCGGCGGGGGAGCGGGCCGCTCCGCCGGGTCCGGTGGGCCGGGGTGTATGTGCCCTGGGGATGCCTCCGGTCGTCTCCTCGGCCGGATCGAGTTCTTCGCTTCTCCGCCGACGGGGTCCCGGGGCGTCCCCGCCGGCGGCTGTCTCGTCGCAGTGCGGCTTGTGCGCCCTGCCCGCCTGCCCGCCTGCCCGCCGGTGTAGCCGCCCGGCTCGGACGGGACGGGACGCGGACCGGGTGGTGCGGCTGTTCCTCGCCGAGCCCTGCGCGGACGCCTCCGCCGGGTGCCCTGCCGGACTGCCAGGACGCATATTCCGACCGAGCCTCTACAAGCTCCCGAAGGCCACGGCCCCGCCATTGCGCACCGAGCCGTCGGCCGCCGAGGCCCTCCTGTGTCGGCCTTGTGCAGGGCGGGTGCTTCCTATTCGGGGCGGCCGTCGGCGAGCCACTGTGCGAGGCCGCGCAGTCCGACCGCCCACCGTCCGAGGTCGGTGACGTCGGCGTGTCCGGTGATGACGGTGAGCAGCTCGGCCACCGCCTCGTCCGGCCGCTGGGCGTCGTTGAGGGTCAGGGCGCGGAAGGCGCGTACGGAGTCCGAGTCGGGGAACTCCTTGCGGGCGCGGTCGAGCACCGCCAGCGACTCGTCCAGCTCGCCCAGCCACCGCAGAGTGCTGGCGTACTGGCACAAGCACCGGCGCAGGACGTCGCCGTCGAGACCCACGGCGAGCGCCCGCTCGTAGTAGCTGCGGGCGGTCTCCTCCTGGCCCGCGGTGTCGTAGGCGCCACCCACCTCGTATATGAGGACCGGGTGACCAGGGTGTTCGGCGAGCAGTGCCTGGAAGTAGGCGATCGTCGGCGCCATGTTCGCCCGGTCCCGCTGGTCGTAGCCGCGCTGGATCGCTTCGGCCAGTTCGGGCGTCACGTCGGTCGTCACTGCTGCGCCTCCATGGGTACGGGTCAGAAGATCGGCTCACCATAGTGCAGCCTCGTCCGCAGGCGTCTGCCCGTGAGCCGTCCCGGCGTTGGCGGGTTCGACCGTGCGCTGCGATGCGCTGTGGTGCACGTCGGTTCGTGCGTCGGCGGTCAGGTTCGGTGTGTCTCGGCAGGTGCGGCCGCAGGCATGGTGGGCCCGGCGGCCGGGTCGGCCGCCGGGCCGGTGGTGTGGTGGTGGGTGTGGCTGTGCGGTCCGCTCGCTGCCTCGCCTGATCGTCGGTGGTCTGGTTGGGAGGAGCCGGCAGCGGTGGCTGCCCCAGGGGTGGGGTCGCGTGGTCGAGTTGCGGCCTGCGCCCGGGTGGTTGTGTGTCGGAGCTCCGGTTGAACAAGTCGTCTTGTTCTTCTTGTTCTTCCGGGGGTTCGGGTTGCGGGCGGGTGTCTGTGCGGCGGCGTGTCTGCCGGGTCGCGGGGTGTCGCGGCAGCCGGGGTCAGTCGGCGGCGGTCCAGCTGTGGGCGACGTCGATGACGAGTCGGTTGTCGAGTTGGAAGACGTCGAACGGCAGGCGTGCGCGGACGCCGAGGCCGAACTGGGTCTCGCCTTCCATGCTGCCGGCGAAGCGGGTGTCCTTGAAGGTGCGGTAGCCGGTGAGGTCGACGCCCGGCAGTAGGTCGCCCGACCGGGCCGGGTAGACCTTCTGCCAGGTGGCGGGGTCGTAGGTGCTCGCGCCGACGACGATCTCCAGGACGGCGCCGCCGTTCACCGTGATCGGTGTGCCGGAGCCGGCCTGGTAGATGGTGTTGCCGTTCATGTAGTGGATCCGGTAGGCGAGCGGGTTCTCCGGCGAGGTGCCCGGGACGTCGATCACCAGGCGGTCGAAGCATTCGTGGGCGCCGGTGCGGATGTTCGTCAGTGCCTGTGGCTGGTACGGGGCGGTTCGGTCCTGCCGGTCGAGGCTGCCCCACACGGTCGAGCAGTCGGTGCTGGTGGCGGCCGAGGCCGTCGGGACCGTGGTCGCCGCCGCCCCCGCGGCGAGTATTACGGCAGCCAGCGCGGTGGTCCACTGTCGTCGCATGTCGTTCCCCCTTCCGTGCCGGCCCCGGTGGCCGGCCCGCAACAATTCACGCGTCGGCGCGCGGAAAGGTATCGGGCATACCGAGGTTGATCCTTGTCCGTGTGGCCGGTCGGCTCGGCCCCGGCACCGGATTCGCTCGTGCCGCGTCCTCCCCGCCGTCGTCCAGGCGGAAGTGCGTGGCCGCCGCGAGCGTGCCGCCGGCCCTGCCCGTGACGCCTTCCGCGAGGGGAGTGCCGCTCTGGCGGCGGGCGATTCGGTCGTGAGGACCCGTACGGCCCGTCACGGCGATTGCGGCGGACGAGGCCGGGGGAGCCTGTGCGGCTGTTGCGTCGTCGAGGGGGCCCGGCCGGGACCGCGTCGGCGGGGTGGGCCTGTGACGGCTGGTGTGCCGGTGGTCGTTGTGCGGGTGGCTGCCTCGTCGGTCGGGTGTGGGGCGTCGTGGCCGGGTGTGCTTCTCCTGGGTGGGTGTCACATGTCCGGCAGGTCAGGGGTGTTCGGGCGGCGGCGGGCAGGCGGTTGTCGGTTTCCCTACGTGGTTGTGTTCGTGCGGTGGGGAGGGCTGCGGGCCCCGGGTGGTGGGGTTCCACGTGAGGACGAGGCCTCTGCCGGTGGGGGGTGTGGGGTGGTGGGTGTCTTGTTCGGCGGGTTGGTCGAGTTGCTGCTGGTGCCGGTGCTGTTCGTCGCGCAGCGCTTCGGCTCGCCGGGCGGGCGGTAGGTGGCTGAGCCGGTCCAGGACGAGCCGGAGGTCCGTGATCCGGGTGTCCGGCATCGTGCGGAAGGTTGCCGGAGCCGGGGGCCGAACAAGACGGTCGTCCGCACGGCGGTGCGGGAGCGGCGGGTGGTGCGTTCGTCGGCCCTTGACGGCCTCGGTCTTCTGTCCCGGGGCGCGGGCGCGAAGCAGGCGTCTCGGCTTTCGGCGGGGGCGGCGGGCTGGTCTGCTTGCCGGGAATTCGGATCGCCGTCAACGGGGTTGATGGGGGATGAACCGTTATTGGAGGGGTTATGCGAGCGATTCAGGTGTACGAGGTGGGCGGTCCCGAGGTGCTGCGGGAGGCCGAGGTGGACCAGCCGCGGCCGGGTCCGGGCGAGGCGGTCGTGGAGGTCGCCGCGTCGGGGGTCAACTACCTCGACGTCTACTACCGCGAAGGCCGGTACAGCCTCCCGCTGCCCTTCACCCCGGGCTCCGAGGGAGCCGGCACGGTCGTCGAGGTCGGGCCCGGCGTCGTCGACGTCGCGGTCGGGGACCGGGTCGGTTGGGTGGAGATTCCTGGCTCGTACGCCGAGCGGGCCGTCGTGGACTCCTCCCGGCTGGTGCCGCTGCCCGACGACATCGGCTTCGAGACAGCCGCGGCCGTGCTCCTCCAGGGCATGACCGCGCACTATCTCGTCAAGGACGCCTACCCGGTTCAGCGGGGCGACACGGTGCTCGTGCATGCGGCTGCTGGTGGCATGGGGCTGCTTCTGACCCAGCTCATCACCCATCTCGGCGGCAGGGTGATCGGCACGACGTCGACCGCGGCGAAGGCCGAGCTGGCGAAGCGTGCCGGGGCCGCCGAGGTGATCCTTTCCTCCGCGGTCGAGGATCTCGCGGCCGAGGTGAGGCGGCTCAACGGCGGTCAGGGACTGCCGGTCGTCTTCGACGGCGTCGGCGCGCACACCTTCGACATGAGCCTCGCCAGCCTGCGAACCCGCGGCCATCTCGTGCTCTTCGGCGCGGCGAGTGGTGCCGTGCCGCCGTTCGATCCGATTCGGCTCGCCCACGGCGGTTCGCTGACCCTGATCCGGCCCAGCCTCGGGGACTTCGTCGTCGATCGGTCCGAACTGCTCCGGCGGGCCGCCGATGTGTTCGAGTGGGTGCGCTCCAAGGCGCTCGAGGTCACCGTAACGGGCCGCTACGCACTGTCCGAGGCCGCCCGGGCCCACAGCGATCTGGAGGCTCGGCGTACCACCGGCAAGCTGCTCGTCGTACCCGGCGCGGCCGCTGTTGGGCGCGGTGAGGAGACGCAGAGCTGATCGCGGGTGACGAGGTCGGGGATCTTGGAGACGGAGATGTCGAGGGCATGGCCGACCGTCATCGCCAAGATCCCCGACATCGTCGGGCACTCGGCAGGCCGAGATCACGTTCTGGCGGGCTTCTGGCGTATCCGGGTCGCCCCTTGACCGCCGCCAGTTCGCAGAGACTGAAGGTTCTTCAGCGCGAACCCGCACGTCCGTTGCTCCGATGTCAGGGGGTGGACCCGTGGGTTCGTGGTGAAGTCGCGGGGGCCTTTCCCAACGGCTGTTCCAGGAGGGGGCGAGCGGAGTTCGCGTTGCGGTCCGGCCGTGCAGGGCTGGAGCGGCGACCGAGTTCCTGCTGATGCGCCCGGTCCCCAACGCGGTCTGCTTGTTGATCAGCAGGTGCGGGTTGGCGGTGTCGGGCCAGCAGCGACGGCGGAACTCCGGCCATTTCCTGGCGAGTTGAAGCGTGAGGTCGTCCAGTCGACGGGTGCGACCGTCGATGGTCGGGCGCCGCGGTCGACCCGCTTCGCGGGGGTGTGGTTGGCGTCTGAGCTGTCGGTGTCTTCAGGTCGTCACTGGACTACGGAGGCCGCGTTGTCGCTCTGGGCCTGGTAGAGGGTCACAGTCGAGGCGACGGCATCGATTTCGATCGGTCCGGTGATCCTCAGCCAGACCAGTTCGGGCAGGTCGTCGGAGCGGTCGAGTCGGTCGACGGCGTCGGCGGGCCAGGGCGACGGCATTTTTGGCAGGTGGATCAGCGAGATCCCGTCAGTGAGGGCGGGGACCGGTCCGGGTTCCCACGGGCGGACCGAGTGGAGACCGGACAGCGAGATCACTACGTCGGGTTGCTGCGGTCCCTCGCGCAGCCACACATCCAACGTGTTCCCCTTGGGGTCCTTGCCTGACTCGTTCGACGAGATGCGCTCGATGGAGTAGCCGATGCAGGATTCCAGCCTCTGTGCCGCATTCGTGCATCGGTTCTTGAAGGCGTCGGATGCCGCATGTTCGTTGGCCACGGCAAGAGACTACGGCGAGTGGAACGGTCTGTCGGAACACTTTTCAGATACCTGGCCGATGAAGTCACCGCCCTCTGGCGGGCCAGCCCGAACCTTGCGGTGCCGATGCGGGTGGCACTGCGTCGAGGGGGGATTGCGGTGCACACAGCTTTTACGCGCTGGGGCGTGCGGATCAGTGTTCGGACAGCGGCGGTAGGACGTCGATCAGGGCCCGGGTGCCCTCGGGTCGGCCGCGGGAATCGCGGGCGGTGGCCCGGAGCGCGTCGTGGACCGCGGTGAACAGGTCGCTCGTGTGGGGCGCGGCCGGGCCGGTGGAGTTCTCCGGCGGCGCCGGGTGGTTGATGGGCTGCCAATTGTTGGTGAGAAGTGGGAACGGTTCCGGCGCCGGGAATGGTGGTGACGTCGGCTTGGGGCGTCCGTATCCTTCGCCGGGTGGGTGTGATCGAGATGGTTCCGGGGCAGGTCGAGTTCGTCGTTCAGGGGGCAGGGGCGTCGGCGGCCTCTGTCCGGTTGTTCGACCGGTCTCGGGCGGAGTCCGAGGTCGCCTTTGCTGTGGAGGCCGTCGACGACGGTGTGCGGGCAGGGCTCGAGGTCGTGGTCGTGACTGTCTGGGACGGCATGAGCGAGTTCTTCGACGGTCTCGCGCGTGACTTCCGTGGTTGGGAGGGCGAGCGGGTCTGGGTCAACAATCACCTGGTCGTGACGGCGACGTTCGGCTCGGGTGGTCATGTGTATCTGGGCTGGACCCTGCGCTCCGGGTTCTTCCCCGGCGCCTGGCGCTGCACCGTGACGACCGTGATCGAGGCCGGTGAGGGGATGACGGCGCTAGCCGCAGACCTGCGGGAGTTCCTGCGGGAGGAGTAGGCCGCCGACGGCCGGCCCGGCTGGGCACGTGTTCAGCTGCCGCTTGCTGTTCCTGCCGGGTGGGGGTGGTGGTGAGTGGGTGGGGGCCGGTGCCGGTCTCGGTGGTGGTGCCGTTGAAGGTGGGTCGGCCTGCGCCCTCGGTGGGGGCCCGGCGGCCGGGTCGGGCGCGGGGCTGCCACTATCATGTCGGCAACGACACGCCGAGGTCGTGGATCAACAACCGCCACCTGCTCGCCAGTCAACCGGGCGGGCGCGGCACCGACCTTGACGACCTCTTCGCCTGCAGCAGGTCGTTCAACCATTACCGGATGTGCAAGGACGACCCCGGCATGAGCCCGAACATGTACACCTATCAGGAGCAGGTCGGGAAGTCCGCCGAGCTCGGCCAGGCAGTGAAATGCGCGGTGACACCCCATTACCGCGACGAGCGGACGGTCCCGTACAAGGCGGCGATCGGTGCGCGGGGCGTGTACGCGGGCGGAAGGCCGGGCGACACCGTCGCACCGGTGGACGTCTGCAACAGTCTTCGGAGTACGAGGGACCGGTGCTTCTCCGACCTCGGAGGCGTCACCGACAGCAGAACGGGCCTGCCTGTGACGGTGGGGAGCACGCCGTGACCGATCGATCGGAGGCCGTGGAAGTGGCGGAGCGAGGACAGGATCGGCTCCCGGCCGTGCTGAGGCGGTTGTCGGACCGGCGGGACGACGTGGCCGAGGACGCCCGGGGCATTGCGAGAGCCGAGGCCGAGCTGGGGGTGCGCCTGCCTCGCGACTACGCGGAGTTCATCGGTGAGTTCGGCGGCGGTGAGATCGACGAATTCGCCGCGGTCGTCATCCCGTACGCCCCGGACCTGCCGGGCCTGCCGAGTTCGGTGGTGAGTTGTACGGAGACGGTGCGAGAGGCCCTGTCCGCCGCTCGAGGAACGATTTCCCGGTTCCGCGCCGAGCAGCTGATCTGCTGGGGATCGGACTCCGACTACGACTACCTCTGGTACACGGCGGACGCCGACCTGGACAACTGGCCGGTCGTGCTGATGGCGAATCCCGCGGAGATGGTCGAACTCGATTGCGGCATGGCCGAGTTCCTGATGCGTGCGCTCACCGGACAACTGCCGGAGCCGTTCACTCATCGATGGTTCGGGGACCCGGCCACGTTCCTGCACTGGCGTGAGGCCAGGCGGCGCGCCGGGGTCGGCCAGCCCGAGTGGGATGTGTGGTGCTCCGGCTGAACTTCTCCGTTCCCGCTGGTCAACGGGTTGGGAGTGGAGGGCGTGGCCGGGCGGTGGGTTTGATCGGGGGGTGTCGTCGTTCGTCGGGAAGGTCGTCGATCACGGCGCGCGTGCTGTGGGCGGGACGCTGGAGGCCGTCGGTCTGGACGGCTGGGGTCATGCGGTCGAGAAGTGGGGCGACGGGGTCGCGGACGATCTCGGGGCGGCGGTCGGCGAGCGCAACCTCGGTGAGTCCGACGGCCCGAAGGAGTTGGTGCACGGCGACGTCAGGACGCTCGGTGAGACGGTCGGGCACCTGCGGAAGTTCGCGGCGGCGTTCGAGACCACGGGCGAGGGTCTGGGCCGGATGGATTCCGAGCACTGGCAGGGGCAGGCGGCCGATGCGTTCCGCCGCCGGTTCGGTGACTGTCCGATGCAGTGGCTGGTCACCGGCAAGGCGTGCGCGGACGCGGCGCTGAACGCGCTGGCGTCGACCGTGGAGTGGGCGCAGGGCCAGGCGCAGCGGGAGGTCGAGGTGTTCCGGGAGTCCCGGCAGGCCAGCAAGGACGCGTGGGCGCGGTACAAGGGGCAGGTCGAGGCGTACAACCGGGACGTCCACGTGTACAACGAGGCGGTGGGGCGCGGGCAGAGCCCGACGGGGCCGGCCCGGCCGGGCGAGTTCTCCGATCCGGGGGCGGACGGGCGGGACGCCGGCCGTGCGGAGCGGCTCGCGCTGCTCGCCGGGCAGGGGTGGCGGGCCCGGTGGGCCTTCCCGTGAACGGCCGACCCCGTGTATCTGATCGCCCGGGGCAATGGTCCGACCTGCGCGGGTCACCAGGTGGCGGCTGTCGGCTGGGAGATCGGGGTGTTCGACCCGGCCACCGGCCGTCCTTCCGGTGCCTCTCCGCTTTGTTTGACGGACCGCTCCGCCGTCGCCCTGGCCACCGGCCACGACGGCATCGCCTACACCCTGCGGGCGGGGTGTACGGGCAGCGGATTCGCGGTGCCAGGGTCACGCCGACGTGTCGGCGGAAGGCGGCGCTGCCCGGAACGGGGGTGTCCGCCGTTGTGTCGGCCCTTGCTGCTGGGCGAGTTCAGGCCTCCGGGCGGGCGGCTCCCTCGGGCCGCACCACCGGGGCGGGGGTACCGACTGTGTTGGCGTGACTCCGCTGCGGTCCGGCGGCGGGGCCCGGCGGCGGCCGTGCCGACCCGTACCCGTACCCGTGCCCGGCCTCGCCGGGTGGCTGTCCCGTTCCGGTGTCGTTGCCTCGGGCGCGCTGGTGAAGTCTGTGAACGGGCCGTCGGTCAAGGTGATGGTCGTCGGCGCGGGTTTGGCGGTGGCCGGGTCGGACGTGGCGCCGGACGGCTATGACCTCGGCAGGGTGGTTGTGGTGGGCGACACGGCGTTCAACTCGCTGCCTGCCGTCCGCGATCGGGCCTGCTGCGGGCGTGGTGGACCGGGCGGTCCGGCCGCACGGCGCCCCCTCGGGGCCGTTGGCGGAGCGGTGGGTGATCTTCGGGGTGAGGCCGGACGGTCCGTGCGTGTAGGTCCTGTGCGCGGCGGTCGGTCAGGAATGTCGGGTGTGTACGGGGTCGGGCGGGTGCTGTGGCGTGTATGTGACTGGTGCCCGGTTTCCGGGCCGCGGCGGCTCCGGCTTCCGGGTTTTTGGGTGGCCTGGGCCGCCGTCGTGGGTCCGTCGCAGCCGACCGGCGGCTTCCGGGCGGTGGGTCGATTGGGTCGTGGTCGTGGTCGTGGTCGCGGCGGCCAGGAGTGTTGCGCGGGCCAACTCCCGTACGGTCGTGGGGTGTTCCGGGTTGCCGTCGTTGGCTTCGCGCGGCTCCGGCCGGCCGGGCCGGGAGGTTGTGGTGGTCGGTTTCCGCCTGCTGTCCCTCCCTTTGCATGTCCTCTGTTCGTGTGCGCGGTGAGTCGATGACGGCCGGACGGGGATTCGTACTGGGCGGTGCGACGCCCCGCGACCTCGCTCGGCCGATGGGCCCTTGGTGCTGTGACTGCCCGGGAACGCGACACTGTTGGGCTCGCCGGCCCGATGACACCCCGCAGCTCTGCGCCGTCGATCGCTCTCTTCCCCGCCGCACCGCCTGGCCGGGAGTGTGGTTTCGGTCGCGGCGTCCGGTCGGGGGCGTGGTTTCGGTCGCGGCGTGTCGGGTGCGCCGTTCGGGTCCGGCCGGCCTGGCGGGTCGGTTTTTCCGGGGACGGAGGCGGGTTGGGAGGAGGGGAGGGCTACGTTGGTGATCGCAGGGGGAACGTGGGTGAGGGGGTTCCGTGGCGGGCAGGAAGAGGCGGAGGAAGCCGCAGCCGGGGCGGCGGGGGACGGTGGCCGTAGGGCCCGACCGGCGCGCGGCGGCTCTGCTCGCCGCGGCCGGGCCCTGTGGGGTTCCGGCCGGGGTGAGCAGGCGCCGGCTCCGGATCGGCTGTGCCGTCCTGGGGGTGGCCACCGTGTCGGGCGTCGTCGTTCCCGCGCTGCTGGAACGCGCCGGCGCGGCCCATGGCGGCGCTCAGTTCGCCGGGGCGCTAGCCGGTCTGGCCGGTGCGGTGCTCCTCGATTCCCGGCACGTCGCGGGTCGCAGTGTCAGCCACGGCCCCGGTCTGCACTGGGTCACCGCCCGGACGCCGACCGGTGTGCGGACCCTCGACCTCACGGCCCTGGTGCGGATACGGCGCTGCCGCTTCCCCGGTCGTTACCGAGGATGGGACAAGCTCTGGCTCACCGACGCGCGGGGGGTTTCGCTGCGGGTCGACGAGCCGGAGGTCCTCGCGCGTGTCGCCGCCCTCCTCGCGCCGCCGCACCCGGGCGGCCGGCCGGAAGCCGGCGGACCGGCCACCGCGACGGCACGGGTCTCCCGCCATGCGGCGGTCCGCCTGGGCCTGGCGGCCCGCTCCGGGCCCCGGCGCGTGGTGCGCGGCTGCGTCGATCTGCTGCTGGCGGTCTGCCTGCCCGGCGCGGCGGCCGTGCTCGGGCTCCTGGCCACTCGGCTCCTCGCCACGGCCTGACGGCAGGCGTCTGACGGCGGGCGTTTGACGGTCTGAAGGCCGCCGCTCCGTCGGGCGCCCCCGCCCACGGCCTCGTCGGGCGCCCGCGCGGCCCTGCCGGCAGCACCTGTCGAGCCGACCGGTCGGAGCCCCGTGGACCTGCCGCGGCAAAACCCGCCGCTGACGCCCCGTACGCGCCGAACTCGCCCGGCGAACCCCCGGACACCTGCACGGTGCGTACCGATCAGCAGTCAGCAGTCAGTGGTTGACCTGTGCGCCGTGGGTCTCCTGGAACGCCCCGGACAGCACCGGGCAGACCCGGGGGGCAAGGCTGACCGCACCCCACTGCTCGGCCTGCTCGAACCGGCCCTGCGAGCCGAAGGCGGCGCTCTCCTCGACCCGTTCGAGTTCGGCCCCGATCGCCCGGCGGCGCCGGGCGTCAGAGGACGCATCGGGTTCTCCCGCGGCCGTGTCCGGCGCGAGGCCGTGGCCGGTGCGGTGTCCGGGCAGCGGCAGGTCCGGGTTCTCCCGCGACCCCTGCGCGCTCCTCGAGTGGGTCGCCCGCGTGCGGTCGGGGTGGGCGGGTGGCGCTGTGGGACGTGACGTACCGCCGGGGCAGGGACGTCGTCGGCCGTGCCGGCGCCCTGTACGCCAGGCCCGGCACGGTACGCCCGGCCCGGCCCGGCATGGTCGTCTGCTTCGGACCGGCGGCGTCGTCCCGACCGGGCGGCGGATGCGGCTCTGCCGCGGCGGGACCGGCGACCGGCCTCCTCAAAGGGGCCGCCTCACCGGCCCCGTCGAGCACCCCGCCGGCCGGGAGCGCTGCCTCGCACCGCGCGTCCCGGGCCGGGCCGGACCCGCCGCTGCAACGGACGGGGCCGGCCTCTGAACGCGGCCGCGGGAACCCTCGCTCCGGCCCTTCATCCGGGGCGAGGGCGCGCGCACGGCCGTCGCGCCGTGCCGGCCGGCCCGGGGCCGTGTCCTTGCCGCGGTGGCGGGAAATCCCCGGGCCGGTCTTCGTGGGTTCCTCGGCCCGGCCGGTCGCGGGCTGTCGCGCGCCGCTCGCGAACCACGGCGCCCCGCCGCACGCATGCGGCCATGAGTGAGATGCCTGTGCGGCCGAAAATGTTGTACTTCCAGCGGTGTTCTATGCTGACTTCCCTGTTGGGAGGTGTGTGGTGTCTGAGATTTTCGCGGCGGTCGACGCGCTGCTGGCCAGGGCGAGGGACGGCGGGGACCTGCCGGAGCCGGCCGAGCGGGAGCGGCTGCGCAAGGCCGCGGGCCTGACCCAGGTCGAGGTGGCCGAGGCCCTGAGCACCCGGCGGGAGACGTTCGCGAAGTGGGAGAGCGGCGCCGCCCGGCCCCGCGCGCCCAAACGCGGCGCCTACGCGTTCCTGCTCGCGGGCCTGGCCGACATCCACGGCACCCGGGGCCCGGACGGCTGGCTCACCCTCGCCCGCCAAGCCCGCCCCCACACCACCGCCGACCAGCCCGCCGACGAGGGGGAGTGACCCGCTGATGGACCGCAAGACGTACACCGCCCAGCTCGCCGGCCTGCGCGAGCTGCGCGCCGGGATCACGGCCGCCGAGAAGACCGTCGCCGCCGCGCAGAAGGAGCTGGACAGGCTCACCGCCCAGCGCGCGCGCAAGGTGGCCGGGCTCGCGGGGTACGAGGGCGCCCAGGCCGCGGCGGTCGCGAAGGCCTCCGGGCTGTCGGTCGGCGACGTGGTGCGGATCGCCCCGCTGCTGGACCCGACCCCGGCGGCCGTCCGCGCCGCCCGGGCCGACGACCGGGCCGATGCCGATGCCGCTACTCATGTCCCGGTCCCGGAGGCCGAGTTGGCCGATGGGCCCGCTGTCGTGGTCGCGCTGTCGCTGGCCCGCCCGGCGCCCGTGCCCGAGCAGCCGGCCCCGGCGGCCGTCCGCGCCGCCCGGGCCGACGACCGGGCGGATGCGGATGCTGATGCCGTTGCTGCTGCCGTTGCCGCCGCGCCCGCGTCAGGGACGGAGTCGGCCGATGGGCCCGCTGTCGTGGTCGCGCCGTCGCTGACCCGCCCGGTGCCGGTCCTCGAGCAGCCGGTCTCGGCCGGGACGGCCGTCGAGGTGCCGGTCGGGGCCGGGGAGCAGGACGTGGTCGAGCAGCCCCCGGTCGTCCCGTTGGCCGAGGTGCCGTCCGTGGTCGCGGTCGTCCCGGCCCCCGTCGTCGCGCGGCCGGCCCCGGCCACCCCCGCTGCTGCGCCATCCGTCCCGACTGTCCCGGCCGCTCCGGCCGCTCCGACTGTCCCGGTCGCCCCGGTGGCTTCGGTCGTCCCGGTCGCTCCGGTCGCTGCCGTGCCGCGTCCGGTGGTCGAGGCCGGTCCGCGTGAGCTGCCCGCCCTCCCGGAGGGCCCGGCCGCCGTACGGTTCGAGGCGGTGACCACGGGCCTGGTCTCCAAGCGCCCGAACTTCGTCCAGCAGGCCCGCGCGACGGTGTTCCTGGACGCCGCGACCGGCGACCTCGCCGTGCGCGACCGCGTGGTGCGTCTCGGCCTCGGCGCCCGCACGCCCGGGGAGATCCTGGACGCCGTCCTGGCCGCCGCGCCCGGTACGGAGCGGGTCTACATCACCGCCGGCGCGCCCTGGCACGACGGTGCCGAGCGGTACCCCACGCTCAAGGACGCCGTCGCCGCGTGGCTGAACACCCCGTCCGAGCGGTGGACGACCGCCGTCGGCGCCGGCCGGGACAGGCTCGCCGGGCACTTCGTCCACCAGCGCCAGCCCGTCGGCCGCTACGCCCCCGCGAGCGCGCCGGACGGGCCGGTCACGGAGGTCCGGAGCATGGGGGAGTGGTTCGATCCGGACGGCGCGGACGTCGTGACCTGCCGTCAGGCGTTCACGCTGCTGTGGCAGGCGCTGCGCCGGCACTGGGACGACGCGGTGCTGATGGGCTCGCCGTCGCAGACCGGCCGGGACCTGTGGTCGCGCACGATCCCGACGACGGGCAAGTGGGCCGGCGGCTACCCGGTGCTGTCCGAGGAACTCCGGGGGCTGCTGCACGCGACCGGCGGCCAGGGCCGCACCGAGCTGGTCCTGCCGCCGCGCGTCCCGGAGCAGCTGCCCGCCCTGGTCGAGTACGACCGGACCTTCGCCTACGCCAAGCACCTGTGGAAGTCGCCGGTCGGCGTGCCGCGCCGGATCACCGCCGCCGCGTTCGCCGCGATGACCGAGCAGGAGCAGACCAAGGCGCTGATGTCCTGCTCGCACTGGAACGTCCGCGTGACCGTCCCGGCCGGCTGGCAGCACGTCGGCCTGCTGCCGGCCCCCGTCACCGGCGACCGCGCCTGGACCTACCCGGCCGCGCCCGGCGCCACCTTCACCACCTGGGCGGGCGGCGCGGAGGTCCACCTCGCCCTCGCCAACCACATCGCACCGTGGAAGGTCGAGATCCTCGGCGGCCTACTGTTCGAGGACGGCAAGCCCCTCGACGAATGGGGCAAGCGCCTCAAAGCCGCGTGGGCGGACCTGACCAACCTCTCCAAGCTGCACGGCGACGAGCGCCAGCGCACAGCGGCCTACCTCGCGTCCCGCGCCGTCCGCTCCGTGCTGCTGTTCGGCCTCGGCGGCTTCGCCCAGCGCCCGCGCCTGGTCTCCGGCACCACCCCCATCGGCGAGGCGCTCCCCGCCGGGGCGGAGATCCTCGGCCAGGACGACACGGTGGTCACCTGGCAGCGCCGGGCCGGCTTCTCCCGCGACCCCTACGCCCACCCCGAGTGGGCCGCCTACGTGTGGTCCGGCGCCCGCGCCGCCCTGCTGGACATGAAATACCGCCAGGGCAAAGAGATCATCGGCCACGCCGGCGCCCTCCACGCCAGGCCCGGCACCGTCGTCTACTTCGGCACCGACGGCATCGCCCTGACCGAGCGCCAGATGTGGCCCTACCGGGGAGAGCCGGGCGACTACCTCTTCAAGGGCCACCTCACCGGCCCCGTCCAGCACCCCGCCACCCAGGAGCAGTACCTGAAGCTGCGCGCCCTGGGCCGCGCCGAACTCACCGCCACCGAGAACGGGACCGACCGGTGAGCCCGGCCGACCCGAACCAGCCGAACGAAGCCGCCCGCCTCACCCAGGAACTCATCGACCACGGCTACACCAAACGCCAGATCGCCAAGATGCTCGGCCGCGACGCCTCCCTGATCTCCCAGTTCTTCACCAAGGGCAAAGGCGCGAGCATGGTCGCCGCACTGCGCCAGCTGGTCCGCGCGGTACGCGGCGGCGAACGCGACACCGAGACGCTGTCCTCCATCGCCGGGGCGAACACCAGCCGCCGCCGCACCAGGACCGGCCAGAAAGCGCGGGTGCGCGGCAAGGACACCGTCGGCGAGGCGGGCGCGTCGATGGCCGGCCGCGCCGGACGACAGGCCATCAGGTCCGGCGCGAGCCACCTCGCCCCGGTCGTCCACGCCACCGGCCAGGCGGGCGGCCGCCTCGCCTTCACCGTCCGGATGAAAGCCGACCAGTACGTCCACAGCGCGGGCTCGGAGAAGGACTCCGGCGGCATCCGCCGCGGCTTCGTACCCCGCTCCGACGGCACCGAGGAGCGCACCTACGGCTCCGCCAGCACGGGCGGCTTCGACGCCGCCGAGTGGTCCCGGCGGGTCGCCGACCACCACGGCGACGTCACCGAGGCGATGCGCGAATGGCTGGTGGAGACCGGCCGCGCCGTCCAGGACGCCGACATCGCCTACCTCGAAGTCCGCGGCTGGATCCCCGAGGAGAACCAGTGAGCCCCGAACAGACCCCCCACCACCGCCCCGGCCCCGCTGAGCACAGAGAGCCGCGCCGCCAGACCGCCGAACCGAAGGACAACGGCCACACCACCGGCCGGACCGCCCGAAACCCCCGCACCCCACCCGGCACAACCCGCCGGCCCCCCACCACACCCACATGCGAACCCGGGACACCCGACCCCGACCGCCCGACCTGGCTCACCGGCACCGACGACAAACTCACCCTGCTGCGCCGGGCCGCCCAGGCACGCGGCGTCGTCCTCGACGCGGCCGCCCCGCCCACCGAAACGGACGCCCAGGAGCTGACCGACGAGCTCGCCGACCTGCTCCTCAGCGGAGACGGCTTCGAGGCCGACTGGGAGATCACCCAGTTCGGAGACCTGGTCGAGAGCCTGATCGACGCCCTCAACCGCTACGCCTACCCCGACTGAACAAAGCCCCGGCCCGCCGACCCGCCTGCCCGCCGCCCGGCCACCCCGCACCGCCCGGCCGACGAAGGAGAAGCACCACCGTGGAGACCGCCTCCGCCACCGTCGACCGGGACGCGCCGGCCGTCCGGCGTGCCCGGGCCGTGCCGCAGCTCCCGGCACAGCCGCCCGCCGTCACCACCACCGCCGCGGTGAACCCGCTGCCGTTGCACGGGTTCCAGAAGGACGCGGTGGCGGCCGCGGTGCGTGAGGTGAGGGACGGCGGCCGCGCCACGGTGGTCGCGGCGACCGGCTCCGGCAAGACCCTGATCGCGGCCGGCTGCGCCCGCCGTCTGGCCGCTCGGGGCCGGGTGCTGGTCCTGGTGCCGACGATCGAGCTGCTGGAGCAGACCGCCGAAGCCTGGTCGCTGCGGGGCGGGCGCCGGGGGCTGGCGGTGGCGGCGTGTTCGAGGGAGGAGGCGCTGGAGAGCGCGGAGGCCGGCGGACGGATCCACGCCGAGGTGACCACCCAGGCCGCCCGGATCACCGACCTCGTCGCCAAGGAGAAGGCGGGCGAGCCGGTGACGGTGTACGCCACCTACGCCTCGCTGGAGCGCATCGTCCAGGCCCACCGGCAGTTCGGCCTGCCCGCCTGGGACCTCGTGATCATCGACGAGGCCCACCGCACCGCCGGCTCGGACGGCAAGGCCTGGGCGGCGGTCCACGACGACGACCAGGTCCCCGCCGCGCGCCGGCTGTACTTCACCGCCACCCCGCGGATCGCGGACGACCGGCGCGCGAAGGACGGCCTGGCCGACCTCGCCCCCGCCGGCACCGCCCCGGACAGCGACCGCCAGGCCCTGCCGGCGCTCTGCTCGATGGACGACGAGACGATCTACGGCAAGACCGTGTTCACCTGGACCCTCGGACAGGGCATCGAGCACGGCTACCTCGCCGACTACCGCGTCCTCGTCCCGGTCGTCACCGACGAGGACCTGCGCGAGCTGCTCAACCTCCCCGCCGTCGCCGACCTGCGCGCCCAGCGCACCAACGAGGAACTGCTGCGCCTCGCGTTGCAGATCGCCGTGCTGCGCGCGATCGCCGACCTCGCACTGCGCCGCGTCATCACCTTCCACTCCCGGGTGTCCGCGGCACGGGAGTTCGCCGACACCCTGCTGGAAACCGCGGAACTGCTGCCCGACGCGGAGCGCCCGGAGCGGATCTGGGCGAAGGCGGTCGCCGGCGCCGACCGCCTCAAGGACCGCCGCGCCGCCTTCACCGAGTTCAAGGCCCACACCGGCGAGGACGGCGAGGAGTGCGGCATCCTCTGCAACAGCCGCCTCCTGACGGAAGGAATCGACGTCGCCGCCGTCGACGCCATCTGCTTCGCGGACCCCAAGTCCTCGGTCATCGACATCGTTCAGGCCGTCGGCCGTGCGCTGCGCCAGTCCTACCGGCAGGGCAAGGTCTCCTGGGTCGTCATCCCGGTCTACCTCCCGACGCCGGAGGTCGGCGACGACACGGCGGCCGCGGACCCGTCCGAGGTCCACGACGCTGGCGAGGCCGTGAAGGCCGAGGCCGACACCGAGATCGAGGCCTCCTCGTTCCGCACCATCTGGCGGGTCCTGCGCGCGCTCGCGGCGCACGACGCGCGGGTGGTCGGCCGGATCACCGAGCTGCGCGCCTCCCGCTCGCAGGGCGCCGCGCACACCACCACGACCACAGCTGCCACCGAGGCCGGGGAGAGCGGGCAGCAGCCGGCCCCGGCCGAGTCGCCGATCGAGTGGCTCAAGATCAACGCACGGCAGCACGCCGCACAGATCCTGCAGACCGTCAAGCTCCGCGCGTTCAACCCGCGTGCGACCGAGTGGCAGCGGATGCACGCCGTCGCCACCGCGTTCCACCTCCAGCACGGCCACCTCGACCCCACAGACAGGACGAAGCACGCGGAGCTGATCTCCTGGCTCGCCCGCCAGCGCCACCTGAACGGCCAGGGCCTGCTCGACCCGGCCCGCGTCTCGGAACTGGACGCACTCGGCATGATCTGGTCGAAGAACGCGGGCGCCTGGGAGCGCGGCTACGCCCACGCCGCCGCGTTCCACCGCCGGCACGGCCACCTCGCCATCCCCGCGACCGCCAAGCTCGACGACTACGCGGTGGGCGCGTGGATGCGCCGCCAGCGCAAGGCCGAGAATCTCACCGCGGACCAGGTCGCCAAGCTGGACGTGTTGGACGAGCTGTGGCGGCTGGAGCCGGACTGGAACCGCTCCTACCGCCGCCTGCTCGCCTACCTTGCCGCCGGCGGCGCCCTCGACGGCCCCGTCAACCGCACCGGCCTCGGCGACGACCCCGCGTTCCGCCCCGGCACCTGGCTGCGCAAGCAGGCAAAGGCCCGCACCGAAGGCAAGCTCACCTCCCGGCAGACCGTCCTCCTTGAAGCCCTCCGGAGCTGACGCCGCCGCCCCGAGCGACATGAAGCGAAGGGGGAACTCGCCGTGGACGAAGACCAGCACGACGAGTGCTTCCCACTCGCGGCAATGCCCCGGTCCTGCGGGCTGCGACTTCCATGGCTCGGCTCTGTTCCGGCCCGCAGTTCAGGCACGGCGATGTGTAGGTCGGCTGGTCGGCTCCGGGCAGCCCGGTCTCGCGCGCACCGTTGCGACTCCGACCGTCGGCTTGCCGGGGTGGGCGCGGCGGGCGTCCGGGGCGAGCGCGGAGTGGCGCGGCGGGGTGGGGGACCACATATTGGTGCGCATGCTGGCGAAGTGCTCGACAGTTCGTTCGCTCCGGTGCGCGTGTGGGCGCCACTGCATGTCACGTTTCTCAGGAGAGGTGTTCGTCCGGTGATCCCTGTCCATGATCCGGCCGCGCGCCGCGCGCAGGCGGCCACCGGTGTGGCCTGCGCCGCCGCGCTGGTCCTCGCCCTCACCACGCCGACGGCGTTCGCTGCCCAGGCGCCCCGCCGGGGCCCCGGCGGCCAGGAGCGGGGGCGTCCGGCCGGCCCGGCCGGTCCTCGGGCGGGCGGCAGCGAGGTGTACACCCAGCCGGGCCAGTACCTGTTCACCGTCCCGGAGGGGGTGAGCGAGCTGACGGTCTACGCCCTGGGCCCCGGCGGCTTCGGTGGCCCGGGTTCTGGCGGTGGTGGCGGCGGGGGAGGCGGCGGCGGGGGCAGCTATGTCACCGGCCCGGCCGGCGGCGGTGGCGGAGGCGCGGGGGGCGGCGGAAACGGGGCCGGTGGTGGAGGGGGCGGTGGTGGAGGGGCCTTCGTGGTGTGCAGGGTCCCGGTGCCGGTCCTCGGTACGACCATGCTCGCCGTGCAGGTGGGCAGCGGTGCGCGCGGCGCCGGCGCGGGTGGCGGCGCGGGTGGGGCCGGCGGTGCGGGAGGCCGCGCCGACAACGGGCTGCAGCCCAGCACGCCCGGCCGCGCGGGAAGCGGCGGTTCGACTGGCGGCAGTGGCAGCGCCCCCGGGCAGACGGCCGTCACTGGCGGCGACTTCTTCGTCGGCGCCGGCGGCGGTGCTCCAGGGATGTCGTCCTCGCCCGGGGAAGGCGGCGGCGGAGGCGGGCAGGGCGGGCGCGGGAGCGGGGCGAAGGGCGGCGCCGGGGGCCCGGGCGGCGCCTCGCGGAACGGCGGCGCGGGCGGCGCGGGCGGCGCGGGCGGCCCCGCCGCCACCTGTGACGGCGGGACTGCCCTCGCCCAGAGCGCCGGCCTGGCCGGCAGCTCCGGCAGCCCGGGTGAAAACGGGGAGCCGGGTGTCACCGGTGGCCCCGGCGAGCCCGGAAAGGCGGGGTACGGCGGCTACGGCGGGCAGGGGGGCGAGGGCGGGCAGGGGGGCGAGGGCGGCAGAGGCGGTACAGGCGGTGCGCCCGGCAAAGCGGTGGCCGCTCTGCCCGCCGGGGCCGGCGTCGGCGGATCCGGCGGGCAGGGCGGCAACGGCGGTACGGGCGGCATGAGCGGCCACGGCGGCGCGCCCTCCCCCAACCCCGCGAGCGAGGCGGGCTTCGCCGGCGACGCCGGGAACGTCGGCGCCAGCGGCCTCGACGGGGGCCCCGGGTACGTCCTCATCACCTGGTGACCTGCGACGGCCCCCGCGGCCGTCGCCCGGCGAACTGGTAGGAGCAGCAGGCCGGCCGGAGCGGGTCGGGGCGGGCCTCAAGCGGACAGAACCCGTTGCCCTCCTGGTCGGCCGGGAGGTGCGAGGACTCCCCCGGGCGGGCGCCGAGCGCCATGAGGCGTTCGAGTTCGGCGTCCGTGTCGTGGTCGGTGGGGTTGACGTCGATGTGCGGTCGGGGCTTGCTCTTCTCCGGCTCGTCCCTGCGGCCGAGGATGATCGTCGGGCGGCTCGTCACCGACGACGCGGCCGGCTACAAGCCGCTGCTGGACCTGCCCGCCGACGCGGACGGCCGCCCTGCCCGAGCGCCGGCCCTTTTCCCGTGCCGGCGCTCGGGGACGGGGCCGGACCCGCTGTGCAACCGGCGCCGCCGGCCTGCCCGGCACCCCGGCCGCCGCGCCCGATCGCGGCCTGGGACAGTGCTGGGACAACCCTGTCCCAGCGCTGTCCCACCGGCGCCCCAGCACATCCGGAATGTCCGTTTTGCTGGGGCGGTCCCAGGTCATTTCCCCCGGTGACGGCGTTTCGTCCTGCACCTGGGACGGAGCTGGGACAACCTGCCGACTGCGGTGTCCTTCGACAGGCGGCCTTGACCGGTTGTCGCCCGATCCTGACAGGTGCCGGGTTTCTGCCGCCTGATCTTGACGGGGGACGGGGGGTGTCGGCTGCCGCCGTGCCGGCCCGCGCATCACCGGGCCTGCCCGGGGGCCGCGTCCACGGAAAACGGCTTGAGGGGAGAGCGGGCGGGCGGCAGGCTTGCGCGGTGATCCATGAGCTGGCCCCCGGCCACCTGAGCTGGGAGGACGTAGATCCTGCCCGGCATCCCTTCGACGCCGCCGCCGCACTGGAAGTGGTGCGTTCTCTCGGGCCGGCCTCGCGCGTACCCCCGCGCCCCGACCTCTCCTTGGCCGATCGGGCGATGACCGCGTGGAGCTACGGGGAGGGCAGGCCGTGGGCCGACGCGATGTCCCACGCCCTCGTCGAGCACTACGGCCGCTGGGCCGTGGGCTGGCGCTGGGCACACGACGAGGGCGACTTCGACGGCGGGCCGGTGGGGAGCTGGTGCTGTCCCAGGGACTCGATCACCACGGCGCAGGAGACGCCGGTGCGGGTCGTTGTTGCGTTGTCCGAGTGGCGTGCGTGGTTGGAGAGTCTTGCCGGGCGGTTCGAGGGGTATCCGCTGGGGCTCGTCTCGGTCGGGGGCAGCGGATCCTGTGGGAGCGCGCGGTTCGCCATCTGGTCCTGCAGGTGGCCGACCGTACGGGGGGCGGCAGCGGCTGGTACGGGCACTGCCACCAGGTGCTCGTCTGGGTCCTCGCCCGCTGGGGAGTCGAGCCGCCGGTCGCACAAGCCATGGTGGAGCAGGCGATCGGCGGGCGGTTCAAGAGCTGGACGGCCCCCGACGTGCTACTGGTCGAGGACATCGCCGAGCGGCTCTCGATGTCGCTGCGGCCGGACCACGGGGTGCGCTCCGACCCGCCCCTTCGGGACCACCTGCAGAGCTGGCTCGCCACGCGTGCGACTGTGCCCTGGCAGGAGTGCCCCGCCGACGACGGTCGACCAGTGACCGCGGCGCGGGACGGCGCGGCCGAGGACATCCGCGCCTTCGACCACGCGGTGGACCCCGCTCGCGCCCAGGGCATGCTCGCCGCACTCGGCCTGGCTCGGGACGGCGCCGCGCGCGGTGCCGCACTCGACTTCGAACTTCTCCGCGGATGGCAGCGGCACGTCCTGGACACCGCTCAGCCGCCACCGTTCCGCAGCGCGCCCGCGTTCGCGAAAGAAGGCCGGGAACGCTACGGCATCGGCCCGGACACCCGTGCCCTGATGGATTCCTGCCTGGCCGAAAGCGCCTCCCACCCCGACGACAACCCCCTGCCCATCACCGCCCGCGCCGCCCGCGCCGCCCGCGCCTACCTCGACGTCTGCTTCTTCCACCCCTTCGACGACGGCAACGCCCGCGCCGCCTTCCTCGCCCTCGTCTTCGTCCTGGCCCGCGAAGGCATCACGCTCGACGACGTCCTGCTGCTCCGGCGCATCTCCTTCCAGGCCGACGATCCGCAGGACGGCCTGATCCTCGCCCGGTACATCGACAGCCACATCAAGGAGACCCGCCGCAACTCGGCTCTTCCCCCGCAGGGGTAGCGGGACGGCTGTGAGATCCGGCCGACGACCGCGGGGAGCGCCCTGGCCCGGCCGGTCGAACTCACATGTCAATCGGTCAAGGTCACCTGTCAAAGGTCAAACCCCGATCCGGTGCCCTCGGCGGCGGGCGGCTGCTTCGGCGCCGTCTCGGCCGCTTTGCGGGTCTGGGGGTCTGGGGGTTCGGGTGGTCGGTCGGCGGGCCGAGTGGTTCGGTGGCCGTCGCCGTCGCTGTCGCCGTCGTCGCCGGTGCCTCGACCGTGTGCAGCCGGACGGGCTGGGCTGCCGCGCGGCGGCCGGGTCGACGTCGCCGCTGTCGCCGGTGGGGAGCAGGGGGCCGGGCGTGTGCCCGGTGCCCGGGCGGAGGAGGAGCTCGTCCCGGTTCGGCCGCTTTCGGGCCGCGGAGGTCGCGGCCGCCCGGGCGGGCCGGGCTGGTCGTCGGTGTCTACGGTGCTCCGGCGTGCTTGCCGTCCATCGGATCAAGCCAAATTGATCTCCTGGCGACCAGAATTCCACCGGATCAATTACGGACTTTACGGAAAATATCCATACGATAGGCGATCGGATCAACATCTTTAAAGATTGACTATCCAAGTTTGAGTGCACAGCATTAATCATCTCGGCGGTGCCGGCCCCGTTAAGGCGCCGTACTGGTTACGTCCTGGAAAGGCATGCCCATGCGCAAAGCACTGTCCATGACCCTGGCCGCCGCGGCACTCGCCGTCAGCGGTTCGCTGATCGGCGCCGGCTCCGCCGGCGCCGCCACCTCCGGCACTGCCCAGGCGACCGCCGCGCAGAATCTGAGCGGCCGCTCCATCTGCTACAAGGCCTACGTTCAGGACGACGCCTGGCAGAACTTCGTTGCCTGCAACGGCGCCATGGCCGGCACCACCAGCCTGGCCAAGCAGGTTGAGATGCTCAACTTCGCGACGTCCGGCACGGGGGGCTTGTGTGCCCGTGCTCACGTCTCCGACGTCGGCTGGCAGTCCTGGGTCTGCGTGGCGGACGGCCAGGACCTGTACATCGGCACCCAGCACCAGAACCGGGCGATCGAAGCTGTCGAGCTCCAGATCGGCAACGGCACGGTGTCGGCCAACGCGCACCTGCGCAACGTCGGCTGGCAGGGCTGGGCGACCGGTTCTTACATCCAGGTCGGCACAACCTTGCAGGCGCGTCCGATGGAGGCGATCGAGGTCGTCGTCTAAGGGCTGTCCCGTAATTGATCGCCACCGGTGGCTGGGCAAGCCTCGTCCACCGGTGGCAGACCCGGGCTATGCAGCCTGGAGGAGATTGTGGAGGCGGGCGATGCCGAGCATGGCGTGGTGGACGCCATCGCCCTTGAGACGGCAGTCGCGAAGGATCTTCCATGCCTTCATCCGGGCGAAGACGTGCTCGACGCGGGCCCGGACCCGCTTGTGGTCGCGATTGTGTTCGGTCTGCCATTCGGTGAGCTCGCCGCCCTTGGGCCGGCGGTGCGGGATCACGAGACCGGTGCCGGGGTAGCCTCCGTCGGCGATGGTGGTGGTCCGGCCGACGGCGGCCTTGGCGCCGGATTCCGCCCATGCCTTGCAGTCGTTGCGGTTGCCCGGGACCGGGGTGCCTACCGCGACGACCAGGCGGGTGTGAGCGTCGACGACGACCTGATGGTTGGTGGAGTACCTGTAGTTCTTCGACTTCTCCGCGATGGTGTGGTCGCGAGTGGGGACGAGGGTGCCATCGACGATCAGCACGGTGTCCTTGCGGAACCGGCGCCGGGGCTTGAGCGCAAGCAGGGGGCCGACGTGGTCGATGATCCGATCGGCCGCCGACTTGGACACGCCGAACAGCGGCGCGAGCTGCCGTAGCGTCAGGTTGGTCCGCCAGTAGGCCGCGACCAGCAGGACCGGGTCCTCCAGCGGAAGGCTCCAGGGCCGGCCCGGCCGCACGATGTCAGCGCCCTCTCGCCGCAGCATCGTGATCAGCTTGCCGAAGTCGCGCGGGCTCAGCCCCGTGAACGGGGATATCCAGGACGACTCCGACGCCGTGATCACACCAGCCATGGCGAGATCATCCCAGCCGTGATCACTGCTCCGGGAGCCAGCTCGTGGCACTCAAGAAGCTGGTGTCGGCAGCGGCCTACTTTCCAGGGCGTCGGCGAGGGCATCGTTCTGGTATCGGGTGAGGTTGAGTGCCCACAACACTGCCGATTCGTCCGAGTCCGGCTCAGTGTGCCGGTTGCTGCTGCCGCTCAAAGGGGAGTCGGCGCCACCACGGTTCCTGGCTGTGGGCCGCCTGTTCCGAAGGAGATGGTCCGCCGTGTGCTGGGCAGAGTCCTCGGGGGCTCCGACGGCTGTGAGCGCGGCGCTTACCCGTGCTGGCGCTGCCGGCGGCAGCTCGTCGTCAGCGAGCAGCGGCAGCAGGAGCAGGAATCGGGCCGAAATGTCGTACACGCCGGGTGCGGTCAGGTCCGGCGTCTCGGCGATGTGCACGATGTCGCGCCAGGACAGGCCCGGGCCGTACCAGTCGCCGTCAAAGCTGGACAGAACCTCCGTCCGAGGCCAATCCGCTTGGGTCAGCACGTAGTCGATCCCGAAGTCACCGATGAGGTTCCGGTAGACGACGACAGCGCTGTGACCGCCTTGGAACGGGATACGGAACGCCGGCCAGGCCTGGTCGTCCAGGAGGACTTCGGACAGGGCGTCCGTGTCGGCGCCGTCGTCACCGAACCACTCGGGTGCCGGCCGGGTCCCACCCGAGGTGAACCGGCACATGGCCAGGAGGTGATTGGACCAGAACCCGGCGCGCGAACACCGGTCCGCGCCGCCCCGGGGGTGGGCGATGGTGGTGGGTTCCCCGGTGTTCGGGCCACTGGGTGCTCGGCCACAGCGGCACCTCGTCCGCCTTTGGCCGCAGCGGCCGGGTGTCCACCGCCGGTACCGGGCCCGGACCGGATCGTGTGCAGCAGCGTGGGCCGGCCGGTGCGCAGCCCGGACGGCGAACGGCTGCCCGTCGGTGCTGGGCGCGGCGGTGACGAGCGTGACGTACGCGGTGGGGCGGGTGGTGTCCGAGGCGCGCTGCACCGTGCCGTGGACGGCTGCCGGGTGGTGGGGCGTCAGGGCGTCGGTGAGCAGCCGGCGCGGTCCGGTGCAGGCCGGCGGAGGCTGTTGCGGGGCAGCGGAGCGGGAGCAGGGGATCGGGTGCGTCGCGCCCCCGTCCATCAAGCACCCCGGCGGCTCCTACTACCTGGTGAGCACCCGTCAGGCTCATCGCTTCGATGACGTCTTCGGTGTCGGCGGCGGTCTGCGACGTGCGGGCTGATGGCGCATTCAGCGTTCGGGTGGTGGACCAGCTGATCTGGCGATTTGGTGAAGCCAGACGCGCGCAGCGTCAACTGCGCGATATAGCACCTGGTCGTCTGCCCCTGACCGTGTGGTCACGCCCGCCGCCCGGTTGATCCGCCCGTTAACCTCGCGATGTGTCCTCCCGGTCATGGCGACGAGTTTGTTGACCAGGTGGGACAGCTGATCTCTTGGTGGAATCCAGTCCTCTGGAGGGGTATCCCAGCGGTGGTTGTCCCAGTAGTCGTTGTAGCTGAGCTCCTCTCGGGCGGAGCAGGGGGCGCAGAACTCGAGGAGGCCGTCGACTTCAGTGGTGCCACATGACAGGCAGACGTAGCCATCGCAGTGGGCGCACAGGCACGACGCGCTGTCTGAGTCGCGACCCCACGCTTGTTCCTGCGAGACGCACCGGTTTATGCAGGGCTGCCGCACTGGTTGGAACGGTCGAGGAGTGGGTGCTTCGTCCGAAGCCCCGCGTTCGGCTCGCTGCGCTGCCCAGTGTGCCTGTAGCTCTGCGGATTGGCGTTTGCGAGCCTCTAGGCAGGCCGTCCATTCTCTCTGGGTCATGTGGGCGTGGCAGGCCGCGACTGCGGGTGGGAGGCCGTCGTAGGGTCCGGGCCATTCCGCTGCTTCCCTGCGGCAAGGCAGCCCCGTTGATTTCGTGAGGCGCGAGCATGTCGGCATGGTCAGCCACGTTAGCGAGCGGCTGGACGCCACTCGCAGCGACGGTACGAGGTGCCCTCGGCATCGCCCTGGCGTCATGGGTCGTATGGGGTGCACCAGATAGACGGAGAGGGACCGATGGTTGATCGGCCCCTCGTGGTTCAGCCTGCGCCAACAGGCGTTCCCGTGCTTGTGCGAGGCAACGGTCCGGATCAGAGACTGAGGTGCCAAACGATCAAGCTGCCACTCGCAAGAGAGCGGCTTCCTCATCATTGCAGAGATGATGCCCGCCCTGGCAGCGGAGCTGCCTGCCGTGTGTACAGCAGAAGACAAGGACTGAAAAACGATGCGCTGACCTGCGACTTTTCTTGAGATCAGGATTTTTCAGCTCAGACCCCCGAATGGTGTGTCCAGATTGTGAATAACCGCCTTCTGGTTTTTCACCTTCTGTACAGTGCGAATGGACAGGCCGTCGGCGAGTCGGGGACGATGATGCTGCCGCTGGATGGCGCCAACCGCCCAGCTGCCTAGGCATGGTCCGGATCGACCTGCAGCACATTGCTGCTCCAAAGACTCAAGAGGTGCATATGTCTCGCAAGAGGCGAACTGTTTCTCGGCGCGAAGCCGCGCCGATCTCCGCTCTCCTGCTGATCGTCTTCATCCTGGCGCTCCTGCTCAAGGGTTGGACGATCGCTGCAGCCGTTCAGGCGGCTGCAGCAGCCGGCCTCCTTGCGGCCGACTTGCGCCGCCGCTTGGCCTAGCCGTCGGATGATGCGGGGCTCCATTCATGAGGAGCCCCGCAGTCTTTGCTTTCCTGGGGAGAGAAGTGGGTAGGCCGACAGTTCCTTTGCCGTCCGACGGGGCGGATCCAAAAGTTGTTGATTTTGCTGCGGCCCTGCGCGTCCTGCGTCAGAATTCGGGGAATTTCACGCTGTCTGAGATGTCGCAGATGTGCGACGCGTCGGTCGCCTCGCTATCTGGAGCAGCCGGGGGAATGAGATTTCCGACATGGCGCACGACTAAGGCCTATGTCGAGGCATGTGGCGGCGAAATTGAGGAGTGGCGTCGGAGATGGGAGGAGACGAGCAGGGATATCAGATATAAGAACAATCATGCTGCTGTTCCGTTGGGCGATCTCACTGCGGAGACCAGGCGCAGAGCCTCGTGGGGCAAGACCTGGAAGCGCTGGCAGCGAACCGGGAGCATGACGCCGCCGCACCGGGCCTCTTCGTCTCTTGACCTTCGACTTTCCATGGAATCGCTCCGACAGTACAGGTCCCTCTCTCTTCGTGAGGTCGCTCGAGGCTCCAGGTATTCGCACTCGGCGATTGCTGCGGCCATATCCGGAGCGAGGCCGGTCAATGTTCTGCTGCTGGTTTCCTATCTTCAGGCATGCGGTGTGGATAATTTTGCCGACGTGACCAAATGGCTTCAGCTATTGGCTATGGCCCATCCGGGCGAGGTGCCCAAGGTGGAGCGCGAAATTGGAAGGCTTGAGATCCTTTCGCTAGGGTATTCGGGGTGGGATCGGGAAGGATTGAAGGACGGTGCAAATCGTCGAATTCGAGAAGCTCAAACACTGAAGAAATCGGATGCCCTGCGGGCCTGGATTCTACGGAAGTCTCCAAAGGAAAAGAATGATATAATTCTCACCATCGTGAGGGAGACTCAGGTTTCTCTGCATCAGATCAACGGGTTGCTATATGATGAGCGCCCGCTTCCCGATCGCCTGGCAGTGCAGATTATGAAAGCCTTCAATCTGAGACCGCGTTTGAGATCTGCGGAAGAGTCGTAGACCGGACCGCTGCCGAAGGGCCGGCGGGCCCGTCGCGGTGATCGGTACGATCGACAGGTC